>DANY01000017.1 GCA_002501655.1 Methanoculleus sp. UBA303
TTCTATGCTGGAGCACTACCGAACGGATCAGGCAGAGGAGCAGATCCCTCCGGGCTGTAAAAATGGAGTCAGGGTTGGTTCACTTCACGGACTCGGCTGCCATCCGGACATCGGTTGCCTTGACCGTCTTTCTGCCGGCATGACCCGCCAGCTTGATCGCCTCTTTTGCGATCCGTGACGCGTACTGTTCCATCAATTTTGCGAGCTCTTCATTGGCATCGGAACTCACACGTTCCGCGCCCGACTTCTTCACGATTCTGCCAATAGGTGCTAGAGGTATATCTGTCATGTTCTCATTTCCCCCTTTTCATTGAGCTCTGTGAAATGTACTCTCAAACAGAACTCGTTTTACAGAAGCACCATAGGTATTCTTATATAAATACTTATCCGTCACCAGAGGGGTCGAAGCGCGAAATTCCGAACGGGGAGGGTATCAAAGTGAGGGAAAGACTCGAATAATATCGGTCTGGGTAACTATCCCTACGGGCTTACCATCCTCGACCACAATCAACCTCCCTATCTCCCGTTCCTTAAACCGGCCCACGAGTTCATAGAGCCGGATCGACGACGGCGCCTCCACCACATCGGTGGTCATGACCTGTGCGGCAGGCGTATCCAGCGTCAGACCCTCGTCCAGGCCGCGGGCGACATCGCTCAATGTCACGATGCCCGCGAGGTCGCCATCCTCCATCACCGGCGCCCCGTGAATGTGGTGTGTGTTGAAGAGGTGAACAGCATCTCGGAGGGTGGCAGAGAGCGGCAGGGTCAGGAGCGGGGTGCTCATGTAGTGCCCGATCGACTGTTTCGGCAGAGATATCATCTCGGATACACTGATCAGAAGCGCCTGCTGGTTTTCGTCCATCCCGAAGATCTCACCGCGGACGAGGAGTTTGTTCACCGGCGTGGGCCCGATCGAGACCATATCCCCCACGCGGAAGAGTTTCACGCTCCCGATGATCCTGACCATCGCCTGACAGAGATCCGGGTGGCAGAGGGTGGTGAAACCGAGCTCCGCAACACGGACCCCCTTCACCTTCTCACCATCGCGGAGGATCTGCACCTCGGACTGGTGCTCAAGGTCCGCGAGGTTCAGTTCCTTGTATGCACGGGCGGTTGGGCTGTAACCGCCTTTGGGACCGGGCACGCCGTCGACAAGCCCCAGTGCTTTTAATGCCTGCATCTGGTTACGAACAGTGCCGGGGTTACGCTTCAGCACATCCGCGATCTCCTCACCTTTTATAGAGTGAGAAGACTGATGATATAGTGTAATCAGAGTTATCAGGATATCCTTCTGAATTGGAGAGAGATCCATAATTATCAGTCATAATGCGTTGTTTAAATACATTAGGTTGTGCGTGCAGTGGAGTTTGAAACCATCCCGACCGTTCCGACGGCGGACGAATTGCTCGACCGCAGTCTTCGCAGGGCGGCAGCCAAGAAGAAACTGAAGATCAACGTCGATCGGGCAAACGAGGAGTTCGTGAGAGCGGTCGCGAAAGCCGTCCACGACAAGCTGGAGAGCGTGGTCAGTTCGTTCCCGAGTTTCGAGCGCCTCTCGCCCTTCTACCAGGAGGTGACCGACATCCTCGTCTCGCTCGACCGGCTGAAACAGTCCCTCGGCGCCGTCACCTGGGCGGCTGACAGGGTCATGACCATCGGCTCGGGGTACGCCCACGACATGCGGTCGGCGGAGGATACGGGCCGGCCCCGCCGGCAGGCCGTCGCCCGGATCGCCTCGGTCGTCCACCAGGTGGAAGACGACCTCGTCTACCTCAACGAAGCCCGGAACATACTGCGGAAACTTCCGCACGTGAACGAGGACGACTTCACCGTGGTGGTGGCAGGATACCCCAACGTAGGGAAATCCTCATTTATCAGGCTCGTCTCAACAGCAGAACCCGAGATCGCCGCCTACCCGTTCACTACCAAGGGAATCATTGTCGGCCACCGTGATATCGGGAAACGCGAACGGATCCAGTTCATCGATACGCCCGGAGTCCTCGAGCGCCCGACGGACGAGAGAAACCCCATCGAGCGGCAGGCAGTAAGCGCCATCATCAACACCGCCGACGTCGTGCTCTTCGTACTGGATGCAAGCGAGCACTGCGGGTACACGCTCGACGACCAGGTCCGGCTTCTTGATGAGATACGCCGGCTCGTCGATGGGCCGGTGGTGACGGTCGCGAACAAGGCGGATATCCAGGGAATCGAGGGCTACCCGGCGATGTCCACGCTCACCGGCGAGGGAGTGGAGACGGTGCTCGACCTTCTGCTTACATACAGAAAGGACACCACGCAAGCGAGCCTGCGAGAGCCGCCCCAACCAGAAACCCAAGAATAGCACCGCCGTTTAAGGGCGGGAGGCCCGCCTGGGGTTTTCCCTTGTTGACAACATAGAGGAGCGCGGCGAGGCCGGCAAGCGACCCTGCCATCGCGCCGAGCGTCGGCGCGGAGAGAACCCAGAGGACGGCGGGCGCATCCACAAAGACGTGCGACGATGCCACGAGTATGGAGGGCATGATCAGGTCCCCCATACCCATGACGAACGCGCCGCGCTCCTCCCCCTCCCCCATGTTGAGGCCCTCCCGCCGGAACGAGTAGTCCATTCTCTTCGGGACCATGACCATGATGGGGGCTTTTGTCTCGAGGACGCCCTCGGCGAGCGTGATCATGTGCTTTGTCCGATAGACCGATATGGCGTCGTAGACAGCGAGCAGCACGAGCAGCACGAGAACCGGCAGGACCGCGAGGGATATGCCGAAGATGGATGCAACGCCGGCGGACATCAGCACGCCGAGAATATCGATGACGTACCACTCCGGGTAGAGGTAGAGGAGCGCCGTCGCCGCCCCGGCACCGATGAGCGTTCCGACGACGGCGAGATCGGTGGTCCCGAGCGCGAGGGTGGAGAGCGCCCCGAAGATGTAGAGGAACGTCATGAATATGGCAAAACCTATGAAGGCAGCGATGAAGCGCCGTCCTCCCACCCGGATCAGGAAGAGCAGGACCAGCGTGAAGGCGAGCAGCATCCCTATGAATATCAGGGGATTCGCAACCGACTCGGGATCTTCAAACGCCACAAGCCCCGCCGCCTGCATGGGGAGGACGAGTATGACGGCAATCACCTGGACAGAGAGGAGCATGATGGGCATTCCAAGAAGCGGTAGCCAGTCGCGTATCTGCATTATACAACTCCATTCATTTTAGGTAGGTTAATTAATGCATCCTCATCACTTTAAAATATGGAGATTCGCGAACTCATCGGCGACATTATTCTCACCATCGTGATGGTGGTCTCCACCGTCGTGCTGGTGATGCGGTTCTGGCAGGACCTGACCATAGCGGTTGCTGCGACGCTCATGATGCTCTCTCTCGGGGGGCTGCTCATCTCTCTTAGCATGAAGATTGTGAGCCTCGAACAGAGTGTCGCACAGCGGGAGCGCACCATGCGCGTGAACATGGAGGAGATGGGAAAGACGATGAGCGCCAGGTACGATACTACCGTGAGCCACATCGAGGAGATCGTCGACGGGCTCTCCCGGCGAATGTATCGGTGAACCGGATCGCCATCTTAATGGCCTCTGCCCCTCTCATGAGTAAGTAAGCATGGGCGTTGCTATCCGGGATATTCTGGCAGACTGTAAAGAGACGTCGACGTGGGACGACCTCTCCGGCATCGCAGCGGTGGACGCTCATAACGCGCTCTACCAGTTTCTCTCGATCATCCGGCAGCCGGACGGCACCCCGCTGATGGACGGTGCGGGCCGGATCACATCGCACCTCTCCGGGATCCTCTTCCGGACGGCAAACTTCCTGGAGAAGGGGATCAAGCCGGTCTTCGTCTTTGACGGGAAGCCGCCGGAGTTCAAGCAGGAGACGATCCGGGAGCGGCGGCTCGTCCGCACCAGGGCCGATGAGGCCTGGAAGGCGGCGCTCCGGGAGGGGGATATCGAGGAGGCGTATAAACAGGCGAGCGCATCCGCCCGGGTCGACAGCCACACCCTCACGTCGTCCCACGAACTCCTCGACCTGCTCGGCATACCCTGGGTCCAGGCGCCGAGCGAAGGCGAAGCCCAGGCGGCCCACATGGCACGGAGCGGTAGCGTCACCTACGCGGTCTCGCAGGACTACGACTCGCTCCTCTTCGGTTCCCCGGTGCTGGTGCGGAACCTCACGGTCAGCGGGCGGCGGAAAGCGCGGGGCCGGACGATCACAGTGAACCCTGAGAGGATCGTCCTCTCCTCCCTCCTCGACTGCCTGGGTGTCACCCGGGAGCAGCTCGTCGAGATCGGCATCCTCGTGGGCACGGACTTCAACCCGGGGATCCGGGGTGTCGGCGGCAAGACGGCCTTGAAGGTCGTGCGAAAC
This sequence comes from Methanoculleus sp. UBA303, assembly GCA_002501655.1. Lineage (GTDB taxonomy): Archaea > Halobacteriota > Methanomicrobia > Methanomicrobiales > Methanoculleaceae > Methanoculleus. Next base: position 4,369 of record DANY01000017.1, read on the forward strand.
GGCGAGTTCGAGTCTTTGATCGCCGAGAAGCAGCCCGACTTCGACCCCGGGCCTATCCGGGAGTTCTTCCAGAACCCGCCGGTCACCGACGACTACACCCTCGAGTGGAGGACGCCGGACGTCGACGGGGTTGTGGAGATGCTCTGCGGGCGCTATGACTTCTCTGAAGAGCGGGTTGGAAGCGCTCTTGCCAAAGTCTCGACGAAGGCGACGCAGAAGACACTTGACGCCTGGTTCTGACGCACCATCCGGCAGGCGTTTCCTGCAGGACACCAGGAGACAGGGGCTTGATCCAGGAACAGACCCCGGTACCGGGAGGGTACGGTAGTTTGTCAACGTCACAACAGATATAAAGTATCAGGGCGCAGTATGCCATTGGAATACCAGTACCTGGATCCAGATGTGAGATGGGGGATACAGGGACCCAGCAGCAGCGTCAGAGAGGCTTCCTGGCGACCACCCGGACACTCCTGACTCCACCCCACCACCGTTCTCCCGGCGCCGTAAATCCATCATGTTGCATAGCGCCGTAATTATCGCACCCATCTCTCAGTGATGGCTTTGCCGAATCCGGTGCGTTCATGATCGGACCACCGCAGGGATCGCTTTATGAACACCTGAGACTCCAGCAGGATACCATACCCATAGGTGATTGACATGAGAGAACTCTATGAGAAGATGATAAACGAGGCCATGGCCGCCCAGCGGGCGGATGTGGATACGGTAAAGGCGAAACGCGGTCAGAAATTCGTCATCGAGGACACAAAACCCTACGTCGATGTGGCCCGGAAGATGACGGCGATCGGCGACCAGAGCCAGGCGGTCATCGACCTCCACAAGAACTCGGTGATCTCGCACTACGAGATCCTCAAAGGCCTCACCAGGACCGTCCGCCCCGAAGACGACCCGTTCGTCGAGCACTACCAGACCCCGGTCGTGCTCGAGATCCTGAAAAGCCAGGACGAGGCGTTCGCAAAAAGCGTCGATGCCTTCACTCAGGCGATCGCGGATGCAGAGGCCCTGATAGGCCTTGAGGCGGTGCGGCACTACGGCGGGTTCTACGGCCCCACCTGCGTCGTCGACTTTGCGCTGATGCCGGGAAGCACGAGCAACGTGGTGAACCGCGTGCTGACGAAGACCGATATACCGGTCGAGCACAAGCGGGCTATCCTGGCCGCCAAATCGTGGGGTATGAACACCTCCTATGGTTTCGGCGACGCCTTCGCCCATGCCCTCGAGGCAGGGGCCACCCCCACCGAGGCGACGGCCAAAGAGATCGAGATCATGCAGAAGATCTACCGCGAACCGGTCGAAGCCCAGGCGGAACTGATGGATGACGCCGGAATGACTTCCTTTGATCAGCGGAAGTACATGAGCGAGTACCGGCGGCGGATGGAGGCGACCGTCAGGGCTGCGATCGATGACGGCGTTCACTACGGCAACATCCTGACCGTTCCCGCCTACAGCGTCGGTGACATCTCGCACCACATCGCGCAGTCGACCTTCAATATGTGCAAGGACGACGTCGTCATGGCGGTTATCGAGGCGGTCACCGGGGTGATGGAGTCCACGCTCCGGAACTCGCTTGACTCCTACAAGAGTTACTGGGACGTTCTCTCGCTCGCAACCGGTTCATCGGCGGCCGCGACCGAGTATATCCTCGAACTTGACGCGTTCAACGCTCCCATGATCGTCGACCTGCTCACGAAGAGGTTCCACAACTATGTCCAGGTCTACCCGGCCAGGGGAGCGGCGGCAGAACTCCACAACTGCGACTTCATGGACATGATCTACCGCGGGTGGAAGATCCTCGACAAGGCACAGCGGAACCGGAACGGGTCCGATGAGGCGCTGGTCCCCATGGTCGGCAAGTATCCCGTCGACCTCTCGCCCATCCACAACAACGAGGTGCTGATGAACCCGCAGTGGTACGTCTACGCGGCCTGCGCCATATCGGTCCGGTTCTCCGCCCTGATGCGGCTTGCCGACTACCCGTGCCTCCTGACCAGCGAACCCGTGACCGCGACGATGATGACCAACATCATTGCCCTCGAGAAGGAGACGGCGGCCGCTCCGGTGCGGGCCTGCAAGAACTGCGCCGCGGCGTGCCTGGTCGATCTGCGGCACCAGTACTGCCAGTGGAAAGAGGCGGTCTGAAGGGGGAGTTGCCGTGAAGTGCTACTACTGCGCCCTTCAGGGGGGAGAGAGCGAGGCGGTGGCGATCTGCATCGTCTGCGGGATGGGGCTCTGCATGGAGCACGCTATCCGGAAGGATGTCGATGTCTGGGAGGGGGGCTACCCGTTCCCCAGCAAGCGTGTGAAGGCTCCGCTGCCGAGAATTCTCTGTCCCGAGTGCTATGCTGCCCTGTATGGGAAGTGAGGCACACTCCCATACAATTTTAGCAGAAGCCCTACTCTAAAAAGAGGATATGATTATCTGGTGAAATCATGACTGTATCTCTTGGTAAGCGGTCCATTGCCGAGGCCGTCGGCACCTTCATCCTGGTCTTCTTCGGAGCCGGTGCTGCGGCCGTCACGCTGATGCTCGCCTCAGGAACCACCCCGTCGACTCCCTTCAACATAGGGATCGGGGCGCTTGGGGGCCTCGGTGACTGGCTCGCCATAGGGCTCGCCTTCGGCATCGCCATCGCCGGGTCCATCTACGCACTCGGGAGAGTATCGGGATGTCACATCAATCCGGCGGTGACGATAGCCCTCTTTGCGACCGGCCGATTTCCGGGCCGGGATGTGGGCCCGTACATCGTCGCCCAGCTCGTCGGTGCTGCGGCCGCAAGCCTGCTCTTTGCCTGGGCCGTCGGCCCGGACGCCGTCGCCATCGGGGGCCTCGGGGCAACGGCACCCTTCCTCGGCATCGGCTACCTGCAGGCGATCGTCATCGAGGCCGTCGGGACGTTCCTTCTCATGCTCGTCATCATGGGCGCCGCCGTCGACGAGCGGGCAACTCCAGGATTCGCCGGCCTCGCGGTGGGTCTCGCGGTCGCCGGTATCATCACGGCGACCGGGAACCTGACCGGCGCGTCGTTGAACCCCGCCCGTACGTTCGGGCCGTACCTCGGGGACTGGCTGCTTGCGGGGCAGAACCTCTGGGCGCTCTTCCCCATCTACATCATCGGCCCTATCATCGGTGCGGTGCTCGCAGCGTTCCTCTACGACTACCTCTCCGGCGACTAGGCCGGCTCACTCTTTTTTTGCCGGAACCGCTCCGGGTCGGTCTCGATATCGATGACGACGGGCCGGTCCATCTTCAGGGCTTCTTCGACTGCACCGGCAAGGTCCTGCGGGCGGGTCACCCGTATACCGGCGCCGCCCGAGGCCCCGGCAAAGGCGGCAAAGTCGGGGTTCGTGAGGTCAGTGCCGTACGGCGGGTAATCCGCCTCCCGCTGCTCCTCACGGATCATGGCAAGTTCGTGGTTGTTCAGGACCACCACGACGATGGGAAGATCGTACTTGACCGCCGTGACAAAGTCGGCCATGACCATGGAGAACCCGCCGTCCCCGGTGATGCAGACGACGGTCTTCTCCGGATAGGCGAGTTTGGCTGCAATCGCCCCGGGAAGCCCGAACCCCATCGTCCCGAGGTAGCCGGACATCGCGAACCGCTGCCGTTTCATCCGGAAGTTTCGCCCAAACCACCACTGGTTATCCCCAACGTCGAGTGATATGACCGCATCCTCCGGCAGGGTCTCGGAGAGGATCTTCATGATATAGGGCGGGCGGATGGGGACGGCCTCCGGGTCGGCCTCCCGGTCAAGCCGGTCGAGCCACTCGCGTTTTTTCTCCGCGAGCCACTGCCTGACGCCCTTGTCCTCCCGCGCCCGGACCTGCTCACGGATCCGGGGGAGAGCAATGGCGCAGTCTCCCCAGACCGCCGCGACAAGCGGGTGTTTTCCGAGCTGGAGCGGGTCTATGTCGATATGGACGGCTCGCTTACTCCCGGGAATCCCGGTGAGGTCGGAGAAACTTGCACCGCAGGCGATCACAAGGTCCGACTTCTGGACGAGCGTCAGGGCGTGCGGCGTCCCGAGCTCGCCATGTAGCCCCGCGACCCACTCGTTCTCATCGGGGAGGATACCCTTCGCCCGGAAGGTGGTGGCGATCGGCGCCTGGATCGTCCTCGCCAGGTCAAGGACTGCTCCGGCCGCCTTCATGGCCCCGAAACCCGCGAGGATGACCGGGCGCTCGGCACCGTCGATCGCCTCCGCCGCCGCCCTGACAGCCTCATCGGTCGGCGCAACCCTGACCTCCGGGAGGCAGGTCTCGCGCTCGCAGTAGGCAGGCTCAAGCGGTGCGGCCTGGACATCGTTCGGGAGAGAGAGCTGGGCAACGCCGTGGGCAACGATGGCGTAGCGCAGCGCCCGGGTGAGGAGTTTGACCGCCGTCGCCGGGTCGGCTACGGTGTTGTTGAAGACCGTGACGGGCCGGAAGAACGCGTCCTGGTCGATCTCCTGGATGCCGCCGGGACCGGCGTACTGCATCTTCACCTGCCCGTTGAGCGCGAGCACGCTTGCCCTATCCTCCTTCGCGTCATAGAGACCAGTGGCGAGATTCGTTGCTCCCGGCCCGGCGATGGTCAGGCAGACCGCCATATTTCCCGTGAATTTGTTGTAAGCGGACGCTGCCATCGCGGCTGTCTGCTCGTGGCGGACGACGATGTACCGGGCGTTCGGGCTCCTCCTGACCGCGTCCACGAGCGGGAGCGACGACGCTCCGGGGATGCCGAAATACAGGGTGATCCCCCATGCCGCCAGTTCCGAGACCAGCACGTCGGCCACGGTCGTGGCGGGCCCTTCAAAGGTAGTCTTCTCCATTCATCTCCACCTCCTCTTCGCTAGCTCGCACAAACGCTTCCTTCCCGACCCTGCAACCGGGGCACCGCCAGTCGTCGGGGAGGTCTTCAAACCGTGTTCCCGGAGGTATGCCGGCGGCGGCGTCTCCCGCCTCTTCGTTGTACTCATAATCACAGACACTGCACACCCATCGCGCCATGCCGCTCACCCTCCAAAGGTGACTCTCCGGGCGTACCCCCTCTCAATGCATATAAAAGCTCCCCGATCCCCGGGGCGGCAACGTAGACATGATGGAGGAGGGGCAGGTCTTACAAAGACAAGGCACCATCGGTGCGCCGGGGAGCGCGAGCAGGAAGAACAATATATACCGGAGTTGATCCTCCTGCCCATAGGTCCCGACCCCACGGGATGCCGCACTCAACCCGGTATATGATAACAGTTCTATCCGGGTCCGGACGGTTCCATGACCGGGAGATGACCATGAAGATCAGAGAGACCCCCTCATTCGACCTGACGCCTGCCGAAGCCGCCCACCTCCAGGAGGCGCTCCGGACCCGGGTCCGCCTCTCCGGCGATATAGGAGAAGTCTCCCTTGTGGCCGGCGCCGACGCCTCCTACGCGAAGGGCTCAAACGAGATCTATGCGGTCGTCGTCGCCCTCCGGTATCCCGACCTCACCGTCATTGAGCGGGTCTCTGCCTCCGCAGAGACGCCGTTTCCTTACATTCCCGGCCTCCTGACGTTCCGCGAAGGTCCCGCCCTCATCGAGGCGTTCCGAAGGCTGCGGTCCGAGCCGGATATCATCTTCTTCGACGGGCAGGGGATCGCCCACCCCCGCGGTCTCGGCATCGCAAGCCACATGGGCGTCCTGCTGGACCGGCCCACCGTCGGGGTCGCAAAGAGCCTCCTCGTCGGCACGGCGACGGAGCCAGGGGCCGCCAGAGGTTCGGCGAGCCCGTTACTCCGCAACGGTGAGACGATAGGGATGGCGGTGCGGACGAAAGAGAAGACGAAACCGGTCTACGTCTCCGTGGGGCACCGGATTGCCCTCATGCCCGCAGTCGACCTCGTCCTCGCAACCGCCCGGGGATACCGGCTCCCGGAGCCGACCCGGCAGGCTCACCTCTTCGCAAACGCTGTCCGGAGAGAGGGGAGCGAGGATGGCGGGAAGGACAGGCAGACCACTCTCCCCTCCGGGGGCGCTCCGGGAGGAGGGTAGCGTGGACGCATGGCGAAACCGTTATCAGTCCCCGGGCCGGATACACGTTCATCGACCGGCGTGGCAGGATGATGCCGGCCGGTTGCAGTCTACGGAGCGTGAAAAATGTCGGAACGTATGCACACACCGTATAACAACCGGAATAGATCAAAGGGGGGCGGCAGGGCATGATCCCGCGTGAAATTGTGCCGGGCGTCTTCGCCGTCGGGGCCATCGACTGGGACCGCCGGATCTTCGACGAACTGATCTCCCTTCCCGACGGCACCACCTACAACAGCTACCTGGTGCGGGGCAGCGATAAGACGGCGCTGATCGACACCGTCGATCCGGCGAAGACCCAGGACCTTACGGGGAACCTGGACTCGCTCGGCGTCGGGAGCATCGACTACATCGTCGCGAGCCATGCCGAGCAGGACCATTCGGGCTCGATACCTGCAATGCTCGAACGGTTCGGGGAAGCGAAGGTGGTGACGAACCAGAAATGCCGGGACTTCCTGGTCGACCTCCTCCACATACCGGAGGACCGGGTCATCGTCATCGGCGACGGGGATACGCTCCCCCTGGGAGGCAAAACCCTCGAGTTCATCATCGCCCCCTGGGTTCACTGGCCGGAGACGATGCTCTCCTACCTCCGGGAAGACCGGGTCCTCTTCCCCTGCGACCTCTTCGGTTCGCACTACGCGACGAGTTCCCTCTACGTCCCCGACGAGGGCGTGATCTACGAGTCCGCAAAACGCTACTACGCCGAGATCATGATGCCGTTTCGCGCCAGCATCAAGGGACACCTGGAGAAACTGGCATCACGCGAGATCGATATAATCGCCCCGAGCCACGGCCCGGTCTACGACAGACCGGCGTTCATCATGGACGCATACCGGGACTGGACGGGTGATGCCGTGAAGAACGTGGTGGTGCTTCCTTTCGTCTCCATGCACGGAAGCACCCAGGCGATGGTCGACCACCTCATTGGTGCCCTGATGCAGAGAGGGATTCCGGTGCAGCCGTTCAATCTGACGAAGGCTGATACCGGCGACCTTGCAAAGGCCCTCGTGGATGCTGCGACAGTCGTGATAGGGTCGCCGACACTCATCTTCGGCCCCCACCCGCAGGTGGTTTACGCCGCGTACCTCGCAAACCTCCTCCGTCCAAAGACCCGGTACGCAACGGTGATCGGGTCCTACGGCTGGGGCGGGAAGACCGTCGATACCCTGAAGGATATGCTCGGCCGGCTCAAGGTCGAGTTCCTCGAACCGGTCTACGTCAGGGGCTACCCGAAGGAGGTAGACTTCGCGGCGCTGGATCGGCTCGCCGACGATATCCAGAAGAAACATGAAGAAGCGGGGATCATCCGGCCCTGAGGTATCCGGCAGGAGAGGAGAACCTCTTCCACCCCTCTCTTTTCTGGTCCGGATCAAACCCATCCTCCCGGAACCGAAATCTTAACTGTATAGAGTACCGACCAATTCTTGAGTTGAGTTATGCCCCCATCTGATTTCAAGAGAGTCATTGCAGAGTCACCCTACGTCTTTATCATCGGCGTAGCAGGAGATAGCGGGAGCGGAAAGACCACCTTCACCCGGGCTATCAGGGCGATCTTCGGAAAGGATCTCGTCTCCACCATCACCATCGACGATTACCACAGGTATGACCGCCAGGAGCGCAAAGAACTCGGAATCACCCCGCTCGTTCCCGAGGCAAACCGGTTTGACCTGCTCGAAGAGCACCTTCTGGACCTCAAAGCAGGAAGGTCGATCACAAAACCGGTCTACAATCATGACAGCGGTGTATTCGACCCCCCGGTGCTCTTCAAACCCACAAAGATCCTGATCCTCGAGGGGTTGCACCCCTTCATCACCAAAAAGATGCGGGATCTGATCGACTTCAAACTCTACGTGGATCCGGACCCCGATGTCAAGCGTGCCTGGAAGATAAAGCGCGACGTGGAACAACGCGGCTATTCGCCGGAGTCGGTCATCAGGGAGATGGCAGAGCGTAAGCCCGACTACGAGCGGTACGTCGAGCCGCAGTGCCGGTTTGCAGATGCTGTCATCAGGATCGCCTTCTCGAAGTACGGCCGGGAGGCAAGCGAGGACCGGAACGTCTACCACGTCACCCTCTGCCAGAATGAGATCGACAGGAGCATCAAGAACGTCGACCTCTCCATCGACCTCTACCCGATCCTCTCCCTCTCGCAACGAGACTTTATGGTTGAGTTCACTACCGAAGGCGTCGGGGGGAGGCCGATGGGAGCACTCACGTTCGACGGGGAGTTAAACTACGCTGTGGCGAGGAAACTGGAGAGGAATATTGAGATCCAGACACAGGTGCAGCCCATCGACCTTGTCCAGAACGGTGCTTACCTGACGGCCAGTGGTATAGCTCAGCTCATCCTTGCCTGGCGGATCATCAACCGGCGCATCGCCATCGAGAGCGCTCCGGGTGCGGGAGGGGAGGAGGGGACGTCTGCGGGGAGCGGCGGGTGCAGGTGCGGCCGCAGGTGATGAGGACGCGTCCTCCGACGCCCAGGGAGTTGAACGACCGCAGGAGAAAGTAGATAAGAGCGCCCGGGAAACGTGTATCGATGGCTAGGATCGAGCAGTTCTCGATCATCGCACCCGACATCGGCAGTATATTCCGGTACATAAGCATCGGCACGGCGGTGCCGCTTGCCGTGGCGGTGATCTATCAGGAGTGGGAGATGATCCTGCCCATGGCCTCCGTCCCCGTCACTCTCTTTCTTCTCGGGACGCTTCTTGCCCGGGTTCCCCGGCAGGAGCGGGAGGCCCCCCTCTCCGCCGCCCTCATGGCCGTCGCCCTGATCTGGCTTACCATGGCGCTGGTGAGCGCCCTGCCGTTCAGCCTCGGGATTGGCGTCCCGTACCTCGACGGTGTCTTTGAGGCGATGTCGGGGTGGACCGATACCGGCCTGACCATGATGCGGTCGGTCGATGATCTGCCCCGGACGCTCATTTTCTGGCGGTCGCTGATGCAGTGGCTCGGCGGCCTCGGTATCGTCGCCTTCACCATTGCTATGGCATCGAGGACCGGGCTGACCCAGTTCCGTCTCTACCGGTCGGAGGGGCGCTCAGAGGCGTTGATGCCGAGTGTTGTCGCAACGGGCTTTGAGATGTGGAAGATTTACCTGATGCTGACCTTCGCGTCGGTCGTTCTGATCCTCGTATCAGGGGTCCCCCTCTGGGACGCGGTGAATATCGCCCTTGCCGCAATCTCCACCGGCGGGTTCTCCCCCCACTCGGGAGGGATTCCCTTCTACAGAAACCCGCTTCTTGAGGTCCTCATCGTCCCGGTCATGATCGCCGGCGCCCTGCCGTTCAAACTCTACTACCTCCTCTACCGCAGGAAAGGGGTGCACTTCTTTAACGATCAGCAGGCACGCCTCCTCTTTATGCTCGTCGCGCTCGGTATCGTCGTGATAACGTGGGACCTTGTCACGCTCAGCGCCACCGATCTCCCCACCGCCATCCGCCAGGCGCTCTTTATGTCGGCGGCGGGAATCACCAGCACCGGGTTTCAGGTCGCCTCCCCGAACGAGTGGGCGAGCGTGACGGTCCTCTTCCTCTCGATGCTGATCGTGATCGGCGGGTCGTCGGGGAGCACCGCCGGCGGTATCAAGCTCTCCCGGGTAGTCCTCGGCTTTCAGAGTCTGCTCTGGTGGTTCCGGCGGATGTTCGTCTCCGGGAAGGTGCTCGTGCCCTTCAAATACGACGGCAAGGTGATCCCGAAGAACGTCGCCGACCTCGAGGTCTCCCGGAACATGCTGGTCATCATGCTCTATTTCCTGACGATCTTCGTTGCCACGGTGCTGGCGATGCACCTGCAGCCGACATCCTTCGACTCGAGCAACGTTATCTTCGAGATCGTCTCCGCCATGTGCAACAACGGCATGACCGCGGGATTCGTCTCACCTGACATGGCCGATCCGGCGAAGGTCCTCTTCATCCTGATCATGTGGATAGGGCGCCTCGAGATCATTCCGGTGATCATGCTCTTCATGGGCGTCCTGAAAGGGTTTGAGTGACCGGTCGCTCCAGCCGCAAAAGAGAGGTGGAGGGCCGGTCACTCCGGCTCGTGGTGGATGTACAGGTCATCCACCGCCGCCTGGTCCCCGCCGCTCTTTGCGAGCAGATCCATGTAGGTGTAGACTTCAGGGGCATCTGTCTTCAGGAGTGCCGGGGAGGTGTGGTAGAGCATGAAGGCTTCGGCAAAGAGCGCCGCCCCCTTCTCCTCGCCGGGCGGGACCGTGATCCCGGTCAGGTAAGACCCGGGCTTTGCCTCTAGCGTCGGGAAGACCGTGCTCTCGCCAAATCCCATGGTGTGATAGACCCGGTACCCGACCTGCTGGGTAAAGACGTCATCGGCCCGCGCCGGGTCCCTGTCCGACCGGATGTAGATTGCATTCTCATCAGAGACGTACAGGCCGCTCATGTTCCCGGAGAGGTCCTGCTGCCTGAACAACTCATTATTGCTGTCGATGTAGACTGTGATGTCCTTTATGAACTCTTCTCTGATTTTGGTGCTCTGCTGCAGCACCAGAGCCTCTGCAAGTGCCGCTTCGGTGCCGCTCCCATCTCTGTTTTCCAGACGGAATCCGGCAACCGGGCTCACCGAAAAGGCCGAGCAGACGACGACAAGGAGGATGATCGCCGCAATCAGCCGTGATCGAAATCGTGGGTCCATGGTTCTCTTTCCCTCTGCTTACCAGAGTGTTTCAAACAGCCAGATATATACTTTTTCAATATTAAAGAACTGATTTTAGGTCACCGAAAATCAAAATACTAAATTAAATCCTATTATATATAAAAGTGAGACCAAAGAGGAGCCGCAATGATCACAACAAACAATATATACTGCGATAGTGCGAACACCATCCGACACCTAATTACCCATGCAAGCGCATAGTAGAAACAATGAAACAGATCGCCCTCTACGGGAAGGGTGGAATCGGGAAATCCACTACTGCAGCAAACCTATCGGCAGCACTCGCAGGGGAAGGGCTCGATATCCTGCAGATCGGCTGCGATCCGAAGCACGACAGTACCCGCATGCTGATGCACGGGACATGGATCCCGACGGTGCTCGACCTCATCCGGGAGCGCGGGGACGATAAGATCACCGTCGATGATGTGGTCTATCGAGGCTTCCGGGGGGTGCGCTGTGTGGAGGCCGGCGGCCCTGAACCGGGGATCGGGTGCGCTGGACGGGGCATCATCGCAACGTTCCAGCTCCTCGAACGCCTGGATGCCCTCAAAGGCGACGTGATCGTCTACGACGTCCTCGGGGACGTCGTCTGCGGCGGGTTTGCTATGCCGATGCGGGAAGGATACGCGCAGGAGGTGTATCTGGTCACCTCCGGCGAACTGATGTCGATCTACGCGGCAAATAACATTGCAAAGGCCATCGCCCGCCTCTCACGCCGGGTGCGCAGCAGGTGCACGCTCGGCGGCGTTATCTGCAACGCAAAGAATATCGAGGGCGAGCGGGACCTGGTGGAGGAGTTCGCCCGCCGGATCAACTCCCGCCTCATCGCCTACGTCCCCCGGGACAGGGGGGTGCAGATTGCGGAACTGCACAGGCAGACGGTCGTTGAATACGCCCCCGGGTCGGACCAGGCGGCGGTCTACGAGGAACTCGGGCGCACGATCTACGGAAACAGAACAACGAGTATCCCCACACCCCTCGAGATGGATGAACTCGAATCCTTCGCCCTCGAATTCGTCCAGGTTTGAGGGGTGCACCCTGACCGGAGCGCTCTCGGTGCTCACGGAGGTACGGGACGCCGTCTGCATCATCCACGGCCCGTCGGGATGTGCGCACCATAACTTCTCCCTCATCCACGCCACGCTGCTCTCGAACGACCGACTCGAAGTCCCCCGCCTCCTCTCCACCCGTCTTACGGAGAACGATATCATATTCGGGGGGGAAGAGGCGCTGGAGAGGACTATAGGACAGGCACTCTCCCTCTCCCCTACACCAGCCTCTATCTTCGTCCTCTCGACCTGCATCGTCGAGACGATCGGAGACGACACCGCGGGGGTCTGTGCGAAGGCCCGGAGCGTCCCGGTGATCGCCGTGCCGACAGCGGGGTTCCTCGGCGGGGTTTTTGAGACCGGGATCAAAAACGCCCTCTCAACTGTCGCCTCGCTCGCCCGGCCCATGACCGAGAAGACCCTCTCGGCAAACCTGGTCGGCGAGAAGAACCTGGAGTACGCCGTCGACGAGAACGCCGCCGAGATCGCACGCCTCCTTGCCCGGCTCGGCATCGAGGTCAACCTCCGGTTCGTGCGGAGGATCGGGACGGGGGATGTCGGGCGTCTCGGGTCCGCCGCCGTGAACGTCCTCCGGGAACCGGCGCTCCGGCCGGTCGGTGAGGACTTCAAGAGGAGGTTTGGCACCCCCTACGTAGACTCGTTCCCGGCCGGTCTCGGGGGGACGTGCCGTTTCCTCGAGGAAGTGGGCCGGATCTGCGGCATCGACGCCACGGCCGCCATCGAAGAGGAGCGCACCTACCAGGCGGAGATGCTCGGGAAGTTCGCCGATATCGCAGGCAGCAGGGTGCAGTTCCGGTCCCCCCACCCCATGTTCGAGGCTGATCCGGGCGCAGAGACCGTCTGCACCGAGTGCGCCGGGGCCCTTGGCCTCACCGTCGCCCCGGACGGGACCGCTATCCCGCGCCCGTACCCGGCACCCGTGGGGACCGCCGGGCTCCGGCGGATGCTGCATGGGTGGAGGGTGCTGATCCGGGGGGAGAGGCGGGGGTGAACTGGGCGGATTGGGTGGTACCCGCCTATGAGGAGGGGGATTCTCCCCCGCCCCGCCCAATGGCGATAGCCACCATGGTCCACTGCAGGGGGACATACCCGGGGAAGGACCTGTTTCAGACAATCTCTTGCATTAGAAAGGCCGATCCCGGGGACAAGCCGGATCCAGCACCACCCTCATCGGGGCCACCAGAAGATGCGAAACCCCCTCCCGGCAAAGAGATTCCGGGGCGGCCTCAACACGGTATGACAACGAGCAACGCTTTCGCTACCCCACTTGCCCAGCAGGCTCCAGACGATATCATTTAAATATCCAGTGCACAGAGAAGAGAACACCAGAGAGAGTGCCAGAGTATGTTCGAACGCATCTTGTTTCCAACGGACTTTTCAGTGCCATCCATGAAAGTGCTGGATTACATCCCGGCACTGCAGGAGGCGGGAACCCGGGAGGTGGTCCTCGTCCATGTCATCGACCAGAAGGACGTCACGCTGATAGCCTCGGGGGGGCAGGGGTTTCTCGGGACCGTATCCGACCAGGAGACCGATACCCAGAGACGACTGCGGGAGGAGATCCAGCACAAGATCATCGATACCCGGCGAGCGCTCGAGAAGCAGGGCGTGAGGGTGATCGTCCGGACGCCCGTAGGGAGCCCGGGAAAGGAGATCGTGGCTGCGGCGGATGCGGAGGGGGCCTCCCTCATCGTCATCGGTTCGCACGGCCGGTCGAACATCCGTGACCGCCTGCTCGGGACGGTCTCGGAGTATGTGGTCAAAAACGCCCATCAACCCGTCCTGGTCGTCAAGCGGGACACGGTCGCCGGGAAATAGCGCTCTTTCTTTTTCCCGGCGACCAGAAAAGGGTCTCCTACTTCTCCAGCAGGCTCTCCAGCAACCGCCGGATCGCCCGCAGTTCCTCCACCGTAGCGTCGGCGGTCAGCGGCTGTTCCGGCTCGCCCCCGACAGCGACCGGCCCGGTCCTCCGCACGAAGTTCATGATCTTCTCCTGGAGGTCCTTTGGGTCCGCTATCCCGTTGAGGACAATCTCCGCCCGGGCCTGGGCCGAGTAGCCCGCGGTCTGCACCCGGACCGCCGAGAAGGAGAAGAACCGCATCAGGGGGCCCTGGACGATATCGACATTCGTAATCCGGTTGTAGGGGACGATCCCCGTCTGCCGGAACCAGACTCCCCGCTGCCAGGTGATCTCGGTGACGGTGAGCCGGTAGGCGATGCTCTCATAGTAGAGGGGAATCCAGTAGACGACGAATACGATGACGGCAAGCACGGGTACAGTGATGACGACAGCGACGGCTGCCGGGCTGAAAAGGATGATGGGGGCCAGCCAGGGCACGATGAGGAGGAGGACGGTCAGGACCAGGGACGCGTAGAGGTACGACTGGAACCGTGGCGCCGGTTTGAACGCCTCCCCTATACGGAGCGGAGTGAGGAGCATGCTATCACACCACTATCTCAATCCCGACTGATTAAGCCTTCCGGGCATGCCAGATCACTGCGGAGTATGTAGCGATCGGCCCCCTCACCGAAGTAGGCCGGGCAGAAGTCCACCTCCCGGAACCCGCGTTTCTCATAGAGCACCCGGGCGGCGTGGTTCGACGGCGAGACCGAGAGGTAGACCTCACCCGCCCCCTGCTCCCGGAGGCTCTCGGTGACGGCAGCGACGAGGTTTTTCCCGAACCCCCGGCGCCGGTGCCGCTCCGCCACCGCCAGCCGGACAATCCACCCTGTGGCCGGCTGGTGCTGCACGAGAGCCCCGATAGTGTAGCCGACGACTCTCCCCCCATATTCTGCGACGAGGAACGTATCGGGAAAGAGGACGCCCGCCTGCCGGATGAAGACCTCAGGCTTGCAGTCCGCCGGGCTATTCTCCCGCTCAAGGGCAGAGACCGACTGAAAATCTGGTTCGCGATACCCCCTGATCATCAGGTCCATGCCGACGTATTCGTCGTGAAGGCTAAAAATAGGCAGCGGCCCCGGTGCGCATGTAGCCCGGGGCCCTCTGGGACGCAGGCTCACTTCTTCTTCGCGCCCGCCTGGAGCATCTCGCGCGCCATCTTATACGTCTCGACCTTGTACTGCATCATCTCGATCCGGTGCTCTTTCATCTTGATGCGAGACTCGATCATACGGATCATCAATTGCCGCATCTGGTCCTCGTCGAGGAGATCGTACATCTTCTCAAGGAGCATACCGTGGGCGGCGTATCCGCCGTAATGTGTCATGCAATAACCCCCCTCATACTGGTCTGCCCATAGGGACAGGCCGACACCCCTTGTGCGTGCCGGGTCATAAAAATCTTATGGCGATGTAACTTCGCCGCAGGCAGGCTTACCGGGAGACCATGAAGGCTCCCCCGTGTTCAGCCCAGTTCTCGGCAGGCGGCTCGTAGAGGACGATACAGATATCATCAGGCCTGACCCCGGCACCAAGGGTCAGGCGCTCCACGATCGCCCGATAGAGCGCCTCTTTCTTCTCGGCGCTGCGCCCCGGCATGAGGGAGGCCTCGATCAGGACTGCGCCATCGGATCGGCCGGGAGGCATCGGGAAGTTCTCCTCCTTCCGCTCACAGAGCCGGATCCAGAGGGCGGCCTCCGGGGTCTGCAGTGTGTCCAGAAAGGCCTCACGAAGGCTCTCGATAAGTGATTGCCGGTACTCAACCGGCTTTCCGGAACGGATCTCAATCTTGACAAGCGGCATGCATACCATCTCCAGCGGTAGCCGGGGATCCGGGCGAATCCCCGTTCTCCTGCATGAGTGCTCTGGCACCGGGAGTATTAACGTTTTCCTCAGGAGAGGTCCGTGCTCTCGCTTTCCGGGCGCCGGTTTCGATTGATGCAGGCGTTGAGCACCTCATCCATCAGCCAGAGCACCCCTTCGATTCCGGCCACCGCACGGGAGGAGAGGAGAACCCGGCCCCGGAGCGGCGGCGTCAGCCCGACGAATGCGGCATTGCTGCAGATCGCCCGCTCGTAGGAGGAGCCAAGGACCAGGTCCGGCTCGGCTTCCCGGATCATTCCCCGGATAGTCGAGAAGTCGGCCGTAGGGGTGACGGTGTCATTGCGGGAATCGGGGTCGTTCCTGACAGCGACGCAGGCGATATCCGCACCGAGATACTGCTT
Source organism: Methanoculleus sp. UBA303 (assembly GCA_002501655.1). Classification (GTDB taxonomy): domain Archaea; phylum Halobacteriota; class Methanomicrobia; order Methanomicrobiales; family Methanoculleaceae; genus Methanoculleus. The sequence goes on from DANY01000017.1 coordinate 20,308, forward strand.
CAGGAGTTCTCTCGCAAACATGGCATACGAGCGCCCGGCACAGATCGCCACCCGGGGCGGGTCGAACCTGCGAAGGTACTTGTCGCAGGCCTTCGTGATCCGGGCATCGGCCCAGGCGATCTCCTCTGTGACCGGCCGGGGATCGATGCCGTCAACCTCGGCGGCAAGTCTCTCGAAGGTCCCGGCGACGGCATCGAGGCCCAGGAGCGAGCCGCATTCCGTCCCGACGCCGCTTGCGAGGTCCGGGTTCGTGCCGACGGTGAAGGGTGCCGCACGGTGAGCCGCGGCGTAGCGGTCCAGGCAGAACGTCGTGGCGACGGTTGCCCCGGCCAGGTTGAGCAGGCGCCGCGCCTCGATGGCGTTTCCCCGGCAGAAGGGGTCGGTGCGGCAGATGCCGTCGATGTTGACGCCGGCGGCATCGGGGTCCACCTCCGGCGCGACCTGCTCAAGCGCCCGGCGGTATCCGGCCTCGAGGTCCCCGAGGAACCCCGGGCTGTCGACGATAATGACCTGCCCATCATGGGCGAGATCGCCGATATCCTCGCCCATGATGGCGGGTACGCAGGTGTTGACCACGGCTATCCGGGAGTACCGGCCGTCGAGTTCCCGGATCACCTCCTGCAGGCGGGACTCCGTGCCGAAGATGATCTCGTTCTCGACAAGGAACGTACCGTGGATCGGGACCCCGACGAGAGATGCAGGGTAGAAGTAGCACCCGCTCGAACCGTGGACGATGACGGCGAGGTCCTCGAAACCCGCGAGGCATGCGACCGCCCCGGTCATCGCACAGGGCCAGAGCGGGTTTTCGCACGGCGTATGCTGGTTGTTTTGCATCGGACTACAAGATCATGGCGGTGCGGGGATATAAAGAACAGCCCTTCCCCGGGGACCGGGAGAAGTCCCGGGGCCGGAGAGGGCGGACGGCAGCCCTACGCCTTCTCCACGAGCGACGCGACGTATCGCCCAACCTCGCTCGTCTTCCTCGCCCCGCCCATATCCCGGGTCACGAACCCGTCGAGTATGCTCCGCTCGATTGCCCCAAGAACGGCCGCCGCAGCCTCATGCTCGCCGATGTGGTCGAGGAGCATCGAGCCCGCCCAAATGGTCGCGAGCGGGTTGGCGACGTCCTGCCCCCGGTACTTCGGCGCAGAGCCGTGGATCGGCTCGAACATAGAGGTGCCCCGGGGGTTGATGTTCCCGCCGGGGGCAAGGCCGAGCCCGCCCTGGATCATGGCACCGAGATCGGTTATGATGTCGCCGAACATGTTCGGGGTGACGACGACGTCGAACCACTCGGGGTTCTTGACGAACCACATTGTGACAGCGTCCACGAAGTTGAACTCCGTCGCGACGCCCGGGTATTCAACGGCGACTTCGGTGAAGACGTCCCGCCAGAGGCCGTAGACGTCGGAGAGGACGTTTGCCTTATCGACCGACGTGAGTCTTTTACGCCTCCGGTCGGCCAGGTCGAAGGCGTAGCGGATCGCCCGCTGTGCGCCCGGCCGGGTGACGACGCCGATCTGGTAGGCGATCTCGTCGGCGTCGGTCTCGACGTCCAGCCCGAATTTGACGTTGTAGATGTCGCGGACGACCTCGAGCGTCTTTCTCTCCCGCTTCCCGGTAAACCGCGAGCCGATACCGACGTAGAAGTCCTCGGTGTTCTCCCGGACCACGACGAAGTCGATATCCTCCGGCTTTTTGTTCGCGAGCGGTGTCGTGACCCCTTCAAGGAGTCTGATCGGCCGGAGGTTGATGAACTGGTCGAAGTGGAACCGGATCGCAAGCAGGATGCCCTTCTCGAGGATCCCGGGCTTCACCCGTTCGTCGCCGATGGCCCCGAAGTAGATCGCCCGGAACTTTGAGAGTTCCCGGATATCCTCCTCGGTGAGGAGGTCCCCTGTCGCGAGGTAGCGCTCCGCCCCGATATCGAAGTCGGTCCACGCTATGTCGAACCCAAAGCGCTCTCCCGCGGCGTCGAGGACCTCTTTGCCTGCCGCTACGATCTCGGGGCCGATCCCGTCCCCGCCGATGGCTGCTACTTTGTGCTGCATGTCTCCACCCGTTCCAAGCCTTTCGCATAGGCCACGAGGCCGCCGGCCTCGACGATCGTCTGGAGGAAACCGGGGACCGACTCGACGGCGAACTGCTTCCCGTTCACCGCGATAAAGCCCCCGCCGATATCCACCGATACGGTATCGCCGTCCCGGATCTCACCGGCCTCGGCGCAGATCAGGGGCAGGAGCCCGGTGTTGACGGCGTTTCGGTAGAATATCCGGGCAAAGGACTCTGCGACCACGACCCTGATGCCGGCCCCGAGGAGCGCGAGCGGTGCGTGCTCCCGGGAGGAGCCGCACCCGAAGTTGGTGCCCGCCACCACGACGTCGCCTTCCCGTGCGCCCTTTGCAAACTCATCCCTCGTCCCCTCGAACGCGTGCTTCGCGAGTTCCGCCGGATCGTAGATCGTCAGGAACCTCCCCGGTATGATCGCGTCCGTATCAATATCGTTGCCAAACTTCCATGCCCGCATGGGTCACACCTCCCTCGGATCGGTGATCTCACCGTAGAGGGCGCTTGCCGCCGCCGTCGCCGGCGAGGCGAGGTAGACCGACGCCTGCGTGCTCCCCTGCCTGCCCCGGAAGTTCCGGTTCGACGTAGAGAGCGAGACCTCGCCGGGGGCGAGGAGGCCGAACGCGCCGCCCATGCAGGGGCCGCAGCAGGGCGCCTCGACGAGGGCTCCCGCCTCGACGAACCGCTCGATGAGCCCGGCCCGGAGGGCCTTGAGGTACTCGGTGCGCGAGGCCGGTATGACGATCACGCGGATGCCGGCGGCGAAGCGGTCAGCGGTCCCAAGCACCTCTGCCGCCTCGGCGAGGTCTTCATACCGCCCGTTGGTGCAGGAGCCGACGAAGACCTGGTCGATCTTCGTCCCCGCCACATCCCCGACATCCACGACGTTGTCCACGTTGTGGGGGACGGCGACCTGGGGTGCAAGGTCGGTGACGTCGTACTGCCGGCGTCCCGCGTATGCCGCATCAGGGTCGCTTGCAAGGTCGAACGGCTCGATATCGCGGCGGGCGGCGACGTAGGCCCAGGTCGCCGCGTCGGGCGGCACGATCCCAGCCTTCGCCCCCATCTCTATTGCCATGTTCGCGCAGGTCATCCGGCCAGCCATGTTCATCTCCCTTATCGCCCCGCCGGTGAACTCGAGCGCCATGTAGGTCGCGCCGTCGGCGCCGATGTCGCCGGCGAGGGAGAGGATCAGGTCTTTTGCCCCCACCCTCCGGCCGAACGTCCCGTCCACCTCAATGCGGAGGCTCTCGGGAACCCGGAAGTAGAGCGCCCCGAACTTCAGCACAAACCCCATATCGGTGGAACCGATGCCGGTCGCAAACGCGCCTGCGGCACCGTAAGTGCAGGTGTGAGAGTCGGTGCCGACGATGATCTCGCCGGGAGCCGCCCGCCCTTTCTCCATCACAACCTGGTGGCAGACACCCTCGAGGAGGTCGTAGTTGTGGATCCCCTGCTCCTGTGCGAACTGCCGCATGAATACATGGTTCTCGGCAGCCGGTATCGAGTCGGCGGGGATCTGGTGGTCGAAGAGCATGATGATCCGCTCCGGATCATAGACGTGTTCGCCGCCCATCTCGCGGAAGACCCGGACCGCCAGCGGGCCGGTGATGTCGTGGATCATAGCCGCGTCCACCGGCGCCATCACCACATCCCCCGCGCGGACAGCCCTGCCGCATTTCATCGAGAATATCTTTTCTGCGATCGTCGCCGCCATGGAATATCGTGGTATGGGTACGCGCTCCAGACGTATCTAGTTTGGCAGGACCTCCCCCGCCCGGGCAGGGAATCGCGGCCTTTTCCGCCCGATTTCCCGGGGGATTACCCTTATGTGACTCCGTGCGGATTGTATAGGGAGAAGCGATGACCGACGGACCGACCCCGGCAATGCGACAGTACTACTCAGCGAAGGCCCGGTATCCCGATGCCATCCTCTTCTTCAGGATGGGAGACTTCTACGAGACATTCGGCGAGGACGCCGGCGTGGTGGCCCGGGAACTCGACATCACCCTGACGGCCCGGGGCAGGGATAAGAACGGCGACCGTATGCCGCTTGCGGGAGTCCCCCACCATGCAGCGGACGCCTACATTGCCCGCCTGGTGAATAAAGGCTACAAGGTGGTGATCTGCGACCAGGTGGAGGACCCGAAGACCGCGAAAGGCGTGGTGAAGCGGGACGTCACGAGGGTGATCACCCCCGGGACGTTGATCGACTCATCGATGCTCGGCTCTCCAGGGGCCCAGTACCTGATGGCGGTCGCCCCCGCCCGGAAGGATACCTTCGGCCTCGCGTTCCTGGACGTCTCCACCGGCGAGTTCTTCGTATCCGGGGGGAGCGGCGGGTGCGACTACGCCGATATCATATCGGAGGTGGTCAGGTACCGGCCGTCGGAGGTGATCGTCCCGGAGAACCTCACCGAAGGACTCCCCGGCCGGCTCAAAACCCTCGGAGTGACGGTGAGCCGCTACCGCGACGACGCCTTCGACCCCGACGCGGCGTATGAGCGCCTCTGCGAGCAGTTCGGGACGGCGACGCTCGACGGCTACGGGTGCGCCGGGATGGCGGGAGCGGTTACTGCCGCCGGGGCGGCGCTCCGCTACGCCCAGGAGACACAGCAGTCGCCCCTCTCCCATATATCGGGGCTCGCAACGAAGATCCCATCAGAGAACATGGTGCTTGACGCGATCACTCTCCGGAACCTGGAGATCACGACAAGCATCCGTGGTGAAGGCGACGGGAGCACACTTCTATCCGCGCTCGATGCCACAAAGACATCGATGGGGAGCCGGACGATGCGGTCGTTCCTGATCAGCCCGCTTATCGGGAAGGCGGCCATCGAGAAGAGGCTCGATGCGGCGGAGTGGTTCGTCGATCACGCGCTCGATCGGCAGGAACTCCGCGGAGCCCTCGGCGACTTTGCCGACATCGAACGGATAGCGGGGAGGATCGCCTACGGGAACGCCGGTCCCCGGGACCTTGCGACGCTTCGGGAGTCGCTTCGAGCAATCCCGGGCGTAAAAGTGCTCTTTGGTGGCGACGCCCCGGCCCTGGTCCGCGAGGCCCTCGATGCGATGAGCGACCACGCCCGGGTCACGGACCTCGTCGGGCGGGCGATCGTGGACGAGCCCCCGGCACGCGCGTTGGCCGGCGGCATGATCCGCGAAGGATTCAACGGGAAACTCGACGAACTCCGGCACCTTGCGACTTCCGGAAAAGACTGGATCGTGGAGTTCCAGCAGCAGGAGCGGGAGAGAACCGGGATCAAGTCGCTCAAGGTCGGCTATAACCGGGTCTTCGGCTACTACATCGAGGTGACGAGACCAAACCTGCACCTGGTGCCGCCGGAGTACGAGCGCCGGCAGACGACCGCAAACGGCGAGCGCTACACGATACCCGACCTCCGGGAGAAGGAGGCGATGATCGCCACCGCAGAGGAGCGCCTTGGAGCACTCGAGGCGGAGATCTACGCCGAACTCGTCCGGACGCTCGCGGCGGACGTCCCCGACCTCCAGGGGACCGCCCGGGCGGTCGGGCTGCTTGACGTCTACGCGGCCCTCGCCGAGGTCGCCGCCCGCTACGGCTACTCCCGCCCGGTGATCGAAGAGAGCGGCAGGATCGTCATCAGGGACGGGCGCCACCCGGTGGTGGAGCGGCACCTCCCGGTGCCGTTCGTCCCGAACGATACCGAACTCGACAGCGCTGCCGACCAGATCATGATCATCACCGGGGCGAACATGGCGGGCAAGTCCACCTACATGCGGGCGGTGGCGCTCTGCTGCATCATGGCCCAGATGGGGAGTTTCGTCCCGGCCCGCCACGCCACCATCGGGATTGTAGACCGGGTCTTCACCCGGGTGGGGGCTTTTGACGACCTCGCTTCGGGGCAGTCGACGTTCATGGTCGAGATGCTGGAACTTGCAAACATCTTAAACAACGCAACCCCGCAGAGCCTCGTGATCCTCGACGAGATCGGGCGGGGGACGAGCACGCTCGATGGGTGCGCGATCGCCCGGGCGGTGGTGGAGTTCCTGCACGGGAGAGCGGTTGCGGGGCCCCGGACCCTCTTTGCGACCCACTTCCACGACCTGATAGACCTTGAAGGGTCGCTTGCGCGGGTGAAGAACTTCCACTTCGCCGTGAAGGACACCGGGGACGATGTTGTCTTCCTCAGAAAGATCATCCCCGGCGCGACCGACAAGAGTTACGGCGTCCACGTTGCGCACCTTGCCGGCATACCGAAGAAGGTGACCGACCGGGCGACGGCGCTCCTGAAGGAGGCGGCGGCACGGGAGTACTCAGGCGGACCGCGGGCCCCCCGCTACACCCAGATGCTCCTCGTCGACCCCGGTGAGGGAGTCGTGGAGGAGAACCCGGCGGTCGAAGAACTCAGGAGCCTGAACCCGGATGAGATGACGCCGATTGATGCGTTAAACACCCTCTGCCGGCTCCAGAAACTGGCAAACGGGGAAAAGGCCGAGCGATGACCGGGACGAAGATACGGGTCCTCGACCCCGATACGGTCAACCAGATCGCCGCCGGCGAGGTCGTGGAGCGGCCGGCATCGGTGGTGAAGGAACTCCTGGAGAACGCCGTCGACGCAGGCTCGACGAGCATCCTCATCGACGTCTCATCAGACCTTGCCGGGATCACGAAGGTCCGGGTGACCGATGACGGTGCGGGTATGACGCCGGAAGAGGCGGCGCTCGCGTTCCACCCTCATGCGACGAGCAAGATCCGGGAGATCACCGACCTCTCCTCCATCCGCACCCTGGGGTTCCGGGGAGAGGCGCTTGCAAGCATCGCCGCCGTCGCGGAGGTGACCCTGATCACCCGTCCCCGGGGAGCCGGGGCGCTCGCCGGTACCCGGTTGAGGGTCAGGGGCGGCGAGGTCGTGGAGAAGAGCGAGGTGGGGGCGCCGGAAGGGACGACGGTGATCGTGGAGCGCCTCTTTTACAACACCCCCGTCCGCCGGAAGTTCTTAAAGAGCAGGAACACCGAGCTCGCCCACATCTACGGAGTCGTGGAGAACCTGGCGCTCGCGCACGGCGAGGTCGCCTTCCGGGTGGTGCACAACGGAAAGGAGCGGATGGCGACCCAGCGGTCGGGAGGGCTCCTGAATGCTATCGCCGGCCTCTACGGCGCCGACCTTGCCCGGGCGCTCGTCCCCGTCGAGGGGAGGTTCCCTTTCCTCCGCATCAGCGGCTACGTCTCCCGCCCGTCGGAGAGCAGGGGAAACCCGTCGCAGGCAGTCATCAGCATCAACGGTAGAAGCATCACCTCCCGGCAGATCGCCGCCGCCGTCAGGGAGGGCTACGGGACCCTCCTCCCGAAGGACCGCTACCCGGTGGCATTCGTGGATCTCTCGGTCGATACCGACCTCGTGGACGTCAACGTCCACCCGACCAAGCGGGAGGTCCGTCTCTCCCGGGAGCGGGAGATCCTCACGGCGGTTGCGGCCGCCGTGGAGGAGGCGCTCGCCGGACACGATCTCGCCAGCGAGGCGCCAGCCGAGCCGGTGCAGCAGCAGATTGTCCCCCCCGGACCGGAACCCGGAGAGGTCCCGGCGGTCAGCGAGATCGAAGCGCCCTACGCGGCGGGGCACCGGGGACTCGCCCTCTCAGACCGGCAGCTTCGCAGGACGGAGGCAGAGGGCACGGAGAATCTCCTCCCGACCATGGAGCCCTTCGGGCAGGTCGCAGCGACCTACATCGTGGCCGAGGGAGCCGACGGCACCCTCTACCTCGTCGACCAGCACGCGGCCCACGAGCGCATCCTCTACGACCAGGTCGTGGAGCAGCGCGACGCGGAAGCGGGGTCCCAGGAACTGATCATGCCCGTCGTCCTCTCGTTCCCCCCGAAGGAATCCGCTGCGCTCCGCGACGCCATCCCGCTCCTTGCAGGCGAGGGGTTCGTTGTGGAGGAGTTCGGTCGGGACACCTTCGCCGTCAGGGCGGTGCCCGTCGCCCTCGGTGCACTCGAGGACCTCGAGAAGGTCAGGGAGACGATCGCCGACCTCCTCGCCGATGAGTCCCGCACCATTCCTGACCGCCGGGAGGCGGTCACCTGCATCGTCGCCTGCAGGGGCGCAGTGAAGGCCGGCGCTCTTCTCACGCACGACCAGCAGAAGCGCCTCCTCGCACAACTCGCCCGGACGAAGACCCCCTGGACATGCCCGCACGGGAGGCCAACGGTGGTGGCGTTCGATAAACGGAAACTCGACGGTATATTCCGGCGCGGTTAAGGGGGGAACGACCCCACCGTAAAATATCGCATATAATCGATTATTTTTGCAATTCTCTCGAATACCCAGGCTTCCTGGGCCAAATCCCGTATCATAATGGATTTATTCTCCGGGGATCAGAATGGCTATATGTCACAGAGGGACTCACCCGCTGCAGATGACAGGACTGAACCATGTGACACTACTCCAGCAGATCCGCCTCTGGATGAAGACCCGGAGTGGAGGGAAGCAGTTTCACGATAGTGAGAACGACTCAGTCATCGAACTGTATTTCGATATCTCCCCCGAAGCGACCCTCACTTCGGATACCCCTGAGATCCCGCTGGAGGAGAGCAGGTGACGGGGAACCCCCAGAAACGCCCTACCGAATGAATCGCCTCTCGATTCCAGACCACACACCACCCCACCACCTTTTTTTGAGAACGCTCTTCCTCCCGGCCCGAGCGGGGGTTTCATCCCCGGTGCCCCCCGTGACTATCATGGAGATTATGGGTGTCCGGGAGGATTGCACAGAGAAGAGGCGACGCTCCTCCCCGGGAAGAGAAATATTGATGGACGACGACTGCCGCCGGGACGGAGGGTGGCCCGGCTGTGAGATGCATGACCTCGGGGACGGGGACTACGGGAAGTGCGACTACACAGGCAGGCAGCAGGAGTGCCCGCACTCCATGATACTGAAGCGCTGCGGATAGAGAGGAGGGTTGCGGCGCGGCCGGGAAAAAAGCGGGGGGTCAGAGGAACCGGAACGATTCCGCTACCGGAGCCGCGTCGGCGTTGTAAACATCGTACTCCGGGGGGAACACCGTGTGCATGACCGAGTAGACGGTGTCGTCCCTGGCGGCGTAGCGGATGACGAAGGTGTACCGGTCGTCCTCGACGATAGGGACGGAGAAGACAGACTCGTACGCCGGAATACCGTCAAGGTAAGTTCTATCTGTCGAGACCCATTCGGCCCCGATACCGGCTTTGAGATCCTTCGCGTACGTCACGTTCAGTTCTTCAAGGGCCTCCTCACCAGTGGCGTTCTTGCCGGAGAGCGGGATCGTGTTCACGCGGACCTCCTCATGCTTCACCGGTGAGGAGAACCATACACTCTCTCCTGACTCGGTGTAGAACCACCCCTCCGGGCAGGTGACGGCATAGCCGTAGGTGGTGTTGATGTAGGTGCCGTTACCGGGAACGGGCGCCGGAGTCGGTGTCGGGACCGGAGCGGGTTCACCCTCTCCCGGGCCGGATGGGGACGGCTGCGGTGAGGAGAGAGGCGACAGCGTAACGGTCAGGACCGCGGCCAGAGCGACCACAAGAATCCCAATGATCAGCAGTCTCTGCGGTTTCATAGTATCCGGATACGTGGCCCGGGAGGCCATAAATACCCTTCACCTCGGCGAGCCGGAGAAGCCTTTTCGGCCGGTGAATGGTATCGTCCGGGATACCGCCACCGTCCAAACCGCCCCGGGTGTCACACCGGGACACACAGGAGGTCAGAGGGCTGTGGTGACCGGGGTCGCCACGGGAGCACGGACGTCGGCGAGCAGATCATCCAGGGTATTCGCGTACTCCACCCGGATACCGAAGATCTCCTCGATGTAGTTCTTCGCATCCACGACGACCGGCCGCTGCCTCGCTATCTTCAGCCCGCCGAACGATCGGGCCTCCTCCTGGTAACTGATAACCTTGTTGTTCTCCGCCGGGAGGATCAGGAGCGTCTTCCCGCTCGCCGCAGCAGCCTCGGCCTTCTCGAGGATACCCCCGACCGGGCCGATGCTTCCGTCTTCATTGATGGTTCCGGTCACGGTCACGCTCTCGTTGAGCGGGAATCCCTCCAGCACCGATAGGAGCAGCGTGGTCATCAGCGCTCCCGCACTGGGGCCGTCGATCTCGGAGACCTCCTCCGGGCCCTGGATGCTGAATATGATGTCGCTCCCCGTGAGGTCGACGCTGGAGTGGTTGGCGGCGAGGGTGACCGCAAGGTTCGCGGCATCCTGAAAGACTATCCCCATCAGAGGTGTCGTCTGGACGAGCACCCTTCCTCTCCCGGGCACGACCTCGACCGAGACGTTCACCATTGCCCCCTCTTCAGTCACCCTGTTAGCGGCAAAGGGGCCGCCCCGGTCGACCTCGACCTTCTGGAGGATGACCGGCACCTGCATGGAGGCCGCATCCTCGGCCCCTGCTTCCCTCACCCGGGGGGCCGGGGTCGTGACCGGCCGTGCATCCTCACCCGGGGGAAGAGAGAGAGCCCGGGCGGGGTCGTCCCCCGGGACGAGGACGACAGCCAGGAGGAAGACGTTCATGATGAATGAGAGAATGAGCAGGATCGCCAGGGTCTTCTCCTGTATGCGCATACGCTTGCTCGCATACCATTCAGTCGGATATATACCTTTCCGAAGGGTGTACCGGGGCGGGTCTCCGCCCCCGGCAGGACCAGGGACCCCTTGTGGAGTTAGTTGAAAAAAGGTTGTTATAAATTCTCTGGATCAATTTTCCCCGCCGAGATCCAGCTTCTTTGTCTTCCAGGCTCCCTGCCTGTAGAAGAACAGATCGCACAGGAACACCACCACGGTGCCGCAGACCACCGCGAACCAGATGGACTGCAGCGGCAGGTCCATCGCCACAAAGATCGCAGCAAGACCCACCTGCACGATCAGCTGCCCCGTGATAGCCGCGTACATGCCAGGTCTCGTCATCCCCGCACCGTTCATAGCAAATCCCATCGTCATCGCCATGGCTATCACGAAGTACGACATCGGGATGATCTGCATAAACAGGATGCCGTTTGCAAGCGACTCGCCTGTCGCGCCGAAGAACGCCAGGAGATACTTCGCAAACAGCAGATACAGGATACCCACAACCGCCATAAACGACGCATTCGCGATCATCGCAATCCTGACCGCTCTCTCCGCTCTCTCCACTTTTCCCGCTCCCAGATTCTGCCCGACCATCACCGCGACTCCCGTGCAGAGCCCCATCACGAAGACCAGGCCCAGCATATCCAGACGCTGGCAGATGCCGTATGCTGCCACCGCTGTCGTGCCGTACAGTGCTACGATCGCTGTCATCCCCAGGAACGCAAAACTCCTGACCCCGCTCTGTACCGCTGATGGTATCGTGACCTTCACGATATCTTTTATCAGCCGCGGTTCAAACGTCCATTTCTTCGGGAACCTGACCGGCCCGTTCTTTCTGGACGGCAGGAGATACATCACCCCGATCAGAAGCAGCACGCCGGTCGTACGCGATGTAAGGGAAGCATACGCAGATCCGGCTATTCCGAATGCCGGGAAACCGCCAAGGCCCATGATCAGTGTCGGGTTCAGAATAATGTTCACGATGTTCACTGCGATCATCACAAACATAGGTGTTCTGGAATCTCCCGTACTCTGGAACACGGTCGTCAGGATCATCAGCGTGACAAACACGAACATTCCTATCAGCGTCGGGGAAAGGAAGCGTGCCCCCTCCGCTGCAACCTCGGGATCAGCTCCAAGGAGCAGGAGAAGGTCCTGTGACCAGAACATACCGATGACCATAAGGATCGCTGAAAAGGCGAGTGCCAGATAAAGCGAATGCGAAAGGATCACCTGGATACGCTCAAACCGCTCTGACCCGTATGCTCGCGACACGAATGCAGCCGTTGCCGTCACGATCCCGAAGATCACTGTCGTGAGCACCAGTATGATGGATATGCTCATCGCTCCGCCGGCAATCGAAACATCGCCAAGTTTGCCGATAAAATACATATCCACCACCTCCAGGATGCTCGCGAGGAGATTACTGATGATGATCGGAAGGGCCACTATCAAGAGGGCTTTTCCGACCGGTCCCTCGGTGAGGAAATTGTTGGAATATTTCATCGTCAAGGTATCACATATAAAATGAAGTGAAAGATGATAAAGATTGACCGATTATTTCAACCGCGATTTGCCCATAAATCTAAAAAAAAGGCCGTTTCGACGTCCAACAAGGTTATCGGAAGCACCCGGATGAGGGGAATTTTAGCTGAGAATCATCGGCCCGGTGCTTCGCTGAAATTCTGAGGAAGTCTCCCCGGGGGGGGACCACCTGGTCGAACCCGACGATCCTGCATGGGGCCAGCAGGTGATTGAGGCACCGGTCAGGGCCCCACCGGGTAGCCGGCCCCGACCGGGCAATCACGATAATGAGAGACCCGAGCTCTCCCAGTCCCAGGTCTCCGACGGAGGTTTTCTCCCCCCGGGGGGACCTCACGTCCCCACCCGGCAGAGATCCCGCATCGCCCGGAGAACGTAGAGGGTCTCGCCCTCGAGCCTCTCCTCGTCGACGATGAACGAGACGAACCCCGCCTGGGCAAAGAGTTCCCGCACCGCATCGAGATCCGTCAGGGACGAGACGAGCAGCAGGACCCGCCCGAAAGGAGCCAGCACCCGCCCAACGTCCGCGATGAACCGCTCAATCACCGCCCGCCCCGTCGGCCCGCCGTCGAGGGCGTACTCCAGCCAGTCGTCGATCCGCTCATCGGGAAGCGTCGGCAGGTATGGGGGGTTGAAGAGGATGAGATCGAAGGGGCCTGAGAGACCCGAAAAGAGATCGGTCCGGACCGCCGCGACGCCGCGGGCACGGGCACACGCCACCGCGTGGGGGTTGATGTCGGTCGCGACCACCCCCGTCGCCCTGTCGGCAAGCCCGGCCGCCACATAGCCGCTCCCGGTCCCGACCTCGAGCACCCGGTCGGCCGGGCGGACCTCCCGGAGCGCCGCCCGGAGGAGGAGGAATGAGTCCTCGGCAGGAGGATAGACCTGATCGGGGACGACGTCAGTCTTCCGTCGGTCACTCATTCTTCGAGCACTCGCTCATTCTGTTCGCTATCAGCGCAAACTCTTCAAGCGTCAGGTCTTCGGGCCGCCTCTGCAGGAGGTCTTCGGGCAGGGAGGCAATCGTCCGCACGATCGCCCGGGGTGCAAACGTATCCTTACCGCTCCGGAGCCCTTTCCGGACGGTCTTCCTCCGATAGGAGAAGAGCACCCGCACCACGTCGGCGTAGACCTTTCGATCCGCGATAGGGTACGGCGGCTCGTGGGGAGTGAGGCGGAGCACCCAGGAGCGGACCTGCGGTTTCGGGCGGAAAGAGTTCGGCCCGAGTTCGAGAAGGGGTTTTACAGAAGCATAGGTCTGCACCATCACCGAGAGCCGCCCGACGGCGGGTGTTCCCAGCGGCGCGATCATCCGCTGGCCGAACTCCTTCTGGTACATAAGGACCGCGACCTCAAAGCCGATCGCAAGCAGCCGGAACGTGATCTTCGAGGAGGCAGAATAGGGGAGGTTCGCGACGACTATATCAAACGGCGGGAGGTCAACCTTCGTCGCGTCGCCCGTGACGATCTCGAGGCGCCCCTCGTCGATATCATCGGCAAAGGCGACCTCAAGTTCTTCCACAAGACCGGGATCGATCTCTACCGCAACTACGCTCGCACCACGGTCGAGGAGGGCGCGGGTGAGAACCCCTTCCCCGGGCCCGATCTCGAGGACCCTCCGGCCGGAAACGTCAACAAAACCGGCGATCTTCTCGACAGCCCTCCTGTCGACAAGGAAGTGCTGATCCTTCGGAGCACTCATTTCAGCGTGAAGACGTGATACTTCTCGTCCGGGTCCTCGATCTCGCGCAGGATCCGGCTGATGATCATACGTTCCGGGTGCGGTATCGACCTGATCCGCGCAGAGATGTCCGCGAAACTCTCGAACGGCTTCTTCTCCCGCTGCTCGATGATCTCCCACATCAGTTTCTTCCCGATGCCGGGGAGCAGGTGCAACATGTGGAACTTCGGCGTGATCGGGAGAGACTTGTTGAAGAAATCGACGAACCGTGACTCGTTCTCACGGACGATCTTCTCAACCACAAACGGCAGTTCCAGTTTTGCCGTCGCTGTCAGGTCCGTGTAACTCATACGCCGCTTAACGCGCTCGATCTTCTCCCGTTCCGCATCGCCGATGTAGACACGGTCATAGATCTGGATATCCGCACCTGCCTTCGGAACAAGTTCGAGCAGTTTGAACTGGTCCACGCCGATAGCCAGGATAACCGGTTCGCGCTTGTAGACTGGACGCTGGTCACCCATATATCCCATAGGGAGTATATCGATGACTACAGCGGTCTCCTCTTTCTTTTCGGTCTTCATTGACACCACCCCTTCTGTTAGAAGTGGGTCATTACCAGATCGAGGATCTCATCCAGTTCTTCCGCCGTGAGGTTGAACCGTTCTTTGGCGTAGATGGCTCGCAGCTCATCCCTGGTCCGCGGCATCAGGTTCGCGATGCGGTAGGCGATCTCTTCTTTCATCTTCTCGAGCTTCATGAGCTCGCCTACCAGATCGCGGGCTTTCTCGGCTGATGTCTTTGAGAGATGATTGGCATGCTCGATACTCTTACGAAGTTCGTAGGACATCTCTTCTCCGGACTCGAGTCGGACTGCCTCCACGCTGAGAAGTGTATCACGCAGTTCGGGAAGCAGCATCCGCTCTTCGCTGACGATTCGTTTTACTTTCATGCCAATCACTACTGTTGAGGATTATACCTTCTGCGCTTTTAGATGTTGCGGTCTCGCAATCACCTGTTTCATCGTCTCTCCATCCCTGACCTCGAGCACCCATGCGCGTCCGCGCTGTCCGATGACCGTGCCGGTCTTTCCGTGGAATCTCCGGTGGGGCATGCCCTTCTGGACACTCGGCTCGACCACAACGTGTACCCTCTGCCCGATCTCGAAATCTTGAATCACCGAGGTGACCGGGGGGATACCGCGTTTTCGGAGGTCCTTCTTGAACTTATACCGCGTCTTCTTGCGTGGTCCATTGTGATGTGCCATTGATTACTCACCATACTCATTCGCTGTTTTGACCAGCACCACATCGAGGCTGACAACACTTGCGGTGCGCCCCAGGATCTGGGCAAGGCTGGGCTGGGTTCTGCCGCTGTCACCCGATACCAGTTCTTTGATGTAGAGGCCCGCTTCGCCGACGACTTCGACCCAGTATCTGTCGTCCTGTGTGCCCGTACACCCGATATCGAGGACCTGCCGTTCCCGAACTTTATCTGCCCGTCGGTGTGACACCCGGATAGGGGTGCGCTGCCGTATCGTTACACCTTTTAGCTGATCGAGGGCCGCCCTGAACTCATCTGACGCTACAGGGCCGTCGATCTCGACCAGGATCCTGTATTTTTTATGCGCTTTGTCGGACTTAAGGCTTTGCACCATCTTCCGATCCGCCCATCCGGTCAGGTGGACCGCCACTCTGCCGTCGGCGCTCCGGTTGATCTCCTCCTCAAGGGCCACGAGATCGATCGATCGCTTCATCGGCGCCTCGACCTCCATCACGAAGGGGCGACCCGACCCGAGCATCCGGGCATCGATATCTTCCCGACCGGCGCCGTGGAGGACAGCGTTCTCCGCGTCGAAGGCCTCGATCACCGGCCGGCCGATCAGTTCCTCGACGGAGTCCACGTACTGCTTGCCGGTGTAGCCGCACCGCTCGCACCCGGCCCCCCGGCAGGCCCGGCAGTCCCAGTGGGTCTGGGGAATACCCCGCTCGTACTTCATGTACCGGCCGACAAAGAAGACAGGGTTGACCTGCACCTCAACGGTGCCTTCCGCGAGGTCGAGGATCGCGACGACGTCGGGCCTCTTGAGGTCAGCCTCCTTCCCGGAGAGGGCTGAGACGGCCTTACCAACCTCCCGGTTCATCTCTGCCTTCAGCGGTTCGGGGTCACGGAGGGATAGATCGCTCCAGACCATCTCCTCGCTCTCCGCCACGAGCGGCGGCACTTTCGTCCCGACGAGAAACGTATCGAACTCGATCCCGCGCACCGCTTCGACGACCTTCGCGGCCCATATATCGGTGCGGGCGAGTTCGCCGCCGCAGAGCCAGCAGGATTCCGGAGCCGGCTCCTGGTGCGGTTCGTTTGCCACGATCTCCCGCGTGACCCGCAGTGCCCGGCCACGCTCCTCGTTCGTCAGCCCAAACGACCGCTTACCGAAGAAACGCCCGAGACAGTTGTTGCAGGTATCGCCATATCCAAGAATTGCTTCTACCTCTTCGATGATATCCATCCGGATTCCCTCCGGTCCATCTCGTTTAAGAGGACAGTGATAGTATGATCGCCATGCAGCGACCGCGGCCCCACCGAGTAGCGATCGCGTCCCTCGATCAGGGCCTGCTCCTCAGCAGTAAAGTTGTGGTGGTCGGAGAGGAGGCAGGCCTCCGGTAACGCCGGGGCTGTTCTGATATCCTCGCCCTCCTCATCAAGGACAGCAAACGGTATATCAGAAAGCAGCCTTGCGAGCCCGCCGCGGCGGACGTAGACGCCCGGGGTTGACTCCCGAAACTCGTCCCCGCAGGGGATCGAGAGCGCCTTCTTGATCAGGGCGGCGCTGCTCCGCTCATCCGGCGAGAGGTAGCGGAGTTCGTTTCCCCGGAAGAGGACAGTCTTCTCGGGCCCTGGTTCACCGCAGAGGACCAGGTAGCACTCGACGTCGCGCCGGAGGTCGTGAGAGAGGAAGAACGAGGCGTTGACAGAGCGGCAGAGGACGTCCATCCTCCCGGCGCTCCCGGCGAGATCGTTGAGGCTGAAGGTGCCGCTCGTTGCGGCAAGGTGACCCACGATGGCAAACCGCTTCATCTACTGGGTCCTGCCGAACTTCTTCATAACTCGCTGCATGTTGAACTTGCCGCCGCCCATGCCCCGCATGCCCTTTAAGGCGCGTTGCATGATCTTGTAGTACTTGATGAGATCCCTGACATCTTCGGGCGCCACACCGGCACCGCGGGCGATACGCTGGATCCGGGAACTCCCGATCACCGAGGGGTCGTCGAGTTCCGCGGACGTCATCGAGTCCATGATCACCTTGTAGCGTTGCATCTTGGTGCTGGTGATGTCGTAGGCGTCGTCCGGGATCTGCATGCCGCCGAGGGGGAGCATGCTCATGATCTGCTTTAAGGGCCCCATCTTCTTCAACGCCTCGAGCTGCTTGTACATATCCCGGAGCGTGAACCTGCCCTTGAGCATGGCGTTGACGTCGACATCCTCGGCCGAGACGGCTTCCTCCGCCCGCTCGACGAGCGCTTTTAAGTCGCCCATCCCGAGCAGCCGGGATATGAACCCGTCCGGGTCGAACCGTTCGAGATCCTCGACCGTCTCGCCGCTCCCGATGAAGACAATACCGCTCTGTGTCTCCGAGACGGCGGAGAGTGCGCCGCCACCCCGTGCGGTGCCGTCCATCTTGGTGACGAGGACGCCGTCGATCCCGATCGCCTCGTGGAACCGGCGGGCCTGTTCGCTCGCCTGCTGGCCGAGCGCCGCATCGATCACCAGCCAGCGGTGGTCGGCATGTGAGATATCGTTGATGTTGACGATCTCCTCGATCAGGTTCTCTTCGAGAGCGTGCCGCCCCTGGGTATCGATGATGATCACTTCATAGAGCTTCCGGAACCGGGGCAGCCCCTCCCGGACGATCTTGAGTGCGTCCGGTTCTTCCGGGTTACCGAAACAGGGGACGCTGATCCGGTCGCAGAGCGTCTTCAACTGGACGTACGCACCCGGCCGGAAGGTATCGGCGCAGATCACACCGACCCGCAGCCCTTTCCGCTGGAAGTAGCGGGCGAGCTTTGCCGTCGTCGTGGTCTTCCCGCTCCCCTGCAGTCCCGCCATCAGGATCGTCTGGGGCCCAAGCGTCACCGCTCCCGGCGTCCCCATCAGCCGGACGAGCTCCTGGTAGACGATCCGCAGGACATGCTCCCGGACGCCCATACCTTTCGGGGGCTCCTCATCGAGGGCACGCTGCTTTATCGCCTGCGAGAGCTGCATCACGAGTTTGACGTTGACGTCGGCGGAGAGGAGCCCTCGCTGCAGGTCCCGCACCAGTTCGTCGACCGCAGCCCGGTCGATCACCGTCTTGCCGGCGAGTTTCTTGACCGCGTCCTTCAAGGACGCACCAAGGTTATCAAGCATCAGGCATCATCTCCCAGCAGTTCGTCAACCACGATGCGGGGCGAGAACGGCATGATATCGTCGTAACCCTGGCCTGTCCCGAGGAAGAGGATCGGTTTCCCGACGGTATGCGCAACCGATATGGCCGCACCCCCCTTCGGGTCCATATCCGCCTTCGTCAGGACGATCGCGTCGGTGCCGACAGCCCGGTTGAACTCATCGGCCCGGATGACCGCATCGTTCCCCGCCACCGCCTCGTCGACGTAGACGACGAGGTCGGGCTTCATGACCCGCCGGATCTTCTCGAGCTGGTTCATGAGGTTCGCCCGGTTGTGGAACCGGCCGGCCGTATCGGCGAGGACGACGTCGATATCGTGCGCTTTCGCGTACTGGACCGCGTCGAAGAGGACCGCAGAGGGGTCAGCGCCCGCCTGGTGCTGGATCACCTTGATATCGAGACGGTCGGCATGGGTCCGGATCTGCTCGATCGCCCCCGCACGGAAGGTGTCGCCTGCGCCGATCACGACCGTAAATCCGTTCTTCTGGAGATAATGGCCGACCTTTGCGACAGTCGTCGTCTTGCCGGTCCCGTTCACGCCGGTGAAGAGGATCTTCACGGGCCGCTCGTGCTCTCGGATGTAGCCGCAAAGGTCGAAGCCTTCGCCCAGCACGCCGCAGAGCGCTGACCGCAGGGTTGACGCGACCAGGTCGTCGACGGAGGAGCCAATCTTTCTGTGCCGTCCCACAAGGTCCCGGCGCATCCGGGCGATGATCTCGTCCGTGACCGGGAGTGCGACGTCGTTTTCGAGGAGGACCATCTCGAGCTCACACAGGGGCTCTTCGATATCCTTCTCCTGGAGGAGGACCTCCCGTTCCCGGACAAGGACCTTTAACTTGTTGAAAAATGTGGGTTTCTCCCGCACCTCCTCCGGAACAACCTCCCGGGGGGCCGGGGGTTCGGGCGAGGCAAGGCGGGAAGGCCCGGGCTCTGCAGCCCGCACTTCCTCCGGCGATTCTTCGACGACCGGCGGCGCCGGTTCGGCCCCGGCAACCTCCTCGATATTCGAGGCGAATTTAGTCCTGATATTCTGAAGTTTTTTCTTTAAGGAATCAAACATTATCAGATTCCGCCCTGGCCTGCCTGAGCCTGCCGGGCCCCCCGATAGGCCGCCTCAAGACGGCGGGAGATCTCCGTTGCCTGCCCCTGCAACTGCTCGACTGAACCTGCGACTTTCTTCCCCAGCGCCTCAAGTTCAGTTATCCGATCCTCTAGATACTCCACCGCATCCGCACTGGCCCGTTCGACAGAGACGTCAGCCCCGATGTTCACGAGGACATGACCGGCGTCGAGCACCTTCACCCGGAGAAGAGCGCCGCCCCCGACGGGGAGAAGGACGATACCGTCCCCACTCTCCTGGATGGCCCGGATCGATTCGATAGCAGCGGCGGATTCGAGGCGCTGCTGCTCGATCATCCCGAGCTGCTGCGTCAGGAGTTCTATCTGCTGCCCGTACTCGTTTAAGTACATCTGGAGGGTCTGTATCTCGCGAGGATCTGCCCGGTCCACGTCATTCACCAGCTACTACGTTAACCGTCTCGATGGTGATATAACTTCTCTTCAGGCGGTGTTTGCTCCCGATATCCGCGAAAACCCTCTCTCTGGCCTGGTTCTCGTTCGGAGCTCCGATGACCTTCCGGTATGGTTTCCACTCGTTGTTGATCTTGCACGCGCCCACAACTTCAAACGTCTGGTTCTCCATGACTAATTCACTCCAAAAACCCAAAGACTTCTTCAATTCGTCCCAGTTCAAACCCGCTCGTAACGGACCCTGCGATATACCCCTTGCTGTTCGCAAGAAGCCCGGTTCCTATGAGACCGCTTCCCATGTTGACCGAACCAAGGCCGATCGGGAGGTCGAGCACCCGCTCAAGGGCGGCGATCTCCGTATCATTGGCCCGCGGGTGGACGAGAATACCTTTGTTCGTGGCATACCCGGCCATGCCGACGGTCTTGATGCCTCCGAGCGAGAGCCGGATCACCGGCACACCCAGGAACGAACCGATCTCTTCGGCGACATCGATCTCCATATCGGGATGGACGGCAGCAACGTAGTCATTGGCGAGAATAACGTTGCCCGCCGCGTTCATGGAACCCTCGAGCAGGAGGACATCACGGTACTCCCTGAGGGCCGCCAGCTCGTCGTCTGCAGCGAGACCGCTGACGACCAGGCCCTGGCTGTTTCCCGCAACAAGCGAGCCGATGATGCTACTCCCCTGTATAAAGGTGGTCACGATATCGACATCGAGTTCTCGTGTGAGAGCCTCGATGAACTCCTCGGGAGCCCCGGGGTATACGACCGCTATATCCTCAAATACACGGGCATAGACACCGATGTTCGGATCGCCGGTGAGATCGATCGTCCCTGTCATTTCACTCCTCAGCGAGCTCGGCCTGGACCTGCCCGTCCTCGAACTTCATCGCGCGGACGCGAATCTTTCGCGGGGGCTTTCCGCTACCGTTCTCCCAGACCTTCTCATTGATGCTCTTATCCAGTTTGACATCCTCGCTCTTCATGTGCCGCCCGAGGAACGCCCGGATGTCTTTGATGGCGGTGTTGCCCCTCTTCCACCGGGGTGAACGCTTCACCTCACGGAGAGGAATGATATAGATATGCTCCTTTAATGCCTCTGCCATAATCCTTACACCTTTAAGGTACTCCGTCTCCAGTTACGCCGCTTCGGATGCGACGAGACTGCACGGTTGGTCCTGATCATCACCCATGCCGGCACGCGGCGGTTCTGCTCGCATGCCTTTGCCAGCCGGATCTTCCGGCCCTTCATTAACTTACTCATAGTTCTCACTCTCGCGTTCTTCAGGTCTCCCTCCTGCCGACCACCAGCGACTGCTGGTGGCCGGAGGGGAAGAACGACGCCGGATCGATACCGCGGGCGCGGATAGCCCGGCGGATCTCCTCTTCATAGTCACCGTTCCCGATGACGCCCGTCTCCCCGTACCGCACTACAAGCAGCCGTCCGGCGAGGCGTTCCACCTCCGATTTTCCATAGCCGAGGAGCGGCCGGACATAGGAGCAGCCGGAGGTCATCTCCAGGTGTTGCACCGCGGACCGCTCGATTCGGGGAACCCGATCTTCCCGGCGGGTGCCGTCGCCGACTACCGCATACTCACGGGAGAGGGTCTCGATCGCCGTCTGATGGACCAGGGTGATTGCATCGTTTGGGTAGCCGCACGAAAGAAGCAGATCGACAGCCTCATCGAGCAGACCTTTCCCAAGCACCCTTCTGCGGAAAGGGAGGTTCAGAGCAGCTGCTGCAGCTCGAACCGCCGGAACCTCGCGGTCTGGATCGAATACACAGGTATTCAATTCCACGCCGTAGTCGCGCGCAAGCAGTATCGCCGCCAGCGCGCTATCTTTCCCTCCCGAGAAGAGCACACCTGCTTCCATTACTTCCGCGTAATCCTGAATTCTTTCTTTGACGGCGTCAACTGCGTAAGCAGACCTTTTAACTGATCATCAGTGATCCGCTGCCGGACCCTGCCGCTCTGGGCCAGCATCACCAGTTGCTGCTCGACCGCTTTCGCAAAATCCGGCCGGGTCAACTTGATGGTATTGAGCCTCTCCCTCGCTTCAGGTTCGAGGATCTCCATGAGCGCGACGCGAACCTGCGAGTCGATCTGCCGCTGGCGTTCCGCCTCATCTTCCATCGCCTGCTGATTCATCGCCTGCCGTTGCAACTGCTGTTCCATCTTCCGGCGGCGAAGTTCCGCGAGTTCGTCATCTACCATCAGTCATACCTCCATCAGATCAGTACTTCGTAAGTCCCGGCACAATCCCGGTAGCCTGAGCCTTCAGACCGTTTGCAACGTTGTCGAGGAAAGACCTGCCGGCCGCGGTGACCGTGCGCCCTCCGCTCGTGTGGGAGACGTACCCGGCCGCTTCGAGCTGCTGGAAGATTTTCCGGATGATCGAACCGCTTCCCCGCCTGAACTGGGAGGGAGCCGGGCCCCGGTTACGCTTGCCGCCGTAGATAGAGCGCATTCTCTGGATCCCGACCGGACCGTCGGTGTAGACACGCCGGAAGACCGACGCCGCACGCACATACCACCAGTCGCTATTCTCGGGAGGCATCTCTTTGTGTACCCCCGTCTTTGCAAAAGCAGCCCAGTCAGGGGGCTGGATCTGCGGGTTTTTCTTGAGTTCTTCTGCTACCTGCCGGATAAACATATCGGCAGGAATGTCGTATACAGTCGTCATAGATGAACCTCACTATCGCTAACAGTCTTTACATATTCGTCCAGTGACGTTTTATATATTTCGAGAATCACGGCCGGTCGATCGGCTCCGCCGCTCCGTGAGGACGAACGTCCTCCCCCGGACCTCAAGGAGAACCGCACCGGCCGATGACGCTATCTCCTCGGGATCGACTTCGGTGTTCCGGAGCCACCTGACCTTTATGACCTTGCGGTCTTTGAGCTGGCGCCGGATCTCATCGATCATGACACTTGTGATGCCTCGCTTCCCTACCCAGATGGTAGGCTTGAGGTCCTGAAACGACTCTTTACTCATGGTTGAGGCCTCCCGACCGGATACCGTGACCGGTGCCCACAGGCAAGACAGGTGATGATCACGCGCCCCCGCTGGATCCTGACCCGGGCGTTCGACCCCGGGACCAGATAGACGCTGCACCGGCGGCAGAACCGGCGTTTCAGCGGCCGTTCCATCCGTATCCGGTGACGCATACCGATCCTTCGCGCCAGTTCCACGCAACGGTTACTCCATTCAGGGTTTGCCGGGTAGAACTCTGCAGCACGCGCAAAAAGGATAGAGATCCTCTCGCGGGCGAGCCTTCGGGAGCCTGATTTTCGTGTAGTATCTGCCATGATCCGATCCGTTTCACCGATTGGTGGGTTTTGAGGTTGGAGGCGGGAGAATATATAAGGATTTGATGCCCGACGTCAGCGGACCCGCACCCGCCGGCCGGCGACCTCCAGACGGTCCTCGCAGAAGAGTTTCACGGCGAGCGGCAGGGCTTTGTGCTCCTCGGTGAGGATCCGGTCGGCGAGCGCCGATTCGTCGTCGTCCGGGAGAACCGGCACGCACCGCTGGACGACGATAGGGCCGGTATCCATCCCCTCATCCACGAGGTGGACGGTGCAGCCTGAGACCTTCACGCCGCACTCGACCGCCTGCCTTTGCGCGTGCAGGCCGGTAAATGACGGAAGCAGGGCGGGGTGGATGTTCATCATCCGGCCCGAGAACTCATGCACGATCGCGTGCCCGAGGATCCGCATGTAGCCGGCGAGGACGAAGAGGTCCGCGCGGCAGCCCCGCATCGCCGCAAGCAGCGCTTCCTCATAGGCAGCCTTCGAGGGGAACCGCGCATACTCGACGACCGTCACCGGGATACCGGCGACCCGGGCCCGCTCTATCGCGTACGCCTGCGGGTTGTCGGTGACGAGGCCGACGCAGATCGCCGGGATCTCCCCGGCCGCGATGGCATCGATCACCGCCTGAAAGTTCGATCCTCTGCCTGAGGCAAGCATTGCTATCCGTTTCCTGCAAACTGGTCTCTCTGGATCCATACGTACCGTTCTCCTGACTCCGTTACCGGGCCTCCCCCGACCCGGTTTGAGGGGCGACGATCAGTTTCACCTTGACAATCCGCCGGCCCCGCATCTGCATCACCACCAGCATGATGCCGCTCTCCTCAATCTTGACCACCTCGCCGCGGCGGGGGATGTGCCCCAGCCGGTCGATAACGAGGCCGCCGATGCTCTCATATGAATCCATCAGCGGGAGGTTGAGATCCAGATCCTCGTTGAGGTGCTCCACCCACGCCCGTGCGTCGACCAGGAAGACACCCTCATCGATCCGTTGCACCTCAGGCTCCTCCTCATCGAACTCGTCCATGATCTCGCCGACCAGTTCTTCGAGCATATCTTCGACCGTCACGATTCCGGCAAACGACCCGTACTCGTCGAGGACGACCGCCATATGCTGCTTCTTCACTTGGAGTTCCTTGAGGAGCTCGTCGATCTTCTTGCTCTCGGGGACGAAGTAGGGCTCGTACATCATATCCCTGATCATCGCGCTCATCTGCTGGCGGAAGACCGCCGCAAAGATGTCCTTGATGTTTAAGAGCCCGATGACGTTGTCGATCTGCTCGTGGTAAACAGGGATCCGGGAGAAACCAGTATCGTTGAAGATGGAGAGAGCATTCTCGAGCGTGCTGGTATCCTCGATCATAACGACATCTATCCGGGGCGTCATCACCTCGCGGACCGTCGTATCGCCGAAACGCAGCACGGAGTAGAGCATATCCCGCTCCTGCTCCTCGATGGTCCCCTCCTCCTCCCCGACATCGATCCACTCCTTGATCTCATCTTCTGTGACGACCGGCTCGGCCACGCCGGGCCTGAAAGCGAACTGCTGCCTGATATGGTCTGAGACCCAGAGCACAGGGTAGATCGCCTTCGAGAGGTAGAGGATGGGCAGGGCGACACGGAGCGCGAGGTCTTCGGTGTTCCGGGAGGCGTACATCTTCGGCCCGATCTCGCCGAACACCAGCATAAGGATGACCGTGAAAAAGGTCGCTATCCCGATACCGACGTCGCCGTAGATACCGATGGCGATCGCGGTCGCGAGCGATGCTGCGGCAACGTTTGCAATGTTGTTCCCGATGAGGATGGTGATCAGGATTGTGTCGGTCGACCGCTTCAGCGTATCGAGCGCTTCTGCTCCTTTCCGACCCTGGTTCAAGAGTGCGCGGACTTTCGCCCGGGTTATCGATATAAGGGCGACCTCCGAACTTGAGAAGAAGCCCGAGAGAAGCAGACAGATAAGAAATAATACGATCTCTATGGTTACAAGGTCTACGATTACCATTTACTCCACGCCGCATCCAGCGGCCGCATCTGATATCGGATTAATTGTTGGATATGAATTATGTTGCAGGCAGGAGTTATAAACCCAGCGCTTCAGGGGAATATCATCTCTAGCGCCTCCAATTCCCGTACCAGGAGCACAACCTTCTCTTCGGATGAGAGCGCCTCCGGAAAGACCATATCCTCGAGTTCCAGGGTGAGGTAGCCGTCATAGCCCCGGTCGGCAAGTTCGGCAAGTACCCGCGTCGCGGACGGGTCGTTATGGATGGGGTGGTGGGGCCGCCCGTTCCCGCCGAGCGCACTGACGTGGACGTTTGCCATCCGCTCTATGCAGAGGTCGATGAACCGGAGCACCTCGTCACAGGATGTTATCATGGCGTGTCCCATATCCAGCGTGAACCAGAGCCAGGGTTCCCGTTCGAGCACTTCGGCCGCATCCTCCGCCGTATAGAGCAGGGCGTTGACCCGGGGTTCGAGGTTCTCGATCGCCACCTTCACCTGCACCTTCTCTGCGACCTCCCGGATCCGGTTGATGTAATCTTCAAACCGCCGGAAGTCGTAGGCGCTCGGGTGCCGTTTCGCCGTCCTTCTCCCGGGATGGACGGTGACCACAGCGGCGCCCATCCGGTCCGCCATCTGAATCGCTTCGACGGTGTAGTCGACCGACAACTCGGCGACCTTCGGGTTGATGGAGCAGGGGTTTAAGTCCAGTGTCGGGGCGTGGACGGTGATCGGGGAGAGTTCCGGGTGGTCGGCAATACATCCGGCGAGTTCATCCTCCGGGCGGCCGCGAAGCCAGAAGTGCGGCGTCTCGACCCAGAACTCGAGGCCGTCGAGGCCGGACTCGGCAACGTAGTCGAAGATCTGATCGCACGGGTACTCGTGGAAGAACATAGTCGAGACAGCGAAACGACCCATAATACTACTTGATATAAACCATTGGTCTAATAGATTGTGATGATGTTCTGCGGTCCTTCCGCCGGTCCGGACCGGTTCGGCACCCCGATCCTCAGGGTTTCGGAGGTCTCCGGACTCATCTGCGATCTCCTCGACGATGCCCGCCTGCACGAGATCTGGGTGCGGGGGGAGGTGACCAACTACAAGGACCACACCTCCGGTCACCGCTACTTCTCGCTCGGCGAGCGCAACGGGAGGAGTTCTGCTCTGATCAACTGCGTCATGTGGCGCACCTACGCGTCAGGGCTCGGTTTTACGCCCAAAGACGGCATGGATATCCTTGCCCGGGGGTCTGTGGAGGTCTACGAGCCTCACGGCAGGTACCAGTTGATTGTCCGGGAGATGCACCCGGCGGGCCTCGGCGAGCGCCATCTCATGGTCGAGCGCTGGAAACAGGAACTCGACGCCGAGGGGCTCTTCGCCCCTGAGCGGAGACGGCCTCTGCCTGCTTTTCCACACCGGATCGGTGTGGTCACCTCCTCGACCGGCGCAGCAATGCAGGATATCCTCTCGGTCATATCCCGGCGGTACCCGGCCGAGGTGGTCCTCTCCCCGACGGTCGTCCAGGGCGAGGGGGCGCACACGGAGATCGCGGAGGCGATCCGGCGGATCGACAGGCTCGTGGATGTGATCATCGTCGGGCGCGGCGGAGGGAGTTTCGAGGACCTCTTCCCCTTCAACCACCCGGACGTCGTCCGGGCGGTCGCTCGCTGCCAGACACCGGTGATCAGCGCCGTCGGTCACGAGGTGGACACCGCCCTCTGCGACTTCGCCGCGGACCTCCGGGCCCCGACGCCGTCGGCGGCGGCGGAACGGGCCGTGCCCGACCGTGTGGAGGTGCTCCGGGAACTCTCCGGGCACCGCGAGAGGATGGGAGCGCTCCTCCTCCACCGGCTTGCCGCAGCGGGAAGCGAGGTCGAGGACCTGCGGGCGCGCATGCACCCCCGGCGGCTCGAACGCCGGGTCCACGAGCGGATGCAGCGCCTCGCCGAGCACGAGGACCTGCTCCGGCGCTCGGCTCTCGCCCGGGTGCAGCGGAAACGCTCGGCGCTCGCGGAGGTCCGGGCGGGCCTCGCGGGGAAGAACCCGCTCGCCATCCTGGACCGGGGCTACTGTATCGTCGAGTCGGGCGGAGAGATCGCGAGAAGCGCCGGAGACCTCCGGCCCGGCGACCGGGTGGTGCTGCGGATGAAGGACGGCCGGTGCAGGGCCGTCATTGAGGAGATTACATATGACGAAGACCTTTGAAGAGATGCTGGAAGAACTTCGGGGGATTGTTCGGAGACTAGAAGACGGGGATACAAGCCTTGAGGAGAGCATCGCCATCTACGAGCGCGGTGCGCTCCTCGTAAAGCAGTGCGAAGACCTCCTCACCACAGCCGAGATGAAACTCACGGAACTCGGTCGGGACCAATGAACCGGTAGAATCCCGGCGGGACGCTGATCTCGAACCGCACACCCTTCCCGGGCTCGCCGGTCTCCCGCAGGGAAAGATCGGTGATCGAGAGGATCTCCCGGGCAAGGAAGAGCCCGAACCTGGTCTGCCGCCCGAATCCCCGCTCGAATATATTCTCTTTTTCAGCATGGGGAATGCCGATGCCGTCGTCCTCGTAGATGACGTTGATCCCCCGGTCCGACTCTTCGGGATAGATCCGTATCCGGGTGATGCCTCCACCATGCTGGAGCGAGTTGTCGATGAGGTTTGTGAAGACCCGGACGATGAGGGGGTCGGCATACACCTCGATATCACCGGCCTGCACCTCGACGGTAACCTCTCCCATATCGAGCCCCACCATCGCCTCGTGGGCGATCTGCGATACATTCTGCCAGAGAGGGGAGGCCATCCCGACATCCCGGTACTCCCCGGTGAAGGCCATGTAGCGCCGGATGTCCCGGACGGCTTCTTCCTCCTTCTGGTAATACTGCAGTAGTTCCGGGTCGCCCGTCCGCTCACGGGAGAGGTCGAGGTACCCCGAGAGCACGTTGAGCCGGTTTAAGATGTCGTGCCGGGTCACGTCCGAGAGCAGGTTGAGTTTCCGGTTCGCGAGGAGAAGCGCCTCCTCCGCCATCCGCGCATCGGTGATGTCCCGGCCCACCGACTGGTACTTGGCGACGGAGCCCTCTCGGTCGAAGAACACAGTATTGGTCCACTGCTGCCACCGGACCCTGCCGTCCGGCATGACCACCCGGTGCTCGACCGTCGATACGGGGTGTTCGGGAGTGAGGGAGCAAAGGCTCCGCTGGATCCGGGCCAGGTCGTCGGCAGGAACCGCGGGAGTATACCGCCGCCCGAGGAGGTCCCCGCACGGTATACCGATGTACCGGCAATAGGCGTCGTTCACAAAAGTGATGGTGCCGTCGGGGAGCCAGCGGTAGATAAGTTCGGTCTGGCTCTCCACGACCGTCCGGCACTGCTCCTCGCTCTTCCGGAGGGCCTCTTCAGCCCTCCGGCGATCCGATATGTCCTGGAGATAGACAGAGATGCCGTCACGGGTAGGGATGGCGCGCACCTCAACGGTGTGGTCTCGCTCCGGAAGGCGAAACCTGCATTCGCTCACACCGGCCCGGCCGGTCTCCAGGACCTCCCGAAAGAACCCGATAACCGCCTCGTCCCGGAGGTTCGGGAAGACGTCGTATATGCTCTTCCCGAGGACCTCCTCCTCAGGGCTACCCGAGAGGTGGGCAGCCGCCACGTTCCAGAAGATGATACGGCTGTTTCGGTCGAGCGCAAGGAAGGCGTCGCTGATGTTTTCAGTCAGTTCCCGGTAGCGCTCTTCGCTCTCCCGGAGGGCTTCTTCAACCTTCTTCTGTCCGGATATATCGTAGATGGCCCAGAGGCACTCGACCACCCGGCCACCGGGGTCGCGCGAGACCGAGACCGCCACGGTGGCCGGGAACGTGCTGCCGTCGTGCCTCGCGAGAGAGAACTCCTGCACCGGAACCTCTTCGCCTCGCGTGAGCGCCGCAACCGCCGACTGGAAGGCGGGGAGAGATCCGGGGTGGAGGTGCTCATGGAGGGGGACCCCCTGCAGGCAGGCGGGGGCGAGGCCGAGCAGGGCACCCGCCGCCCGGTTCGCCTCCAGGATGACCCCGTCCGACCCGGTGCAGATGTATCCGGCCGGGAGGTGGGCAAGTCGGTTCCGGCATCGCCGGAACCCGGCGTCGATGCTCTGGATGTCGGCGATCAGTGTCTCCGCCTGGCTGTGGAGGTCGTCGAGAAGGGGCTTGAGGAGAAGCGGGTCTCCTGCAGGGATCACACCTTCCCCGGCTCTGAGCGGGCGGAGATGGCGGTCGAGTGCCTCCAGCAGTTCAAGGAGGTCATCGAGCGCCGGGCTAAACTGTTGCATACCTCAGCTGCCTCCCGCACCTTGAGTGCATAAACCTATCCCCGGTGTCACCCCCGGGTCACAAGACCGGCCGAAGGGGTGTTTCTCATGCGTTCGGAGGGAGCCGTGACCGTGAAGGTCCCCCCAGTTCGAATATACTCTCAAACGGCGCACAGGGTATCATGGTAGACGAGAAAGCAGGGGCGATAATAACTGTCTTCGTCGTAGGCGTCGTTACGGCCCTGGATCTCCTCGGGGCGATCTCCTCGGGGCTGGCCCTGAGTATCGGGCTCTTCGCGGTCGTCCTGCTCCTTGCAATCGGCTTGCTGGTGCTCGGAGAGATCCGGGACGGGATGCGAACCGTCCGGTGAGTGTCGCCCGGGCGCCGGTCAGGAACCCTCCGGGATCTCCGCCTCGAGTTCGACCACCAGTTCCTCCCCCCGCCGGAGCGCCTCGATAAACTCCCGGGGGAGGCCGGCCGCGACGCGATCGGCATGGATGCCCACGGTCCGGTCCGAGACGAAGTCGCTTCGCCGCCAGACGAGATCCGCAGGATGGTCCAGGGTAAGCGCCGCACTTCCTCGCGATCTGACTTCGACGGTCTGGCCGCCGGCGATGAGCCGGGTCGTGAGCACCGCACGGTCGTCGCAGAGCACAGCTTTCAGGCCGGGGTCGAGGTCTGCGGCACCTTTGTCGGCAGCGACGCCGATGATGCAGTCACCGGATAGCGTCAGCGTCTCGTCCCTTGTTACCTCAAATGTCGTCGGATGGATTCCCTGGATCAGCGGGTGCCCTCGCGCCCGCACGATATCCCTCGCCTTCATACTTAATTAGGAAGGGACTCCATTGCTAATGAATGATTAGTATCGTCTGCCCCATCTGTAAGGAGGAGTGTGAGCACCAGATTCTCCGGGAAGCCGCCGAACTGGTGGTACAGTGTAGCGAGTGCGGCCAGATCCACCGGACACCAAAGCCCCCCGAACCCTGTATTCTCACCATCAGGGCGATCGTGAGCCATGAGACGGAGTCACAGGTCTGCACCGTGGAGATGCTCGCCGATGAGGTCGTGAGCCTCGGGGACCAGATCGCCGCGGAGTGTGGAGACGAGGTCTTCGGGGTCGAGGTCACCGGCATCGAGGTCGGAGCGAAACGAGTCCGCCGGGCGGAGGCCGAGGCGGTGACGACCCTCTGGACCCGGGGTATCGAACAGGTCGTGGTGAGGGCATCCATCCATACCGGGCGCACGACCCTTCCGCTCTACCAGGCTGCGGAGGGAGAAGATGAGTTCGTCGTCGGGGAGGCCTACACCTTCGGCGGGCGGCGGATCCGGATATCACACATCAAACTCCGTGACGGCCCGGTCATACGGAAAGAAGGCTGGAAGACCGTAGCCCGCCGGGTAAAGAGGATTTACGGCTACCTCGATGGGCGTTACCAGAGGAGGCCGTGATCCCCGCCAACCCGGGGCAGCGGGATATGGGATATTCGCAAGCCTTCGGGTGCGCATGCTTCCCCCCACTGGCCGTTGCAAGCCACACACCCCGGCACCCGTACACTCCACAACCAGCAGAAGGCCTCTCTCGGGGAACGGGACTTCGCCCTGCACGTTCGCGGGCGAGGTCGATAACCAGCAGATCCACTCCACCTTCAGGGTAACTCCGGACACAAGATAGAAAAAATCGCTGCACCGGGCCTTCCCGGCACCGCCCCGACCTTTACCCGGGCAGGGGTCGAGGCAGGTGCCGGCGAATCGCAGCTTCGAGGTCTTCGCGGTGGGCGAGACCTTCCATCCGCTCCCTGACCTCGTCGCCCTCGATGACGAGGGTTGTAGGGGTCACCCGGAGGCTATACTCTTTGATATACTGCGGGTTCTTAACGGCATCGATCTCCTCGATCTCGATCCCGAGGTCCTTCTCCACCTCGCGAAGGATGGGGGCCTGCTCATCGCACCCCATGCACCCTTCCTGGTAGAAGTTCATCACTTTTACCGCCATATATGGCAGAAAGCGGGAAAACTATAAAAAACAGTGGGGTGCCGTCACCCCGTTATGCTGTTGAGCGTGACCTCGGCGCTGCCGTAGCGGTACGTGATGACCAGGGAGTCGGGATTCTTGGCTATAACCTTCCCTATGCGCAGTGCCGGGGTCTCATTGGTCTCATTACCCATGGGGATATCCGGTGATGTCGTCAGCCCGAGCATGACCGTGTCGCCCACCGCCCTCTCGCTGAAGTTGAGGCCGATGCCGTCGGCGTCTTCCTGGCTCAGGTTCGCCTCGAGGTCGTTTGCCCCGTAGGAGAACCCGACGACCTTCATCTCTCCGGGGCGCATCCCGATGAGTCCCTGAGAGATGGCGTTGGTCTCAAAGCCGAGGAGGCCGACGGCCGAGAATCCGGGAGGATATTCGACCGGTATGACGGCGACGTTCTCGCCCGAGACCTGGCTCCCGACGGGGATCGTCAGACCTCTCGTCAGGAGGACGAGGTTCCCCTTCTGGGATTCGCTCGACACGAGGTTCTGGTCGGTCGTGGCGAGAGGGCGCCCGTCCTCGCCACGGATGGTGTAGCCGATCTGTGCCGTATTCCCTACCTGAGCCTTCTGGCCGCTCCCAAACATCGGGGCCAGGTAGGATCCCACCATGGCCACCGCAACCAGCAGGGCGACTCCCACGTAGGCCCATTTCATCCATGCCTTATCGTCGTTCTTCGAGGTTTTCTGCTGAGTCTGTTTCATTGTTGTACAATCGTCTTTCGTTAAAATAAAATAGTATTGTTCTGTGCGGGAGAAGGTGCTAGATTGGATACAATTATATAATTGAAACACTACCTTAAAGTTAGCCAGGGCGACCCGGTCGCCCCGGGGCCATTCCAGAAACAGGAGTGATTACGATGGCAAGGATTGAACGAGGGCCGTATCGCACGATATGGCAGGACTTTGACGACCTTATGGCCGAGATGGAGAGCAGGTTCCAGTCCATGCTCGGAGGAATCGGCGCACGAGGAGAAGAGATCAGGGGCCGGGTCGTCCCGGCAGTCCGCGATTTCCGTGTAGATGTCCGGGACCACGAGGACGAGGTGATCGTCGTTGCCGACCTCCCCGGCGTTGAGAAAGAGAACGTCGCAGTCCGGCTCATCGACCCCCAGCACCTGGAGATCGTAAGCAGGCGGACGGACGAGACCGCGGAGGAGACCAGGGATTTCTTCATGCGGGAACGTGTCTACGGCCAGATGAGCCGCACGGTGCTGCTCCCCGCCGAGGTGACCGAGGAGAGTTCGGCGGCAACGTTTAAGAACGGTGTTCTCGAGGTCAGGCTGAAGAAAGCGCCGACCGAGACCGGGACCGCAATCCCCATTGAATAACCTTTTTTATGTCTTTACCAATCCTGACCGAACAATTCATGTCGAGCCAGTGTGACACTATCATAATGGACAAAAAGAGGGTCAAGGACTACATGACCTACGACGTCGTCACCGTCAACGCCCATGGGACGGTCCGCGACGTCATCGAAACCATAAAAAAGACACACCACGACGGATTTCCTGTTGTGGAGAACTCAAAGGAAGTAGTAGGTTACATATCGGCACGGGACCTCCTCTTCGCCCACCCGGCAACACCAATAGAGCAGGTGATGTCACGCCACCTCATCGTTGCCGACCCGGATATGAGCGTGAACGATGCAGCCCGTGTCATCTTCCGTTCCGGCATCCAGAAACTCCCGGTCGTCGATGAGAAGAACGAACTCATCGGGATCATATCGAACGCCGATGTCATCAGGTCCCAGATCGAGCACGTCTCACCGGAGAAGGTCTTCAAGTTCATCGAGACCTTGAAGAAACTCTACGGGGTCGAGCCGACGCTGAGGCGGGGCTCGGTCCCGATAAACGACCTCCTGCCCACCCAGTCAAAGATATACGAGGACGAACTGGAAGGGCGGATGTACGAGATCAAGAAGGGGCTCGCCGAACCCCTGATCGTGGTCAGGCGGCCAGGCCGCTGGATCCTGGTCGACGGGCACCACCGGGCGATCGCGGCTAAAAGGCTCGGGATCACGAACCTCGACGCCTATATCATCGAGGTCCGGGAGAATATCGAGTTAGGTATGGAGCGGACCGCCCGGACGCTCAACCTCACCACGCTCGACGACATCAAGGTGCTCGATTACGCCCGCCATCCCCTCGTCGCGCTGACGCACCGGCTTGTGCGGCACGGCTAGTGCAACGGTTCCCAATTACCGGCACTCTCCCCGGAGGAGTGTATTGATCTTTTTTCACGCTATCCGGGGGGTTGCCTCCCGGGAGACGGCTTGTCCCCGGTATCCCCACGTACTGCCCCACCCCCAGGGCGATAGCCACCCCGGTCCAGTGCACGGGGAGATCCCGGGGAAGAACCGGATTCGGGCCCACTCACCCCTTCTCCCGGGAAACCGGCGTCAG
>DANY01000016.1:0-14250 GCA_002501655.1 Methanoculleus sp. UBA303
TGAAGCCCTATTCTGGCTGTCATTCTTCCCTGACGAGATTGGTGCCGGACCTGGCCTGAAGTTCGACCTTTTTCCTCTCAAGCATGTCCTCATGCCGTGGACCGTGGTGGCTATCGCCATGGGGGCGGGGGGCAGTTATGGCGATACCCAAGGGAAAGCCGTGCCCCGGATTGCAATCAAGCGGGAACACCCAGATGAGATCTCAACAAAGTTGAGTATCAGTTGTTTCGTAGGGCACTACCCACGCGTTCACCCTTTTTATCTCGGGAGTTCCACATGGGATACTGCATGGATATCCGTAGGTTCATCACCGTGATGGAGCGGGTTGCTCCGCCCGAACTGGCCGAAGACTACGACGTCGGGAGGATCGGCCTTATCGTCGAGGGGAAGGGCGATATCGGGACCGTCTGCTGTGCGCTCGACGCCACGCAGCGGGTGGCTGAGGCCGCAACTCTTGCCGGCGCGGATATGCTGGTCGTCCACCACACGCCCCTCTGGAACCCGGTCACGACCGTCAGGGGCGCAACGTCGCACCTGCTCCGGACACTCCTCTCCGCCGGCATGAACCTCTATGTAATGCACACGAACTTCGACCATGCCGAGGGCGGCGTCAACGACACTCTGGCCGCAAGGCTCGGCCTTTCCGCGACTGAGCGGATGACCGCCGGCCTCGTCGGCGACTGCTCCCTCGACGCAGAGGAGATCGCCCGCCGCCTCCCCGGCGGGGGAATACGGGTCTACGGGGAGATCGGGACGATCCAGCGTCTCGCAGTCGTGGGGGGGAGCGGGTTTGACCCCGACCTGATCCGGGAGGCCGTCGATCTTGGGGCGGACGCCTTCCTCTCGGCGGAACTGAAACACAGCGTGGCCCGTGCATCACCCATACCCTGCCTCGAGGCCACCCACTACGCGCTCGAGGCCCCGGCCATGGAGGCGCTCTCCTCCCGCATGGGGTGGCATTATATTCCTGATCCGCCACACGTAGTGGTAGTTCCATGAGCGGCATCTGGCAGAAGATCGAGCAGAAGAGAGCGCTGACGCCGGAGTTTCGCACCTGCATCGAGCATGCCTACAAAGACCGGGGAAGAAAGGCACTTGCAGCCGTCGATGAACAGCAGGTGAAGCGTTACCTGGATTTCTTCATTGTGGTGGGGCACAGCGACGAGTACATCGTTGAAGGCGACTTCTGCACCTGCAGCGACTTCCTCTTCCGGGGACGCGAATGCTGGCACATTCTTGCGGTACGCATCGCAGAACGAACAGGATTATACGAATCCTACGATCTCTGGTACCAGGACACATGGAAACTTTAAACGGTCCGCACAAACAACTATATTAGTTCCAGTCATACCTGATTATACTGCGTGATTTTCAATGCTCGAAGAAGAATATACGCTCGATTATTTCCGATCTCAAGGATTTGAGCGGAAGGTCTGCAAGAGTTGCGGAGCGGCGTTCTGGACCCGGGACCCCGAACAGGAGTTCTGCGGTGACGCTCCGTGTGTGACGTATAACTTCATCGGCAACCCGGTCTTTAAACCCCACACCGTTGATGAGATGCGGGAGGCATTCCTCTCGTTTTTCGAGCGGCACGGTCATACGCGCCTTGAACGCTACCCCGTAGCCGCCCGGTGGAGAGACGACATCTACCTCACCATCGCGTCCATAGCCGACTTCCAGCCGTTCGTCACGAGCGGGGTCGTCCCCCCGCCGGCAAACCCGCTCACCATCTCCCAGCCCTGCATCCGCTTAAACGACCTCGACTCCGTCGGCAGGTCGGGGCGCCACCTGACGCTCTTTGAGATGATGGCTCACCATGCCTTCAACACACCGGAGGAGCAGATCTACTGGAAGGACGAGACGGTGGCCCTCTGCGACGAGTTCATCGCGTCCATCGGGGGCGACCTTGACCGTGTCAGTTATAAGGAGCACCCCTGGTTCGGCGGCGGGAACGCCGGAGCGTCCGTCGAGGTGCTCATTGGGGGCCTTGAGGTCGCGACACTGGTCTTCATGAACCTCGGGCGGCAGAAGACCGATCAGCCGCCCGTCGCGGTGAACGGGGAGACCTACTACCCGATGCGGCTGAATATCGTGGATACCGGCTACGGCCTCGAACGGTTCGTCTGGGCCTCGAAGGGTTCGCCGACGATATACGATGCTGTCTTCCCGAAGATGGTGAGCCGTCTGATGCGTTCGGCCCACCTCGAGAACCTCCTCGACAACCCGGAGTTCACGAAGATCATGGGGCTCAGTGCACGGTTCGCCGGAGTGATGGATATCTCCGGGACGAACCTCCATAACCTCCGGATGAAGGTCGCCGAGGCGATCGACGTGCCGGTGCAGAGATTGGAGCAGATCGTCGTCCCGATCGAGAAGGTCTACTCCATCGCCGACCACACCCGCTGCCTTGCCTACATGCTCGGCGACTGCATCGTCCCCTCGAACGTCCGTGAAGGGTATCTCGCCCGGCTTGTGCTTCGCCGGACACTCCGGATGATGAACGACCTCTCGATGGACGAGGACCTGGGCGACCTGATCGAGGCACAGATGCAGGTCGTAGGAACTGCGAACTTCGGGCAGGACGTCGATGTGGTCAGGGAGATCGTGGAGAACGAGGAGGCGAGGTATGCTAGCACCCTCGAGCGCGGGACCCGGATCGTCCAGAAGATCGCCCGGAACTACAAGGCGAAGAGCGCACCCCTTCCCCTCGCGGAGGTGATCACCCTCTACGACTCGCACGGTATCCCGCCCGAGATGGTGAAGGATGTCGCTGCCGCCGAGGGCGCTGTTGTGGATATCCCCGATAACTTCTACTCGCTCATCGCCGACAGCCACTCGGAGTCGCAGAAGGAGGCGAAAGGGGAGGATCCGCTTGCCGCCTACCGCGAGCGGGCGAAATCCCTGCCCCCGACGAAGAAACTCTACTACGAACTGCCGAATGAGGTCGAGTTCGAGGCGATGGTGCTGGACTACTTCGACGGGATGGTGGTCCTGGACCAGACCCTCTTCTACCCCGAGGGAGGCGGCCAGCCGTCGGATACCGGCACCCTGGTGACATCCGAGAGCATGGTGCGGGTGGAGGAGGCGACGAAACTCGGGGAGGTGATCCTCCACCGGGTCACGGGAGGCCCCCTCATGCGCGGCGACCGAGTGAAGGGCATGGTGGACGAGGAACGCCGGTGGTCGCTGATGCGCCACCATACGGCGACCCACGTTCTCCTGCACGCCGCAAAGATGGTGCTTGGCGTCCATGTACACCAGGCAGGCGCCCAGAAGGGGAGCGAGACTTCCCGCCTGGATATCCGGCACTACAAGCATATTACGCCTGAAGAACTCCAGAAGATCGAGGTCGAGGCAAACCGTATGGTCATGGCCGATACCCCGGTCTATATCCATATCGAGGAGCGGACAAAGGCCGAGCAGAAGTACGGGTTCGGCCTCTACCAGGGCGGCGTCCCGCCGGGCCGGGATATCAGGACGGTGCAGGTGGGGAGCGATGTGCAGGCATGTGCGGGAACGCACGTCCGGACAACCGGCGAGATCGGGCCGATCCGGGTCATCGGCGTCGAGCATATCCAGGACGGCGTTGAGCGGCTGGTCTTTGCGGCCGGTATCGCTGCCGTGCAGGCCATACAGCGCATGGAGGAACTCCTCCAGGCATCCGCTGATGTGGTGAGCGTCCAGCCCGAGAACCTGCCGGCGGCGGTAGCGCGCTTCTTCGGGGAATGGAAGGAGCAGAAGAAGGAGATCGAGCGTCTCCAGAAGAACGTGGTGGATCTCCAGATGCAGCACCTCGGGGGCGAGGTGGTGGGCGGGGTCAGGGTCGTCGTCAGGCAGGTGGATGCGGCCCAGAAGGAACTCGTCGCGCTCGCCATGACCGTCTCCGGTGAGGGCGGTGTGGCGCTCTTCGCATCGGGAGACGGGAACGTGAAGGTAGTGGCGGCGTCGGGGGCACCGTCGGTGAACGCTGCCGACATCGTGCGGGAGGTCTGCAGCGTCCTCGGCGGAAAGGGCGGCGGCAAGTCGACCCTTGCGCAGGGC
Organism: Methanoculleus sp. UBA303; assembly: GCA_002501655.1. GTDB lineage: Archaea > Halobacteriota > Methanomicrobia > Methanomicrobiales > Methanoculleaceae > Methanoculleus. Next base: position 4,042 of record DANY01000016.1, read on the forward strand.
GCGGGATCGGACGTCTCCCGGCTCGAAGAGGCGCTCGAACGCGGGCGCAGAGAGATCGTTGAAGCACTCCATGGTTGATGATGTTGTAGTTATCCAGCCGGGCGATGAGCGGGCACAGAAGATCGCCCGGGCAATGGCTAGCCAGACGGCGAACGCGGTCATCCAGGCCTTCGGTGGCGGTCCGCTGACGTCGTCGGAGGTTGCCAGGGCGATGGCGATCCCGATCACCACCGCTTCCTACCATATCGAGAACCTCCTGAACGCCGGGCTTCTTGAGGTTATGGAGACACGCTGGAGCGAGAAAGGGCGCGAGGTGAAGGTCTACGGCCTGGCAAACCAGGTTCTCATCATCGCGCCGCCGGTAAGCGACCTCCGGTCGGTGCTGAAGAAGTACGCAACGCTGTTCGGCGTCGTCGTCCTCGCAAGCCTCGGGCTCTGGGCGATTCTCCCCGCGGTGCTGCCCGCCCTCGAGGGTATGCCGCCCGAACCGAGGCTTGCCGGGGGCGGGGGGGAGGAGATCACTGCGTTCAGGGCACCCCTGGCCGATGCCTCTGGGGCGCCGCCGGTCCATGACCTGGTGATGGGCTTCTTCTTCGGCGCCTGCGCGGTGCTGCTGGCGTTGCTGGTCTACGAGGTCTATTACTGGTGGCGCACTTCACCGCGCTGCCAGGCGGAAAAAGAGCAGGAACGGATAAAAGAAGTTCAGTAAGGGAATCTTCGAGGTTTTTTACCGTCGCCCCCTGGCAACTCCAGCTTCCTGGGGTTTTCCGCTCCCGGCCTCAACCTTTGCTCCGCATTTGGGGCACCGCGTCTTTTTTGGGTTGATCTCTGCACCGCAACTGTAGCACTTCGGCATAATCTGTCACCACATATGCCTGATCGGGCTGTGATACCATAAGGTTATCCCACAGGGATTCCGGTCAAAACTCAGGCAGCGGGCCGGAAGGCCCGGAGATCGGGGCTGAAATGCTTTGGACGACGCTCTTCTCCGAAGGTATTCATCAGTCTGGTATTAGGGAGGGGGAGGGGAAGTCCCCGCATATCCCAGGTACAACCGCAGGCCCGTACAGGGGGGTCACCCTGCCCCGCCCGCCATACTTCTTCGTTTGCACCTGTCCCGAAATTCCGGTGCAACGGTGCGACCATACGGGGCGTCGTCCTCCTGGAGTCTGCAAGGAGGCCGGGGGTATAATCATCAACCGTCTGGGCAGCAGCAAGCGAAACGGTGTCCGGATCGGATACGGAAAAACAGGCGGCAGGCCAACTCCGGCGCTGCCAGAAAAATAAGCCGGAGAGGGCGGGAGAAAATTTCCGAGGTTTTATCCCGCTTCTCCGGCATCCCTTGCGCCCCGGCACGGGCGCATCGAGGTTTTTCTGGAACTCAAGATGGTTGTTCGGCGGTCGTCCGCACACCCGCCGATCCGGCCGGGTGCAACGTATCCTCTGTAGTCACTCGCACCTGCGGTGCTCAGGCGACGGGCGCTCCGCCCGTCGTCTGCACACCTCGTATCCCCTCCGGAGAGAGGATCTTACTTAAACACGTTGAAGATCTGGTCGCTGCCGGTCGCGAAGAGCCGCTCCCGTTCAGCCTTCTCTTCAACGATCGCGAGGACCGGGAGATCCATATCCACACCCGGGGTGTGCCCGAACATCTTCTCCATGTCCGTCTGCAGGGCGTGCATGTAGAGCGAGTTCGCGATCTCCATCGGGCAGTTCTCCTCGCACTGGCCGCAGTTGACACAGGAGTCCGCCACGTGGGCGTAGCGGATCAGGTGGAACATGAACGGCACGGGGAGCACGCCCGGCGGCACCAGGTAGGGCTTCTTCGTGCTGCACTCGACGCAGTAGCAGATCGGGCAGTTGTCGATACAGGCGTAGCACTTGGTGCACCGGGACGAGTCCTCCATCATCTTCTGGAGGCGTTCCTTCCCGCTGCCAAGCCCCTCGAAGTAGCGCGCCCGCCACTTGTCGCCGAGTTTCAGCATGGCACCCTCGACCTTGCCGCGGATCTCGATACCCTTCGGGTTCGCGGGCTCGGTGGCGACGGCCCCGGCCTTCGCGGCCCTGCTCAGAAGATCTGCACCCTTCTCGGAGCAGACCTCGACGAACGTGGCCTTCCCGGCCTTATCGCCAATGACGCCCCAGTTCCCGCAAGCGAGGTCGGCCTGGCGCGGGATCTTCATCTTGCACCGGCGGCAGTTGGACCGGCGGCCGAAACCCGCTTCCTCGAGTTCGTCCATCGAGATGCCCTTGTGCTGGCCGTCCTTCGTCACGATGATGAACTGGCCCTTGTCGATCTCCTCCTTGACGACATCGTTCGGGTCGACCCCGAACTTCTCGCGGATCATCTTCCGGGCGGAAACCGGGCTCACCGAACCGCCGCAGTTGACACCGATCAGGAGGAGGTTGTCCAGGTTGACCTGGTTGCGCTTCGCGAGTTCGTATATGCCCATCGCGTCGCAACCCTTCACCGTCACAGCGATACGCTGATCCTGGGCGCCGTTCAGGTACTTTTTGATCAGTTTCGCGAGCAGAAGCGTCCCGCAGTGGAGCGAGCCCGCCGTCTCTGCGAGGTCTGCGGGATCGGTGATGAACGTCGGCACCGCATCGTAAAGGTCAACACCTTTCTTGACTGCCAGCACGCCGTCGACAATATTGTTCTCCAGGGCAAACTTGAGGAGCCCGGTCACTGCGCCGCCGCATTCCGCCACCTTGGCGATATCGGGGCTCGTCGTCCAGGCGTATACCATATCTCCTTTAGCTGCCATCTCACTGCACCCCCGTGATCTTCTCGACAGCAACCGCACAGTGCTTCAACTCCGGCATCTTGGAGAGCGGGTCGAGAGCATCGTTCGTCAGCATGTTCGCAGACGCGTCCGCGAAGTGCATCGCCATCATCAGGACGCCGGGCCCGACCTCATCGGTCACCCTGGCGAGGCTCTCTGCCTCACCACGCCTGCTGCGGAGCTTGATCTTCTCTCCGTCCTGGATCTTCAGCCGCGCGGCATCCTCTTTGTTGATCTGCACGTAGCCTTCGGGCACCTCGTGGTGAAGCATCTTCGCCCGTCCGGTCTGGGTCCGGGTGTGGTAGTGGAAGATCAGACGTCCGGTCATCAGGGTGAACGGATACTCGGCGTCGGCGACCTCCGCAGGCGGCCGGTACTCGAGCCCGAAGAAGGTTCCGAGGCCGTCGGCCGCGGAGAACTTCTCGCGGTGCAGGATCGGCGTTCCCGGGTGCTCCAGGGTCGGGCAGGGCCAGTGTACAGACTCCGGCTTCTCCATCCTCGAGTAGGGGATGCCTGCCATCGACGGAGTGACCCGCCGCATGTCGTCCCAGATATCCTCCGGCGAGTTGAAGTCGAATCCATTGAGGCCGAGCTTGTGGGCCAGGTCGACGAAGATCTGCCAGTCTTCCTTTGAATCTCCCGGGGTCTGCACGGCCTTCCTTATACGGTTGACACGCCGTTCGGCGCTGGTGAACGTCCCGTCCTTCTCGGCGAAGGATGCGCCGGGCAGGACCACGTCGGCATACTGCGCCGTCTCGGTCATGAAGAGATCCTGCACAACCAGGAAGTCCAGTTTCTCAAGCGACCGCATAACGTGGTTCGAGTTGGGGTAGGAGACGACCGGATTCAGCGCGAAGATGTACATCGCCTTGATCGGGTCGCCGCACTGGGTGATCTGCTCCGTCAGGGTCACACCGTAATCGCTTGCAAGCCCGGTGACGCCCCAGAGTTCTTCCATCCGCTTCCGGGCGGCAGGGTCCTCGCACTTCTGGTAGCCGGAGAAGACGTTCGGGTAGGCACCCATGTCGCAGGCGCCCTGGACGTTGTTCTGGCCGCGGAGCGGGTTGACGCCAACTCCCGGTCTGCCGATGTTGCCCGTGAGCATCGCAAGGTTTCCAAGCGACCGGACGTTGTCCGTGCCGGTCGTGAATTCCGTGATGCCAAGACAGTAGATGATCACCGCGTTCTTGGCGCTCGCGTACATCCGGGCGATTTCCTTGACCCGCTCGGTGGGAACGCCGGTGATCGACTCGACATCTGCGTACTTCTCCACGACCTTCCTCATATCCTCGAATCCCTTCGTCCGCTTCGCGATGAACTCCTTGTCGTGGAGGTCCTCCTTGATGATCCAGTACATGATCGAGTTGATCAGGGCGATGTTCGTCGAGGGGTTGTAGCGGACGTAGTGGTCGGCCAGGCGCGCGGTTGGGGTGTAGCGCGGGTCGCAGACGATGAGCGTCTTCCCTGCCTTCTTTGCCTGGAGAATCCGGCGGCCGGCGAGCGGGTGTGCCTCAATCGAGTTTGCCCCGATCATGAAGATGAGGTCCGTGTTCGCGAGGTCCTCGAAGGGGTTCGTCGCGGCACCGGAGCCGAACGAGAGCGAGAGCCCCGCGACGGACGGCCCGTGGCAGATACGCGCGCAGTTGTCGATGTTGTTGGTCTTGAAGGCCACGCGCGCGAGTTTCTGCAAGGCGTAGCATTCTTCGTTCGGCGTCCGGCACGAGACCTGGAACCCAAGCGATTTCGGCCCGAACTTGTCGCTGATCTCCCGAAACTTGGAGGCCACGAGACCGAGCGCCTCATCCCAGGACGCTTCTTCAAATTTGCCGTTCTTCTTGATGAGGGGCTTTGTCAGCCGGTCGGGGCTCTGCACGAACTCCCAGCAGGAGACTCCCTTGGGACAGAGTTTTCCCTCATTTATCGGGCTCCTCTTCAGGGGCTCTACCCCGACGAGTTTGCCGTCGTTCACCACAAGGTTGAGTCCGCACCCTACTCCGCAGTACGGGCAGGTCGTGGGAACGTAACGTAACTTTCCATTGGTTTCAGCCATTCACATTCTCCCGATTGTTGCATTCAACGTCGGTTTCTGAGCATGTCAGGAAAGCACAGACACACTCACATTAGTTTTACTCTACTAAGTAGTATATAAATTTAAACTTACTCATTTAACATTCTGACATATACTATCGAGTATATTTGATCCGCACCATGTTCAAACCCCGGCCCATAGAAAGTAGAACATATTTACGCTCTTTATGCGATTAAGAGATAAATAACGACGAATACACCAGAATTAAACCATTTTCATTAACTAAACGTAGTTGAACAATCCAAAATGTTTACAAATAACCTTGACCAAACACTCTCCCGTGCAACCGAGACTGAACCATACATGGGACGATATCGAGGCCAGGCTCGAGTCAAAAGGCTCTACTCCGGGATTGATAAAGCATTTTCGGAGATGTATCGACTTTCACACCTTCGCAGCTCCGGGACTTCTGGTCGGAGTCTTCATGGTGGACTACGCCCTGGAACTCCTGAACCCTCCTGAGGGCGAGAAGATCTACGCCGTCTGCGAGACCACGAAGTGCCTGCCCGACCCCCTGCAGGTGATTGCCCACTGCACAACCGGCAACCACCGTCTCCGGGTGATCCCGATCGGGAAGTTCGCCATCACCATGAACGGGCCGGCCGAAGCCCCATACGTGAGCGGGATCCGGGTCTTCGTCGACGGCGAGAAGATCGGGCGGTACCCGACGTTTGCCCTATGGTATACCAAAGACCCGCTCTTCGACCCGAGGACCCGGGGCACCGCGCTGATCGACGAGATCATCGAGGCAGGGCGCGGGTTCCTCTCGCACGAGCGGGTGCGGGTGAAAGTGCCCCAGAAATGGCCCTGGAGATCTGCAATCTGCTCCATCTGCGGCGAGATGGTTCCTGACAACCTGCTCGTCGACGGAGCCTGCGCCGACTGCCGGTCCCAGTCCTACTACGAGAAGAAGACATACTGAAGAGATCCCTCCCGGGATGGAGGGCGCAGGGGGGGGCGTAACCCCATCGAGACTGAATGCACCACATGGAACTCTCCCCTATCGGGCTTGTGCACTCAAGCATCCGCTCACGCAGCGATATGCCGGTCCAGGGCGTCGACGCCGAGATTGAGATCTTCTCCGCGTACGCCGGGGCGCTCTCCGGCGTCGAGGAGAATTCGCACCTGATCCTGATCTGCTGGCTCCACGAGGCGGACCGGAGAGTCCTGAAGGCGGTGGCCCGGAAGGTCTCCTGCGACCTCCCGGAGAAGGGCGTCTTCTCCCTCCGCTCTCCGGCGCGGCCAAATCCCCTCTCCATATCGGTGGTGCGGTTGCTCGGCATGCGGGAGGAGCGGGTTCTTGCGCTCGCAAACGTCGACCTGATCGACGGGACGCCGGTGATCGACATCAAGCCCTACCAGACAGGATGGGACTGCGTCTTCTCCGCGACCGGCCACGACCGGACCGGGAAGATCCAGAAGATGGGCCCCGGCGAATACCGGGAGGGCCTCATCCGCGAGGCCGTGAACTACCATGGAGAACTCTGCCCCGGCGTGGCGGTCGCGGTGCGGGTCGCGGAGGCAGCAACGCGCATCCTCAAGTGCGACCTCTCGATGCCGCAGGTATCAGTCACGCTCGGCTCCGACCCCTGCGTCGCCGATGCACTCATCGGGATCACCAGCGCGCGCCCGGGAAACCGCCGCCTGGGGTGTTCGGGAGGAGACTGTTACGTCTTTGCCGGTCCCGGAGAAGAGGCGGTCTTCTGCCTCCGGCAGGGCCTGGAGAACGTCGACGCGATCCTCATGGGCAGTGAAGCGTCGCTCTTCGACTGCGATGTCCGCTCCCGGCACAGTCAATAAAAAATGGTTATTTTTTGACTGGAAGTAACGAATACGCATGTACCTGCCGGGAGGGGATAAGACCCCTCCATCCGGCACGCCACCGAGGAGACACAAGATGCCACGCCGATACCTGAATCTTACACCGCTTCCAGAAGCGCTCGCGGCTATGCGACGAGCGTTCCCCCCGCCGGACCATGCCGAGACCGTGCCGCTGCGCCTGGCTGTCGATAGGGTGACGGCTGAACCCCTGTACGCAGGCTACTCCGTCCCCGAGGTCGATATCGCGAAGTTCGACGGCTACGCGGTGAAGAGCGGCGATACCCTGGGAGCACAGGACCAGCGGCCGCTGCCAATCACGGACTGTGCTCGCATTAATACCGGCGAGCTGCTCCCTCCGTCATTTGACGCCGTCGTCATGGTCGAGGATACCTGGGACGACGACGGCATACCCTGGGTCAGGAAGTCCGCCGCGGCCTGGCAGAACGTCCGGCATGCCGGCGAGGATATTCGGGCCGGCGAACTCGTCCTCTCGAAAGGCCACCCGATCCGGCCGTTCGATCTCGGGGCGCTCGCGACCTACGGCATAACCCGGGTGCGCGTGCGATCGGTCCGGGTCGGCATCGTTCCGACGGGGAGCGATCTCGTGCCGCTCGGCGTAGCGCCCGAGCCCGGTCAGACGGTCGAGACGAACACCCTCATGGCGGAGGCCTACCTCACCCGGATGGGGGCGACCTGCCGCCGGTATGGTATCGTCCCCGACGACCCCGACCGGATCCAGGAGGCGGTGCAGGAGGCGGTCGCCGAGAACGACCTCGTCATCCTCTCAGCAGGTTCGTCGGCCGGCACACGGGACTTCTCCCGGGATGTCGTCGGCGCGCTCGGGGAGATCATCTTCCACGGCATCGCTGTCCGGCCGGGAAAACCTGTGCTGCTCGCAAGCGTCGACGGCAAACCGGTCCTCGGAATGCCGGGCTACCCGGTTGCCGCGCAGACCGTCCTCCGGGAGGTTGCCGGGGACCTGCTCGCGTGGTGGGGGCTCTCACCACTCCGGGGCGAGGAACTGGACGTCCGGCTGTCGCGGAGGCTGGCGTCCGATCTCGGATTTGACGAGTTCGTCCCGGTCTCGGTCGGGCGGGTGGACGGCACCTGCTTTGCGACCCCCCATCCCCGGGGGGGCGGCATCCAGATGGCGGTGGTCCGGGCGAACGGTTACATCCACATCCCGGCCGAGCGCGAGGGGATCGAGGCGGACGAGGAAGTGCGTGTCCGGCTCACCGTCCCGCCGGCCGAGATCGCCCGCACGCTCATCTGCGTCGGCCAGCGCGATCCAGCCCTGAGCGAGCTCAGAAACTGCCTCTCCGATACCGGTTACATGCTCCATTGCTGCAACGCATCGACGGTTGGAGCGGTGCTCGCTATACGGGCGAAGACCTGTCATGCCGCGTCAGTCTGTATCCCGGAGACCGAAGCGGCCTGGAACGACCAGGTGCTCCGGTACCTGCCGGAAGTCGACCTCCTGCGGGTGCAGGTAACCCGGACGGAACTCGGGGTTGTGTCGACCGCCGACCTGGATCCCGGCAGCGTAGCGTCGCTCAGGTTCATCAACCGCCCGAAAGGGTCGGCGGCGCGGGTCTTCCTCGACGCATGGCTGGACCGGCAGGGTATCGATCCCGGCCGCATCACCGGATACGAGCATGAGGTGCGGACGCCCGGTGCCGTCGCCACGGCTGTCAGCAACGGGTTTGCTGACGCAGGTGTCTGCCCGGCCCGCATGGCGCGGGAGGCGGGGCTCCGGTTCACCCCGCTCGGCTACGAGTCGTGTGAGCTCCTGATCCGGGAGGAACTTGCCGCGGACGAAGGCGTCGCAACCCTCATCCGGACCGCCCGGTCGCCGGAGTTTCAGGAGCGCCTCCGGTTGGCAGGCAGGTAGCGCCGGACACCGGGCGGGGTGGCCGCCTATCCCGCTCGGAGGGTTTCGGATACCCGTGCTTTGTTACACTAGACGTCGGACGAACTCCTCGGGCATCAAGGTGCGCTTTGCGGTCTCCTCGACCGAGATTCCGCTCTTAAGGAGTCTTCTCGCCACGCTCTCCATGGGTTCCCCGACTTCAACAATGTGCATGTCGGGATCGTACAGTCGGACGACTCGCTGCCCCCAGGGCTGCTCTCTTAACTCGTGCACATAGTTCACGGAGTCTATATCTCTCAGCCTTTCAAGGAAGGTATCCAGGTCTTCCTCTTCGAAGTAGAGTTCTGCATTATTGGATCCGGAAATGATATCGCTCTCGTCGACGGTTATCAGGTCCGCATAATGCGACCTCAGGTGTATGGCAAAACCCCCTTCAAAGAATACGTTTTCGCCGAGATCGCACCCCACCTTCTGGTCAAGCACCTCTTCGTAGAAGGTTTTTGAGACTTCCATGTCACGGACAACAATAAGCGGGCATACAAACTTCATGGTATCATCTCCTGCAAAACCTGTTTCGCCGGCCGCCGACGTTCAGGGCGCAGCCGTGCCGGAGCGACCCGTGAACTGCCTAACAGCCCTGAAGTCGCCGGCCACCTCGTTATATCCGTCGTGGATGGTCCTAGTGCTTAAGCCTTCCGTTATCAGCCCCGGCACAGTGTACTTTCGAAAAAAACATCTCCCTTTCAGCAAGACTATAATTCATGCCAGTTAGCGAGCAGACGCAGAACCAGATCATGGCGGTGCTCCGGCGGATGGCGGAGGCCACCGCAAAGAAGGATGTCGATGGCGTGGTAGCGCTCACCGACCCCGGTTTTCGGGCGTTCGGGACCGGCCCCGACGAAAAGGCGATCGGGAGGGAGGCCTACCGTCGGCACCTCGAACGCGACTTTTCGCAGGCGGAGGCGATATCGCTTGAGTTCTCCGACATCCATATCGGTGCCGAGGGGACGGTCGCGTGGGTCATGGCCGATATGGCGTACCATATCGTCGCCGACGGTGCCCCGCAGACCCTGAACGGGCGGCTGACAGCGGTGCTCCGGGGGACAGGCCATGCATGGGTCTTTGTCCAGATGCACTACTCTCTCCCGGCGTCGGACCAGGAGGCCGGGCAGTCGTATCCGACGGCGTAACTCCTTTTTCGGCCCGCTGCAAACTCTGTTCCGACCCTGGCGCTCGTCCCCGCCCGTGATGGGGCGGGTGCCGGATCCGGATTTTCCCGGGTTCATCCCGGGCACCGGACCGTGGCGGCTATCGCGCCGGGGGGTTTTGGGGACCGGGAGGGGGGCCTCTCCCTCCCCCCGAACGACGATATCCTCAAATTCCCCACCCCGCCCGGCCTCCGGCCTCCCTCCCGCCCCCCCTTCAGGGGCAGGGGCAGTGCGTGGCGATACCCGATGGAAATCCGTATCCGGGGGCACGAGCGTTCCAGACCCTGGTTCTGATACTGATACGTTTCATAAGATACGCCCATGATGCGCTGTTTCAGGCTGGACGGTAGACCGACCCATTTTTTGGTAGTGCTCCAGCAGAGAACTGATAATCGATCTCGGTGGATCCGACCGAAAATTTCCGTTATCGGGCTC
>DANY01000016.1:14543-18764 GCA_002501655.1 Methanoculleus sp. UBA303
GGGGGCAGTCATGGCGATACCCTGGGGAAAGCCGTGCCCCGGATTGCATGCAAGCGGGAACACCAGGATGGGATCTCAGATGACCAGTTGTTTCGTAGGGCACTACCCATTTTTTCACGCTTGTCCCGGTACACTGGACCGTGGTGGATATCGCGCCCCGGGCCGAGAATTATGCCCTGCAAAAAAGCATCCCGGCAATCCCCTCCCGCTCACGGCTCCGCCGCAAAGAAGAGGATCGCCCTGCCGTTGCCGTCGATGACCGCGAGCGTATCCCCGACGATCCGGTAGCCCGCCGCCGACCGGAGCAGGTCCAGGTAGGCGCTCTCCTGTTCCATGACCCCTGCCGGATCGGTGCTGGAGGCTTTCGTCGCGACGATCCGCTCCACGGCAAGCCCCGTCTCGTTGAGGTGGTACGGGGCCGAATAGGCGTTGCACCCGGCAGACCCCGAGAGCGTGCCGTCGCCATCGACGGTCAGGGTGATGTTGGTGCCGGGGATCGGCGAGGTGACGGCGCTGCCTGAGGTGCTGTAGTGGGTCAGCCCCCATGTCGTCGCGAGCAGCGGCGATTGTACCGGCTGCTTGGCCCGCAGGAAGACGAGCAGGTCCTTACCCGACGGCCCGGAGATCACGAGCCTGTCGCCCTCAACCCGATAGGAGGCAGCCGCAACAAGGAGTTTCTGATACTGGCTCTCCTGTTGTGCGAGTTCCCGTTCTGCCGCAGGGTGCGCCCCCGTGACGCTGACCGGTTCCACCGAGATCGTTGAGCCGTTGATCCGGTAGGAGGCAGTGTAGAGGTTGCACCCGGCAGACCCCGAGAGCGTGCCGCCCTCGCCGAATATGATGAGCGGCTCCGCCCGGGGCAGGGGCGCGACGACAGAGCCGTTATCGGCACGGAGTGCGGCCAGGTGCCATGCCGTCCCTGCAAGCGGTTCGGCGACCTGGCTGGCATTGCCTGGGGGCGTGTCCGTCTCGCCGGAGTACCCGGCCGAGACGAGGCATGCCGCCAGGATGATCAGGAGTGCGACCTTCGCGAGTGCGTGGTGCCCGTCTCTCATCTCTACCACGGGTAGGCGTAAGGGTCGAGAGAAGAAAAAATAACTCATTTACGTCGAGATTCCCTCGATCGCCCTCTCCTTTGTGGTCGGACGGAGGAAGCGGCGATCCGCGGCTGCCGCCCGGAGCCTGGTGAAACTGGAAAAAAGACCGCCTTGCGGAGAAGAAATTGGGCGGGGGCCGGCCCACGTCGGCCGATCCTGCCCCGTGAGCAGAGGCCGGATCAGGGCTGATCCGCATCCGCTGCCCGGTAGGAGAGGAGCGTCTTCCCGGCTTCATCGAGGAGGTCGAGTCGGTCCTCGTCGATACGGTAGCCTGCCGTGGACTCGAAGAGGGTCAGGTACCTGTTCTCCTGATCCATGATGCCCTCCGGCTCGCCGCAGTACATCTTCGTCGAACCTGCAGGCCCGATCGTCATCGTGCTCTTCGAGACCTCGTAAGCAGCAAAGTAGCGGTTGCACCCGGCGTTCCCGGTGACGTTCCCGTCCGGTGAGAACTCCGCCGTGACCGTCGTGCCGGCGATCACCGAGGAGACCGACTCCCCGTCCAGGCTGTAGGACTCAAGTGTCCACCTTGTCCCGGCAAGCGGTGCCGGCGGCACCTCCTGTGCCTGCACGAAGAAGAGGAGACCGGCGCCCGTCTCGTCCAGGAGGGTCAGGCGGTCGCCCTCAACCCGGTAGGAGGAGACGTTTGCAAGGAGGCCCAGGTACTTCGCTTCCTGCTCCATGACACCGGGCTCGCCGCAGTACATAAGGGTGCTGTAGAGCGAGGAGACCGAGAGGTTTGCGCCGTCGAGGATGTACTGGCCGCCGTAGTGGTTACATCCGGCGTTCCCGGTGACGTTCCCGTCGGGCGCGAACTTCGCGGTGATGGTTGTGCCGTTGACGATCGAGGAGACCGCATCTCCCCCGGTGCTGTAGCCGTCAAGCACCCAGTCCGTCCCGGCGAGCTGGAGATCAGGCTTTTGAGCGACCTGCTCAAAGGCCAGCAGGTCGGCACCCTCGCGGTCCGCGAGGATCAGCCGGTTGCCTTCCACACAGTAAGAGGCGACGTTTGCGAGGAGTCCGAGGTAGCGGTCCTCCTGCTCCATGATGCCCTTTGGCTCGCTGCAGTACATCTCAGTCCTTATGGCCGGCTCAATAGTGAGGTTCGCGCCGTCTGTAGCGTAGTCTGCACCGTAGTGGTTGCACCCGGCCGAACCGCCGAGCCTGCCGTCAGCGCCGAAAGCGACCGTGACCGTCGTGCCGGTGAGGACCGGGGTCATAGCGCCGTCTTCACCTGCGAGGCTTGTAAGCATCCAGGACGTCCCGGCAAGATCTGCAGGCGCCTCCTTCACGAAGGTGAGCGTCGTGGCTCCGGCAGCGTCGGTGAGGAGGAGCCGGTCGTTCTCGATCCGGCATCCTGTCGCCGAGCCAAGGAGATCCATGAACCGCGCCTCCTGCTCCATGATACCTTCCGGCTCTTCGCAGAACTTCAGCGTCTGGATGAGGGAGGAGACCGAGAGGTTCGTACCGTTGAGCACATAGTCGCCGCCGTACTGGTTGCACCCGGCGGAGCCCGTGACCTTTCCGTCGTCGAATAGGGCCGATACCACCGATCCCGGCAGAACCGGGACGAGCGTACCGTTCCCGTCAAGGTAGGAGTCCAGCGACCAGGAGGCCCCGGTGAGCCCGACGACCGCACCGGGCGTCGACGTGCCCGCCATACATCCCGCGGTGATGATTGCCGCCACAACGATGATGAGCAGTGACGCCCCCGCGAGGATATTGTTTCTGTTCGTTCTTCTGTTCGGTGCCATACACCACCATATGGGCGGGAATGAGAGATAAACGAATGGTAGGCTACGAAAAAAATTGAACCTATACGTGTCTGGTTTGCCAAACCAGGAGAATATTGTGGGCATTAGCGGTTAGGCCGCCCCGCGCCCCCGCTCGCCGGTGCTGCACAGGGATGCACGGGTGGGGTTATACCTCCCTGCAGTTTCCTGATTCTGATCTCTCCACGAGAGTCACGGCGCTTCAGCGCATGCATGGCATTTATCTTGCGGGGGTGAAGGACTATACCGGGTGTGGGGCTCCCGTCACGGAACCGGCGGATGCCCGTTCCGGTATGGGAGAAGAGTGCGATGGTAGAATTGATCCTGCTACGGCACGGCGAGAGCGTCTGGAACAGGGAGGGGCGGTTCACGGGCTGGACCGACGTGGATCTCTCGGCCTGGGGCATCGAGGAGGCCCACCGGGCGGCGGCGCTCCTTGACGACGGCGGGTATACGTTCCGCGTCGCTTACACATCCGTCCTGAAACGGGCCATCCGAACGCTCTGGATCGTCATGGACGACCTCGACCTCATGTACGTCCCGGTGCACCGGTCGTGGCGGCTGAACGAGAAGAGTTACGGCGCCCTGCAGGGCCTGGAGAAGAAGGAGACCGCCGCAAAATACGGTGCTGAACAGGTGCACCTCTGGCGCCGAGCATACGATGTGCGGCCACCGCCGCTCCCGTGGGACGACCCGAGGCACCCGCGGTTCGACCCCCGCTACGCAGACTTGGACCCGGAGAGCCTCCCTGCGACCGAGTCCCTGCGCGATACGCTCAAGCGGGTGCTCCCGTACTGGGAGAGCCGGATCACAGGGGATCTCCGGAGGGGCAGACCCGTCCTGGTCGCCGCCCACGGCAACAGCCTCCGTGCCCTGGTCAAGCACCTGGACAGCATTCCGGACGACGAGATAGCGGGCCTCAACATCCCCACCGGCTACCCGCTCATCTACGAACTGGATGAGGACCTGAAAGCGGTCAGCCACCACTACCTGGGAGACCCGGACGAGGTCGCGGCGGCCGCCCGGGGCGTGGCCCGGCAGGCCGGGCCGGGGTAGGTGAGGGCGACGGGCCACCCCTCCCTGCGAGCCCCCTTCCAGGCGGGGAGGGCGATAGGGATAAGCGATGTGTGCCCCCGAGGGGCAGGCGGAGCTCGAGCATCGCCAGATGTGCAGGCCGGGGGGGAAGCTGTATTCTCGGGTAGCCTGACCCGGTCCTTCCCCGGGTTTCTCTCCATACACTGGACCGTGATGGCTATCGCCATTGGGGGTGGGGCTGACGGGGAGGGCGACGGGCCCCCCTCCCCTGTCTCACCGGGTAGCGATACTCGTAACCCCCACCCCGCCCGCGCTTC
>DANY01000016.1:18915-26817 GCA_002501655.1 Methanoculleus sp. UBA303
GCTTCGCGCTCCTCCCCCGCCCCAGGGGGCGGGGGCAGTGCGTGGGGATACCCGGTGGAAAGCCATGTCCGGGGCTGGGAGAGGAAATTAGGGTTGACAGATCCCGCCAGATACCAGAACTCTCAGAAGCGAGGACGGTGCCTCTGGACACTGGACCGTGGGGGAGAGGGTCGGTGGGCAGACCCTCCTCCCCCGAAAGAACACCATGCCCGGGAGCATGACTAGAAGAGGCCGAAGGGCCGCAGGGTCCAGTGGGTACGAAACCCAAAGGCTGGAAAAACCCAATCGCCACCGAACCGGCGAGCTCCCGGCTTCTTCCCGGGGCGAAGGGAGATCATATATACCGTCCTGCAGAGGAGACCCCCTTGTCTGACAAGGGGGAAATATCATGAAGAAAGTTGCCATCAACGGGTTCGGGCGGATTGGGCGGAAGGCCCTCTACAACTACCTCACCGATACGCCGGAGAATATCGATATCGTCGCGGTAAACGACCCAAACCCGACAGAAGAACTCGCCTACCTACTGAAGTACGATTCGGTCCACGGGCGGGCGCCCTTCCCGGTCGAGGCCGGCCCTGACCATATCAGGTTCGGGTCGAAGGAGGTGCGGGTGCTCCATGAGAGGGACCCTGCACGCCTCCCGTGGAACGACCTCGGCGTGGATATGGTGCTTGAGTGCACAGGACGGTTCACCGAGCGGGCGGCCTCCGCCAAACACCTGGATGCCGGGGCCGCACGGGTCGTCATCAGCGCACCCTCGCCCGACGCAGACCTGACGGTCGTGCTCGGCGTCAACGAGGGGTCATACGACCCGGCAAAGCATACCATCGTCTCGAACGCATCATGTACGACCAACGCGCTTGCGCCGGCGGCGAAGGTGCTCAACGACTCTTTTGGCGTCGAGCGGCTGATGGCGACGGCGATCCATGCCTACACCGCCACCCAGGCACTGGTCGACCGGGCCACAAAGAAACCCCGCCGGGGGCGTGCCGCGGCCGTCTCGCTGATCCCGACGACGACCGGCGCTGCCGTCGCCACCACACGCGTCCTCCCCGAACTCACCGGGAAGATGGACGCGATCGCGATCCGGGCCCCCATCCCCGATGGGTCGGTCGTCGATATCGTCGCAGAACTGAAGCGGGACACAACAGGGGATGCGGTGAACGCCGCGATGAAGCAGGCGGCGGAAGGAAAGATGAAGGGGTTCCTCGCATATACGAAAGACCCGCTGGTCTCGGCCGATATCGTCGGCGACCCGCACTCCGGGGTCATCGACGGCCGGTCCACGAGCGTCGTCGGCGGGCGGATGGCCCGGGTCCTGGTCTGGTATGATAATGAGTTCGCGTACGCGAAGCGGATGGTCGATATTGCCTCCTACATGGCCTCCCGGGAGTGAGAGGGACCTATGATAAAACTGGTCTTCTTCGACCTCGATGAGCACGAACAGGACGTGGTCAGGGACGCCTTTGCCCGCGAGAACGGCTACGAGGTTAACCTGCACTCCGAACCGCTCACGCTCCAGAACGCATCCCTTGCCCACGACGCCGACGGCATTGGGGTCTTTGTCACGTCGCACGTCACACAGGAGGTCCTCGACCGGCTGCCTGACCTCAGGGTGATCGCCGCCATGTCCACCGGGTTTGACCATATCGACGTGGATGCCTGCCGGGAGAGGAACATCGCCGTCTGTAACGTGCCGCTCTACGGTGATACCACCGTGGCTGAGTTCGCGTTCGGGCTCATCCTTGCCCTCGCCCGGAGGTTCAGGCCGACGTTTGCGCGGGTGGACCGGGGCGACTTTTCCCGGACCGGGCTCGCGGGCATGGACCTCGCCGGAAAAACCCTCGGCCTGGTCGGGACCGGGCGCATCGGGTCGCACCTCGCCCGCCTCGCCCACGCGGCCGGGATGGAGGTGATCGCTTACGACCTGCGGCCGAACCCGGCCCTCACCGAGGACTATGGCGTCCGCTACCTCGACCTCGACGACCTTCTCGGACAGGCCGACGTCATCAGCCTGCACGTCCCCTACACGAAGGCCACGCACCACCTGATCAACGCAGAACGGTTGCGGCTGGTCAAGGGCACCGCGCTTCTCGTCAACACCTCCCGGGGCGGCGTGGTGGATACGAGAGCGGTCGCCGGCGCCCTCCGCGAAGGTCGCCTCGGGGGGGTCGCGCTCGATACCTTCGAGGGGGAGCAGGTCTGGATCGAGGAGGAGTTTTCGGGGGCGGGCGAACCCCCGGCGACCGAACTCAAGGAGGCGCTCGAGAGTTTCGCCATCCTGCACTCGGACCGGGCTATCCTGACACCGCACAACGCCTTCAACACCCGTGAGGCGCTCGGGCGGATCCTCGCCACCAGCATCGAGAACATAAGAGCCTTCTTTGCCGGAACCCCCCAGAACATCGTTGCCGGGACCTACCGGGTGCCAGCGCCGTCGCCGGCCGGGGGTGGGAGAGCATGAAGCAGGACGCGACCTATATCCGCTGGTTCTCCGAGATCAGAAACGAGGACGTCGGCCTGGTCGGCGGGAAGAACGCGTCGCTCGGCGAGATGTACAGCGAGTTGACCCCGAAGGGCGTGAAGATCCCCGACGGGTTTGCCGTGACTGCCGGGGGCTACCGGCACGTCCTCGAATCCGCAGGGATCCTCGACGCCCTGAAGGAGACGCTTGCAGGGCTCGACCGGAACGACGTTGCCGACCTCGCGAAGCGGGGAAAGAAGGCCCGCGACCTGATCCTTTCGGCCGGGATCCCCGACGATCTCTGGAACGAGATCCAGGCGGCCTACGACATGCTCTGCGACGAGTACGGGCCAGATGCCGACGTCGCCGTCCGGAGTTCCGCAACGGCCGAAGACCTCCCGACGGTCTCGTTCGCGGGCCAGCAGGAGACCTACCTGAACATCCGCGGCTACCAGGCGCTGCGGGAGGCCTATACCAGATGCCTTGCCTCCCTCTTCACCGACCGGGCGATCGCCTACCGGATAGACAACGGCTTCGACCACTTCAAGGTCGCCCTCTCGGTCGGGGTCATGAAGATGGTCCGCTCGGATCTCGCCTCAAGCGGGGTCATCTTCACGCTCGACACCGACACTGGCTTCCGGGACGTGGTCCTCATCACCGGGTCCTACGGGCTTGGTGAGATGGTCGTCCAGGGCGCCGTCAACCCCGATGAGTTCTATGTCTTCAAACCGACCTTCCGGAAGGGCTACCGGGCCATCGTCAGGAAGAACCTCGGCGAGAAGAAGGTGAAACTGATCTACGGCCACGGGGGAGAGAAAGAGGTCACCCGGAGGGTCGATGTCCCGGAGGCCGACCAGAAGCGGTTCTGCATCGCCGACGACGATGTCCTGACGCTCGCCGGGTATGCGCTCACGATCGAGGATCATTACTCGACGAAGGCCGGAAAACCGGTGCCGATGGACATCGAGTGGGCAAAGGACGGTGAGACCGGGGAACTCTTCGTCGTCCAGGCCCGGCCCGAGACGGTGCAGTCACAGAAGGCAGGAGACGTCCTCGAGACCTACCACCTGGACGAGCGCGGGGCGGTACTTGCCGCCGGAAAGAGCATCGGGGATGCGATCGCCGTCGGGAAGGCCCGGACCATCACCGATGTCAGCAGGCTTCCCGAATTCAGGCCGGGAGAAGTCCTGGTCTCCGACACCACCACGCCGGACTGGGAGCCCGTGATGAAGACGGCCGCCGCCATCGTGACGAACCGGGGCGGGCGGACCTCCCACGCCGCAATCGTCAGCCGGGAACTCGGGATCCCCGCGGTCGTCGGCACGGGCGATGCGACCGAGAAGGTCCCGACGGGCCGGGAGGTGACGGTCAGCTGCGCCGAGGGGGAGGAGGGGTTCGTCTACGATGACGCCCTCCCGTTCCACGTCGAGAGAACCCTGCTCTCGGACCTGCGAAGGCCCAAGACCGCAGTGATGATGAACCTCGGGAACCCGGACGCGGCCTTCGGGCTTGCGATGGTCCCGAACGACGGCATCGGGCTTGCCCGGATGGAGTTCATCATCAGCAGTTACATCAAGGTCCACCCGATGGCGCTCATCCACCCCGAGCGGGTCACGGACGAAGCGGTCAGAAGATTGATCGCCGACCTCACCTACGGCTACCCGGACGGGGAGGAGTACTTCGTCGAGAGGCTCGCTGAGGGCGCCGGGACCATCGCTGCGGCGTTCTACCCGAACCCGGTGGTCGTCCGGATGAGCGACTTCAAGACGAACGAGTATGCAAGCCTGCTCGGCGGGACCTACTTCGAGCCGGAGGAGGCAAACCCGATGCTCGGGTTCCGCGGCGCCGCCCGCTACTACGACGAGCGTTACCGGGAGGGGTTTGCACTCGAGTGCCGGGCGATGAAGCGGGTGCGTGAGGAGATGGGGCTTACGAACCTGATCATCATGATCCCCTTCTGCCGCCGGGTGGAGGAGGCAAAGCGGGTCATCGAGGAACTCGGGAAGAACGGTCTCCGGCGGGGCGAGAACGGCCTTCAGATATACCAGATGTGCGAGATCCCGAACAACGTCGTCCAGATCGACGCGTTCAGCGACTACTTCGACGGGTTCTCGATAGGCTCAAACGACCTGACCCAGCTGACGCTCGGTATCGACCGCGATTCGGCGGTCGTGGGCGGGGCCTTCGACGAGCGCGACCCGGGTGTCAAGCGGATGATCGCCATGGCTGTCGAGGGGTGCCGGCGGAACGGGCGGCACAGCGGGCTCTGCGGCGAGGCGCCGAGCACCTACCCGGAGTTCGCCGACTTCCTGGTGGAGCAGGGGATCGACTCGATATCGGTCGAACCCGACGCGGTGCTGAAGATCACCCTCCGGGTGGCCGAGGTTGAGGAGCGGCTTTCGGGGTCAAAGAGGATGGCGCCGCTGCCCCGGTGAGGGAGATCCCTCACCGGACAAACGGTATGCTGCCGCGGTCGATGAGGCGATAGGCGTAGACCTTTATCGGGTCCGTGATCACAAGCGCCCAGACCAGTGCGTAGACCCAGACGAAGACCGCAAGCGGCCAGCCGATGGGCGTTATGATGAACCCGTAGACAGTGATCAGCGTCGCGACCGATTGGGTGACAATCACCGCCCCGAGCAGGGCCGGAGCGGGCCGGACAGACCAGAACGGCCCCCGGGTGCGGGCGACGAAGACGGTGAGGTGGCCAGCGACCGCGAGTTTGAGGAAGATGAGCGACCGGATGACATCCAGGGTGAGGTGCAGCGGCCCCTGGGCGATGGCA
The DNA here is from genome assembly GCA_002501655.1 of Methanoculleus sp. UBA303. GTDB lineage: Archaea > Halobacteriota > Methanomicrobia > Methanomicrobiales > Methanoculleaceae > Methanoculleus. The sequence continues at coordinate 24,165 of DANY01000016.1, forward strand.
AGCATGGTAAACGATGATATGACCCCCACGAATCCGATGAGTGTCGCAATCGTGAGAATCTCGCGCATCTTCCACCGTTCGGGGGCGCGGGAGTAGAGGACGTTGTCCCAGGCGATGGTCATGATCGGGATGTCGTTTAAGAGGGCGAGGAGGACGATCATTAGGGCGGTTATCGGGAAGAACCCAAAGATCAGGATCGAGAGGGTGATGAAGAAGAGGACGCGGATGGTCTCGGCGATCCGGTAGGTGACGTAATGGCTCATGCGCTGAAAGATCATCCGGCTCTCTTTGATCGCATCGATGATCACCGAGAGCCCGGGTTTCGTGAGGACGATCGCGGCCGCCGACTTTGCCGCGTCCGTGGCCCCGGCGACCGCGATCCCGACGTCAGCCTTCTTCAGGGCGGGGGCATCGTTCACGCCGTCGCCGGTCATGCCGACGATGTGCCCCCGGGACTGGAGGAGGGAGACGATCCGGTATTTGTGTTCCGGGAAGACCTCGGCGAACCCGGCCGCCTTCTCGACGATCTTCGCCGCTTCGGGGTCGCGCTCATCTACGAAGGCGTCGGCGGTGGCGATCTCGGTCCTGAGGTTCACCTCCCGGGCGACCTCGCGGGCGATCGCCACATGGTCGCCGGTGACCATCTTGACGTCGAGCCCCATCTCTGCCGCCGTTTTGATGGTTGCTGCGGAGTCGTCGCGGGGCGGGTCGTGGAGCCCGAGGACGCCGGCGTAGACCCAGGTGCCGGGTGCGCCGCTCCTTGCGACGCCGAGCATCCGGTAGCCTTTCTTCGCGAAGGTTCCGGAGAGGCGATCGACTGCCTCCGTAAGATCTTTCCCCCCGCCGGCGAGGGCGAGGATCACCTGCGGCGCACCCTTTGCGACCGAAAACTCCCGGCCGTCGCTGCCCCGGACCGTGGCCTCGGTGCGCTTTACCACCGCGTCGAAGGGCTTAAAGCCGGTGACGGTATAGGAGGCAAACCGCTCTTTGAGGTTCTGCGCCTCCTTTGACTCGATGATCGCGATGTCGATGGGATCCTGGTCCTCCTCCCGGGATGCGAGGAGGGCGGCGAGGAGCACGTCGTCTTCCCCGAATCCCTCAAAAGGGACGACCCCGGCGAGAGTGAGCCTGTTCTCGGTTATCGTCCCGGTCTTGTCTGTGCAGAGGACGTCCACCCCGGCCATCTCCTCGATGGCGACGAGTTTGCTGACGATGGCCTCCCGCCGTGCAAGCGCCGTCGCCCCCACTGCCATGGTGATCGAGAGGACGGCCGGCATCGCCGCGGGGATCGCCGCCACGATCAGGACGAGCGCAAACTGGAGTGTTTCGGGGATACTCTCCTGCCGGGCCAGCGAGACGATGAAGACTATGGTGACGAGGGCGATCGCAAGCACGATCAGGTAGTCGCCGATCCTGACGACGACCTTCTGGAAGTGGCTGACCGTCACCGCCTCCCCGGCGAGCCGGGCGGTCCTGCCGAAGAAGGTCGCCTGCCCTGTGGCTACCACGAGCGCGGTCATCTCGCCCTGTTTGACGGTAGAGCCAGAGTAGGCGATATCAGATACGTGCTTCTCGACCGGCATCGACTCACCGGTGAGAGCAGACTCGTCGGCTGAGAGGAAGTCTCCCTCGACGAGTTTGATGTCGGCGGGGATGATGTCCCCGTTCCTGACCCGGACGATATCACCGGGAACGAGGTCCCGGGCGGCGGCCTTCTGCCATCTGCCGTCGCGAAGCACCCTTGCTTCGAGCGCGAGCCTCTTTTTCAGCATGGCGATGGCGTTGCCTGCCTGATATTCCTGCCAGAAACCGACGACTGCGTTCGTGAGGAGGAGGACAAGGATGATCGCGAAGTCCTCCCAGCGCCCAATGGCGGCGGATATGATGAGCGCCGCCTCGATCATCCATGGGATGGGGCCCCAGAAGTAGCGGAAGAATTTCAGGACCGCGCTCTCCTCTTTCTCAGGGATCTCGTTGTAGCCGAACTTCCGGATGCGGTCCTCCGCCCCGGACCGGGTCAGGCCGTCCCGCCGGGAGGAGAGGGCCCGGTAGAGGTCGTCGACGGCCATGCCCCGGGCCTCGTCGGTGCTGATCGTCTGGCGCTCCATGGTTTCCCCGCCCGCCCCCTCTCCGGGGGATCGTATATAGGTGCCGTTGCCGGGCCCGGGGACCGGTGTGTTTGTGGGGTTATCTTCCCCCGCCCCACCGATGTAGCAGTAGACTGTGGTGGATATCGCCATTGAGGATCTCCCTCGGCGGCAACCCCCCACCCCGCCCGGCCTCCGGCCTCCTCCCCCGCCCCTCAGGGGCGGGGGCAGTGCGTGGGGATACCCAGTGGGAAGCCGTGCCGGGGGCCGGTTCTTCCTTGGATCTCTCCCCGGACACTGGACCGTGGTGGCTATCACGTCTGGGGGAGGGGCTGACGGGGAGGGGGGCTTGCCCCCATATGCGCTAACTTAACCCGCGGGTACACCTACCCCGCGTCGGTACTGGTATACCTCAACCATCTGGCGTGGTCTCTCTCTGTTGCCTTCTGCAAGTCCTTTTGCAATGAGACACCAGCGTTCGAGACATTTACTGAGCGACAAAACCGGATTTACTGCGCATCGGAGCAAATAAAATGCAAACGATGTCTCCCTCCACAGATTCGTTT
>DANY01000016.1:27028-28150 GCA_002501655.1 Methanoculleus sp. UBA303
TTTCCTCATCCTCGTATGCGCAGAGGGTATCCCCAGGGGGAAAAAAAACGTCCTTGCTCGACAATTGCAGCGGTGAGAAGCGCTATAAGCATCTTTCCGTGTAGCCACGCTTTTGCACTATCCGGATCCGTTTTGGGGAGATGTCCCAAGCCTAATATTGATTTCAATCGTTTGAACGCTAATTCAACCTGCCACCGCATCCGGTACAATGACATGACTTCTTCAGGGGATAGCACGTCTCTCGCCAGCGAGGTGACGACAAACACATACTCGTGCAACTCAAGCGTCTCTTCATCGATGGACTGTTGTTTTTTGCTTGCCGTTCGGATAACCCCTTTCTTTGAACGTTCTGCAATTTCCGGAGACTTTTTTATCGCACAGAGGCGAATGGGCTTCAGTTGATCCTTCGAAACCCTATAGAAGACGTCAAAATCACCAATCTCCCCATAATCCAGAGCACGAAAATGGTCTAATAAATTAAACTCCTCATGTTCGTTCTTCATCACCTGAAATGCCTTATTACTGAGCCGTACGAGGAAATCCCCCTCATGTTCGGCAACATAGTTCATCCCGGCGATACGTCCATACCCGCGATCACCGATCAAGAGATCCCCGCGTGCAACAGGATAGTTTCGGAAGGATTCGCCCACTTTTTGGTCAGTGATTTGAAAATGGTCGCATGAGAGGCCAAATAACTCGATGCTGTAATGTAATCGCCAGTCAGACCCGGTACTGCCTGGTTCGGTGATGACACTCGCATCAACCAGACGGACGTTGAAGTCCTGCAACCAATGAGGTTTTTGAACGGGGAGGTGTACTTGTTCGGCAAGATGTACCGAGAGCCAGCGGAGCCATTCCGAACTGGATTTAAGACGTTTTAAGAGAGCAACATCGGAGATATCCACCAGTTCAACTTCTCTTGCCCGGACGACCGTTTCACGCATCGAACAACCATCGGCTAAGTGAATGAGGAGAATGCGCAGCAACACTTCCGCAGACACTATTTTACGCCGCCGGGTTAGGGCGCCAAGTTCCTGCGCTTTGTCTTCCCAACCCTCGGGCAGAAATTGTACCAGTAACTTCCAGTTTGCATCTACTTCAAAGTTCATCCCCGATTCGCTC
>DANY01000030.1:0-10048 GCA_002501655.1 Methanoculleus sp. UBA303
ATGGAGGACCTGCGGAATGTGGGGATGATCGCCGGCAAAAGATATTTAGCGATGGGGAAGGAATGATCAAGCAAGAGGAGAGGGCTCAGAAGAATTACAGGAGATTGGAGACACTACCGTAGCCCGAGGAGCGATATTCATGAAGAAGATTGTTATCATAGTAACTGTCCTTCTCTTTCTCCTGATAGTGTCGCCAGCGAGTGCCGGGTGGTCGGGACGAGACGGTCACAGCAGCGTTGCGATGCCAGACGGCAGCATCATCCTGATGGGCGGTTCTGGCGCTCGCTTCAGCTACTTAAATGATGTCTGGCGTTCGATCGATGACGGAGTGACCTGGGAGCAACAGACCGCGCATGCCGAGTGGTCGAAACGGGACGCTCATTCCAGCGTTGTGATGCCAGACGGCAGCATCATCCTGATGGGCGGTTCTGACGGCATATTAAAGACGTCTGTCTGGCGTTCGACCGATAACGGAGTGACTTGGAAACAACAGACTGCGCGTGCCGAATGGTCGTTTCGTTCCGACCACAGCAGCGTTGCGATGCCAGACGGCAGCATCATCCTGATGGGTGGCCAGACAGGATCCCCATCTATCAATGATGTCTGGCGTTCGACCGATAACGGAGTGACCTGGAAACAACAGACCGCGAGTGCCGAGTGGTCGAAACGACACGACCACAGCAGCGTTGCGATGCCTGACGGCAGCATTATCCTGATGGGTGGTTATGACGACTCAAACCGGTTAAATGATGTCTGGCGTTCGACCGATAACGGAGTGACCTGGAAACAACAGACCGCGAGTGCCGGGTGGTCGGGACGAGAAGGTCACAGCAGCGTTGCGATGCCTGACGGCAGCATTATCCTGATGGGTGGTTATGACGGCTCAAACCGGTTAAATGATGTCTGGCGTTCGACTGATAACGGAGTGATCTGGACAGAACAGATCCTGAATCCCGTTCAATTTCCCGTTCGTGGGGATTTTAATTCAGCCTCGCCTACCACGTCGGATCTCAATCTTTTTCTTCCGATCGGCCTTATTCTGGCAATAAGTGGATTGTTCGCCGGCGTATATTTCATGATGGTGCGCATCAAGCGTGAAAAGACACTCAAAGAGGTTCAAGAGTATAAGCACCAGGAGGCAGAATCATTTATATCAAAGGCAAAATACCTCGCCTCGCGTGGCCGATTCCTTGATGCAATTAAATCGGTTGATCAGGCCCTTGCCCTTCAGCCTGATAACGATGAACTTCAACACGTACGTGCCCAATACGTGACAGATGAGGCCCGAAGACCGGACCTACATATCTCATTGGATACAACCCCCCTCAGGGCCGGGAGCTGGCAGCAGATCAGTGCTACACTGACTAACCCTGGTTCGGCCGATGCTCTTGGGATTAAGATCGCGCTTTCGGACGACTTCGAAGTTCGGCGCGTTGATACCTGCACCGTCGAAGCGGGTGGCTCTACGACTATCGAGATCCCACTTCTCCCAAAACATGGCGGCCATGTCCCACTTGATATTACCCTCACCTATGAAGACCCCTGGAGCCGGGTGTATTCTACGAGTGAGGAGTTCTGGATCGATGTGAATGACATGACGTCATTCACACATGTCTCACGGGACACACCCGTCTCGCCGGTCTCTGGTTTCTCCCCACAACCCCTAACCCCCAAACAGTTCCCGACAGAACTTGTCGATCGGTACCGCGACATCTCTTTCATCGGCAAAGGGGGATTCGCCAGGGTCTTCCGGGCAACACGTCCTGACAACACTGAGGTTGCGGTGAAGATCCCTCTCTCCATTGATGCCGCGACTGGCAAATCGTTTATTGCCGAGCTGCAGAGCTGGACACGGCTTTCCCACCCAAATATCGTCAAACTCTACGACTATAACATCATGCCGATGCCCTATTTCGAGATGGAGTACTGTGAAAGCGCTCTGGCTGACATGGAGAAGCCAATGGCTCCTCGGGAAGCGGCCGGGATTATCTTCAATATCTGTGAGGGGGTGAAAGTTGCCCACAATCAGCGAATCATCCACCGGGATCTCAAACCCCAGAACATCTTAATAAAAAATGGCGTCCCGAAGGTCAGTGACTGGGGCCTCTCCAAAGTGGTAACCGAATCCAGGACATCGACGACCACCTCTTTCACTGCTTACTATGCCGCTCCCGAACAGATCAACAACACCGGAAAGGATGAAAGGGCCGACATTTGGCAGATTGGTGTGATCTTCTATGAATTGGTCACCGGTGTCCTCCCGTTCACCGGCGAGAGCATGGTCGGGGTGGTCTCTGCAATCACAATGAAGAATCCACAACCCCCAAGCAAGATAGTGGCGGAGTCATCTGATGTTGAGTCAATCATTCTGAAATGTCTTGAGAAGGAACCGGATAATCGATTCCAATCGATTCTCGAACTCCAGAAAGAACTCGCTCGTTATCTTGAGTGGAATTATTCACAGGAATTGAGGAATAGCATATCCTCTGGAAATGGTATCCAGGCAGCATACTATTGTGGGGAACTTGTAATGACCGCCCTTCATACGGGAGATGCCCCATCTGCCTATAAGTATCTCAGCGATCTCCTGATATATACGAAAGGAGATCTACAGGTCAATACGCGATCCCTTGCCGATAATGTGCAATTTATGGTGGAGAACGATATAGAGGTTTCAGCAGATATCATCCGGAAGGCAGATCTTCTCATTCACCAAATCCGTTCAAGAAGATAACTCCCCGATATGAAGGATATGAGACCTCATTCCTCGCACTTGTGGGAAGCAGTAACAGGTGTTCTCCGAAAGAAGTCTGCTGATCCGGGCCTTTCTCCGCCTGACCTCTACGGGATCATCGAGCCCGGCCGCAGGGAGAGGAATGAGGATGCAATCCTGGCCCTGCCTCTTATCGATGCATACCTGCTTGCGGTTGCCGATGGACTTGGCGGGCACGCTGCCGGTGATTATGCATCCGGCCTTGCGATCAGAGTCCTGGAAAACGGAGTAATATCCGCATACCATCCCGGGATGACCATACTTGAAATTGAAGATATGCTTCGTGCTCTCTATGACACAGCCCACCACTCGATACGTACCTGAGTTCCCGAGTGTTAGGCGCATATCTATCTAAAACGCGGTTAAATTCCAATATTGTCGGATATTTGACGATATATGAGTTGGTTGATGTGCTTAATAATTAAGCAAATTAACCCTCTGTTTAGATTGTTAGAATATGGCCATTTTGTTGATATTTTTGATAAATTTGACCAAATTGGAGGGTAGTCCTCAGGGTAAAATAGCGCATGTGCTTAACTCACCGGGAAGTCAGGTACGTAACGAGGCAGTCGGGAGGCGGGAAGGTATGGGGACGACACTCGTCTCCGCTCTCATCAGGAGAAATGAAGCCGTCATCACAAATACCGGCGACAGCCGTGCGTACCTGGTGGATGAGAACGTAGATCGTATCACAAAGGATCACTCGGTCGTCCAGTCGCTTGTCGATAACGGACTGATAACTGAGGAGCAGGCCGGGCGTCACCCCATGCGCAATATTCTCTCATCATCGCTTGGAGGCGCTTCATTTCAGATCGATCTCTATCATGTCAGCCCGATGGGTGGAAGACCGATGTTTCTTCTCTGCAGTGACGGGTTATCCGGGTATGTGGGGGAAGAAGAGATGCTTGCCGCCGCCGCTCGTCCCTCCGCGGAAGATGCAGCCCGGCGGCTCGTGGAGCTGGCGTTTGAACACGGTTCGGATGATAATGTGAGTGTGGTGGTGTACCAGGGCTGATCGGAGCAGCCCATGAGAGAGGGGAAGTATGGTACCGCCCCAGATGGTGGTGTACACCTCTCCGACCAGATCCGGAATGTTCGGTGGTCTCTCTGTTTACATCGCTTTGATTGAAATGGCGAATAGGGGCGCAGGATCATCCCTGCGTCTCCATTCGACGTGAGCCGGCATATTGTCCCGGGGTCATCCCGGCCGACCGGTTCAGCAGCACTGCTGCTTGCCGCCGGCCTCTTCTCCCTCGAGGAGGAGCCTCCCAAAGAGCATCCGTTCGAGTATTGAGGCCACGTACTTCATCCGCTGGGCCGCCTCCATATCCTCGTAGCGGTGGATGTCGGCGTAGACCTGCAGGCGGACGAGGCCGAACCGAAGGCGGTCGAGGTCCTCGTCATCGAGTTCGGAAGCCTCACGGTAGACGGGTTCGAGCAGGAAGGGGAACTCCTCATAGTCTTCGAGCGCCTCGACGACCCTCGAAAATATCTGGAGGGGTTCCTCCCGGCCGACAAGAATCTGCGAGTAATCCATGGTTACCCCTCGATCTGCTCGACCAGGGCTCTCATGACGGCATCGATACTCTTCCAGGTCGGGTTCTCGGTGGCCCCGGCCTGGCGGATGATGAAGGGCCGTCCTTCGTCCGCCGCCTTCCGCATCTCGGGGTCGAGCGGGATGGCCCCGAGGAACGGCACACCGAGCTCTTTTGCCTCTTTCTCCCCGCCGCCCTTGCCGAAGATATCAATCTCTTCCTTGCAGTGGGGGCAGACAAACCCGCTCATGTTCTCCACGATCCCGAGGACCGGGAGTTCGAGTTTCTTGACGAACTGGGCTGCTTTGCTCGAGTCGAGGACCGCGACGTCCTGCGGGGTGGTGACGATGACCGCTCCCGCGATGTTCGGGGCGAGCTGGGCGACGGTGAGCGCCTCGTCGCCGGTGCCGGGGGGGAGGTCGACGACCAGGTAGTCGAGGTCGCCCCAGTTGACGTCTTCCAGGAACTGCCGGATGACCGTCATCTTCATCGGGCCACGCCAGATCACGGGGGTGTTGCGCTCCGGGAGCAGGAACGCCATGGATATGATCGCGAGGTTGCCGGTGATCCTGACCGGTTCGATGACCTTCCCGTCGTAGGACTGGAGACGGGCGTCCTCGACGCCGAGCATCTTGGGTATGTCCGGCCCGTGGATATCGAGGTCGATGAGGCCCGTGTTATAGCCGCGATTGGCAAGGGCGTAGGCGAGGTTTGCCGAGACTGTGCTCTTCCCGACCCCGCCTTTCCCGGAGAGGACGAGGACGACGTGCTTCACGTTGACATCGGCCTTCGGGGGGAGACCCTTCGGGGCGTCCGCGTTTCTCGTGTCATCGCATTTGGTCGTAGACGGGCAGCCGGCGCAGTTCCCGGTGCATGTATCCTTATTGGGTTCGTTCGTTTGAGTCATCAGAAGTATCCTCCGCGGGTATGGTATCCTTCTCTCATGTTCTGGAGTTATTATATATTAACGGCAAACGTCACAAAAAGGTATAGTTTATGGCAAATTATCCTGTTCGGTCGCCGGGAGACTCTTCTCTGCAGGGATCACCCTCCGCCCGCGGGGGGAAAGAGGGCAATGGTGTCGCCGTCGTTGAGGGCTGTCTCAAGACCCCCGCTGAAGTGGATGTTCCTGCCGTTCTTTAATATGTTGACATAGGGCCTGACCACGCCTGCGGGGGTGAAGAGGGCGTCGCCGAGTCCGGGGTATCGGGCGGCAAGGAGCGTGAGCAGGTCGCCGACCGTCGATCCGCCGGGTGTCTCTGCATCATGCTCTGCCGGGATGATCTCCCGGAGCATCGCAAACGCCCTGACCTTCACGGTTATGGTATCCTTTCCTTCCGCATCCCCTTGAGCCAGCGCCACCCCCTCCTGCACGTCCGGCTGATGGGGGTGTCTGGTCTTATTGGTATCGCTTCCGGGCGGTTTCCGGATAGGATATGGTTTCTTTCCGTTGAGGGTTAAGGTAGTGTTCTCTCTGTCCATTAGCCTTATTGCCCTTGAGTGAGGCCTATGGGCATGGTGGTTCCTATGAACGGCTACGCAGAGAAGATCCTCCACGTCGACCTCGCGAGAGAGCGGACGATGGAGGAGCCGCTTCCCGAAGAGTGGAGGCGGGCATACATCGGAGGCAGGGGACTTGGGGTCCGGATACTCGAGGATCTGGTGAACCCGGGTATCGATCCCCTGGGTGCGGAGAACGTGCTGGTCTTCGCCACCGGGCCGGTTTCGGGGAGCGGCCTTCCCCTCGGATCCCGGTACGACGTCGTCACGAAGTCGCCTCTGACCGGGACGCTGACCAGCGCGAACTCAGGCGGAAAGTTCGGCACAAGCATGAAGCGCGCCGGGTACGATGCAGTCGTGATCCGGGGGCGGGCGGAGAGGCCTGTCTCCCTCCTCCTCGACGACGGGCATGCGGAGGTCCGGGACGCGTCAGCGCTGTGGGGAATGACGACGAGCGAGACGACGGCGGCCATCCAGGAGGATCTCGGTGACCCCGGCATCAGTGTGGCCTGCATCGGCCCCGCCGGTGAGCGCCTCGTCCGGTTCGCCGGTATCATCAACGAGACATCGCGGGCCGCCGGCCGCGGGGGCGTCGGTGCCGTGATGGGGTCGAAGAACGTAAAAGCGGTCGCCGCCCGGGGGAATGGCCGGATCACCGTCGCCGACCGTGACCGGTTTCTCGCCCTGAAGAAAGAGGTCGCGGGAAAGATCCGGGAGAACGCCATATCGGGCGGCGGGCTCCCCCGGTTCGGAACGGCTGTCCTCGTGAACATCATCAACGAGAACTACATCCTCCCGACCCGGAACTTCCAGACCGCTCACTTCCCCGCAGCGGAGAAGATATCGGGGGAGCAGATGGCCGACACCATCCTCTCAGGAAAGATGGGGTGCCAGACCTGCATCATACAGTGCGGCCGCGATATCGAGGTCGGGGGCAAGCAGATGGCGGGCCCGGAGTACGAGACGATCTGGGCGTTCGGTCCGGACTGCGGGATCGACGACCTTGCCGCCGTTGTGAAGGCGAACACCCTCGCAAACGACCTCGGCCTCGACACCATCTCTGCCGGGTCGACGATCGCCTGCGCCATGGAACTCTCGGAGAAGGGCTACATCAACGAAGAGGTCCGGTTCGGCGATGCGGAGCAGATGGTCGACCTCGTCCGCCGGATCGGCCACCGCGAGGGTATCGGCGACGAACTCGCCGAAGGCTCCTTCCGCTTTGCGAGGAAGCACGGGCACCCCGAACTCTCGATGAGTGTCAAGCGCCAGGAACTCCCTGCCTACGACCCCCGGGGGCTGCAGGGGCACGGCCTTGCCTACGCCACATCGGTCCGGGGCGGCGACCACGTCTACGGCTACATGATCGCCCCCGAGGTGCTCGGGTCGCCGGAGAAACTCGACCCCTACTCAAACGACGGGAAGGCGGTCTGGACGAAGACGTTCCAGGACCTCACCGCCTTCATCGACTCGTCGGGAGCCTGTCTCTTCACATCGTTCCCGCTCGGGGCGGCGGACTACGGGGCCATGGTCTCGGCGGTCACCGGCTACGATATCAGTGCCGACGAGGTGCTCCGGATCGGCGAGCGGATCTGGAACATGCAGAAAGTCTTCAACCTGAGGGCCGGATGCACCCGGGCGGACGACACCCTGCCGCCGCGCCTCCTCAAAGAACCGCTCACCGAAGGCGCCCCGAAAGGCAGGGTCTGGGAGCGGGATCCTCTGCTCGACGACTACTACCATGCCCGGGGATGGGACCGGGAGGGACGTCCCACGCCCGAGAAACTCCGCGACCTCGGCATCGGCGAGGAGGCGGTCCCAGCCCCCTGATCCCGCCTAATTTTTAATGTGCCAGCCGCCCGTTGCTTCGGGGATGCAGTCGATCTCGGGGGAGTAGGGTTTGATGTCCAGCACGGGGGTCCCGTCCAGGGCGTCGAGCCCCCGGACGACCAGGACGTCGCCCTCCCGTCTGACCAGGTCGACGATCCCAAAGCCGATCGGGTTCGGCCGGGCGGGCGAGCGGGTAGAAAAGACCCCTCGTTCCCGGGTCTCCCCGGGGGGCTTCGCGAAGAGCAGTCCGCGTTCCGCCCGGTCGAGCCAGTAGAGCACGATGAGATGGCTGCTCCGCTCCAGGCCCTCGAGTCCGGGAGCGTAGGCGTCAAGGATATGGATCTCCGCTACGGTATCCGCGAGGCGCCCTTGCCGGGGGGCGTCGCCCCGGACCCGGTAGGGTGACCGGACGATGCCGATGGGGATGCACTCGATCGCAGTCATACCTCTACTTCCTCCCCCTCTCCGCATCGAGCGTCTCGTTGCAGAGGCGGTCTGCGACCTGGATGCAGGGGTGCTCTCTGGGGACGCTCTCGAACCTGACCTCTGCGAAGGTACGCACCCGCTGCCGCACCTCGCCTGCGAGGTCTGCCAGGTGCTCTTTGGTGATGCGGTACCGGCCGGTGAGCTGGCGGACGACCAGTTCCGAGTCCGACCTGACCTCGAGCCTGCCGCGGGTGAACCCCCGGGCAGCCTCGAGGCCGTTGATGACGGCGTGGTATTCCGCCACGTTGTTGGTCGCCGTCCCGATATACCCGGAACGGCTGGCCGCGATGGAGCCGCCCTGCACGATCACGTATGCCCAGGCTGCGTCTCCGGGGTTTCCCCGTGATGCGCCGTCGGTATACAGTGTCATCGTATCGGTTGCCGTCACCGCCGTTCTCTCCAGTCTCTCTCTCTGCATCATCTACCGGTTGATCATCGATCTCCGGAGAGTTATTGGTATCGTCCCCCGGGAGAGGGACCGCCCACCGGAAGATGTTAATATCCCGGTGCAGTAAGGGCGGACCTATGCTGGATACGGGCCGGATCATTGAGGATAGAGCGATGCGGGACCGGTTGGGCATTTTCGAGGACCGGACCGATGCCGGGAGGCACCTCGCGGCGGCCCTCTCGCCGCTGGAGACGATCGTCGAGCCGGTGGTCTGCGCCATCCCTGCCGGGGGGGTGCTGCCGGGGCTTGAGGTGGCCCGGGCGCTCCAGGCCCCGCTCCGGATGGCGGTGGTGCGGAAGGTGCAGATCCCCTGGAACCCGGAGGCCGGGTTCGGAGCCGTGACCTGGGACGGGCGGGTCTTCCTGAACCACGCCCTCATGACCGGGCTCAACCTCTCGGAGGCTGAGGTGAACGCCGCCGTCGCGAAAGCCAGAAAGAACGTGGAGGAGCGTATGGAGAAGTTCTCCGGCAGCCGGCAGGGCCCGGGGCTTGAGGGCAGGACTGCGGTCCTGATCGACGACGGTCTCGCGACCGGGTATACGATGCTCGCCGCCGTCGAGGCTGCCCAGGCCGAGTCGCCCTGCCAGGTCGTCGTGGCGGTCCCCACCGGCTCTCTCCATGCCGTCACCTTCATCGCCCGGAGGGCGGACCTCGTCGTCTGCTTGAACATCAGAACCAGCCGCACCTTCGCGGTGGCGGAGGCATACGAGCGGTGGCACGACCTCACCGACCAGGAGGTGCAGGAACTGCTGATCCAGGCCCGGGATATGGGGCTCTTCTGATGCGGGCGAGCGGTCGGGATCCGATTCCGGTTCCGGACTCCGCTCTCCCTGGTCGGCCCCTTGCCACAACTGGTTTATATGACTTCCCCCCTGGGGTGCCGGAGGCGCAATGAGTATGCAGGATCTGACTATCAAGGTCGATTTCGACCGGTTTCCCCCCAGGCATACCTGTGACGGGGAGGAGATCTCCCCGCGGATAAGGGTTGCCGGGTCGGATGCGCCCTACCTTGCGGTCATCATGGACGATCCGGATGCTCCGCGGGGCACGTTCACCCACTGGCTTGTCTGGGACATTCCGGCAACCGGCGAGATCCCCGAGGGCATCCCCCGGGAGCCCCGGATCTCCCATCCGGTCTCTGCCATCCAGGGGATGAACGACTTCCGGAGGACCGGCTACGCCGGCCCCTGCCCGCCGAAGGGTGCGTCGCACCGCTTCTTCATACGGGTCTGGGGTGTGGGGAAGAGACTCGACCTCCCGCCTGGCGCCGGGCGGATTGAACTGGAGGATGCGCTTGCGGCCGCCGCCACCGGATACGGCGAGACGATGGCGGTCTATGGTCGCGAAAAGGTGCTCAAGGCCCCGCCGGGGACACGGCCCCGGATCTAGTGCATCGATTCTCAATAGGTAGTACAACCAGAGAGCACCATCGGATCTCGCACACCTGCTCCAGGGGGTCATACTCCGGGGTACGCCCTG
>DANY01000030.1:10335-14280 GCA_002501655.1 Methanoculleus sp. UBA303
CCACCGCAGGGGAAGAGCCCGGGGAAGAACCAGTTTCTAGCCGATTCTTCCCGGTCTTTCGGGAAACCGGCTTCGACACCGCTCCCGGAGCACGGCTCATCCCCGGGTATCCCCACGCACTGCCCCCGCCCGCTCCCGGGCGGGGTGGGGGGATGGAGGGGGGCGCTCCGTGGGGGAGGGGACGGAGGCTGGATATGGTCTATTCGTTTGGAATCGATGCACCAGGTGCTTGAGACTCCGCAACCTTTTTACCCGCCTGCACCGAGAACCCCGTATGGCCTCCAGAGTCGGCAAACTGATCGTCTCGCTCCGTGGAGCAGAGCTCCCCATCTGGAACACCTGCGACGGCCCCGACCTCTCTCCCGAACTGAGGGTCCGGGGGTTCACCCCGGAGACGCAGTCGGTGGCGGTCTTTGCGCTCAACCCCTTCGAACCCGGGTGCTCCTTCACCACCTGGCTCATCTGGAACCTCCCGCCGGCACCCGTGATCCCGGAGGGCATCCCGCCGCAGGGCGTCGTGACGGCTCCGGTGGACGCCGTCCAGGGGACGAACGACTACGGGACTCTCGGCTGGCGCGGCCCCTGTCCCCCGGAGGGCGGGACGCACCAATGCCTCTTCAAGGTCTACGGGCTTGATGCAATGCTCGATCTCCCGGCAGGCGCAGGCAAGCACGACCTCATCGATGCTATGCGGGGGCACGTCCTTGGGTTCGGCGAGACCATCGCCATCTACTCCCGGTGACCGCGCAAACCCTTTTTATACTTTGGTTCCGGAAAGAGACTCTCGACGGAGCCTGATACGATGCCGAACCTGATAGTAAAACTGGGTTTCGAAGAATTCCCGGTGGCTTACACGTGTAAAGGAGCGAACCGGTCGCCTCCCATCCGTGTTGAAGGAATCCTCCCAAACATCAAGTCGCTCGCGGTCCTCGCGACGACGAGCCCCGAGGAGGGGCCGTCGCAGGTGGCGTGGATCCTCTGGAACCTCCCCGCCGTCCCGCTGATTCCGGAAGGATTCCCGGCCGGGGAGGTGGTGGAGTCGCCCCTCCATGCCGTCCAGGGGACGAACGACTTCGGCAGCACCGGCTACCGGGGCCCCTGCCCGGAGGCCGGGAAGACCGAGGCCTACCTCTTCCGGGTCTACGCGCTCGACCTCGACCTCGGGCTCGCGCCCGGGGCGACCTGGGAGGAGATGGTCCGGGCTATGGAGGGTTCGATGAACCAGACCGGGGAGGCGATCGCCTTCGCCACCGGGTAGGGGACAGGCGGGCGGCCCCCGCCTGGAGAGGAGAGGACGCCGGTCCATCCCTTCACACGGGTATGGGCGGGCTCTGTTTTTCGATGTTCTTTGCTATGATAGCCATCTCCTCGCCCAGCATACGGATGATATCGTCCATGGTGACGATCCCGATCAGCTTCCCGGCATCGTCGACGACCGGCATCCTCCGGATACCTTCATCGGTCATCTTCCGGATGGCCTCGTAGATCCCCATGCTGTCCTGGAACGTGATCACGTCCCGGGTCATGACCTCCTTCGCCCGTACCTCGCCCGGGTTCTTCTCCTGCGCCATGACCCGGACCGCGAGATCGCGGTCGGTGAGTATGCCGGCGGGCCGGTTGTCGCCGCTGATGACGACGACGCTTCCGACGTTCTTCTCTCCCATGATCCTCGCCACATCCACCGCCGGCGTATCCAGGGAGACGGCGACGACCTGCTCGCGGCAGCACTTCACAATTCCCATATCATGTTACCTCCGTTGACGACTGATTCATGCCGGATAAGGTATATGAACATAACCGTACCCTCCCGACCCGGCCGGGTCCTGTCGGGTCAGACTTCTTTCCTTATATACTATCGAGGAAAGACTCTATCCTACAGAAATGGACTGGCTGCTGATAATTCTGACTGTGGCAGGCCTCATTGTCTTCGAGACCGTATCGAGTATTGATAACGCTATCATCAACGCTGACGTCCTCGCGACGATGGGGGAGAAGGCCCGCAGGTGGTTCCTCTTATGGGGCCTGATCTTTGCGGTCTTCGTGGTCCGGGGGCTCCTCCCGTGGGTGATCGTCTGGGCTACGAACCCGTCGCTTGGGCCCATGGGCGCGCTGCTCGCAACCTTCTCAAGCGACCCTGCGGTCGTTGCTGCGATCGAGGAGTCCGCCCCGATCCTCCTGATATTCGGGGGAACGTTCCTTGTGTTCCTCTTCTTCAACTGGCTCTTTGTAGAGGAGAAGGTTTGCGGGCTCCGGAGCGAGCGGTTCTTCTCCCGGCAGGCGGTCTGGTTCTATGCGGTCGTCTCGATCCTGCTTGCCGCCCTTGTCTGGTTCGCCCTTCAGATCAACGTCATGATGGGGTTCGCGGCCGTGCTCGGCTCCACTGCCTTCTTCATCGTCCACGGGTTCAGGCAGAACGCCGAGGTGCAGGAGGCCCAGCTGACGAAACCCGGGATGTCGGACCTCTCGAAGATCGCCTATCTTGAGGTCCTCGACGCGACCTTCTCGATCGACGGTGTCATCGGAGCGTTCGCCTTCACCCTCTCGGTCCCCCTTATCCTGATAGGGAACGGTATCGGGGCCTTCGTGGTCAGGGAGCTGACCGTCCGGGGTGTCGACCGGATCAGGAGTTACTGCTACCTCAAGAACGGAGCGATGTACTCCATCCTGGTGCTCGGGATAATCATGCTCGCGGACAGTTTCGGGTTCCGTATCCCTACCTGGCTCTCACCGGTGGCGACATTTGCCATCGTCGGGTTCTTCCTCTACCGGTCGGTGCAGTACCAGAAGAAGGAGGGGGCGGGCGCCGAGTAACCGGAGTCCCCGGACTCCCGTCGCTCGGTTCTTCACCGCCGCACCGCACTCCGGGTTTGAGAAGATTTATACGGGCCTGATGGCGAACCATAGTCCCATGACGAAGAGATCAATCGGTCCACGGACCCTCCTCTATCCCCACCCCGCTCTGATCATCGGGACCTACGACGCCGACGGCCGGCCGGATGCCATGGTCGCCGCATGGGGTGGTATCTGCTCATCCAGCCCCCCGGCGGTGGCGGTCTCGGTCCAGAAGGTCCGGCAGACTTACGAGAATCTGATGCGTGAACGCGAGTTCACGGTCAGCATACCCTCGGTGGACTACGTGAAGGAGGCGGATTACTTCGGTATCGTCTCAGGCCGGGATACGGACAAGTTTGCCGCCACCGGGCTTACGCCGGTGAAAGGCGACCAGGTGAACGCTCCGTATGTCGGGGAGTTCCCGGTAGTCCTCGAGTGCCGGCTTCTCCAGACGGTCGAGGTCGGTGTGCACACCCAGTTCATCGGCGAGATCCTGGACGTGAAGGTGGACGAGAGCGTCCTCGGCGAGGACGGCAAACCCGATCTGGGAAAGATCCGGCCATTCGCCTACGACTCGATGCGGCAGGAGTACTACGGGTTTGGCGGGGTGATCGCGAAGGCCTTCTCGGCGGGGAAGGAACTCAAAAATTAACTTTTTTTGGATTTGCGCGGTATTCCCGTCTTCTCATCACCCCGAGCTCTGCCGGATCCCGGTTGAGAACGCATCCGGGGATCGTTGCACCTCTGGCACCTAACCCGTCACCGCCGGCGATCCCGCTTCGCCTCGACCCACCGCTTTCTCTTCCCGCACCGTTCGCACCGCTGCTCCCACTCGATGACGTTCGACGAGTACTCGTCGTAGCCTCGCTTCCTGCCCCACTTGTGGAGCCCGATTCTGCAGAGGATGAGCCCGATTGTCGCCATGGTGTCCCAAAGAGTGTTCGTCCTTCTGGCCGGGTCAACTACCCCCCCTTAACGGAGGGGGCTTGCAGCTGGGGCCCCTTGCGAGGCACAGGGCTGCAATTTAATCGGTGCGAAGGTTGATGGTTCAAAAGATGTCCTTATTCGCACGGGCCGGTTGACGCGGCCACTACCGATTATCCGTGGCACCAC
>DANY01000044.1 GCA_002501655.1 Methanoculleus sp. UBA303
CTGACGCCGGTTTCCCGGGAGAAAGGGAGAGTGGGCCCGAATCCGGTTCTTCCCCGGGATCTCCCCGGTCTCTGCCTCGTGTCTTCAGCGTCCAGACTCAATTCCTACAGATTGCCATCCGCCTGTAACCCCCTCCGGGGGGTGGGGCAGTACGTGGGGATACCGGGGACAAGCTGTCTCCCGGGAGGCAACCCCCCGGATAGTGTGAAAAAGATCAATACTTCTCCTCCGTTGAGAGTGCCGGTAATTGAGAATCGATGCACTAGGCAGGTAAAAATAGGTTGCCTCTCTCCCGGGTCACAACGTGCCTTTGGTGCTCGGCACGTCGCTGATCGAGGGGTCGATCGCCACGGCCGCCCGTAGCGCCCGGGCGAACGCCTTGAACGCCGCCTCACAGATGTGGTGGTCGTTCCTGCCTGTCACCGCGATGTGCGCGGTGAGCCCGGCGTTGGTGCAGAGGCTGTAGAAGAAGTGCTCGATGAGGTCGCCGGGGATGCCGCCCGGTCCCGCCGGCGAGAAGGCCCCCTCGAAGACGAGGTATCCCCGGCCGCCCACATCGAGCGCCACCCGGGCGAGCGCCTCGTCCATCGGGACAGCGGCGTCGGCGAACCGGGTGATCCCTCTCCCATCGCCGACCGCCTCCGCAAGGGCCGTCCCGAGGACGATACCGATATCCTCGATGGTGTGGTGGGCGTCCACCGCGATGTCGCCGGCCGCCCGGACGGTGAGGTCCATACGGCCGTGCCGGGCAAACGACGTGAGCATGTGGTCGAAGAACGGTATCCCGGTCACGATGGTCCCGGCCCCGGTGCCGTCGATGTCGAGGGAGAGGCTGATATCGGTCTCCCTTGTTGTGCGATGAACCTCACTCGTCCGCATGCGCCGCCTCCAGGACCTCTGAGAGTCGCACCTTCCCGGCGTAAAGAGCCGATCCGAGAACTGCCCCGGTCGCCCCGGCTTCCCGGAGCGCCCTGACATCTTCGGCGCTCGATATACCCCCGGATATAACGACCGGGATCTTCACCCGGCGGAGGAGATCCGTCACCGGAGTAAGTGCGATCCCCTGCTGGAGTCCCTCAACGTCCACATTCGTGTAGAGGAGCGAGCCTGCGCCGAGGCTCTCGAACCGCTCTGCCCAGGAGAGGTAACCCCCTGCCGGGCGCTCCCACCCCTCGATCATCACCTCACCTCCCCGGGCATCGATCCCCGCCATGACCCGCCCGCTCCCGAACTCGTCGGCAAGCGTCCGGATAGTCTCCGGTTCCCGGACGGCCAGGGTCGAGAGGATCACCCGGTCGACGCCGGTATCGAGCCACCCTGCAGCGTCCTCGACGCTCCTGATACCGCCGCCAAGTTCGACAAAAGCGCTGGTCTCGCGTGTGAAGGCCCGGATCAGGTCGGCGTTCTTCTGCGCCCGGCCAAACGCCCCATCGAGGTTGACGATGTGGATGCCGTCCGCTCCCTCATCGAGCCACCGGCGCGCCCAGGCGGCCGGGTCCCCGTAGACCGTCGCCGCCTCCGGCCGCCCCTGCACGAGCTGCACGCACCGCCCGTCCAGGATATCGACTGCAGGATAGATCTCCATGCTCTTCAGCGTATGATCCGTTCGATAGGCATGACTAATATGTCTTTTGCGCCGGCCCGCTTTAACTGGTTGATCAACTGGTAGACCCGCTCCTCCTTCACGACAGCGTGAACGGCGACCAGGTTCTCGTCTGATGCCACGTCCATAACTGTCGGGCCGGAGAGGCCTGGCAGCACCTCTCTCACGTCTGCAAGAGCGCTCCGGTGGACGTTCATCATCAGGTAACACTGTCCCTTCGCCCGGATGACGCTCTCGAGGGCAAGGATGATCTCGTCGATCTTCTCCCTCTTCGCCACAAGAGCGTCAGGGTTCGCCACCAGGACCGTCGTCGAGGTGAGAACCTCGTCGATGACCCGGAGATGGTTCGTCCGCAGCGTCGTCCCCGAGGACGAGAGGTCGACGATGGCGTCGGCGATACCGAGGTGCGGCGTCGCTTCGCACGCCCCTCCCACAGTCACGACCGTCACGGTGACACCGTGCTCCGCAAAGAACGAGCGGGTGATCGCCGGGAACTCAGTCGCCACCTTGGCCCCGTCGAGGTCGGTGACCGCCTTGATATCGGCCTCCTCCGGCACAGCGACGACGAGCGTCGCCTTACCGAGCTGCAGGTCCAGAACCTGCTCGACCGCCGAGCCCCGCTCCATGACCATATCCCTCCCGGTAATGCCGAGGTCGGCAACGCCGCTCGCCACATACTCCGGTATATCGATCGGGCGGGCGAAGAGTATCTCCACGTTCGGGTCATGAGTCCGGGTGATGAGCCTCCGCTCTCCGCCGTCGACCAGGTGGAGGCCGCTTCTCTCGATCAACTCGTTGACGGGCTGGGCGATCCTGCCTTTATTCGGGATGGCAAGACGGACGAGCCCGGGTCCGTGCTGCCGGGATGATGGTTTGCTCATAGACTACGACAACTCCGAACCGGGAAGATCAGAAGGTGGAGAGTTCTCCCCGGATGACCTTCTCGGTGATGGTGGTGGTCTTCTCCAGCCACCCGTCGATGATCGCCTCGACATCGGGTTTGACCGATTTCATGTCCACGCCCGGCTTCGTGAGGATCTGGGCGCTTGCTACATGGGGCTCATCGATCGGGTAGCCGATCTGGGAGAGGATGCGGACGTACATCTCCTCGATGCCGTCGACCTCCGCGACACAGTCCTGTGCTATCTGCGTCGCGAGGAGGTTGTAGATCTTTCCTATGTGGTTGATCGGGTTCTTGCCGCTCGTCGCCTCCATGCTCATGGGGCGGTTCGGGGTGATCAGCCCGTTCGCACGGTTGCCGCGACCGACGGACCCGTCGTCACCCATCTCGGCCGAGGTGCCCGAGACCGTCAGGAAGACGCTGCCCGCCTCGAGGTCGTCGGCGGTGTTGATGGCAACGTTGATCTTCCTGGTCGTGAACTGCTTTGCGACGAGAGTTATCTGCTCTGCCAGAACGTTCTTCTGCTCGACGTACTCAGCGATGCCCGAGCAGTAGCGGTCCACAAACGCCATGGCGACAGTGAGGGTAACGGCGTCGCCGTCACGCATGCACATAATCTTGCAGTCCTGACCGATGACGGGATACTTCGGGCGGAGTGTATCATCGATGAACGCGGCAACGCCCCTGACGATACTCTCTGCCTCACTGAACGGCGCGTGCCCGACACCGAACGAGGTGTCGTTCGCCCGTGGAACCTTCCCCTCACAGGACCGGAAGACGTCCTGCAGATCGGTCGACCCGTTCCCCATCCGGCAGTCGACGATGACGTCGCGCTCCATGTTGATGAGGGGGAGGATCTTCCTGATGTAATCCCGTGCCGCCTCGACGGCGATCGCGTCTGCGGGGATGTTCACGCCGTTGAAGGTCTTCGTGGCCCGGCCCGATATGAGGAAGTAGATCGGCTTTGTGATCCGGCCGCCGCCGAACTTCGGGATCGACTCCCCGGCCACGACCTCGCCCTGGTCGGTGTTGTGGTGCAGGACGCTGCCGCACTCCTCCAGGTATGACCTGCTGAGCGCCCGGCTTATCGACTCCGCGATACCGTCCGCCAGGCTGTCCGGGTGCCCGAGACACTTGCGCTCCACCAGTTCTATCCGCTGCTTCTCGATCGGGATCTGGTCAAGCCCTTCTACGCTGATGTTCCTGGTCATCAAATCCACCGTAGTTCTAAAGTATGATTAAAGAAATGATTGCAACTCATATAACCATTTCTAACCGTCACTCCGGATACGGATGTCGGAACGGATGCCGATTTTGCAGTTGCCATCCCTGAAGATGCGCACCATGCCCCCACTCTCGGAGACCGTGATGCCGATGGCCGGGATCTCGTGTGTAATAGACGCAGTTGCGCGATGCCTTCCCCCGAGACCGCTCGGAAGGGCGATGCCCCGCCCGGTGACGTCCAGGTAGCGCCCCGCCGACCGCACCTCGCCGGTCTTGTCGATGACGAAGACGCCGTCGAGCTGGGCGAACTCTTTGACGCTCTCCCAGTTGTCCTTGTTCTTGATGTCCCGCAGCGCGGCAGGCTGCCCCTGGTAGGGGTTGAGGATCGCCTGGTGGGAGTGTTTGAAGACCTCTTCCGGGTCTCCGATGATAAAGGCGGTCCCGATGGCCCTTCCTTCCCTCCCTTCAACCGCGATCTCGAGGGCGAGCGTCAGGGCCGCGTGGAGCACCTCACGGGGGACGATGTCGGAGAAGTCCTTGAGGTTGATGAAGTTCTTCCCCTCCTCGATATCGTATATGATGACCGCGTAGGGAAAGACACCGACGACGAGGCCGTTCTCCAGGTTCCGCCGGAGGTAGAGGTGGACTGCGGCATCCAGCATATGCCGCTCGCTCACCTCCAGGATGTCGTGCATGGTGAGGTCCTTTAAGACATCGAGCTGCAGTTCCTGCACCCGTATGATCGGGACGTCGGGCGTGCCCGGGGGGACCGGGGTCGGATCGACGAACGAGACGACTGCCCGTGCGCCGATCTTTGCCGCCACCTCGCAGGCGGTAGCAAGCATCAGGTCGCCGTTCATAGCATACTCCGGATCAGTCCCGGTATCTCTGAGGGCCGGGAGGCGACCGGGATCCCGAGGGCAGCAAGGCGCCGCACCTTGGAGCGTGCGTCGCCCTCGCCGCCCTCGATGATCGCCCCTGCGTGACCCATCCGCTTCTCGGGCGGGGCACTTACGCCGGCGATGTAGGAGACGACCGGGAGGCTGGTCGACCGGACCCCCTCTTCTTCGAGGTTGCCCCCCACCTCACCGATGACGACGACAGCCTTCGTCTGCGGGTCATCCTCGAACCGCGCGAGCACATCCACGAACGTCTGGCCGATCACCGGGTCGCCGCCGATACCGACGACCGTGCTCTGGCCGATGCCGGCACGGGTGAGTTCGTCGACAACCTCGTAGGTGAGGGTGCCGCTCCGGGAGACGACGCCGACGTTCCCCCGGGTGGCGAGGTGGGCCGGCATGATACCGAGTTTGCACTCCCCCGGCGAGAGGAGCCCCGGACAGTTCGGGCCAATGACCGTGCAGTCGTGGAGTTTCGCGTAGGCGACTGCCGACATGACGTCATGGACCGGTATATGTTCGGTGATGACGACGGCGAGATCGATCCCGGCATGCGCCGCCTCCATGACCGAGTCGCACGCGTGCGCGGCCGGGACGAAGACGACGCTCGCGGTCGCGTCATGCTCCCGGAGCGCCTCCCGCACCGTATTGTAGACCGGGACGCCGTGGACTTCCTGTCCGCCTTTGCCGGGCGCAACCCCGGCGACGACGCCCCGGCCGCCGACCTCGCGCGCGTAGTCGTTCATCAGTTCAGTGTGGAACCTGCCCTGCCTGCCGGTTATGTTCTGGACGATCACTCCGAGGTTTCTGTCCCCGTAGATCATAGTGCGACCTCCATAGCCGCCCTGACGGCCGCATCCATGCTCTCGAGCATACGGTAGCCGTGTTCGGCGAGAAGCCGCCGCCCTTCCTCCTCGTTCGTCCCGGCCATCCGGACGATGACCGTCGGTGCGACACCGGCGGCGATGATCCCCTTTGCCACCTCGTCGCACCGGGTGATGCCCCCGAGGAGGTTGACCACGATCACCTCTACCTCGGGCATGCTTGCGACGAGCCGGACGGCGTGGACCACGCGTTCCTGGTCGGCGCCGCCGCCGACGTCGAGGAAGTTCGCCGCCCTTCCTTTGTAGTACTCGATGAGATCGAGCGTTGACATCGTGAGCCCGGCGCCGTTCCCGATGACGCCGATGCTCCCGTCTAACTCGACGTAGGAGAAGCCGTGCTTCTCGGCCTCACGCTCGCGCTCCGAGAGGTCGCGGTTGACCGCTATCCCCTGGCGAGCGAGGGCGTTATCGTCGACGATGAGCTTCGCGTCCGCCGCATAGACCCCCTGCGGCGTCGTCACGAGCGGGTTTATCTCCGCGAGCATGGCGTCCTTCTCCTGGAATACGCGGTAGAGGCTGTTGATCACGGGGCCGAGTTCCTTCGGGGCGCCGCCGAGGAGTTCCCGCATGAGGAACGGCGGGATGTCCCGGAGGAGCGGTGATACGACGACCCTCCTCACGGCGGACTCGTCGGCCAACGCCGCGTTCTCGATCTCCACACCGCCGGCATCGGCAAAGAGGATCACCGGCTGCCTGCTCGACCGGTCGACGGCGATGCTGACGTAGTACTCGTGCTCGATCGCCAGACGTTCCTCGACGAGGATCTCCCTGACCGGGACCCCCTTGATCTCCCGGGAGAAGAGGTCCCGGGCGGTCCGGACTGCCGTCGCGTCATCGGCGAAGAGGACGCCGCCGGCCTTCCCCCGGCCGCCGACGTCCACCTGCGCCTTCAGCACCACGGCATCGCCGAGTTCCGGCAGGTGCGCCGTAACCTCTTCCGGTGCCCGTACAAGAACTCCCTTCGGGACCGGAATGCCGTACTTCGAAAAGATCTCTTTTGCTTCGTATTCCAGTAGTTTCATAGATTACACGCTCGTTCTCCGAGTTCGAATCCCCGTTTCAGTGCCCTGAGGTTCAGATCCTCAGTGCCTCTGGGCACGCTGTCGAGCACCGCACGCTCGATCGCCTCCCTGCTCACGATCCCGGTTGCGGCCACGAGGGCGCCGATCATGACGATGTTTGCCACGATCTCCCGGCCGAGGTTCTCTTTTGCCTCCGCCGTCGCCGGGACCTCGTGGTGACGGCAGGCCGGGCGGGACCGGACCAGGTCCGCATCAAGGACCATGACTGCGTCCGGTCGGGCCCTGACCCCGTACTTCTCAAACCCCTGCTGGGACATGATGACGTAGATGTCGGGGTCGGCCACCTCGGGGTAGAGGATCGGCGCATCGTCGATCACCACCTGCCCCATCGAGGCCCCGCCCCGGGCCTCCGGGCCATAGACCTGCGTCTGGACGGCGTATTTGTCGTCGTAGAGCGCCGCCGCCCGCCCGAGGATGACCGCGGAGAGGATGATCCCCTGTCCGCCGTAGCCCGAGAACCTGACTTCGTGCCTCATTGCTTCACCCCCATCGCCGGCCGGTTCCGCCGGACCAGTTCCCCGACGGTGAAGGTGCCCTCCGGGATCGGCCTTCCTTCCCTCGCCAGACGGTCGCGCTTCTCGACAAGCATCGCGTGGCTCCGGAGGTGCTCGATCATGGCCGGGACGCTCCGGAGTTTGTTGTGGCGGCCGTAGTTCGTCGGGCACTGGGTCCGCACTTCGATGAAGGCGAGCCCCGGCGTCTGCATTCCGGTCGTGACGGCCCTGGTGAGTTCCTTGACGTGGTAGGACGTCCAGCGGGCGACGTAGTTTGCGCCCGCGGCAACGGCGAGTTCCGCGAGGTCGAAGGCCGGTTCGCTCGCCCCGTAAGGCGTCGTCGTCGATATGGCCCCAAGCGGGGTGGTCGGGCTCCCCTGCCCGCCGGTCATGCCGTAGATCTGGTTGTTCATGCAGACGACGGTCATGTCCACGTTCCGGCGGCAGGCGTGAATGAAGTGGTTCCCGCCGATGGCGGCAAGGTCACCGTCGCCCGTGAAGACGACGACGTTTAGGTCCGGCTTTGCCATCTTCACCCCGGTGGCGAACGCGAGCGCACGCCCGTGGGTGGTGTGGAGCGAGTCAGCGAGGATGTAGCCGGGGGCGCGGGAGGAGCACCCTATACCGGATATGAAGGCCGTCTCGCTCCGCTCCCAGCCCATCTCCTCCACCGCCGCGAGGGTGCAGTTGAGGACCGTCCCGTTACCGCACCCGGTGCAGTATATGTGGGGCAGGCGGTCCTCACGGAACCAGTCGGGCGCGATCATCGGTGCGCCTCCAGGGCCCGCACGAGTTCGGCAGGGGTGTGGAGTTCTCCCCCGATCTTTTCGAGGGGGATGACCGGCTGGTCGACGTGGCGCTGGACCTCCCGCACCATCTGGCCCATGTTCAGTTCCGGCATCAGGAAGACCTTCGCGTTGCCGAATTCCTGCAGGGCAAACTCCGGGAACGGCCAGACGACCCGAAGGCGCAGGTG
The DNA here is from genome assembly GCA_002501655.1 of Methanoculleus sp. UBA303. GTDB lineage: Archaea > Halobacteriota > Methanomicrobia > Methanomicrobiales > Methanoculleaceae > Methanoculleus. The sequence goes on from DANY01000044.1 coordinate 8,064, forward strand.
CCCGATCGAGTCGTCGGGGCGGTCGCGCATAACCTGCTCGACCGTCCGGGACGGCGGGCCGTAGGTGACGAAGACCGTCTCGGCGTCGGGGTTTGTGACCTCGTAATCGGCGATATCACGGCGTGCCGACTCGACCTTGGCGACCAGCCGCCGCACCAGCCGGTCGTGCGCACCGGGGTCGGTCGTGTCCGGGTAGCCCCGCTCGTCATGGGTGAGGCCGGTCACGTGGACCGACCGGCCCAGGCCAAAGGGCGCGAAACCCGGAACACCGTCGTTGCCAGCCTCGAAAGGAAGGCATCCTTCTGCGAGCGGCCGGCGGGAGGTGACATCGACCGCGTCCGGGATGGTCACCCGCTCTCGCATGTGGCCGACGATCTCATCGGCCATCAGGAACGTGGGAACCCTGAACCGGTCCGCAAGGTCGAACGCCTTCACCGTCAGGTCGAACATCTCCTGGACGGAGTTCGGGGTGAGCGCGATGATGCTGTAGTCGCCATGCGACCCGAACCGGCACTGGAGCATGTCGCCCTGCGCCGCCCGCGTCGGCTGGCCGGTGCTCGGGCCGCCCCGCTGGACGTTGACGATGACGCACGGCGTCTCGGTCATGGCCGCATAGCCGATGTTCTCCATCATCAGCGAGAACCCCGGGCCGCTTGTCGCGGTCATGGCCCGGGCTCCAGTCCAGGCGGCGCCTATCACCGCGGCGATGCTCGCGAGTTCGTCTTCCATGGATATGAAGACCCCTCCCATCTTCGGGAGTCTCCGGGCCATGGTCTCGGCGATCTCGGTCGACGGCGTGATCGGGTAGCCGCCGAAGAACCGACACCCGGCGGCGAGCGCGCCCTCTGCACAGGCGGCGTTTCCTTGCATAAACTCAACTCTGCTCAAAACTCCACCTCCACCCGATGAGGCTCAAACGGCCTCTCCTCGACCCAGGCGATCGCCTGGTCGGGGCAGATCATGTGGCAGACCCCGCAGAGCATCCGCCCATAGAGGGCTTGCAGCCTGCAGTTCGTGCACCGTTCGGGGCGGTCGAGGACCGGGGAGACGACCCCCCGGCTGTTGAGTTCCGTCCCTTCCCGAAATATCCCATAGGGGCAGACCAGCACGCAGAGGTTGCACCCTTTGCAGCGGCTTTCATCGATGACGAGTTTCATGAGACGGTATCCTATCAGATATTGAATCGCTGGTAAAATTGTGTTTTCGCTTTCTCGCGTACGGCGCAGAAGAGATCGCCGCCGTGGGCGTCGATACCGACTGTAAGGGGCAGGTGATCGGCCTCGATAACCCATACCGCCTCGGCCATGCCCAGGTCTTCGAAATAAACGCCTTTAAGGTCCATGCGGGCGGCGGCGAGGGCGGCGCACCCACCCGTGAGCGCGAGGTAGACGGCGCGCCCCCGGAGTTGCTCGACCACCCCGGCCCCCATCCCGCCTTTGCCGATGAGAGCGCGAACGCCCGCATCGATGAGGAAGCCCGTGAGCGTGTTCATCCGGGCGGATGTGGTGGGCCCGGCAACGACGAGCCGGCCTCCCTGCACCACAGGGCCGCAGTGGTAAACCACGGCGCCCTTCGGGTCGAAGGGGATGCCTTCGGCGATCATCCGGAGGTGGGCCTCATCCCGGGCGGTGTAGATCGTCCCGGAGAGGGTCACCCGGTCGCCCGCCCGGAGGTCGAGCACCTCGTCGCCGAGCGGCGTCGTGAGATCGATCATCGTTCCACCTCCACGGTCGCCCGGCGGCAGGCCCAGCACTGCACGTTCACCGCCACCGGGAGGGAGGCGGTGTGGCAGTCGGCCCGCTTCACCTTCACCGCGAGCGCCGTCGTGTCGCCACCAAGACCCATCGGCCCGATACCGAGGGCGTTCGTCGCGTCGCAGAGTTCCTGCTCGTAGTCGTCCATAGTGTCGACCGGGAGGAGCAGGGCTTCCTTTGCAAGCGCAGCCACCCCATCGAATGTCCCGCCGATACCGACGCCGAGTATCACGGGAGGGCAGGGTCTCCCGCCCGCAATGAGCATCGTCTCGGCGACGAACTTCGGGATATCCGCCGCCTGCGAGGGGAGGAGCATCCCGATCCTTGAAGCGTTCTCGGAACCTGCGCCTTTCGGGAGCACCGTTATCGTGAGCCGGTCCCCGGGCGTCACATGGACGGCGGGCATACCGACTCCGGTGTTGTCCCCGGTGTTCTTCCGGGTGAGCGGGTCGACGACGTTGGGGCGGAGCGGGATTGTGGCCGTCGCGCGACGCACCCCCTCCCGCACTCCCTCTATGAGGGAGTGCGTGTACGGGATATCGGGGGGCAGGGTGAGGTAGACCACCGGCACGCCGGTATCCTGGCAGATCGGCACCTCCCGCTCTTCTGCGAGCGCTATGTTCTCCAGTATGTTGGCGAGTTCGCATCGTGCGATCTCATCCCGCTCGGCCGCCGCCGCCCTCCTGAGCGCCGCGAGCACGTCGGGAGGCAGCCGGATCTCGGCCTCTGCAAGAGCTCTCTCTGTGGCGTCTGCCAGTGCGCCGGGAAGCCCCGTATCTGCCGAATTAACCATCATTTATACTGGTGGGAAGGGACTATAAAAATCTATATTCCCGCAGGTACTGGATCTGGCGTCTGCGGGCCGCTCCTCGGAAAAAGGATGGGACGGAATGCGAGTTTACGCTGCCGTTACCCGTTCTTCGACGATCTTTGCGGGAGTCGGGATCTTGTAGATGCCGCGCCGGAGGGAGACCTTGGCCTTCTCGACATACTGGGGGGTCGTCCAGACGGAGAAGACCTTCTGACCGCTCTGGACCCGTGCCGCGGTGCCGACAGCCTTCCCGAAGGCAAGGCGCATACCTTCCGAGACACGGTCTGCTCCTGCGCCGGTCGCCTGCTTGTTCTCACGGAGAACGTGGTGCGGGAAGGTCCGGATCTTCAGGTGGTAGTTTGCCCTCCCGACCTCCTTCATGAGCTGCCGGTTGATGCCGATACGGGCGGCCTCAAGGGCCGTGTGGCGTATCTGGCAGGTCTCCTCGACGACGATGGAGAGTTCGACCGGGAAGTCCTGGCTGAGGTTGCCCATATCAAACTGCACGATCTTGCTGCCCGGCACGCCGCCCATGTATTCTCTGCGCGTATATGCTTTCTTTGCGAGGTTCCTGTACATCTTCGCTGGTTTTCGTACCATCTCTAAAAACTCCTGCCGATCTATGAGTGCTTTATAAAATGGAGATTTCTTCTAATAAAACTTACTGGGCGTTTTCAGCCTCGTTGATCATCTCAAGCACCCCCCGCCGGACATCCGCGAACCCGGCGCTGGTGCGGTCACGCGGTCGGGCCCAGGGGATCTTGATGACCTCCCGGACCGACCCCGGTCGCGAGGAGAGGACGACGATCCGGTCGGCGAGGTAGACCGCCTCGTCGACGCTGTGGGTGACAAAGATGATCGTCTTCTTCGTCTGTTTCCAGAGGCAGAGGAGCTCTTTCTGCATCCGGTTCCGGGTCTGGGCGTCCAGCGCCCCGAACGGCTCGTCCATGAGGAGGACGTCGGGGTCGTTTGCGAGCGCTCGTGCGATCGCTACCCGCTGTCGCATACCGCCGGAGAGTTCGAAGGGGTAGGCGTCCCGGAACCGGGAGAGGCCGACCATCTCAAGGTAACGATCCGCCGTCTGCCGGCGCTCCTCCTTTGCGACGCCCTTCATCTCGAGGCCGAAGGCGATGTTGTCGATCACCGTCCGCCAGGGGAAGAGGGAGTACTCCTGAAAGACCATCCCCCGCTTCGGGTCCGGGCCGGTGACAACGTGGCCGTCTATGGTCACGCTCCCCGTAGTCGGGGTCTCAAGCCCGGCGATGATCCGGAGAAGCGTCGTCTTCCCGCATCCCGACGGCCCGACCAGGCAGATGAACTCCTCGTCCCTGATCTCGAGGTTGACGCCCTCGAGCGCCGGTGTTACGGTGCCGCCTTCCTTCGAGAAGGACTTCCCGACGTTATTTATCTTAACGCCGCTCATTCTAGGCCACCTCCCCTGCATGCCACCGCAGGAGCCGCCGGTCCACGTAGTTCCTGAAGATCCGGTCGATGAAGAGGCCCAGGAACCCGAGGATCAGCATGTATACGAGGACGTTTGCCATCGCGTAGTGGTAGTAGTTCTGCCAGAGCGAGTAACCGAGGCCTATGTCGCTCACCCCGAACATCTCGGCGGCCACAAGGCACATCCACCCGACGCCCATTGATATCCGGATCCCGGATGCTATCGATGGGATCGCCGACGGGAGAGCGACATGGCGGATCAACTCAAACGGTGTGTCGCACCCGAGCACCTTGCCTGCCTCGACGAAGATCTTCGGCACGCTCCGGAACCCGGCGTAGGTGCCGATCAGGATCGGGAAGAACGCCCCGATGAAGATGACGAATCCGGCTGCCTGCGGGGTGAGCCCGAACCATATGATCGCGAACGGGATCCAGGCGAGCGGGGGGATGGGCCGGAGGACCTCGATGATCGGGTCGATGACGGCATCGGCGATCCGGAACCAGCCCATGGCGATCCCGATCGGGACGCCGAGAAGAAGCGCAGCCCCTATGCCGATGGTAAAGTGTTCGAGACTGATCATGAGGTCAGCAAGGAGTCTTCCAGATCCCAGGAGGTTGACGAACGCGGCGGCGGTATCGGTGAAACTCGGCAGGATGAACGGGTCGGCGACGATCAGGTCGGCTACTGCCTGCCAGATGACTGCCGCTGCCGCAAGCGACGCTATCCCGAGGAGTCTCTTCTGTTGCTCTCTATTCACTCGTAGGTTCATGGTATTTCTGTTCCGCTTGTTTGGTGATGGGGGCCGCCCTGAGATGCCGGCCGGTATGGGGTATGGTGAATGCTCTTTATTTCATCGGTTTTCCTCTAAAATATTCTTTTCCGGGAGGAGAAAAAGGGGGGCCGGGTCAGGCCCGGGCTTTCTCGTAGAACGAGAGGTCGAAGATGTCGTCTTTGGTGAGGTGTTTGTTGATATACCCGAGTTCATACTGGATCCGGGCGTAGTCCTCAACCGAGCCGACGATGAGGTTCGGGTCCGCGGTCCAGGTGCCGTCCCATTCCTTAAAGGACTTCTGGACGTCTGCGATATCCTGACCGGTCTTCTTCGAGTATATCGTCGCCGCCTCGTCCGGGTGCTCGATGTTGTACTCCGTCGCCCGGATGTGCGTCTTCACAACCTGCTCGACGAGTTCAGGCTGCTCACGGATGAGTTTGCCGCTCGCAACGAGGACACAGCAGGCATGGTTCGGAGCCATCTCGCCGGAGGCGACGACCGTCCTTCCGGCCCCTTTGCTCGCGATGACCGCCGGTGCCGGGTGCGGCAGGAAGACGCCGTCGATCTGGTCGGCGATGATCGCCGTCGTGGCGTCACCGGGGCCCATGGGTTTTATGGTCACGTCCTTCTCGGGGTCAAGGCCGTTCTCCTGGAGCCAGTTCCGGAGGAGCGTGTCCTGGATGGATCCCGGTGGGAATGTGCCGATCGTCAGGCCTTTGAGGTCCTGTGGGCTGGTGTAGGGGATCTCGGGCCGGAGCACGAGGTCGGAGCCCTGCGTCTGGACGGCGGCGACGATCTTTGCGTCAAGACCGCTTGCCAGGGCGGATATGAACGGCGCTGATCCGACGTAGGCGATATCGATGTTCCTGCCAAGCATCGCCTGCATCTCAGGTGGTCCGGTGGGGAAGGAGTAGTCGGTCACTTTGGTGATGCCGAGGGGCGCGAGGTCTTCCTGCCACCATCCTTTCTCCATAGCGGTCATGTGGGCGGTCTGGTGGGTGCTCGGCTGGTAGCCGATCCGGAGGTCCGTCACCGTTCCGGTATCTGTTCCTGTGCACCCGCTGACGAACGTGAACGCCGCGACCAGGGCCACGGCCAGAAGGATTGCAATAATTGGTCTCATAGGTATCTCCATGGGTATGAGTGACTGTTATGCAGTGTAATCTTCATGCTGTCGGTATATAGTAGTGTCGAAAATTGGCAGTATAATTATACTATAGTATTAAAATTTGTTCGACATTCTCCCATATTGGAGAAATGAGTGCAAGGTAATGTGGAGGCGGAGGCGCACTTTGCCGGGTGAGGTCGTCCCCAAATGCCTCTACCGGGACACCCCCCTCCCGGTCCCTCCCCCAATGGCGACACCCAATGGAAAGCCGTTTCGCCATCTTTGCCCAGGATATAGTTCAGATGGCAGCTATCTGGGAAATCAGCGCTCTGATAAGGGCGTATCGAAGGTCCGGAGATCCATTTGGGATAACCTCACATAATAATCTACAGTATATCTACAGTACATAAGTAGGATTCCCGGGTATGGTCACCGGAAACAATCAATCTGTAAAAACAGGAGGGAGAAAAAATGACAAATAACTTAACATTTAACGAGGCAATGAAAAAGCATGTCCGGACATTGAAACAGTATGTGCCGATTGTAGCAAGAGTTCATGGAGGTAATCACCCGGAATTTCATGAAGTTCGCAAATTGTTCGATACAATCGTCGAGAAAACAAAAGAAGCGGGTTCAAATAAACCTGAATTAAACGAGGAGTTTGCCAGACTGCGGGAGATCACGGATACTTACACTGTCCCGGGAGATGTGTGCGAAAGTTATGAGGCTGTTTACAGTATGTTGGCCGAGATAGATGGGGCATATCGTGCTGGATAGCGCATATCGTGCTTAAATCATTATAATGCAGAGAAGACGGTGAGCGTTTTGCAGAGATTTATACTGAGCAAGAAAAATCAGATAACACTGATTTGCGCCATTTTAATCGTTTTCGGGTTTACCAGTGGGCTGGGTTTTAAAAATGAGACCGTAGCTATTTGGTCCCTGGCTATCGCCTCAATTTTAGGGGTTGCGCCTATTGCCATCCAGGCCTATCAAGCATTGAAGGTTAAAGTCGTCAGTATTGATGTTTTAGTTACCATCGCGGTTACCGGGGCATTTCTCCTCAGGAATTTTGAGGAGTCTGCCATTGTCACCTTCTTATTCTTGTTTGGCGCTTTTCTGGAACAGCGGACATTGAACAAGACGCGTTCGGCCATAAAAGAGTTAACGGAAATGGCGCCGGAAAGCGCTTTAAAACAGATGGACAATGGTGAATTTGAAGAAGTAAAAGTAGATGATGTTGACGTAGGCGATATTTTACTGGTGAAAACTGGCGCGAAAATTCCTGTTGATGGAACCGTTCTGTCAGGAGAAGGTCACATTAATGAGGCAAGTATCACCGGCGAATCTGTCCCGGTTGGCAAAAAGAAAGATTCAGGCGTATATGCCGGAACGATTCTGGAGAATGGAACGCTTCAAATTGTTGCCGACCGTGTAGGTGAAGATACTACTTTCGGTAGAATTATAGAGTTAGTTGAAGAAGCGCAGGATTCAAAATCCGAAGCGGAACGCTTCATTGACAGATTTTCTAAATACTACACCCCGGCAGTTTTAGGGCTCGCCATTATCGTATGGTTATTTTCACGAGATATTGAACTGGCCATTACATTATTAGTTCTGGGATGTCCCGGCGCACTGGTTATCGGTGTACCTGTTTCAAACGTAGCGGGCATTGGCAACGGAGCACGGCACGGCGTTCTTTTAAAAGGCAGTGAAGTTATTGGCGATTTTAGCAAGGTTGATACAATCGTATTTGACAAAACAGGTACATTAACGATAGGCAATCCTAAAGTAGCAGACAAAGAATTTTACGCAGACAACGTTGGAGAGGTATTAGCTTACCTTGCAAGCGTTGAAAAAGAATCAGACCATCCCTTAGCCAACGCAATTGTAGAACACATCGGAGCTATAAAATCATATCCAATAGAACAAACAGATGTTGTAAAAGGCGCCGGAATTATCGCTTACATCGATGGACATAGGGTTGCGGTAGGCAACGTTACGCTCATGGAGCGGGAGAATGTTCATTTAGCTGAAAAGGCCCGTGCAGATATTGCCCGATTCGAAAAGAACGGAAACTCACTTGTTTTAATATCCGTCGATGGTGAATTAAAAGCACTGATGGGTATCCGTGACCAGATTCGTCCGGGTGTAAAAGAAGACCTGCAAAAATTAAAGAAATTAGGCGTTAAAAATCTGGTAGTTCTTTCGGGAGACAACCAGGGGACAGTTGATCTGGTGGCAGGTGAACTGGGGCTGACAGAAGCGCACGGACATATGTTACCGGGAGATAAGTCGAAATATATTGAAGATTTAAAAACTAAAGGTCATATAGTAGCGTTCGTTGGAGACGGAGTAAATGATAGCCCATCCCTCGCTCTGGCACAAATCGGAATTGCTATGGGAAGCGGCACAGATGTCGCAATTGAGACCTCGGATGTCGTCCTGATGAATTCGGATTTTAGTCGCTTGCCACATGCACTGGGTTTAACAAAAGCAACAGCTGCTAATATGCACCAAAATATTGTTATCGCAGTAGGAGTTGTGTTGGTCCTGCTTGCAAGTGTATTTTTAAGTGAATGGATGAACATGTCGATAGCGATGCTAGTACACGAAGCAAGCATATTAGTCGTAATTTTAAACGGAATGCGGCTTCTCCGTTTCAAATTATGATATTAGAATAAGGAGAGATGAAAATGCAAAAAGCAACGATTCAATTAGAAACATTGACTTGCCCATCATGTGTCCAGAAGATTGAAAAAGCAACAAAATCTTTGGTCGGTGTGGATAAAGAAAGTGTAAAGGTGCTGTTTACCTCAAGCAAAGTCAAATTTGACTTTGATGCTGAAAAAATATCAGTTGGGGAGGTCGAAAAGGCCATTACTGCACTTGGATACGTAGTTCTCAAATCTCAAGTGAAAGATAAGTGAACTACCCCGCCCTTCAGGGCGGGGCTTCCTGCTTCATCCTTCCTCTATTGAGGCAAGTCCACAGGCACAACGGTGCGTTCCGCACCTGCTACCCCGACAAGATTCTGATCTTGCAAGGCGAACTTCTTGATTATTGATCGCCGTGTTGACGTCGCGGTCATGATGGGTGCCGTGCGCGGGGAGACCCCTCCATTGCGATACCCACCACGGTCCACTGCCCGGGGTGAACCGGAGAACATCCAGAGCACCCATCCCATCCGTGCGTGGTTTTAATCTCTTCCCGGGCCAAACGGTACAGACAGGACTGTTGATAGAATGCGTTCGGATCAGATTCGGCAGGGCCGTCTCTCCGGGGATCGTTCGGGCGATATCGAGCATTTTCTTGCCTCGATGGACGCCGACCGCTGGATAGCGGAGGCGGACCTCCTCGTGGATATGGCGCACCTCCTCGGCCTTCGGCGGCAGGAGATCATCGACGAAGCTCCGGCACGGGCGCTGATGGCGGCGCTCCTCGACCTCCACGACCACGGCCTCCCGGAGGAGGCGTTCGACGAGCGGTTCGAGGATATCCATGCCGGAAAGGAGGCCTACCTCATCGACCGCGTCGGCGAAGACTTCGGCGGCCGCCTCCACATGGGCCGGTCCCGGAACGACGAGGTCGCGACCTGCATCAGAATACGGCTCAAAGAGGAGATCATCGGCCTCGTGCGATCGCTCACCGGTCTCAGGACGACCCTCCTCGACGTCGCCAGCAGGCACACCGGGACGGTGATGCCGGGCTTCACCCACCTGCAGCACGCCCAGCCCACGACGCTGGCCCACTACCTCCTCGCCTACGAGCAGGCCTTCTCCCGGGATACGGCCCGGCTCCGGGATGCGTATGCCCGGGTGGACGTATCGCCGCTGGGTTCGGCGGCGTTCGCCTCGACCGGCTTCCCGCTCGACCGTGACTACACCGCCCGGCTCCTCGGGTTCGCCCGCCCGGCGGCAAACAGCATGGATGCGGTCGCCGCCCGGGACTTCGCGCTTGAAGTGCTCTCCGACGCCGCCGTCTGCATGACGACAGTCAGTCGGCTCTGCGAGGAACTGGTCCTCTGGAGCACCGCGTTCTTCGGGTTCGTCCAGCTGGACGACGCCTACTGCTCCTCCTCCTCGATAATGCCCCAGAAGAAGAACCCGGACGTCGCCGAGATTATGCGGGCAAAGGCCGGATCGGTCGCCGGGGAGCTCACTGCAGCCGTCACGATCACGAAAGGGCTCCCCATGAGTTACAACCGCGACCTCCAGGAGCTGACAGTGCACCTCTGGCGGGGCATGGAGGCGGCCCGGCAGAGCATCCCGCTCCTCGCCGGCATGATCGGTTCTGCGACCTTCACCACAGAGCGGATGGCTGCCGAGGCGGGCAGGGGCTTTGCCACCGCGACAGAACTCGCCGACGTTCTCGTTCGGGACTACGGGCTTCCCTTCCGCACCGCCCACCGTATCGTCGGGCGGGCGGTGCGGCACGGTTCGCTCGACCTCGCGACGCTCGAAGGCGCCGCCCGGGAAGCAGCCGAGCTCTCGGTCGTGGAACTGGGCGTGACCCAGGAGCGGATAGACGAGGTCCTCGACCCGCGTCATGCCGTCGCCGTGCGGAGCATCGTTGGCGGCCCGGCACCCGCAGCGGTTGCGGCGCAACTCGCCGAGCAGAAAGAACTCCTCGCCCGGGACGTGGCATGGGCGGAGGAGACGGAAGCAGCGCTTTTGTGCGCGTTTGAAGATCTTATATTGGAATCACGGAGGCTGGCAGTATAATGGAGATACTTCAGGCCGGAGATCGGGTGCGATACGCCAACGGCGGGACTGCGCTCACCGGCACCTACATCACCGAACGGGATGGGATGGCCGTCATCAAGCTGGACAACGGCTACAACATCGGGACGTCCCCGGAGAAGGTCGAGCTCGCCGAACGAGCGGCCCCGCAGTCGCCGGCAGGTGCAGGCGTCGTCGTCCAGAACCCCGACCTCCCGGAACTCTCTATCGTATCCACCGGCGGGACAATAGCAAGCAGGGTGGACTACCGGACCGGGGCAGTGACGAGCCAGTTCTCGGCAAGCGATATCCTGCGGGCGATCCCGGAACTCGGGAGCATCGCTCGCTACCGCGACCGCCAGATAGCAAGCATTCTCTCCGAGAATATGCGTCCGGCACTCTGGCAGGAACTCGCCCGGGCGGCCTACGCTGAGATCCGGCACGGTACGTCCGGCGTGATCGTCACGCACGGCACCGATACGATGGCCTCCTCCGCCGCAGCGGTCAGGTTCATGCTCAAAACCCCGGTGCCGGTCATCTTTGTCGGGTCGCAGCGGTCTGCCGACCGCCCGAGCTCGGACAACGCCATGAACACTCTCTGCAGCGCTGCCGTCGCCGCCGGCGACCTCGGCGAGGTGGCGGTGGTGATGCACGCGACGACGAACGACGACCGGTGCGCCATCCACCGGGCGACGAGGGTCCGGAAGATGCACACCTCCCGGCGCGACGCCTTCCAGAGCATGGGGATGGCCCCGCTCGGCCACGTCGACTACCCCTCGCTCTCCGTCACCCTCTCTGACGAGGCGGTGCGGCGGGGAACGGGGGAGCCGGAACTCCGTGATGCGCTCGAGGAGCGCTGCGGCCTCCTCCACTTCTACCCCGGTATGCCTTCCAGTATCCTCGACGCCTTCGAGGGCTACGCGGGTCTTGTCCTCTCGGGGACGGGGCTCGGGCACGTGGCGACGGAGTGGATCCCAAAACTCCGGGAGATGATCGAGGACGGGACGACCGTCGTCATGACATCGCAGTGCCTGCACGGCCGGGTCTGCGACCGGGTCTACAACACGGGGAGAGACCTCCTCTCGATCGGCGTGGTCGAGGGCGAGGATATGCTCCCTGAGGTGGCGCTCGTGAAACTGATGTGGGTGCTTGGGAATGAGCGGGACACCGAACGGGCGGGCGTGCTCATGCAGACCGACCTTGCGGGCGAGATCCGGCGGAGGTCGATCTGATGGATTATACTGAACTCGGGCTGAAAGCCGGGATCGAGATCCACCAGCAACTCGACACGGCCGAGAAACTCTTCTGCCGGTGCCCCACTCTTCTTCGTGACACGGCTGAGCGGACCGGGGAGTTTTACCGCTACCTCCGGGCGACGGAGAGCGAACTCGGGGAGATCGACCGGGCGGCAGAGGAGGAGATGAAACTCGTCCGGAAGTTCTGCTACTACACCTATGACACGGTCTGCCTGGTGGAGCACGACGAGGAGCCCCCGACCCCGATGAATCCCGAGGCGCTCGAGGTCTGCCTCACGATAGCAAAGATGCTCGGCATGACCCCGGCCGAGCAGGTGCATACGATGCGAAAACTCGTCATCGACGGCTCGAACACCAGCGGGTTCCAGCGGACAGCGCTCGTGGCGCTCTCCGGCGCCCTCCCGGACGGTTGCCGGATCGAGACGATATGCCTCGAAGAGGAGGCGGCGCAGCGGGTGGAGGACGAGACCTTCTCCCTCGACCGCCTGGGGATCCCGCTCGTCGAGATCACCACCGCCCCCTGCATGCACACTCCCGAGGCCGTTCAGGAGGTCGCCGCCCACATCGGTATGGTGCTCCGGTCCACCGGCAGGGTGAAACGAGGCCTCGGGACGATCCGGCAGGACATCAACGTCTCCATCCGCGGCGGTGCCCGGGTAGAGATCAAGGGCGTCCAGGAACTCGACCTCATCGCCGAGGTGGTCCGGCGCGAGGTCGAGCGGCAGGTCGCTCTCCTCGCCATCCGTGATGAGCTCCGGGAACGCGGCGCCAGGGTCGACCACACCGTCGTCGACGTCACCGCGCTCTTCTCCGGGACGGCGTCCTCTATCCTGAAGAAGGCAAAGTCCGTCCTCGCGATCCGGCTCTCGGGGTTTGCGGGGCTCGTCGGGCGGGAGATCCAGCCCGGGCGGCGTCTTGGAAGCGAGATGTCGGACTACGCGAAGAAGTGCGGCGTCGGCGGGATCTTCCACACCGACGAACTCCCCGCCTACGGTGTCACCGCGGAGGAGGTGGCGCGCCTCCGGGAGTTCGTCGGCGCTCGCGAAGAGGACTGCGTCGTCATCGTGGCGGCGGGCCGGGAGCGCGCCGGCTGTGCGGCCGAGCAGGTGATGATCCGTGCGGAGATGGCGCTCTCCGGCGTGCCCGAGGAGACCCGGAAGATGCTCGAGGAAGGGAGTTCTGCCTACATGCGCCCCCTCCCGGGAGCCGCCCGGATGTACCCCGAGACCGACGTCTTCCCGCTCGATATCAGCGAGGCGCTCTGGGAGAGCATTGCGGTGCCCGAACTCCTCACTGACCGGGCGGAGAGGTTCGTCAGGGAGTTCGGCCTCGACGAGGCGCTGGCACGGCAGGTGGCGTTCTCCGAGCGGCTGCCGACGTTCGAGAAGGCCGTCGCCGCCGGTGTCCGCCCCACCATCGCCGCCCGGACGCTCCTTGCCACCTGCCGGGAGCTCGCCCGCGGGGGTGTTGCCGTCGGCCAGGTGAGCGAGGATGAGATCCTCGCCCTCCTCTCCGCCGTGGAGGCGGGCCGGGCCGCAAAGGAGGCTATCCCGGACCTCCTCACCGAACTCGCGCGGACCGTCGGCGCCGTCGCCGGGACGCCCCGGGAGCGGGTGGATACAGCCATCGGGAAGATGGCGCCCGCCGTCTCGCAGGCGGACGTGGAATCGATCGTGCGTCGTATCGTGGCCGAGCGGGAGGAGTTCGCCCGCGAAAAGGGCATGGGCGCGCTCGGCCCCCTGATGGGGATCGTCATGCAGGAACTCCGGGGGAGTGTGGACGGCAAGGTCGTCAGCGAGAGCCTCCGGCGCGAGCTCAAGCACCTGCTCTCCTGACGTGCGGCACGACCTGCCAATGGCCACCGGGTATCAGGAGCGCCGCCTTATGGCCGCCGTACCGGTCGGCCATCCCGGCCGCCGCGGCCGGGTTCCGGGTTACTTTTATCAGCGAGTCCGCTCATAAATATAAAGGAGTTTTATCTATGGGAAAGACAGGAAGTGTCCAGTGGGCCCAGGTTAAGGGCGTGAAGGGGCAGATACGGCTCGTCCCTGCAAGTGAAGGCGAAGTGAAGAAACCCGGCCCGAACCAGCGGTTCAAGCCCGCGGCGGATATCCTCAAGCGGGCGAGCAGAGAAGGGCAGGACTCCCGCGGTGGCCGGCGCGGCGGGCGCGGCGGGCGTGGCGGGCGCGGCAGAGGAGGCGCCCCCACGATGGACGTGCGGGTACGCCGGAGCATCCGGCGCTCCAAGGTGTCGGCTCTCGGGACCAAGCAGAAATCGAGATAAGCCGTCCCTCTCTTCTTTTCAATACTTTTTATACTAGCGAGTTCCAGTATGTGGTATGGATCTCAAAACCGCCATCAGGACATATCAGTTTGCCGAACGGGCGAAATCCGAACTGATTGTCGGGTCACAACTGACGACAGCCCTGATCCAGTTTCCGCTCCAGGAGAAGCCCGGCGGAAAGCGGATGCTTGTGATGGTGCTCCAGTCTATCCGCTCAGAACTTGAGTTTGCTTATGGCGATACGGAACTTCGTGAGTTTAAGAAGGCCATCGATCACCTCAACGAGGCGATCAGTCTGACTGAGAGCATGGAACTGGGTGCTGCGGCGGAGCGGATGGCGAGGGCTGTCAGCGCCGTCACGACCGCAGCCCAGGCAGCATGGGATACACTCAAAGAGCATGAACTCATCTGATCTCCTCCGCTTCTTGAAAGCACGGTCGTCGGTCCGGGATTACTCCGGGGAGCCGCTCGACCCGGAGGATATTGACTATATCCTTGTCTGTGCGAGTACGGCACCGAGCGCCGGCAACCGTGAGGCCTGGGACGTCGTCATCGTCACCGACGAGGACGCGAGGATAGAACTTGCGCTCGCGGCCCTTGAACAGGTGCATATCCGGGAAGCACCGGCGGTTTTTGTGGTCTGCGCGAACTACATCCGGTCCATGTCGCACTACGGGGAGCGGGGGATCCTTTACGCGCTCGAGGACGCCACCATCGCCTGCACCTATATGATGCTCGCCGCACACGCCCGGAACCTCCACTCGTGCTGGACCGGGGCATTCAACGAGAACGATATACGCGAGATTCTTCACCTCCCGGAGCACATCCGTCCCGTCGCGCTCCTCGCGGTCGGCAGGGGGACGCCGCCGCTCAAACCCGTAGAGCGGATGCCGGTGGAAGAGCACGCGCATCGCGAGAACTGGTAGGCTATTAATTGGAGAAATTATGCCGGACTATCTGGTTACGCTCGAATCAGCGTGGATAATTAAAGACGTCAAGTCCATGGATGATGCCGTGAGCATCGCGATCAGCGAGGCGGGAAAACGGCTCAACCCTTCAGCAAAGTTTGTGGAGATCGAGGCGGGGATGATCGCCTGCCCCTACTGTGAGGGTGAACTGAACACCGCTCTCGTGGTCGCCAATACCGCCCTCGTCGGGCTCGTGCTCCAGATGAAGGTCTTCCGTGCGGAGTCCGCCGAACATGCGACACGGATAGCGAAGTCAGTCGTCGGGAAGGCGCTGCGCGACGTTCCGCTGAAGGTTCAGGACGTGCAGGAGATATGATCGCCGTCGTCGGGCATACCGCTATCGACCACCTCTTCCGGGTGCCGAAACTTCCCGGGCGGCACAACTCGACCTATATCGTTGACCATCAGGTCTACTTCGGCGGCGGGGCGGCAAACATCGCGGCCGGGATTGCGATGCTCGGGGAGCGGTGCCGGCTGGTCTCCTCGGTCGGCGGTGACTTCCCGGGGAGCGACTATGACCGCTGGCTCGAGGAGCTCAGGGTCGAGCGCGACTTTTCTGTTATCGGGGATGCCCGCACCGCGACCGCGTACGTCTTCACGGACGACGCCGGCGACCAGGAGACCTTCTTCGAGTGGGGCGCGTCCGCCTCTTTCTCCCGGGAGGAGGCCCCCGCCCTTGACTTCGTCCACATGGCGACGGCCGACCCCGACTTCAACGTCCGGGTAGCCCAGAAGAGCAGGTTCGCCTCCTTCGACCCGGGCCAGGACCTCCTCTGCTACACCGCCGACCAGCTTGAGATCATCCTTGCGAACATCGATATCCTCTTCTCGAACAACCACGAGATGGACCGGATGTGCGATATGCTGGGGCTCGAGCGCCCGGCGCTCGTCGCCTCGGTCCCCATGGTCGTCACGACCCGCGGGGCGGAGGGGAGCGTCCTCTGCATGGACGGCGAGGAGCACCACGTCCCGGCCGTCAGGGTGGATGCCGTCGACCCGACCGGTGCCGGTGACGGTTACCGGGCCGGTTTCCTCACCGCGTTCAGGAAGGGCTATGCCCCGCTCGACTGCTGTCGTGCCGGAGCGGTGGTATCGTCCTTCGTCGTCGAACGGACGGGCACCCAGACGAACCTCCCGGACTGGGACCGGATGCTTACGCGGTACCGGAAGGTCTTTGGTGAACCCGGCGAAATAATTATCTGAATTATGGGGTGCATAGCGCTGATCGCCGGCGGGAAGGTGCCGGCTTCTACCCCCGGCCCAAGAGCGGCATCCGGGGGCGCCTGATGGAGTCCGGCCCCGACGTGCGTGTCGAACGGCTCACCCGGTACATCTTCTCCGCCCCTTCCTGGCCACGGTCGCTTGCGATCGTCATCGTGCTCGGGCTCCTCATCGATGGGGCTGCATACCGGGCCGGCAATGAGTTCTTCCTGGTCGGCACCCTCGGGTTTTCGGTCCCGGCACTGGTCGCCTTCCTGCTGACCGTGCCGCTGGTGGAGGTCTTTGGCCGGCAGATCACCCACAACCGGTCGGCTCTTCTCGCCCTGACCTGTACGGTTCTTACGGTGATCCTGAGCCTCTCGCCGATGCTGGTCTTCGGCCGGGCGCTCTTTCCTACGCTCTATGCGGGCGCTCTTGGCCTGGTCTTCGGCCTCCGGCTGCTGGTCCTCGTTGCCGTGGCCGATTACCGGATCACCCGGATGGTCCTCCCCGCGTTCCTCCAGAGCGCGGCCGGGATAGCGGTCGGTGCCTGGTTCTTCACGCCCGGGTTCGTCCCCTACGCCCTCCTCCTCCAGGCGGTCTTCGGGCTGGGTTTCGTCTCCCTGATCTGGCTGATCGAGCGGCCGCTGAAGCGGGCGTTCCATATCAGCGGGCTCAATTTCCTCAACACCTTCATCGCTCACCTGACCGACGGTTCAAAGAAGATGGAGGACTTCTTCCGCGAGATCGGCGAGGAGGTCTACGTCCCGCAGGTCTCGCTCTTCTTCTCCCGCGACACGGGGAAGGACGCTCTCTTCACGGTCCCGAACGTCCACCCCGGCCCGATGGGCGACGTCGGCGGCGGCAACCTCCCCCGGATCCTCCACGACACGTTCCCCGAGGAGACGCTGGTCGCCCACGGGTGCGCCACCCACGACTTCAACCTGGTCTCGGAGAGCGAGATTGCAAAGATCGGCCGCGCCGTGGAGGCGTCCCGGAAGGGGCTGACCTTCTCCGGCACGGCGAGCCGCCCGGTCCGGGTCGCGTCGGGATCGGTCTCGATCCTCTGCCAGCGGTTCGGGGACGCCCTCCTGATGGTGAGCACCCGGTCCCCGGAACGCACGGAGGACCTCGATTACTCGATCGGGATGGCGATCATGGGCGAAGGAAGGTGCGGCTTCTCGGAGGTCGCCTTCGTGGACGCCCACAACTGCATGACCCTGGTGGGCTCCCCGGTCCTCCCGGCGACGCTGATTGCGACGGAGTACATCGCCGCCGCACGCGAGGGGTTCCGGGTCGCGCAGGATCTGCCGTTCGAGCCGCTCGCGATCGGGGTCTCACACGTCCGGGTCCCGTTCACCCGCGAGCAGGGGTTCGGGTCGCTCGGGGTGCAGGTGCTGGCGACGGAGGTCGGGGGTGAGCGGGCAGCCTACGTCCTCGTGGACGGGAACAACATGGCCCCGGGCGTCCGGGAGCGCCTGCTCGCGGTGGTGCTCGGCCACGTGGACGAAGGGGAGATCATGACCACCGATACGCATACGGTGAACACGGTCAGCGGCAAGAACCCGGTCGGCTACGCCGTGCAGGCGGAGGAGATAGTCCCGTACGTGGAGCAGGCGGTCCGGGAGGCGGTCGCCGACATAGCCCCGGCCCGGGTGGGGGCGGCAACGGCCTCGTGCGAGGGGATCGTCGTCTTCGGGTCGCAACGGGTCTCGCAACTTGCAAGCACCGTCAACGCTATGCTCGCGTTCATCGCCCCGATCAGTTTCATGATCCTCGTGCTCGCGTTCCTGATCTCGGTCTTTGCGTATATCCTGCTGCAATAGACCGGGAATACCCGGGATTTTTCTTTCGAGACGCCCAACATTCATCATGAACTACCGGTTCGCTGGTCGGATGGGGCGGGTCCCGGAATCGTTCCTCGAGGAGCTCTTCAGGGTCTCGGCGGTTCCCGGGGTGATATCGTTTGCAGGAGGCCTGCCGGGCTCGACCTATATCGACGTCGAGGGTATCCGGGACGCGGCACGCGAGGTTTTTTCTGAAGACGGGCCGACGGCGCTTCAGTACACGACGACGGACGGCTACCTGCCGCTCCGTGAGTTCATCGCTGACCGCTACAAAAGGCGGCTCGGCCTCCCGGCAACCCCTGAGGAGATCCAGATCGTGAACGGCTCGCAGCAGTGCCTCGATCTCATCGCAAAGATCTTCCTCGACCCCGGGGACGCTGTCGGTATGGAGCGGCCCGGCTACCTCGGCGCGATCGAGGCCTTCTCCCTCTACGAGCCGGTCTTCCATACGGTCCCGCTCGAGGAGGACGGGCCGGACCTCGCGGCTTTTGCGTCGCTCGTCCGGGAGCGCGCACCAAAGTTCTTCTACGGTATCCCGAACTCGCAGAACCCCTCGGGGAGGACGTATTCGGAAGGGAAGCGGCGGGGCGTCGCGGAGATCCTTGAGGGGACGGATACGGTCTTCTACGAGGACGATGCCTTCGGGGAACTCTTCTTCGACGGGAAGCCGCGGCTGCCGGTGAAGCGATACCTCCCTGACCAGACGGTCATGTCGGGATCATTCTCTAAGATCGTCGCTCCGGGGATGCGGATAGGCTGGATATACGCGCCTGAGGAGGTCCTCCGGGAGTTCAACGTCGCAAAGCAGGCTGCCGACCTCCACTCGAACTTCCTCTGCCAGGTGATCCTGCACCGCTACCTTGCGACCCACGATCTCGACGCACATGTCGCCCGGGTCTCTGCGGTCTACGGGCGGCAGTGCCGCCTGATCTGCGACCTCCTTGACGACCTGATGCCGCCGGGGATGACTCACACCACCCCCGAGGGAGGGATGTTCATGACGGCGACGCTGCCGGACGGCGTCTCGTCGATGGACGTCTTCCGCGAGGGCGTCTCTGAGGGCGTCGCGGTCCTCCCCGGGGTGCCGTTCTACGTGGGCGGCGGCGGGGAGGATACGATCCGCCTGAACTTCTCGGCGGCGGGCGAGGAGGAGATCGAGGAGGGGATGCACCGGCTGGCCCGGGTGGTGCGGAGGCTGGCGTGAGGGGCAGGCTGCCCCGGTTCGGCCTCCCGGGCGGCGGTGGCCCCGGACGGGGCACCCTGTGCCCTGCGGGTGCACGGCGTGAGGGGCGTCGGGCTTAATACGTTTCGTTGATAATAGTAATGGGTACTCAGGTACTCTTCTTGCGCGAGGGTAGCCAAGCCCGGCCAAAGGCGGTGGACTTAAGATCCACTCCCGCAGGGGTCCGTGGGTTCGAATCCCATCCCTCGCATTCTGGATGCGGGATTACAGGTAATCGAAAAAAATTAACATCCTGCCACGCATTACCGTGCTGCCCGCTTCGGTTCTACCGGAGGATTCTTGATCGTAACCGTAAGCGACTTCGTGTTCTTGCCGCGGACCTCCACTGCATACGTTCCCGGCTCCGGGAACGTGTGCGTAAAGAACGAATATGTCTGCGGACCCCCACCCGCAAGCACCTGTTTCGTGTCGACCAGCGAACCGTTGATGAACAACTTCGCCGTAAAGATCGTATCCCAGTTCGAGGAAGGGACTCCTTCGTTGTCGAACCAGTACCCGATGCTTACCGACACGCCCGGATAGAAGTACGGATTGCCGCTCTCGTCACGGCCACCGCCCGTACTTCCGCCGGCCGTGGGATTTGCATCTACGGAATTTATTGTTGCTTCCCGGTATGATGGTGACATGCCACCGCCTCTATAAAATTAGTATAATAAATTTCCTGTGCGGCGGATTGTTGTCGTGGAAGCGGCCCTGGCGGGCGGGGTTTTGTTGAGATGGGGTACCTGTGAGGGGGCCGGGAAGGCTCGCGGTCCTCCCCGGGGTGCTGTTCTCCGTGGGCGGCGGCGGGCGAAGAGGAGATGCCTCTTCCGGGTCGACCTTCCGCTCGGCCTCGACGACACCCCTTGCCACCTCAAGAATCGCTTTCAGGAACTCCAGGCTGGAGATGAATCCCTGTCGTGTCGTTCTCTGACCTTCTCCAGTCGCTCGTCCGGTTCAATGAATGTCAGATTGTTTGCGTGCTTGCGGAGGCGGTCGAGCAGTCTCTCCTCGGCGTCTTTATCGCGGGCGTGGACTTTCCATCTGGGCGGGTCGCTGGATTGGCTGATCATCACGATAGCGCTTGCTTCAGGATCGATCAACTCGTCCATCACCCGCTTGTAGAGGACGCAGCACTCGCGGTCGAAGGTCACCACCCGGGCCTTGAAGCCGTTCGGTTCCACCCGGGTCCGGTAGTGTTCGACGATGTGGTTCACCACGGCGCGGACCCGCCCGGGGGTCTTCACGAGCACTGCCATCTTCGCTGCCCGTCTGGCGAGGTCGTCGCGGTCCTGCTCATTCAAGGAGCCGGTGATCTCCCGGTAGGCCTCGTCGGCCCGGTCGGGCCCGGCAGCGATCTCGGGATTCAGGCGGACGAGGGCTTCCCGCAGCCACGCTTTCACCGTCACGTCGCCCCAGCGGCGCGGGACTTCCGCAGGGGGCACGTAGTTCTAACTGGCTGGGGGATGTCGTCGCCCGGGGATGTAGCCCAGCCGGGAGGGGCTTCCCGCACGGTCAGCCGGTCGGCCCGCCGCTTCTGGATGACGGCATCGAGGATCAGCTGCTCGACGGTGCTGGATTCGGTGAAGGTCATTCCAGCACCTCCCAGCGGCCGCCCCGGGCAGGGCCGATGCGGCGGAGCCGGCCGTCTCTACGCAGGTTGGCGATCTGCTTTTCGACCGCCCTCTGGGTGATTCCGAGCCTTTCTGCGATTACTCTTGCCGCCAGATCGGGTTCGGCCTTCAGGAATGCAAGGATTTTCTCCGAACTTTTCTCCGAACTCTTCTCCGAACTTTTCTCCGAACTTTTCTCCTCCTTTCGGTGAATTGTCGCGGTGAAGAGGCACCCCTCTCGATCGTCGGTGAAGTCGATCTCAGGCCAGTCTTCGAGCGCCCGCTTGATGCCGGAGCCGAGGCCGCGGTATGGCAACAGCCCTTTTGCGACGTACGATGCAAGGATCGGATTCCTGATATTCGAGTTGCCAGCCCGGATCTTTGCCACCGTCAGGTTGTTCGGGAGGTGGCCGGGGCTGATGATCTCGATACGATTATCGAAGATGAACAGCCGGATAGGTGCACTGATCAGATAATCCCGGTGCACCAGAGCATTGACCAGGAGCTCCTCAAAGACCACCAGCGGGATCTCCGGGACCCCCGGTGCATTGACCCCTTTACCCCCCTGGACCTTCCGCAGATTGCGCATGATAAAGGCCATGGCGCCTTCGAAAACCTCAGGGAGTATCCCGGAGAAATCCTCGGTGTCAAGATATTCGCTTACGTGGATGGCATTGCTGGGATAGCGGATGGCCTTGATGATGAACTGCGGTTTGATCCACTCGGGCTTCTCAGCAAAAAGGAGCACCCCGGCCAGGTTCAGCATGCCGTCATCCGTAGCCAGATTCATGTTCCGCAGAAGTGTTATCATTTCTTCTGGTGAATCCGGGTAGGGCTGGTTATAGGTATCCCGCAGGAAATCCCGGAAGCGCAGCCTGTCCAGTTTGTCGACGCCTGCTTTGGTCGGCAGCTCGTCGGCATGGAAGATATCGACGCTCTGGAAGAGGCGGCGGAGTTCTTCCCTGGAGTTCACCCGCCGTTTGTCCGCCCCGTTTTTGAGCCAGATCACACCGTTCTTATCAAAGTATGGCTTATCCTGCCCCTTTGGAACGGTGAGTACAATGACGATGCGGTCCTCCTCCACCTGGATGTTCTCTGTCCGCACCGTCAACGGGCTCTTCACGTGCTGAGAGGCCGCATTGCTGATGAGCTGATTGATCCTGCTCACATCCATGCGCGACAGACCCGGTATAGAACCGTCATCTGCCACACCAAGAAAGAGCACACCCCCTTCGGCGTTGGCAAATGCCGCCATCTCTGCAGCAAGGGCATCGGCATTGGTGACGTCGCGCTTGAACTGGCGGCGGCTGTCTTCGCCAGCGGCGAGTAGTGTCTGGAAGGTATCAGGGATCATGGGGGTGCCTCGTTGCGGAGAGAGAGACTGGTCTGGCTCTTCGTTGCCGGATCAGGGTGAGGGTCATGCTATCTCCTCTCTACCCATAATCAATCCTGGTACAGAACGAATCTCCCATCCATTATCCTTCAATTCTTTTTTGTGTCCAGCAACACTTGATGTCTGGCATGCGAAGGCTAATAGGTACTTTGGACGACTAAAGGCAACGTGAGCAATTTTAAGGTTCTCTTTGTGACGTTCCTTCCCTAATTCGCTCGGATTTCGTTTGCCCTTCAGGAAGTTAATCAATCGCTTTGCATCTGTTTGCCCGTAGTAATCTGTTTCTAAGTATAGCGTTGCAGCATGAGTTTCGCCTTTAACAGAGTGAACTGTTCCGACATTTACTATAATTCCGCTATCTGAGATGAACTGGTTGATCGGTTCTTTTGTATCAGGTTGGTTTGCGAAGTCGATCATGTCACAGATCAGGAAAGTCGCTTTTTCCCCATTTATTGGCCATATGGATGTCAAAGCTGCTTTGATAGAGTCTCTGAATTCGATAGCATCAAGGTGTGAGCCGAGAGCCTGGAGATAACTGCATGCGATTTGTGAACGGAACTCATTATAGCCCTCTTCATCCTGGCATTTCCAGTGGATCTTAACAGTATGTGAGGTATAAGACCGGTTGGATTCTTCTGTTTTAATCCCTGCATCATTAAGAGCGTGAGCGATGCCTTGTAGAATGATCTCAGAAAAACATTTCACGCATTCCAGCTTCGCTATTTGGATTGCGTACGCGGTATAAGAGATCAGGTTAGAAAATTGCTTGCTGGATGATTTCTGAAACCCAGTGAATTGAGGAAAGTATGTTGGAATGCACAATTTTTCTTTAGCGGTATTATCCTTCCCTACCCATCCGATTGCATAATACGTGTCTTCAGATAACTCAAATGAATGGATCAGTTCGACAAAAGCACGAATTACTTGGTGCTCCTCTCCGGGTAAAAAAGCGATGATCTGTGGTGGATAAGAATTCCGTGATTGGCAAGCTCTTAGAGAAATATCGTCCTGAAGTCGTACCGAACTTAATATTCTCGAAATGGTATCGCCGTAGCGTTGGGTATCCGAGAAGTGGAGCGGGGATTTCGGCGACCAGACCATATTGCTCCCCGTAGTTGGACCAAAAATGGCCTGATTGGGATCACCTATGCGCTGAAGCACAAGTTTGTCTGGTTGAAAAAGGGTGTCTAATACGCGGAACTGATGCTCGTATGTATCTTGAGCCTCGTCAAGGAAAACCATGCAAAAACGATCCTGGAATGCCTGACGAATTGCTGGAACAAAATTGAGATATCTTAACGCGATAGAATATG
Source organism: Methanoculleus sp. UBA303 (assembly GCA_002501655.1). Classification (GTDB taxonomy): domain Archaea; phylum Halobacteriota; class Methanomicrobia; order Methanomicrobiales; family Methanoculleaceae; genus Methanoculleus. The sequence continues at coordinate 31,770 of DANY01000044.1, forward strand.
CGTCATTATAACTGAGAAAACCCCTCTCCAGTACTTCCTTTCGAATCCCATTTATTCTCTGATATGTGGACGTATCTTCACCAAGTTTACTTATTGGTTCATCTAGACTTTTCCCAACCTTCAGTGTTTTTGGGTGGAGCCAGTAATTCCCGAGGGTGCTTATTCCACCTTTATGTTCCATCCAACCCCTGAGTTTATAGTCTTTAGAGTAAAGCCTCTCAAGTTCCGAGAAAAAACGGTCATTGTCAATTGCAACTATTGGCTTTTGGAATTCAGATCTATAACCTGGCATTGCCAAAAATTGATCCACGAAACCCTGTATCGTCCCGAAAAAGTTTGGGTATCGAAATAACGCATCAGCAGCTGCATGATCTGCTTGTTGCTTAATTTCATCAATTGCTACATTAGTGTGTGTTAAGACACAGATGCCGCGATCATCCTCAAACGGCATTTTTTTGGCCAATATTAAAATTTTTGCAAGTAACGCAGTTGTTTTACCGCTCCCCGGGCAGGCAATGACATCGCGCGACTCCACGCAACGAATGAAGGCCCTGCGCTCCCCATCGAAGGATTGCCCTGCCGGAAGCAGCAGTTTCTCCGCATAGGCAATATCACTTTCAGTTATCTCAATGGTCATAGGGAGCCTCCCGCGGCTCGGTAACATGATAAATAGCATCGAGAAGATATTGGAGAGTGCAGGCCGCCTGCAAATCAGACTTAACTAATTTAACTGCTTCCTCGACTGCAGTTTTATCATCTAAGACCTGTGCGAAGACTTGGGCGGTTATGGCCTTGGATATTTTTGTGTCAAGCATTTGTTTTTTATAGATCTCAAAGGCAATTTTCTCATCTCTTCGAGAATCACTACCCCAGGCCTCTAACCATTCATTAAAATTAGACTGAACTGTTTTAGCGACTTCGTTGGACTTGCTCTCTTGGGGCACACCACTCTGTGAGTTCGCTATTTTTTCTGCCCACAGTATCGACCGATAGAAATCAGCACGAAACTGCGACGAAAGAGCAAGTTCGTATTCTAAAGTCCAGTTTGGTGAGATAAACACTTTGATCTCTTTATTCTTAAATCGCGAAAGACTACGAATTCGGTCTGATTTTGCTAATTCAATCTCCCTTTCGGTCTGCTCTTTCTTTTGGTCTTTCTTAAGTAATTCATTGTACTCAAGAGGTTTCACATCCATGTCAGTGATGAGGGCAACCTTGATCCCCGTTAATTCGTCATCCCGACGACGGAAAATTTCCACGAAATGCGAGAATGCTGTACCGCCAACGTTGACAATAGAAACACCGTAGCGGTGCAGTGGTCGATCAATAATCTTGGCGATAGTGGGGATCAGCAAATTCTCAGCATCACCTTCTACGAGCAACACACCCCTAGCGAAAAAGAGGTTTGCCTTGGTCGCGTCCAAGAATCGATGGAGATAACCGTAATTCTTTGCCTCAAGATTTGTGTAATTACTCCCCATCGGGAATGCTTTGCTGTCCTTGCAGAGGATTAGATTCTCAAGCGGAATGCTTGATCCCGTTGTGGTGCTGTGGGTGGTAAGGATATACTGGCCCGCTGTGGATTTTTCCTTGAGGTAGTGAATCAGGCGAAGTTGGGCCTGTGGGTGTAAATGGGCTTCTAATTCCTCGATTAAGGCAAGTTTCAGGCAAGCATTCTCTTCAGATTGTAATAGCAACAACTCTGTCGCCATAAACAGGAGGTTAGCCGCCCCAAGGCCGGAAGGGTTTACGTCGAGTGATAGAGAGAGACGCTGAAGAATATCAAATAAATCACTTCCGGAAACAGTGACAGAAGGCGAAGGGAGTTCGTTTTGCGGGAAAAAGGCTTCAACATAGGAATTCAGCAGTTTCATCAGTTCGCTGGCATCGGAACCATCCTCTTTATGCTTAAAGTAATCCTCGATGGCTGCATTTGCATCGTCAAAGATGGTCTCCAGATCATGCCTGTTAGTACCATCTTTTTGGAAGAGTTTATGTGCCTTCAGGATTTGGGCAAATCGTGAGCGCCTTCCTGGAGTTAACTCCACATCGGCATCGCGTAGAGGCTTAAGATACGTGGTGCGCAAGAGCGATCGTGCATCACCATCTATAGGCGTCCCAACTGAATCTTGACCCGCTCGCAAGTCGGTAATGATTCGGCTTCCCTTGTTCCGTGCGGTATAACAAACTTTAAGGACATAACGCTTGACGCCGTCAACATCCTCATTGCCAAGCCATTCTAGGAATCGCCCTGCTTCCTGATCTGTAAACCCGCGGAAAATGCACTCGATTTTTAATTCTTCCGCCCGATGTTCGTCTTCTACATGAAAGTCGGATTCATCCAAGTGGATCCACTCTCTGCTCTGGGTTCCTAAGGTGTATCGAATTGCATCAACAATCGCCGTTTTACCTGAGTCATTCTCACCGATGAGGACATTCATTCCTTCATGGAACTGGATGGCTACTCCGGGTAGTGAACTCTCAATTGACTCACCATTAATCCCATATTTTCTGAAATTCCAAAGTTTCAGTTCCGAAAGATACATGTTACCTGCCTGTTTTGAGAAAAGTCGGGTATCCAACTGCGGCATCCGGCCGAATACCTGCATTGAAAGTCATTTATCTCGGTGTTGTTCAGCATAGTGAAGGTCATTCTTTCTTGCACCTCCTAGTGATCCTTGGAGGGCCAGAGTCGTTGCAGATGGCTTGGCATCATCCAACTTTCGAGATGTTTTTCTGATTGCCCTTTCTCTACGCCTCTGTTTCGGATGGGGATCTCTGCGAAGTGCGGTTGTATGGATTGGTTGCTCAAACAAGGTGCAACCCAGCCCGTCGGCATTAGCACACCAAGCACAGCCAAAACAGGTAATTCTAGAAAACTGCCCCTCCGCCTGAGTGAAAAGGAAAGATCTTCTATTTTACATGCCAGACCCATTCAAGTGTTCTTTATACCCTTCATAGTATTACTTTTGCGATTCTATCGCCCGAGGCTCTTTTAAGAATTAGAGACTAAAGCCTATTCTAGATCTATAAATGGGCAACCTATCACGGGATTTTTTTTCACATGAGATGGTCCTATAGAATATGTGAGACCATCGCCTATGAGGGGGCCTAACATGCGGTTAGATAATAGGGACTGCCGTTTGCGCGCTATGTATGGTGGTGTTCTGAGACGATATGCAAAATGGAGGAGATGTAGTAGAGGTTACATCAGGCTCTCAATGATATTCTTCTGAAAGTCCTGTATCTTCTTCAAATGCCGGATGAGGCAGAACTCTGTCTGGCAGAGTCGTCTATATTCATGCGCAATCTTACCCCGCTCTTCCTTTGGTGGAACCGGCATTAATAGAGCACCGAACCTATCCGCACCTAGATGAGCAACCGAAGTCGTCTGGCTTGCAACCGCAGCAAATACGCCGAAGTTGAAACAATACTGGAAGTATGCATAAGCATATTCTGTTAGCACTTTTCCGCCAGCACGGTAGCGAATCAACGTATTTTGGAAGCAACAATCCTCTATTGCGCCATCAAAAATTGCACATCTTCCGACAAGTTCACGACTCTGTCCTTCATTGAGGAGAATATCCCCCTTCTGAAGGCAATAGGTCTCAAAGTCTCTCTTGTCAAAGTCCATCTTTAGGACATCATTATAATCAAAATAGGCATCAAAGACGTTCGCCACGCGAAGGTACGGTTTAGCCATTATCCCAGTTTGATGCTTGGGGGAGCGTTGCCTTCCGAGTTGGACAAACCCTGTCCCACGTATCGGGAGACAGTCATTGCCGTTGGGATTAGCGAATACAGAGTGGAGGTAAGATCTGCGAAACATTGCTGATTTTTCAGTCATATCTGCAGCTTCGCAATAGGCCTCATCCACCGCCCACAACACCTCCGCGATGCAGCGCTGCTGGTCGAGCGGCGGGAGGTCGAACTCAAACTTTGCAAGATGTTTCCAGCGGGTGCGAGGAGAGAGCGAGCCGGCTGAGGTCTCGACCGCATACTGGAAGTACCGCTCCGAGAGGAAGATGAACGGCAGGAGCTCCGGCAAAAGACGGTCATCCCGGGGTGCAAACACATAAATGTCACCGGAGACCACCGCATCGAACTCGGCCACGGCAACTTTTCGCTGGTATGCCCGGCGCTTGCCGAAGAGCACCTGCCTCGGCCGGCAGCGGCAGGTGAAGGTGGTGCCGTCCGCAACATTGCCCCAGTGCGAATGTGCAGCGAACCCGGTTCGAGGTGTTCCAGCCCGATAAACCGCTCGGTGCCCGCCCCCGCAGGGTCCCGCTCGGTCTCACTCAGGTTCTCGACGACATCGCCAAAGCGGACACGTTTCCCCCCCTCCGCTCGAATATCAGGAGCCTCGCCCAGCCGGGGTTCGGCCGGAGACCGCCGGGAGCCGGCCCGGCAGTGATCATCGTCACCCTTCTCCCCGCAGGGCACGCCCTCTCCAGGTAAGGCGATATCGCTGCCTGCTGCTGCGCGGTTTGTCAGGGGTGGTCATCTCGACCAGGCCTTCACGGATTGCCGGCTGCAGGTAGGCCTTCCTGAAGTGTTCGGCGTTCCTCAGGCCGAGGACATCCTGAAGTTCCCGGCGCGACATCTCACCGCCGAGAACTCCGATGATCTGCATGACTTCCGTGGTGACTTCCGTGGTAACTTCCGTGGTAAAGAAGGTCAGGGTGACGCCGCGGTCGTCCTCCGACCACTGCGGCAGAGGTAGACCGCGCTCGGTGCAGGCCCTCTGGATCAATATGCTGCCCCGGCCAATCTTTTCCATATATCCGCGCAGGTACAGCACGTGTGCAATGTCCGGATTGCGCAGAACGGACAGTGTTCCCTTCTGGAGTTTTGCAAGCGTCACGCCTTCAGGAAACTTACCGGTATTTGAGATCTCCAGGCGATCCGGGTAGATATGGGCGGTGATTCCGCCGGAGAAATCACTGTAGTCACGGTGGGCAAAGGCGTTGACCAGACCTTCCCTGACGGCGCCTGAAGGGTAGAAGGGCTCATCCTGGCGTTTAAGATCGGCAGGTCTGAAACGCGATACCGTAGGGGTATTCCTCAAAATAAAGGAGTACACATCTTCCAGTACCGGCACCAGTGGGCCTTCGTAGGATTTCATATCCTGGTACGTGTCGCCGGCCCGCCAATACTATCGGACCATTGAATTAGTGCAACGCACCGTTGCGCAACCTCTCCTTTGATCCGGCGGCCGCCCGGGCCTGGTCGGCGCAGGTTGCGGTCTGGCAGATCCGGCGGTCCCGATGATCCGTATGTTTGCACTTTTGCACCACGTTTGCACCAGAATTCCGGGGAAAGTGCAAATGAAAAAAACGCCCGACCCGACGGGGATTGTTGTATTAGAGAGATATGTACAGATATATACTGATCAGAGTACTCATTTACACCATTTACCGGGAACGGAGAGCCTGCCAGCAGGAGTGGGTGACCCACCCCTGGGTGCCTGTGAAAACCGCGGTGGTGCAAAGATACGTCGGATTCCGGAGGATCTGCGGCCGACCTCCGGATGGCGGGCACAGAGAGGTTTTTCCTGGTGCAAAGTTGGGTGCAAAGAAGTGTAAACGGGTGTAAATGTGCAAACGAATACCTCGGTCAACCCCACTGACCACATCGTCCTCCGGGTGGCCTGGGACGAGGCCCGGGTCAGCGCCTGCGGCCTGCGGCAGGCGTCACCCGGCGCTCGTGTTCATTAACCAGGGGTGGGTGCCGAACCCCGGATTTTCCCCCGGGCGGCCCCCACCCGCAGATTAATCACCCTCCAGTCCGACCTTGTATCATGAATCTTCCTCAAATTTCAATTCTCACCGTCCTGCTGCTCCTTCTTGCGGTCTCTGCATGCGGCTGCATAGACCAGGAATCAGTCATCTCCGATGATGATGCGGCGCAGGTGCTTGCCTACGCAGACCCGATCGCCGAGAACCTCCTTGCCGGCTTCAATGAAGATAACTATACGACGTACTCCCGCGATTTCAGCCCCGAGATGAAGCAGAGCCTGGATGAGGGTGCGTTCGAGCAGAACCGCGAACACGTCACATCCCGGATCGGGCTCTACAAATCCCGGGAGAGCACGGTCGTCACACAGACCGGCGAGTACATCGCCGTAACCTATAAAGCGACCTTTGAGCGGGATGACGGGGTGAATCTCCGGTTCGTCTTCAAAAAAGACGACGAATCGCACCGGCTCCATGGGCTCTGGTTCAACTCCCCCAAGCTGCGCAGTTGAGGCGTCCCCGGCGGGGACCTCTCGGCCGGCCCCGGATCAGGGAGAATTCGCTGTATCCGAACCCCGGAGCGGTACACCATCACCAGCTCCGATGAGGAGAACGACCGCTTCATGCGAGACGTTGCCGAAGGCAAAAAGACACAAGAAGACGTCAGAGTCTGGCTCTACTCAGTTGCGAAGAAAAGTCGGTGAGTTATTGTGCCAGGAGTTCGGGTAGTGCTCCAGCAGAGAA
>DANY01000022.1 GCA_002501655.1 Methanoculleus sp. UBA303
CCGTGGGGGAGGGGGACGAAGGCCAGATATGGTCGGTTATTTTGGAATCGATGCACTAGGTGTGACTTTGCATCCTCGGCAACCGTGATCGGTGAGCCGGTCCCGGCGGAGCGGATGCCAAGGAAGTGTTCCCGTTCGGGTAACGCTCTTCTCCAGGTCTCTTCTTTCCTTGACCGGTTCTTAATATCTTCCCCCGGACCTCCCGCGCAAGTTTGAAGGGGGCGGGTAGCGAACCCCCATCAGGTGAGTTCTACGACAGAACGTTCAGAGAGAGCGGTCGCCTGCTTCATGCAGGGCTGTAATTGTGCACAGGCAGTCAGTTCGGTTTTCGCCCGCGATGCCGGGGTGCCCGAAGAGGTCGTCCTCCGGGCGGCCACCGGGTTCGGCGGCGGAGTAGGGCATACGGGGGGCGCCTGTGGGGCCGTATCGGGTGCGGTCCTCGCGCTCGGGCTCCTGTTAGGGAGCACCGGCCCTGAGGGAAAAGAGGCGAAGGACCGGACCTACGCCCTCACACAGGAGTTCATCGCCCGCTTCGTCCGGACGCACGGGACAATCTCCTGCACCGGGCTCCTCGACTGTGATCTCTCGACCGACGAGGGGCTCGCCCGGGCCCGCGAGCAGGGCCTCGCCCCGACCCTCTGCCCCAGGTATGTCCGGGATGCGGTGGAGATCCTCGAAGAGGTCCTCGCGTCTGTCACTTCCGTGCCGCCCACCACCCGGTGAGGGGCTCCGGCAGGAGCGGCAGCCCGAGCGCCCGCCGCAGGTCGGCAGTGTTGAGGTTCTTTGCCGCGAGCGCCCGCCGCTCGATGACGTGCCAGGAGAGGAACGCGAGCGGGAACGTCACCAGGAACGAGAGGCCGCAGAGCGTCGGGAGGAGGAGGGTGTTCTCCGTGGCCTGGATCAGGATCTGCTGGACCGGGTAGTGGTAGATGTAGATGCCGTAGGAGAAGTCGCCCGGCCTCCCGAAGTTGTTCAGGAACGGGACCGGGAGGTGTGCGGCGTAGATGACGAGGTAGGGGATGCAGACCAGCCCGGCGACGGTCAGGTAGGGTGTCAGGGCCGAGAGGCCGAGCAGCAGGAAAAGCGCCCCGGCGACAACCGGCCGGTAGGTGATGCGCTCCCGGTGGAGGTAGAGAGAGGCCCCGATGAAGAAGTAGAGGGTGAACCGGATCTTCGCCATCCGGGGGTCGTCGAACCAGGCCACCCAGAGAAGGACGTTTATTCCCGCGAGGGCAAGGATGGCGCCCCACCGCCGCAGGAGCCCGGCGATACCAAGGAGCGCGACGACACCGTACATAGCGACCTCGACGGGTATCGTCCAGAGCGAGCCGTTGACGTAGGTCCACGGGTTCTCCTGGAAGAGGCCAATTGCCGACCCGTTCTCAAAGAACGGAATGGTGGCGAGCCCTGCCGGGGAGAAGAGGGCACCGAAGTACTCTACCGGGGGGAGGTTCGTCATCAACGGGCCGATGACGAAGAGCGTAACGAAGATCGCGAGGACAAATGCCGGGACGACACGGAGAAACCGTTTCCAGGCGAAGCGGAGCGGCGATGCGGTCGACTCCCAGCTCGCCGTGATCAGGTAGCCGCTGGTGACGAGGAGGACGGCGAGCCCCGTCTGCCCCATGAGCACGAACGGGTCGTACAGCCCTATGCCGACATAGCCGAGCCTGAGCGCGTAGGCATGCGTGACGACGATTGCCACCGCCGCGGCGAACCGCAGAAAGTCGAAGTTGTTCGAGAACCGGCCTGCACCTCCGGACCTGCCCCCTCCCTCCGGGGCCGTTCCCGGGTGCTGTATATGCATAGTGATCGGGATATCCTCTTCACCTATACATTGACAATTGTTAAATAATTAGTCAAAGCATTCTCCCCCATGGACCCGCTGGTTGTCGCTACGTTCGCCGTCGTCGCCCTGCTTGAGATCATCGTTCCGCTCGCGCTCGGCTACTGGATCGTCAAAAAATTCGGCCTCTCATGGCGTGTCTTCGGGCTCGGCGCCCTCTTCTTCATCGTCGTGCAGGTCTTCCACGCGCCGCTCGTCATCTTGACGCAGACCCCGCTCTACTTCGCTGTCCTCCCGTTCGGCACGACGGCGGCCGTCGCGGTCCTCGCCCTCTACCTCGGCCTCATGGCCGGGCTCTTCGAGGAGGTCGGCCGCTACCTCGTCTACCGCTACCTCTTCCGGCGGCAGGAGATCCCCCTCACCCGGGAGAACGGCCTCCTCTTCGGGACCGGGTGGGGCGGTGTCGAGAGCATGATCGTCGCGCTGGTCGTGCTTGCGGGCATGGTCTCCTACATCCTTCTCACCGGCGACGGGGGAGCGATCCCCCTGCCCGACGACCCCCTCCCCCAGGCCGAGATCGAGGCCCTTCAGGCGCTCACCCCGCTCGACATCCTCCCCGGTCTCGCCGAGCGGATGATGACGATCACCCTGCACATCGCCTGGTCGCTGATGGTGCTCGCCGCCGTCGTCTACGGTAAAAAAGCGCTCCTCGCCCTCGCCATCCTCTGGCACGCTGCAGTGGACGCCGCCGCCGTCTACCTCGCGCAGACGCAGGGGATCCTGGTGACCGAGGGGGTCATATTCCTCTTTGCTGTGCTCGCCCTCGCGTATATCTTCTGGGAGTGGCGGCGGATGGGGGTAAGGGCGGCAGCCTAACCCTTCCACTCGTGCAGGTATCCCCGGCGTTCGAGCGGCGTTCCGTCCGCGAGGACCGTTCGCTCTGCTACGACCTCCCCGATGACGTGCGCAGTGACCCCCGGGATCGGAAAGAGAGCAGGAGGGGCGGTGAAGAGGAGTTCAAAGTCCCCTCCGCCGTAGAGTGCGAGTTCTCGGGCCTCGTCCTCCGGGACGCCGGCCGGGAGCGGGAGACGGGCGGTATCGACGGCAAACCCGCAGTCGTTCACCGCTGACAGATCGTAGAGCGAGAGGGCGAGGCCGTCGGAGATGTCCATCATCGCCGAGGCCCCGGCACGACCGAGCGCCTGCCCCTCTGCTACCCGGGGCTGCGGTTCGAGGAGTTCCTTTCTATGCTGTTCGTAGCCGTCCAGGGCAGCCTGGGCCTCCCCGAGCGGCCCGGTGACCGCGATGACGTCACCCGGCCGCGCTCCCCGCCGCCGGACGATCTGCTCCGGGGCGACGGTCCCAAGCCCGGTGCTTACGATGGTCAGTTCCCGGTGGGCGTCGAGATCCCCCCCCACGAGTTCAGCGCCGAACGCAGTGCAGCAGTCCCGTGCGCCCACCATGATCCTGAGGAGGCGTTCCGGCCGGTCGAGACCGACCGCGAGGAGCACCTGCCCCGGCGCCGCCCCCATGCTCGCGATGTCCGAGAGCGTGACCGCCACCGCCATCCAGCCGACCTGCCAGTCGGTCATCCCCGCCGGAAAATCAGTGGTCTCATGAAGCATATCGGTGCTCGCGACCAGAAGGGTATCCCCGCAGGGAATGACGGCGCAGTCGTCTCGAAGCCGCTCCGGGGCGATGACCGTCCCGATAAGCCGGTGCAGGCCCCGCTCATCCACCGCGACGCACCTCCTTCTCCCGCTCGCTCCGGTACTCCTTGAAGAGGTACTCGACCCGTTCGGCCTCCTTCTCCCGCCGGTACTCCTTCTGATCCTCCTCCCACTCCCTGATCGCCTCCTCGACGCCCCCGGTCTTTGCCGCCCCGGTCCTGCCCCGGATATCCGGGCCCACAGCTTCGGCGGGGAGCAGGGGGAGGCCGGCCTCCCGGGCGACCCGGACCAGGTGCGGGTCGGGAGGCTCCCCGCCGACGACCAGCGCCCGCACCCCCGTCCTCGCAAGGTCTTTCACCACGCCTCGCCCCCAGCCGTGAGCCCGGGGAACGTAGAGGATATCGCCCGCGGAGATGCCGATCCCCTCCTGGAGGTTCCGCACCCCGTCCCGGGTGAGGGAGTCGAGCACCTTGAGCGGGGTGTAGTCCTCGGAGACCTCGATCTTCGCGACAGTCTCTATCCGCTCCAGGCGTTTTTTCAGCCGCCGGGTCCGCCGCCGCTCGCCCCGGAGCTGCTCGCGCAGGCTCTCGATGGTCGCGTCTTTCGTCGCGAGTTCTGCATCCCGCCGGACCTTCTGCTCGGTCGCGGAACGTGCCCGCCGCAGGCCCTGCCGCAGCCGCTCCACCTCCCGGTCGCGCTCCCGGAGGTCCTCCTGCAGGTCCTGGACGTAACTCCGGAGCCGCTTCACCATCCCGTCGAGCGCCATCACCCGCTCGTCCTCGACCGGCCGCTTCGGGACCGCTGCCGCCGGTTCGGCCTCATTTGGCGCCGCCGGTGCTCCCTGCAGGTCCGCGAGGATCGCATCGAGCGGCTGGCCCCGGAGCACCCGTGCCCGCACCTCATCGAGGTCGAATCCCGGCTGCACCCGCTTCGCGATATTCCGGAACTTGTTCTGGAGGCTCCGGTAGGCGTCCAGTGCCGCCGAGAGGGCGTCGCGCTCGTGGTCGTTCGTGTACGAGAACCGGGCGGTCAGGTCATACTTCGCTTCCACCGAGAGCGATTGCTTCGGGGTGTAGGGGATGGCGTTGAACGCCCGGCGTATCTTCTCGACCGAGTAGGGCATCTGCTGGACGTCGGAGGCGACGATGAGTGGTTTTCCGGCGCGGTAGAGTTCCTCGACTATATCGGACATCGTCATCTGGCGGGAACTTGAGAGGAGGACCAGGTTGCCGTCGAGGTCCACAGCGGCGATGCCGGTCGTCGTCCCGGGGTCGAGCCCGACGATCAGGTAGCGGGGGCGGCTGGAGAGCGGTTCAAACCGTATCCGATCGAGCTCTTTGCCTGTCACCCGGACCTGGACATCGGCGCCCCGGGAGGAGTGGACCGGGACCCTGTCCCGGGAGGCGATGACCCGGAACGCGACCCGTGAGAATCCGCCGAAGGCCTTTGTCTCCTTCTTCTCGTAGTCGAGCCCGGCGCCCCGGAGCCTGGCTTCGATCTCCCGGGCCTTCTGCAACACGGCGCCGTGGATCTTCCTGACGTAGCGGTTCTGGCTCCACCCGCCCCGGCCCGGCGACCGGTGCCTGCTCACCGTGATGTCGGTGGTGTTCTCAAACGCTATCACCTCGACGCCCGCCCCGAGGGAGGCCACCCGGGCTGTGGTCCGGGCCTCGGCGTAGGGGTCGAACTTGTTGAAACTGATGTTGTAACGGGCGGCGACCTTCCCAAGGGTCTCTTTCCGTTCGCCGCCGGTCACCTGGACAAGTTTCGTCGACGGCGGGAGCGCCTGCAGGAAGGCGTGGAGTTCGCGCTGGTCGGCGGCGATCTCCTGGAGGCTATCCACCGCGAGGATATCGGGCTCTTCGCTCGCAAGGAGGCGTTGGAGCCGGAATCCGGTGACCTCCTCGACGCCCAGGACCTCGCCGTCCTCCACCTGGGCGAGGGCATAGACGGGCCGCCGGGTACGGGAACGAACCGAACCTTTGATGATATCGATCCCGAAGACCTTCACTCCACCACCCTTGCCAGTGCTTCGTCGCAGGCGTATTCAAGGCCGTATTTCCGTTTGAAGTACTGGAGGATGTTCTCGATATCCCGCGTGAGGATCTCACCGGCGTTGGGGTGGGCGGTCTCCACCCACTGGGGCCAGTCGATCAACCAGCACTGCCCCTCGTCGACCATGACGTTGAACTCGCTTAAGTCGCCGTGGACGATGCCGAGACGGTAGGCCTCGCGGATGTTATCAAGGATCTCGTCGAGGATCATCTCCGGCTCCGCAAGGGCCGCCCGCGAGAGGTTGACCCCCGGCACAAACGACATCGCCACGACGTGCCGGTTCTGGTCGATGGGAAGCGGCACCGAGACGGCGGGGTGGAGGATCTTTAAGGCATCGTACTCCATCTTCGCCGAGTTGCTCGAAGCGAAGAGCCAGGGACAGTGCCCGCCCTCCGGCATGTAGCCCCGCTTCAGCCGGGCTGACTGGAACGACCGCTGCCCGACCCGGTGGAACTTCAACACCACAGGCCCGAGCCCCATTGCCTCGTAGACTTCCGACTCTTTCCCGACGCCGATCAGGGTCCCAAGCGCCTGGATGGTGCCCCGGTGGGTGAGGGTGTTGAGGGCCAGGGTGTCGTAGCCGTTGAAGACGAGAGCGTAACCCTCGTAAGGGACTTTCTCATACCTGACCATGTTCATGGCCATCAGCCTGCCCAGCCGGTAGGAGAGCTCGGACTCCGAGAACTTTGTGGCCGACCTGAGCACATCGAGCGGCACCCACTGGTAGCGGCGCATGAGACGTTCGAGGGCGAGCAGGATCCGGAGTTCGTAGGCGTGCAGGGATCGCACGTATTCTGCAGGAACAGGCATCTTCTACACCATTTATGTGCCACGGTGATAAAAGAATGATCGAGAGAGCATGCAGTGCAGCAAGTGCCGCCGCGACGCGGTCATCTACCAGCGATACTCGGGGTTGCATCTCTGCGAGCAGCACTTCAACCGCGATTTTGAGGCGAAGGCGAAGCGGGCGATACGGGAGCACCGCTGGATCGAGTCGGGGGATATGGTGGCAGTGGCGCTTTCGGGGGGCAAGGACTCAAGCGCCGTCCTCTTCTTTCTTCACCAACTCCTCCACGAGCGCCGTGACGTCCGGCTGATGGCGATAACGGTGGACGAGGGGATCTCGGGCTACCGCGATCCGAACCAGGCCCGGGCGATCGCCGACCGTATCGGCGTCCCCTGGGTGACGGCCTCGTTTGTCGAGGAGTACGGGGTCACGCTCGACGAGATCGTAGGCCGAAAGGGAACCCGGCTCTCCTGCTCCTACTGCGGCGTGCTCCGGCGAGCGTTGATGAACCGGATCGCCCGCGAGGAGGGTGTCACGAAGTTCGCCTACGGGTTCAACCTCGACGACGAGGCCCAGTCGGTACTGATGAACGTCCTCCGGGGCGACCCGGACCGACTCACCCGTCCGGTGCAGGAAGTGGAGGGTTTTGTCCCCCGGATCAAGCCGTTTATGTACATACCGGAGCGTGAGGTGGCGCTCTACGCCTTCCTCCACGTCAAGGGGATCGACCTTGCTGGCTGCCCCTACGCAGTCGGCGCCCTGCGGGGGGACGTCCGTGGCATCCTCGACGACTACACCTACCGCCACCCGGCGACGAAATACTCGCTCGTCAACCTCGGCGAGACCCTCCGGAATCCGGGGAAGCACACAGGCGATGGGCTCCGGGTCTGCGAGCGGTGCGGGGAACCGTGCGGGAAGACGTGTCGGGTCTGCCAGGTCCTTGATGAGGTACGGAAGGGAACGTCGACTATCCCCGACTGAAGTCGGGGTTCTCCGTCCCCCTCACCGCACCAGCAGGCACCCGCCGGTCACGCCGGCGAAGATCTCCATGAACTGTTCGGGGTGGTTGAGGAAGGCGACGGATCTGGGGTGTCCAATCAGATCGTAGAGCCCGACGCCTTTCTCGATCCTGAGTTCCGGGACCTCCACCGGGTCGCAGTAGCGCACCGGCGGGGCATCAGGATAATGCGGATTCTTCACGAGCGCTCCCCCTTCCATCTCGTAGTAGGCGGCGCCCTGCTGATCTATGTAGGGACCGTAGTTACTGGAGAACTCCGTCGAGACGAGGTTTGCCATTACGAGGTCACTCCCCGCAGGGTTGATGGTCACGTGGCCGTACCCCGGTGGGATCAGGATCTTGTCGCCCGCGGAGCCCTCGACCATCACCACGTCGCCGGCGTCTTCAGTCTGGAGGAGATAGTGTCCCGTCCCCGAAAGCACCTCGTAGATCTCCGGGTAGAGCATCCCGGCCGGGTTCGCAGTGTGGTAGTGCCCCTTTGTCTTGACGTACTCCCCACAGAGGGTCCGGGAAGGAATAACGGTGATGTCGTAGCGGACGTGCTGTTGCCGGAGCCACTCCCGGTCGCTCTCGCTCCGGGCGAGATCTCGGTACATAAAATAGAGGGGCTGATCGGAGGTGCAGCCGGGATCTGCAAGAACCTCTCGCATCTCTTCGATCACTCTTATCTGCGGCTCCGGTTTAGGCCCGTCCCAGTACCCGTTCATCACCTTTTCTTACGGTACACGAATATATAATACCCTGCTCCGATGATGACAGCCGCAATAGCGACGAGGAAGACCGGATTGGTGAAGAGAGCGCCCTGTTTCTTATCGAGCGCGACCCGCACCTTCATGGTGTCTGATATCTTGCTGTTGTCGAGGTCATCGCGGTAACGGATCTCGGAGTCGATCCCGTACTCCTTCAAAGTCGCGTCAGCATCGATACTCACCTCGAACCGTGCCGTTGCGGTCTCGCCAGGGGCAAGGTCGCCGAGGTAGGCAGTGTCGTCGCTGCTGGTGAAGGGGTCGACGGCGCTGATCCGGGCCTGGGCGTTGTAGACCTTCGCTGCTCCTGTGTTCTTGTAGACAACTTCAAGGATGCTCTTATCGCCGGGGTGGAGCGTCACCGTCGGCGAGACGGCGTCAAAGGCGATCTTGCCGCCGACGGGAAGACCGATCGTCGCCGCCCTGGAGGTTACCGTCTTCTCCTCGTAGTCCTCGTAGGCGACCATGACATCCAGCGGGTACGACTGAGGCTCGGCGCTGTCGGCAACCGCGACCTTGAACTTTACATCCACCGTCTCTCCCGGTTCAAACGTCCCGATGTAGGCGTTGCCGTCGGTGGGGATGAGCGGGCTCGCGCCATTCCTGACAACCTTGGCGATGGCCTTATTTGCCGTGTCGTGCCCGATGTTCTTCAGGGTCAGGTAGACATAGCCTTCCGTGCCGACGTTCAGCGATTCGGACCGTACGTTCAGGATCTCGACGCGGAGATCGGGTGTAACCCGGACGGTCAGCGGCAGGATCTCGGTCTTCTTCTGGTAGTTGTAGCGGAGGGTGTCGCCGTAATCTTCCGCCTCCTGCAGGTAGGTGTAGGTCACCTCAAGCGGCAGGGTGTAGGTGCCCGGTGTCGCGGAATCGGCCACCTTCACGTTGAACGTGGCAGTCCGGGATGCGCCGCCCATAATGTCACTCAGGAACTGGGGGTCCGTCTTGACGGTGAGCGGTGCGTCGTTACTCTTGAGAGCCACCGTAGCCAGTTTCGCGGTGTTCGGCAGGTCGTCGGGGGTGACGATCGTCGAGCCGACGATCTTGTGGGTATTCAGGCCGCTGTTAGATATGATAACGGTCAGGCTGGTGTCGGCACCGGGTGCAAATTCGTTGGTACCGGCGATCGTTGCTGACAATTCGGGGTTTCCGTAGAGGTACTTGGCCCCTGCCGCCGACCCCGGAACAGCCAGGAGTGCCAGCAGGAGCATCAGTACCGGTAAGTGCTGCCAACGCATCTTTTCACCTTGTTGTTATTTTAACAACAACATTTATTGCTGGACAGTATATATACATGATGGATGAAGGCTCTCCGGGATATACCAAACGACCTCCTCGAATCTCTTAAATCATTGGGACTTACGAAGTACGAGGCCCTCGTGTATATAGGACTCATCAGAATGACGGGTGCGACCGCGACGGAGGTCCACGAGACTTCCGGGGTGCCGCGCGCGTCCGTCTACCCGGTCCTGGACCGGCTCGTCCAGAAAGAACTGGTCAGCGTCTCCCACACGACGCCAAAACGTTTCGAAGCGATCCCTCCCGTCCGGGGCATCGAGAACCTGATGCGCCGGATTGAGATGGATGCGGAAAACGCCCGCACGGCCCTCGATGCATTTTACCAGGAGAAGGATGCGGAAGGCCGGGGCAACCAGGAACTCATATGGACTATCTACGGCGAGGAGAACATCAAGACCCGCCTCGCTGATATGTTCCGGAGCGCGGAGCGGAACATGGAAATGCTGGTCGCGTGGGACCTTCTTCGAGGGAGCGTGCTCGCACTGCTCGAGCCTGTCCCCGACTCCGTGCAGGTCGATATCGTCACCGACAACTGGAAGGGCGAGCAGCCTTCTGGGTTCAGGGTCCACGTCCACCCCCTCGGCGCGCACTACGAGACGCACGCGCCGCCGGGAAAAGGCCTGCGGTACGAGAGTTCCGGCGTCTTCCTGGTGGACGACGCCAGGGCGCTGGTCTGGATGGGGTCGAGCGGCGAGCAGCCTTCGGCGCTCTACTCGGAGTCGGCCGGGCTCGTCCAGTTCGTCAGGCGCTACCTCAACAGCGTCACGGAGTGGGTGGGTGCAGCCGGTCAGTAGTCCTCGAGGTAGCCCATCTCCCGGATATCGATCAGCCCTTTGAGCGCCCGGGTTACGACCGGCCTTCCTGCCTCCCTGACGGCGGCCATCGCGTTCGTGCCCCCGACCATCGCCACGCCCACGTACTGTGGGCTCACCGGAACCCCGAGCAGGGGGACGTTCGGGGCGCCGATGTCCAGGATGCCGGAGAACCCGATTGCCGAGAGTTCATCGAGCACCGTGCCCATGAGTGGTTCGGCCTCCATGTGGCACTCCCGGATATTCGCGAGGATGTTGCCGTTCCCGTGGTGCATAACGTCGAGGATCGACGTGGCCTCCTGGGATATCAGGACCTCGAGGGGGTCGAGCGTGGTGTCGCGGTAGAGGATCATGCTCGTGAACCGTCGGGGGATCCGCGCCTCGACCTCGACGACACCGCCCCCGATCGGGTTCTGCGGGATGCCACGCCGGAGAAGGAGGGCATCGAGCGTGATGCTGCACATCGTGCAGACGGCGTGCCGGCCGTCCGGCACGGTGTAGTCGCCGACCTCTTCTCCCGGGCCGGCGACCAGGATCCGATCGCTGATGGTGATGCCCGTTCTGTGGGCCTCCTTCATAATGGAGAGCGTGAACTCGAGGTCGCGGCTCTCGATGAGCGAGAGGTTGTATATGATTGTCCCGGTGTTCTCCTCCGGACGGTAGGTCACCCTGAGCGCGTACTCCTCGATGCGGTGGTTGGTGAACTTCAGGGGGACATGCATTATCAGATCTCTTGTGCGATAGGGGAAAAAGTGTTGCCTCTGGATTGAGGGCCGGCCCTGGTCCCTGCCCCTGACCTCCCCTTCTCTCGCCCTCCCTCTCCGGCAGGCCGGTTCCCGGGAGGGAAAACTTGTTCTACCTACCTGTGGTATTGTAAGGTGAATGGAGAGTGGGACTCGGGAAAAAGCCCGGAACGTGCTGAAGCGGATTCTGATAGCGGCCTCCTACGACGTCGAGGAGGTCGGCGACCCGCTGGATCTCTCCGCAATCGGGAACGGAGACGCCCTGGTGGCGCTCTGCTCCGACGACCCGGAGACGATCAGGAAGTTTGATTCGACGACCTACCGGCTGCGCACCGGTGACGACGACCTGGTCTGCAGGAAACTACTCTTCGCCCTCGATCAAGCGGTGCAGACGGAGGACTGCATCCGCTGGGGCGCGGATGAGTTCGTCCGCTACGCGGGCGAGGCCGCGCTTGCGGAGGTACTCGGGCGGAGCCTGATTCTCGACTTCCCTGTCCCGGCTATCCGGGGTGAACCGGTAGAGGCCGCCCCCGCGACGGAGGAGGAAGAGCCGGAAGCGGGGCCGGAGTTGCCCCACCTCCCTGTCCGGGTTACCGAGAAGCGTGCCTGTGGCATTGCCGGGCTGCATGGGTCGGCGAAGTGCCGGTTCATCCCGTACTGGAGTTACCACTACGTGAGCAGCGGCGAGCGCGAGGTGAAGGACCGGCTGGTCTCCTTCGACGCCGAGGGAGCCGGAGCAGTCAACGCCATCAACGGCATGAAGATGGAACTTGACCCCGGCACTATCGAGCGCGGACCGGTCCCGTTCGGCTCCGAGATCGTGCCCGCCCGGCTCGTGCGGGAGGACGTCGAGGGGCAACTCGTGCGGGATGTTGTCGATCGGCTCACCCAGCGGGTACGGTTCCGCTACGAGAAGGGTGACGCTATCTTCTACGAGGAGAAGACCCTCAAACCCGACCGGAGCAACATCAGGGTCGACCTCGAGGTCGTCTACGTGCCGGTCTGGCAGGTGCGGGGTGGGAGCAGGATCGTTGAGGTCAACGCGTTCACCGGCGAGGTTCTCTCGATGCCGATGGACGAGGGCGTTGAACTCCTGTAGGTAACCCATGTTCATTGTCATTGGCGGTGGCCCTGCGGGAAGGATAGGGGCGATGCGCCTCGCCCAGGCCGGAGCGGAGGTCCAGCTCATCGAGAAGCACAAGATCGGCGGACAGTGCCTGCACGACCGGTGCATGACAATCTGTGCCTTAAACGACGTTGCCCGACTCGTCGAGTATGCCCGGACCCAGAAGAACCTCGGTATCCTCGATTCGGTCCCGGCCGTCTCCTACCCGGCGGTCAAACGGAGGATGCGCGAGGTCCAGGAGAAACTCTCCTCGGTCCTCGACGCCGAGACCCGCCGGGCGGGGGTCGAGATCATCTACGGTGCCGAAGGCCGGCTTTCGGGCGACCGGGTCTATGTCGACGACGAGGAGGTCCGGGCCGATGCGGTCCTCGCGGCCACCGGTTCGCGGGCGGCCGTCCCTGATATCCCCGGGAACGGCCTCTCCGGCGTCTACACCTACCAGACGCTCCATGCGATGGACGACCTCCCACGGCGCATGGTCATCGTCGGCGGCGGGGTGGTGGCGGCGGAGTTCGCCCACATATTCCATGCCTTCGGGTCCGAAGTCCAGATCATCGCCCGGCACGGGCTGCTCCGGGACCTCGACGACAAGGTGCGCTCCGCCGCGCTCCGCGACCTCGCCGGGGTCGGCATCCGCGAGCAGAGTGTCGTCACCGGCATCGAGGGCGGCGGACGAGTCCGGTCGGTCCTGCTCGCCGGCGGCGAGGAACTGACGGCCGATGCTGTCCTGCTCGCCACCGGGCTTGTCCCGCGGTCGGAGCCGCTCCAGGGCCTCCGGAAAGGACCGGGCGGCGCGGTCATCGTGGACCGGCAGATGCGCACCAGCGTCGCCGGCGTCTACGCCGCAGGCGACGTCATCGGCCCGCCCTACCTCACCCCCGCGGCCCGCCGGGAGGGCGTGGTGGCGGCCGAAAACATCCTCGGCCACCCTACCGTCATGGACTATACGGGCATCCCGCAGGCGATGAGCCTCCGCTACGATTACGCCTTTGCTACAGCCAGAGCCGACGGGGGGTGCGTCACCCTCTCGGCTCCGGCTCCCGCGGGCCCCGGCTCGTTCTGGGACGTGGCGGGAGGCTGGGCGGGGCTTGCGCAGGTCCGGGTCGATCCGGAGACCGGCCGGCTCGTCGGGGCCGCCGCCGGTGTCCCGGGCGCATCGACGCTCCTCTCCTACCTCGGCTACCTGATGAAGCGGGGCATCACCGTCGGCGAATTTGACGATATCGTCGAGGTTCACCCCTCGACCGACGGCGTCTACGGGCTCGCCCGCTACGCTGCTGATATGCTCCGGCGGCAGAAAAAAGAGTGAACCGTCCGGCTAGAGCCGCCGGAACATCTGCCCGAACTTCGGTATAAAATCTTTTTTCCGGGACATGACGCCCTCAAGCCGGACGGGTTGGTCCCGCAGGTCCAGTTTGGTGATGCAGGCCTCGTCCCCGGCGGCGAAAAGGTCGCTCGCGTTCGCAAAGACGTTTGTGAAGAGAGCAAAGAAGCAGTCGACCCCCATCGTCGTCCGCAGGTGCTCGAGTTCGGCGCGGATATCGTCGGCATGGGTCTCCGCGAACTCAAACGACGACGCCATCACCTGCGAGACCATGATGCTCCGTCCGAAGAGGTTGTAACGCTTCATGTCCCGGGTGAGGAGCTCCTCTTTTGGGAGGGCGTCGAGATCCATGCCCTTCCGGATCAGCTCCGGCCCGAACTCAGCCGGGTCGACCCCGGTGATCTCCGCGAGGTAGTCCGCCGCCCGGATATCCACGGGCGTGGTCGTCGAGAGTTTCATCACCATCGTGTCCGAGAGGATTCCCGCAAGGAGGAGGCCGGCGGTCGATGGCGAAGGCTCTACGGAGGCCTCGATGAACTTGTTCGTGACGATCGTCGATGTCGACCCCAGGGGGTCGTTGAGGAACTTCACTGGTTTGAGGGTGGATATCGCGCCGAGGCGGTGGTGGTCGATGATCTCGAGGATATCCGCCTGCTCGATCCCGTCCACGGCCTGGGAGTACTCGTTGTGATCGAGGAGGATCACCGCTTTCTGGACGTCCTGCATCAGTGTCGTCCGGGATATGAGCCCGATGTGCTGCCGCCCCTCCCCGATGACGCAGGCCGTCCTGAACTTGGAGTTCGAGACGACCCCTTTTGCATACTCGAGCGAGTCCTCGAGCCGCACCGTGGGGACATCGGTCTCCATGATCATGCTCGCCGGCAGTGAGAGGCTGATCATCTTGCCCACACTGAACGCGTCGAGTGTCGTCGCGAGCACCGAGGCTCCCCGTGTCCGTGCGGCGGCGATCACCCGCTCGCCCACCGGCGCCCCCTCGGCGATGATGAGCGCGGCGACCCCCGCCGATATCAGGGCGAGCTGCGCCGGCTCGTTGTCCCCGACGATGGCGATGTCGTCCGGCGTCATCCGGGAGAGAGTGACATGCAGGGCGTCGATGACCGTGTAGACCCGGCCTTCCCCGAGCGTCTCGTGCGCCGGCACGACTGTCCGGGCATCGAGGATACGGGCAAGGGTCTCAAGCGGCATCGGTATGAGCGAGAGCTGTTCCCGGGGGTTCTTCCGGACGTAGGCCCGGGCGAGGCCGTACTCGCTGACGAGGCCGACCAGGGTCTCCTCCTCGTCTGTGATCGGTATGTTCCGCATGTCGTAAGTATCCATCAGGGCGGCGACGTCGACCGTAGGGACGTCCTGCCGGGCGCTCCGGGTATCGAGCGGTATATCGGATACGCTGGGCTCGACGCTTGCTATGTAGACCGGTGCTTCGGCGTTGAACGTCTCAAGTGCAAACCGGGTCTCCACGCTCACCTCCCCGCACCGGGCGGGGATGTACTTCCCCGGCTCGGTGTGGTTGCGGAGTTCAGCGTAGCCGATGACACTGCAGATGCTGTCGGTGTCGGGCTGCCTGTGGCCGATGATGTAGATGTTGTTCAGTCCCATTCTCTCCTCGGATCCCGTGCGGGTGGCGTTCCCGCCCGCCGCAGGTGCCCCGGTGGGGCCGCGGTTGTCTGGAGGTATGTCGCTCTCTGGCATCAAAGGTCTTATGCCTGGCCACTGGTCGCGCAGGAGTAATGTTGAAGTAGGGGCTCTCTCCATTCACGGGATGTGGGAACCGATTATACCGGGCTCGTCCCCGTCCTGCTCATCGCGGTATGCCTGCTTGTCTCCCCAGTCGTCGCCGGGCCGGCGGATATGGCGGTGACCTCCGTTGCGGTCGACCCTCCGGTCTTGATGCAGGGCGACACCGGCACCGTCACGGTTGTCGTGCAGAACACCGGCCCCATGGTTGTCCCGGTCGCCCGCGCCCGCCTCTACGGTGACGGCGTCGTCCCGGTGAGCGACCCCTATCCCTCGGTCGGGGATATCGGTGCGGGGACCGGGAGGACGTTCTCTTTCGCTGTCCGGGCGGACGCTTCCGATGGAACCTATTACCCCCGTTTCTCCCTCGACTTCCGGGAGAACGGGACCCTTAACTACCCGGTCCCGGTCCGGGTCGACGATACCCCGCTCCGTGCGGCGATGGCCGGGAAACCGGAGACCTTCTCTCCTGGGAGGGAGGCCAATATCACTATCCGGGTCGGTAACCCCCGTCCGAACGCTGTCTCCGGTGTCCAGGTGACCCCGTTCGGGGAAGGGTTCTCGGTCACCCCGACCGGCGCGTTCATCGGTAGCCTCGCACCCGACGGCTCCGCAACCGTCCACTTCAACCTGACCCCGGCAAGCGAGACGAACGTCACCTTCCAGGTGGCCTGGCGGAACGGGCCGAACACCCATGCCGCAAACCTCACCCAGCCGGTTGCCTTCGGCGAGGATAAGCGGCGGGCAGACCCGGTCGCAAGCAACATTGTGGTAGTCCCGGAGGGGGATGCCTACCGGACGACAGGCGATATCGCGAACGCTGGCCTCGAGTCTGCACGATCGGTGCTCGTCACCGTCGGCCCGCCCGCGGCCCCCACCGACCCCTACCGGGTCTACGTTGTGGGCACCCTCGACCCCGACGACGTTGCCCCGTTCGAGGTGACGTTCCGGGCCGGGGCCGATGTCACCGAGGTCCCGCTCATCATCGATTACCGCGACAGCGACGGGAACCCCTCCACGGTGACCGTGCCTGTCTCGCTTGAGAACCGGACGGCAGAAGGGGGAACGGCCGCCGGGGTTCTGGTCCCGGCCGCAGTCGCTGTAGTGCTGGTAGTCGCCGTCGGCCTGGCGGTCCTCTGGTTTATCCGGAGACGGCGGCGATGAACGGCGAGCCCATCATACGGTTCGACGACGTCACCAAGGTCTATCCCCTCCCGGCAGGGGCGGTCGTGGCGCTCGACCACGTCTCCCTCACCGTCGAGCCGGGCGAGTTCATCGCCGTGATGGGGCCGTCGGGTTCCGGGAAGTCGACGCTCTTAAACCTGATGGGCTGCCTCGACGTCCCGACTACCGGCAGGATCTACCTCTCCGGGCAGGATATCTCCGGTATGAGCGACGATGACCTCACCCGGCTCCGGCGTGAGCACATCGGGTTCATCTTCCAGCAGTTCAACCTCATCCCGCTCCTCTCGGCGCTCGAGAACGTCGAGTTTCCTGTCATCCTCACCGCCGGCCGGGAGGAGAGCCGGCGTCGGGCGACCGAAGTCCTCGCGGCGATGCACCTCGACGACGCCCTCTTCTCCCATAAGCCGGGCGAACTCTCCGGGGGCGAGCAGCAGCGGGTAGCGATCGCCCGGGCGCTCGCAAACGACCCCGACCTCCTCCTCTGCGACGAGCCGACCGGGAACCTGGACACAAAGACCGGGACCGCGATCATGGATCTCCTCGCGGCCGAGAATCGCCGGGGAAAGACAATCGTCATGGTCACCCACGACTCCCGGATCGCCGGCTACGCCCGCCGCCGGATCCAGATCGTGGACGGGAGGCTGGTATGATCTTCCTCCCCTTCGCGGTCCGGAACCTCCGGCGCCACTGGTTCCGGTCGCTCCTCTCGGTCATCGGGATCGTCGTCGGCGTCGCGGCCATCGCATCGCTCGGGATCCTCGGCGCCAGCCTCTCGGCGCTCGTCGGTGGCCTGGTCTCGGACGTGAGCGACACCATCCTCGTCACCCCCCACGTGGCGGTATCCAGCGGCGCCCCCTTCGACCCCAGAAACATCCTCGCTTCACGGATATCTGACCGCGACGTGGCGCTCATCGAGAAGGCGGCCGGGCAGAATCGCGTAATCCCGATGATCCGGACGGCTGAACGGCTCACCGCGGGGGATACTGCCGGTTACGTAACGGTCTACGCGCTCCACCCCGACGATATACCGCTTCTGCTTGATGCGGAGGCGGGTCGCTACCCGGCCCCCGCGTCGCCCGGGGTTATGGTGGGCTCGCTTCTCGCCGACGACCTCGATCTCGTCGTGGGGAGCCGGATCGGGTTTGGCAACGAGAGCGTCCGGGTCACCGGGATCGCCGCCGGGCGGGGCATGGGGATTGACATCAACCCCGATTACGCCGTCATCGTCACCGATGCCCGCTATCCGAACGAGGACCCGGGCATGGTGGTGGTGAAGGTCGCGGACCCCGCCGATATCGGGGAGGTGAAGGCCGCCATCGAGAGTCAGGTCAACCGCCGAAAGGAGAAGGTGGACGTCCTGGACTCGCGTGAGGTGCTCCAACTCTACTACGAGACGATGGACGCCATCTCCCTCTTCCTGCTCGGCATCGGTGCGGTATCGCTCTTTGTCGCGAGTGTCTCGATCCTCAACGTCATGGTCATCTCGGTCACTGAACGGACACGCGAGATCGGGCTGATGCGGAGTATCGGGGCGGAGAGGCGTGAGGTGCTCATCATGTTCCTCGCCGAGGCCCTGATCCTCGGAGTTGCGGGGAGCATCATCGGTGGGATCTCGAGCGCTCTCGTGGGCTACTACGCGAGCGCCGTCGCTTCGGGGCTCCTCGGAGGGTTCTTCGTCCCGGAGGGAGCGGCGGCCATGGGCCCGGCGGTCGCCGGTTACATCGCTTTCGGGATGGCGTTCGGGGTTCTCGCAAGCCTCGTCGCCGGGCTCTACCCGGCGTGGAAGGCGGCGGGCCTGAACCCGATCGAAGCGCTCCGCTACGAGTAAAGGACTTTAGGGAGTTTCCTGAAGGTCCGGGGTCACCCCCTGGATCCCCGGTTGCAGGCTTTTTATACTAGAGGTGATATGGGGAATCCGGTGAAGACGATGCTTTTTGTCCTGTGGTATAAGTTTGAACCGGAGCACACACACCAGGTCCTGGAACTCTGGAAGTACTTCCAGTTCCCCTCCGATGTGAAGGTCCACCACCGCTACCTCCTCATAGGGAGGCACATGTCGGTTGCTATCTTTGAAGCCCCGGATGAGCGCTCCATCCTGAAGATCACCGCGCCGTTCAGCTCCTATGGGGTTGCCCACGTTGCGCCGGCGATGTCGATAGAAGAGGCGATCAAAGCCGTCTGATGGGAGTCTCCAGGATCTCAACACCCCCTCTTTTGTGGTCGGTTCACCGGTCCCGGAGAAATCTTTATCAGCGATCCGCTTCATCCGAAAGCGGTGATCTTCTTCGACTTCGCCCGGCGCAACGTCCGGCTCCACTGGTTTCGGTCGCTCCTTGCGGTGATCGGGATCGTCATCGGGGTCATTGCCATCGCTTCCCTCGGGATCCTCGGAAACGGCCTGATCCTCTCGATATCCGGGACGATATCCGACGTCGGCGACACGATTGTGGTGACGCCTCATGCAGGAGCGGCCGGCGCAGGAGGGCCCCCGGGCGGGGGACCGGCCGGTGCCACCATCTCCGAGCGGCAGGTCACCGAGATCGAGCGTGCTGCCGGTGCCAACAGGGTGATCCCCGTCATCCAGAGCGGAGACCGGATTGCTGTGGGGGATACGGTGGGCGCTGCCGTCATCTACGCCGTGGAGACCGGGGACATGCCGGTGCTTCTCAACCTCGCTCTGGGACGCTACCCACGCGCCTCCTCGGGCGCCATCGCCGGGAGCCGCCTCGCCAGCGAGTTCGACATCAGCGTGGGGAGCCGTATCCAGGTCGGTGCCGAAGGCGAGGAGAAGACCCTCCGGGTGGTGGGGATCGCAGAAGAGCGAGGCATCGGGTTCGACATCAACCCCGACTTTGCGCTGATCGTTCCCCGCGCCTGGTACACCGCCGCCTACGGCGCCGAGGGCTACGACTTTGTGATAATCAGGGTGCGGGACGTCGGCGATATCGACGCGGTGAAGAGTGCCATTGAGGGGACCCTGAATCGCAGGGAGACCGTCGTGGACGTCATGGATACCCGGATGGTCCTTGAGAGTCTCTTTACTGCGTTTGAGCAGATATCGGTCTTTACGCTCGCTATCGGCGGCATATCACTGGTGGTCGCCGGGGTCTCGATCCTGAACGTTATGATGATGTCGGTCTCCGAGCGTACGCGGGAGATCGGGGTGATGCGGAGCATCGGGGCGCGAAAGGGAGATGTGCTCCGAATGTTCCTCTACGAAGCCCTGATCCTCGGGCTGGCCGGGAGCGCCGTCGGCGGTATTCTGAGCATCGGGACCGGTTATGTGGTGGATGCCGTCGTCCTCGGGCGGCCGGACTTCCTCTTCGCCCCCTCCAGCCTCGTCTACATCATCTACGGCATGATCTTCGGTGCTGTGACGAGCATCGTAAGCGGCATCTATCCGGCATGGAAGGCAGCAAACTTAAACCCCATCGAGGCGCTCCGCCACGAGTGAAGGGGCTGGACCACCGCGCGGTCCACCCGCGGGGATGCGGTTCCCCGATCCGGCCCGGGCGGGGCCCACCCGCCGGCCGGTGCCGGGGCTCTCGCAAAACGCGGTCGATTCCCCTGAATCGGCTGAAAGAGCCCGGCAGTGGGCACGACTGCCGGATGTTCCCGGTCTCTCCCCGCGGAAGTCTTTGCGTAATTTCATAGTTCAGGAGACCGGAAACTCTATGAGCACTTGTAGGATGATAGACTTCCCTGCCAGGAAGTGCTCCGGCCCCCATCCGGCCTCAATACGATAGCAATACCCAAGTTGCGTGAAACGAATGTTACAGATGATTACGTGGCTCGACAAAAACTTCAGCTCGCTTCAGCCGACGCGGGCGATCATCATGAGAGCGCTGCGCCACTTGCGCCCCGCGGATCGAAAAAAACTCTTCTCCGAGGATATCCCTGAGATGCGGACCGCCGAAGGGCGGTGGTTTGAGGCGATCGTCTACGAGATGATCCTCGATCTCTCGCTTGAGACCGACCTCATCCTCTCCGTCGTGGCCCGGGGGGCCGACGGTCCCGGGAGGGTCCAGCGTGCGCAACTCGGCCAGAACGGGCTCTTCTACTCGAACATCGGGGATATCAAGGTCCGGGGAAACGGCCAGGACCTCGCCGAGGTCGACATGATGCTCGTCGACCATACCGGAGCGCTGACGTTTGGCGAGATCATCACCTCTCCTGCCGACTTAAAAGAGTTTGAAGCAGAGATCCGCTACAAGAAACAGCTCCTTGGTTACCTCTACGGGCAGCCGACCGTGCCGTTTCTCCTCATCTCCTCAGTCGACATCTCCCGGACGGCCGTCGTCCGCCGCCTCCTCAGGGAGCCCGACAACGTCCTCCTCACCACCCCCACCTGCGAGGACTTAAAGGCCCTGATCCGCCCCCGGGACCTGAAGCGGAGCCCACCCCGCCAGATCCGGCACGTGAAACTGATATCGATCCGGGATATCGCCCCCCGGCGGCCGTTCGACTACAAAAAACTGCACGACGAGCGGCTACAGAGCATCGTCGCCGCCGTCACGACCGGCCGTGGCGTCGGGGAACTCGGCACCCCGGATGAGATCCCGCCGATCGTGAAGAAGGTTCTCTTCGGCGGGCTCTACCCTTCCGCCGTCCGGATGCTTGACGCCCGGTACCCCATCCGTATCAAAGGGAAGACCTATGACCCGGACGCGATCCAGAAGCAGTTCTCGAAGGTCATACTGGCCGTGAACATACCGGAGTACCGGCCGATCATCTACCTCCGGGCAAGGAATAAGAAAGAGTATCTCAAGATGGTGCCCAGCCGGACGGGCGGGTTCAAGTTCGAGAGCCGGCGGACGCCTCACATGGCCGGGTTCTTCCTCTGGCTCGAGTCCGTCCGGCCGTCGCTCGGTGCCGAACTGGCGCGGGAACTCCTCGATGCGTTTCCCGCTGTTCACGTTTCCGAAGCGGCGGCGACGGGGAAACCGTAAGGTACCTATGGGGCCGGGACGCATATGTGCCCATGATTTTGCTGTGTGGTGATCCAGGATGGACCTGGTAACTGAACTCATCGGGTTTTTGGGGTTCAGCCTGATCGCGGTCGCGTCGATCATCGCGGTGATGAATCCCGCCTCCACGATCGCCGTCTACACGGCGCTCACTGAGGGGATGAGCGGGAGCGAACGCAAGAAGGTCATCTATACCTCTATGAAGATAGCCTTCATTGTGCTCGCCTTCTTCGCCCTCACCGGGCAGTTGATCTTCTCGATCTTCAATATAACCGTTCCGGCATTCCAGATCGCAGGCGGTATCCTCTTAATCAGCGTGGCGACCGGGATGCTCAGCACAAGGGGCGAGGCGTACTCAACCGCGGATCTGGAGAACATCGCCGTCGTCCCGCTGGCCTTCCCGCTCTCGTGCGGCCCGGGGACGATCACGACGGTGATTCTGCTCGCCTCGGGTCCGGAGGGTATCTGGAGCGTGGTCGCTGTCTTTCTCGGGATCATCGTAGCTCTCGCCGTCTCCTATGTCGGAATGCTCTATGGACCCAGGATCTTCTCCCTCATCGGGGAAGGCGGGCTGCGGGTCGTCCCGAAGCTGATGGCAATCATCGTCCTCGCGATCGCCATCCAGTTCATCATCAACGGGACCGCGGCGGCGATGCCCCAACTGCTCGCGAACCTTGACCTAACCTGGCTCGTATGACTGATATCCAGATCGCGCTTATCCGGGCGCTCCAGGAACAGACGGCGTGGCTTGAGGCCCCGGCGCAGTTCTTCTCGTTCCTCGGACAGCCGGAGTTCTACCTGCTCGTCATTCCGGCCCTCTACTGGTGCTGGAACCCGCGCCTTGGTCTCCGCCTCGGTCTCCTCATGGGGATATCGGGCGGGATCAACGAGGCTCTCAAAGTCGCGTTCCACCTCCCCCGCCCCTACTGGGTCAGCCCGGAGGTCCGGGCGCTCGGGAGTTACCCGTCGTTCGGGCTGCCATCGGCGCATGCCCAGGGAGCGGTGACGTTCTGGGGGCTGATCGCCGCCGACGCCCGGCGCAGGTGGGTCTTGATCGTTGCGGTCGCTCTGATCTTCCTCGTTGGCGTATCGCGCGTTGCTCTTGGGGTCCACTTCCCGATCGATGTCATCGCGGGCTGGGCATTCGGCGCCGTCATCCTCCTCGGGTTCCTTGCCCTCGAAGGACCGGTGGGCCGCCGGGTAGCCACCCTCTCGGTCTTCCGTCAGGTGCTCGTCGCGTTCGCGGGTTCTCTCGCCCTGGCGCTGGTCTCCACATCCGCTCTCATTGCCCTCGGGGACTGGCAGGTCCCGGCGTCCTGGGCGGCAGGAGCCCTCGAGCGGTCGGGGCAGCCGATCCACCCGCTCGACCTCCGCGACGCCGTGACAGCGTCGGGGCTCTTCTTCGGGTTCGCGGCCGGGGCTGCCGCAGAGCATCACCGGGGAAGCATGTGCGCTGTCGGGAAGATGTCCGTCCGCCTGCTCCGCTACGCCTTCGGGATCACCGTGACGGGGGTGATCTGGTTCGGGATCGGGTTCCTCATCCCACCCGACCCCGTCTCCGCCGCCTGCGTCCTCCAGTATCTCCGGGCTGCCGCCGCCGGTGCCTGGGTCTCGTTCGGCGCCCCGGCGGTCTTTTCCCGCCTGAACCTGGCGGATCGCTCCTGAAGGAGCCTTCTTTCCATACTCTTTTTAACTCTTCAGGCCCATTTCTCTCTATGCTCGCAGAGGGGATCGCTCTTGGCTGGGTGCTGATCGTGCTCGGGGCAGTGCTGCTCCTGGTTGAGGTCTACCAGCCCGGGTTCTTCATCGCCGTCCCCGCTACGGTCCTGATCATCCTCGGGGTTCTCCTCCTCCTCGGCGTCGATATCCTCAGTTCTCCCACGGGTCTCATCGTCGGGGTTCTGGCGGCAATCGGTGCGGCCTCGGTCACGGTCTGGCTCTACGGGCGTCTCACGCCCGAGAAGAGGCCGCCGACGACCCTCTCCCGGGATTCGCTCGTCGGTCTCGAGGGGACGGTGGTCACGCCGGTCGATGCGGCGACGCTCGCGGGGAAGGTGAGGCTTGGCAGCATGGAATGGAGCGCCCGTTCCGAGTCCGGGAGTATACCGGCCGGAAGAAGGGTTGTTGTCGTCCACTCCGAGGGAGTGCATATTGTTGTGAAGGAGGTTGTGTGAAGTGCTTCCGATAGGGTCGATCCCGTGGACCGGGTTAATTACTGTATTTCTTATCATTGTTATCGTCATCATCTTCGCCCGCGGCGTGGTGATCGTGCAGCCGTACGAGCAGGGGCTCCAGATACGTCTGGGGCAGTACATCGGGAGGATGAACCCCGGGTTCCGGTGGGTGGTCCCGCTGATCACGGTGGTCAAGAAACTCGACCTCCGGACAGAGGTGATGGACGTCCCGCGGCAGGAGGTTATCACGAAGGACAACTCCCCGACGAACGTGGATGCGATCGTCTACGTCCGGGTGATCGACCCCGAGAAAGCCTTCTTTGAGGTGATGAATTACCGGGCGGCGACGGTGGCGCTCGCCCAGACAAGCCTGCGCGGGATCATCGGCGACATGGAGCTCGACGAGGTCCTCTACAATCGGGACGTCATCAACGCGCGTCTCCGTGATATCCTGGACCGGGAGACCGACGCCTGGGGCGTGAAGGTCGAGCGGGTGGAGATCAAGGAGGTCGACCCGGCCAGTGCGGTCAAGCAGGCGATGACCGAGCAGACCGCGGCCGAGCGGGAGCGGCGTGCCGCGATCCTCCGGGCGGACGGCGAGAAGCGGGCGGCGATCCTCAAGGCGGAGGGGAACCGGCAGAGCATCATCCTCGAGGCTGAAGGAGAACGGCAGAGCAAGATCCTGCGGGCCGAGGGCGAACGGTTATCAAGGATCCTGCAGGCTCAGGGCGAGGCGCAGGGGCTGCGCATCCTCTCGGTCGGCGCCCGGCCGCTGGACCGCCGGGCGATCACGGTCCTCTCGCTCGACGCCCTGAAGAAGATGGCCGAAGGCCAGGCGACAAAGATCATATTCCCGTTCGAGCTCTCGAGCATCGTCAAGCAGGCCGCCGAGTACCTCGGCGCTCCGGTCGAGGCCCCGGATGTTCCCGAAGGCACGGAACTGCCGCCGGAGGATATCCTCGGGGAGATCCCGGGTCCGGAGGCGCTCAGGGCCGCGGAAGAGGCTGCAAAGAGCATCGAGACCGATATCGACGTGGAGATACAGAAAAAGGCACGGGACCTGAAGATCGGGAAAGAAGAGGAGCTGTAAGCCGTAGATCGGTATCGGCCCGGCCCTCACCTCTTTTCACCGGACCCCTGTGTGGGTCGGTATCGGTCGCTAAGGAGCGTATCAGTGGGTTTTGATCGCCCCATGTAGTTCTTGCCTTCGCGCGGGGTAACTCACGGATCGCGCCTGCCCCCTCCTGCCTGAAGGGGGTGACGGTGTCTCCCCGACCGCGCGGTGAGTCCGCGAGGGAGAATCTCCGGTGCAGTTATGTTATCAGGATATCAATCATAGAAGCAGTGGCATGAGCTCCAGACCATTTCACCCGCCGGGAACGCTCCCCATCGTTGCTGAGAGATCGTTTTTCATCAATAAAACCGGCCAGGATCGGCCGCTGGAGGAGTACGTGCCGGCCGAGATCCTTGAGGTAGCGGAGAGCGAGGGACAGCGTGCCATCCCGAAGATAGCAAAGAACCTCTCGCTGATGAAAGAGATTGAAGCGATATCCGGCAATCTTCCGACACATCACCGTTTCATAAACGGAGATAGCCGCAATCTCGCGTTTCTCCCTGATGAGAGCGTCCACCTGGTCGTGACGTCGCCTCCCTACTGGACCCTGAAAAAATACCCCGAGAAGGACGAACAGCTCGGGCAGATTGAGGACTACGAGATCTTCCTGGAAGAACTCGACAGGGTCTGGAGGCACATCTACAGGGTTCTTGTCCCCGGGGGCCGCCTGGTCGTCGTTGTCGGTGATGTCTGCCTGCCCCGGCGTGAGGCCGGGCGTCATGTTGTCATGCCTCTCCACGCCAGCATTCAGGAGCACTGCCGGAAGATTGGATTTGATAACCTGGCGCCGATCATCTGGTACAAGATCGCCAACGCCTGCTTTGAGGCAGATTCGCCGGGGTCGTTCCTGGGCAAACCTTACGAACCCAACGGGATCGTCAAGAACGATATCGAGTACATCCTCTTCCAGAGAAAATCCGGCGGTTACCGGAAACCCACGCTTGAAGCACGGTTGCTCTCGGTCATATCGGAGGAGAACCAGAAGGCGTGGTTCCGCCAGGTCTGGGACCTTAAGGGAGCATCGACAAAAGAGCACCCTGCACCTTATCCCCTGGATCTGGCCGAGAGACTTGTGCGGATGTTCTCCTTCGTGGGCGACACCGTCCTCGACCCCTTCGGCGGCACGGGAACGACCGCCCTCGCTGCTGCGCGGTGGGGCAGAAACAGCATCAGCGTCGAGATTGAAGAAAAATATTTCCTCATGGAGGTTGAACGGTTTACGAAATAGCGTAACCCCGGCCCTGACCCATCGTCAGCGGTGGGTCAATCGCGATGATGTCGCCCGTCCGGATCCTGACGTGGAAGAGGCACGCGCGAGAGTTTGGAAAGCCGCTCCGACCGGGAAAAAACCACATGATGCCCGCGGGGCCACAGGCATACCGGATGAAAATATCGGGGGTCATTTTCATACGAAAATGGGTAGGGTAGTTCACCCCATCGTCAGCACAAACCGCACCGCCGCGACGATCATCGGCATCGTGATGAGGAGGATCAGCATCACCGTGACAAACCCGCTGATCGAGGCGACGACTCGCGGCGCGTACCGGGACCAGCCCCGCCGCTCAAAGAACCGCTCCACCCCTTCCTTCATTATGTAGCCGCCGTCGAGCGGGACGATCGGTATAGCGTTGAACATACCGACCAGCAGGTTGAACCACCCTGTCCAGAAGAAGAGGTGGATTGTGCCCCAGAAGAAGGGGAACGGCTCCTTCCAGGCTATCTGTTCAGGGGTGTCTGCGAGCAGGATCGCGAGCTGCTGGGTGTTGCCCTGGATGAAGGCATCGATCGGCGCTATCGTCAGGTAGAGAGGGGCAAGCAGCCCGAGATCCGCGACGTTTTCGATATGCTCTTTCACCGCAGGTGCGTTGTAGTAGTAGACCCCCATGAAGCCGGAGTCCCGGTCACTGCTGAGCGCCTCCGGCCATTCGGCCAGGGTGAGCGTATATGTCTGCTCGATCCCGTCCTTCTCGGCCGTCAGCGTGACCGTCTCCCCCGGCCGCGTCCCGTCCATGGCCGCCGATACATCTTCCTGGCTCGCCACCGGGACACCGTTGATTCCCGTGATGACCGAATAGCCCTGAAGCCCCGCGTCAGCCGCCGGGAAATCCTGGTAGACCCCCTGGACGAGCGGTACCGCAAGGGGCGTCGCCATCCCCACGAGAAGGAACATCACGACGAAGCAGGCGAGGCCGATGACGATGTTGTTCGTGATCCCGGCGCCGAACATCCGTATCTTGGGCATCCCCTTCGCCGCTTCCACGTCTTCCTCGTCGGGCTCGACGAACGCCCCTATCGGGATGACGGCGATGAGGAGGCCCATGCTCCGCACCCGCATATCCTCGACCCGGGCGAGGATCGCGTGGCCGAACTCGTGGACGACGATGGTGAGCAGGAGGCCGATGATGACGGACGCGGTGATCGGTATCGCCTGGTTGACCCCCGGTATGGCGAGGAGGTTTCTCGGGTCGTAGATCCCGGTCGGTTCAGGGGTATGCACCAGGAGCTGGGGGACCGCGAGGAGCAGGGCAAGCGTCATGAAGGCCGAGACCACCACGACCATGATGACCCCGAGCGTCGCGTAGGTCCGGAGCAGGGTCCGGAACTTCTGGAACCAGTCGAAGAAACCGACCCGTTCGGTCTTGATCGCCATGATGGGGCCGAAGAACATGATGTGATCGCGAAACAGCCCCCGGTCGCGGATGTAGAAGGCTATCAAGGCATAGGCCGCGACGAGAAGGAGGAGTATCTGGAGCCAGGTCATCACTCACGGTTAGCGCGCGGGAAGCATAAATTCTTCCGGGTTATGAAAAATCCCGCATCGTCGTCTGGTAGAGGTTCGCGACCGTCTTCCAGCTCCGGCGGGCGCAGGGCGGCGGGTTCCCATACTCCCGGATGTAGCCCCGGAGAAACTCGATCGTCACCGGATCGGAGGGGTAGCCGCTCCCGACCTTCCCATACTGTTCCCCGATCTCCCGGATAGCCCTGTCCCGGGTGACTTTCGCGATGACGCTCGCCGCGCCGACGATCTTGTGCCGGGCGTCCGCCCGGTGCTCAGCGACGATTGCGCAGGGGAAGTCGAGGTGAGCCGCGACCGTCCGGCCATAGCGCTCGGCGTTCACGTCGCAGGCGTCCACGTAGGCATACTCCGGTCGGAGCCCCGTGAGCGCCTCAGCGTGGAGTTCGGCCACGCACTCGTTCATACTCATCCTGCTCCGTGCATCATCGATCCCGGCGGCGTCGATGGTGACGATAGCGATCGAGAAGTCGCGAAAGAGGATCTCATAGAGCGCCTCGCGCTGCTTCGGCCGGAGGACCTTCGAGTCCCGGATGGGGAGGGCCGCAAGGTCCTCAGTCGCCCGGCACCCGACAGCGGCAACCACCATCGGACCGAGGACCGAACCCTTCCCCGCTTCATCCACCCCGCAGATCACACCTTTCTGGTTTATTCGCAAGGTATTTCAATGGCGACGGTTGAATCCAGATGGAATGTACACCATCATCGTTGGCCTGGGCGGAATCGGCCGGAACCTGACTGCGATAGCCGTGAACGCCGGTGATTCCGTGGTGGTGATCGACCAGGACGAGGCGCGTGCGAGCGACATCCTGGAGCACTACGACGTTCTCGCCATATCCGGGAACGCGACCGATAAATCGGTGCTGCAGGACGCCGGGATCGATCGGGCCGACGCCCTGGTCGCTACCACGAGCGACGACGCCGTAAACCTGATGACCTGCTGGCTCGCGAAACGCTACAACGTGAGGAACGTCGTCTCGATCGTCAATCAGAAGGAGCACTCAGACCTCTTCAATGAAGTCGGAGTGAAGATCAGCGAGAACCCCGACGAACTGGTGGCGACCCGGCTCTATTACTGGGCGAAGAGCCCAAACCTCCAGCAGGTCGCCTCGATACCCGGCGGCACCATCTTCGAGATCATCGCTGAAGAAGGCGCGCCCATCGTCGACCACGAGATCCGGGACCTTGAGGTCCGGGACTTCGTCTTCATCGCCATCCGGCGTGCTGGGGGAGATCTCATCATACCGAGCGGCACCGTCCGTATCCGACCCGGGGACATCATCACGGTCTTTACAAAAAAGGAAGCGGAAGGGGAGACGATAAAGACTCTCAGCAGACAGTTGAAACGGTCAGGCTAGAGCGTCTTTGAGCGCTTTAAGCTCGAAGAGCATCTTTGGGTTCCGCTTGATCAGTTCCCTGATGAGTGCCGAGACCGAGAACTCCTTGAGGCTGATGTTAGCGATCGAGTCTGCGAGGGTGTTGAGTTTCGCATCGTCAAGGGTGATGAAATACTCCTTGACCTTGTAGTTCCGCTCGAGGAACGCGCCCATCCGGGATGCCCGCCACTCTGTATCGTAGGGCATCAGCGCCTTCTTCGAGCAGTTGCCTGCCGATATGCACCCGGAGGCCACCCGCGCGGCGAGCCGGCCGGTGAACATGGCGTTTCCTATCCCGCCGCCGGTGAGGGGGTCGACGACCCTCGCCGCGTCCCCGATGACCATGAGGCCGTCGGCGACCGTGCACGGGAGCGGCCGACAGACCGGGACGCCGCCTGCGATCGCCTCGATCGTCTTGCCGTTCGGGAAGTTCTTCGCGACGAACCGGTCCAGGTAGTCCTTCGCCCGAGCACCGTCCCGGCTCTTCCGGCCGGAGATGCCGATCCCGACGTTCGCCGTCCGTTCGCCCTTCGGGAAGACCCAGAGGTAGCCTTCTGGTGCGATGTCGTTACCGAGGTAGAAGTCCGTGGAGCCTGCGTCGATATCGATGTCGGTGAGCAGGTACTGGGCGCAGCTCATCATCTCCCGGAGGGGTACGGTGGTGTCGAGCCCGGCCCAGCGGGCGAATTGCGCTTCCGTGCCGTCGGCGGCGAGGACCACGTCGGCCCGGATCTCGGCCGGCGTCCCGACCGAGAGCACCTTCGCGCCCCGGACCGCTCCGTTCTCCATGATCGGCGCGGTCGCCCGGGTCTTGACGATCACGTCCGCTCCGGCCTCGGCGGCCTGCCAGACGAGTTCCCGGTCAAAGATTTTCCGGTCAAGGACATAGCCGACCTCGTTTCCCGCCCTATCCTGTTCGAGACTGACGGTGGTGCCGTTCGGGGCGATGAGCCGGGCACGCTCGATCTCCGCGGATATCCAGCGGGGATCGGGCTTGATGAACTGTTTTAAGAGTTCTTTGCCGACCCCCTCCGCGCACCGGACCGGTGTGCCGATGGCGGGGCGCTTCTCGATGATACAGACCGAGTTCCCCGCCTCGGCTGCTGTTTTTGCCGCAAGAGCGCCAGCAGGTCCGCCCCCGATGACGAGCATGTCGTAGTTACTCTTCATGGACGACCTCCAGTGCTCCGAGCGGGCATGCCCGTGCGCAGATGCCACAGGCGATGCACTCCCGCTCAAGGCTGAGATAGGCGTCGATCAGCTCGAGCGCATCCTCTGGGCAGACTGCGACGCAGGTGCCGCAGTATCCACACTTGTCTCGGTTTATCCTGAGCATTGTACTCATGTTGTTGTTGGTCTCGCAAATACTTTTATGATCCTCGCTTCCGGCGATACCCCGGAATCTCTGCCCGATGGGGGTATCGGTGGACTGTCATCCCCTGCCCCGGGGCCCCGGGCGGCGGAGTTGTTCACTGGCCTATTTAATAGGAGTTAGCACAAATTTATCTGGGAAATGGGGATGCTATGGGACTGAAGGGTGGACCTACGCAGGACGAAGTCATGGCGGTCTCGCTCGCGAAACTCGGTATCCGCCCGGGTGACCGGGTGGCCGATGTCGGGTGCGGGACCGGAAAGGTCGCCATCGCCGCGTCAAAGGTGGCAGAACGGGTCTACGCGATCGATCAACGGCCGGAGGCGGTCACCTATGCCCGGCAGGAGGCGGCCGTCGCCGGTGCCGGTAACATCGAGTTCTTCGAGGGCGACGCGGTGGATGTGCTCCCGGGCATCGGTCGGCTCGACGCCGCCTTTGTTGGGGGGTCCCGCCGCCTGCCGGAGATCCTCGACCTCCTCGCCGCGAACGTGCAGGGGAGGATCGTCGTGAACGCGGTCATGGTCGGGACACTCTCTGAGGCGATAACGAGCATGCAGCGCCTCGGGATCTTCATCGAGGCCGTCCACCTGCAGGTCTCCCGGTCCGCCGGTATCGCCGGCGGGATGATGTTCAAGCCTGTAAACCCTGTCTACATCATCGTCGGGGGTGCCGGATGCTCGTAGGCGTGGGGCTCGGCCCCGGCGACCCGGAACTCCTGACGCTCCGGGCAGTCCGCCTCCTCCGCGAGGCGGCGGCGGTCTTTGTCCCTGGAAACCTTGCCTATGAACTGGTGCGGCCCTACCGTCCTGACGCGGCCGTCCTCAACTTCCCGATGACGAGCGACGAGGGCTACATCCGGGAGTGTCTCGAAGAGAATGCTGACCGGATCGCCCCCCGGGCCAGGGATGGCCTTGTGGTCTTCGGGATCATCGGGGATCCGAACTTCTACTCGACCTTCTCCCGTCTCTGCGATGTGATCGCCGGGCGCTACCCGGAGGTCTCGTTTGCGACAGCGCCCGGGATCAGCTCCATCACCGCGTTCGCCTCCGTGGCGAACGTCCCGGTGGCCGGCGGGTTTCTGGTCTCGGACGGGAACGGTCCCGAGTCCCGGATCTTCATGAAGGTCCGGAGGCCTGCGGCGCTCGCTGCTGACCTGAAGGGGAAGGGCTACTCGGAGTTCGTCCTTGTCGAGCGGATGTACCTGCCAGAACAGCGGGTCTACCGGGGAGACGACATCCCCGAGGAGAGCGACTACTTCTCGATTCTCTTTGCGAGGCGGTCGGATGCATAAGGTCTACATCGTGGGTGCCGGTCCGGGGGCGCCTGACCTCATCACCGTCCGGGGGATGGATCTCCTCCGGCGGGCGGATGTTCTCATCTACGCGGGTTCGCTCGTGAACCCGGTGCTTGTTGCGGAGTCCGGTGCCGGGCTGAAACTCGACAGCTGGGGAATGGCACTTCCGGAGATCGTCGGCACTATCGAGGAGCATGTCCGGGCTGGAAAACTCGTCGTCCGACTCCATTCGGGCGACCCGGCGCTCTATGGGGCTATCGTCGAGCAGATGGCGGAACTCCGCCAGCGCGGGATCGAGGCTGAGATTGTCCCCGGTGTCTCGTCGCTCTTTGCGGCCGCGGCGGCCCTCGAGACCCAGTTCACGCTCCGCGACGTCTCCGAGAGCCTGATCGTCACCCGTCCGGCGGGAGCGACGCTTGCGGAGGACCGGATCGCCGAGTTCTCCCGTCTCGGGCAGACGCTGGTGGTCTTCCTCGGGACCGAGCGGATGGAGGCGGTCCTTGCCCGGGTGGAGTGCCCTTCCGATACCCCGGCGGCGGTCGTCTACCACGCTTCGTGGCCCGACCAGAAGGTCGTCCGGGGAACGGTATCTGATATCGCGGCCAAGGCCCGGGCGGCCGGGATCGAGCGGACGGCGCTGATCGTCATCGGGAAGGTGGTCGAGGGGGCGATGTCGGGGTTCGGGAGGTCGGTCCTCTACTCATGACCGGGAAGACGGCCGTGATAGCGCTCGAGCGGTTCCTTCCTGACGCACATCGGATCGCCGATTCGCTCGGCGCGGATGTTATCTCCTACGGTCCGGAAGCCTTCCGGGCGGCGTTTACCGGATACCGCCGGATCGTCGCGCTGATGTCGGCCGGGATCGCCGTCCGGGGGATCGCCCCCCTCCTCACCGACAAGTGGCGGGACCCGGCGGTGGTGGTGGTCGGCCCGGACCTGCGCTACGCCGTCCCGGTCGTCGGCGGGCACCACGGCGGAAACGATCTTGCCCGGGAACTTGCTCTTCTTGGGATCAAACCGGTTATCACGACCGCGACCGAGACCCGGGGAAAGGAGTCGGTCGAGGGGATAGCCGCCCGGTCGGGATGCGATATCGTGAATCGTGACTCCACCCGTGCGGTGAACGCCGCGGTGCTGGACGCCGACGTGCCCCTCTACGCCGTCACCGGCCCCGGGATCGTCGTCGCGGGTCCGGGGGTCTCCCTCCTCGTCCGGAAGGGAGAGTACGCTGTCGGTGTCGGGTGCCGGAAGGGTGTCCCGGCGGCCGATGTGGCTGCCGCTGTCGGACGGGCGCTCCAGGAGGTCGGGATCGCCCCTGACGAGGTCCTCGTCTACGCGACGACCGTGAAGAAGCGCGGGGAGGCAGGGCTCCTCCGTGCCGTCGCGGACCTCGGCGGCAACCTTGTCTTCCTGGACGACGAAATGTTGAACGCACAGGAGGGCCCTACCCCCTCGCGGGCCGCCCTGATCGGGCTTGCCGGGGTCGCGGAACCCTCGGCCCTCGCGGCCTCGAAGCGGAAAGAACTGGTGCTTGCCAAGCAGGCCTATGGGAGTGTTACCGTTGCAATCGCGCGATAATGGAGGAAGACTGTATATCGTCAGTACCGGCCCCGGCAACCTGCTGCAGATGACGCCCCGGGCATTGAAAGCCCTCGGGGAGGCCGACTGCATCATAGGCAACGGGTTCTATCTTGACCTGGTCCTGCCGATGCTCGCCGGGAAAGAAGTTATCCGGAGCAGCATGGGCCGGGAGGTCGACCGGGCGACGAAGGCGCTCGCCCTCGCGGAGGACCGCGTCGTCGCGATGGTGAGCGGCGGCGATGCCGGGGTCTACGGGATGGCGAGCATCGTTCTCGAGGTGGCTGAGCGATCAGCGACGAAGGTCCCTGTCGAGATCATCCCCGGCATCACGGCCGCGGTCTCGGCGGCGGCGCTCCTCGGCTCGCCGCTCTCAGGCGACTACGTCACGATGAGCCTCTCGGACCTCCTGACGCCCTGGGAGGAGATCGAGCGGAGGCTCGACCTCGCGTTCCGGATGCGGGTGCCGGTCGTCCTCTACAACCCCCGTTCCCGGGGAAGGCCGCACAACCTGAACGCTGCTGTCGGGATCGCCCGCCGGCACCTCCCCGACGGAACGCCGGTCGGGGTGGTCAGGAACGCCTACCGGGAGGGTGAGGAGCGGCTGGTAACGACGCTCGGTGAGTTTGAAGACCACTTCGCCTTCGTGGACATGCACTCGATTGTCCTGGTCGGCGGAGAAGAGACGAGGATCTGGAGGAGTGAGACTGATGAGAGAGGAATCATCACGCCCCGGGGATACCACCGGAAATACGTATACTGACCTTGCGGCGGTCACCCCGGAGGCTTACGCGATAGCGAGCAAGAGCCGGAATCTGGCCCGGGAGCGGGTGGGAAACGCCACCCCCGAGGACCGGGTCCGGCAGCGGTGCTCGGTCGCGGTCGGCGACTTTGCGATGGCGGACCTGATGCGCTTTACCGGCGACCCGGTCGCGGCAGGGCTCTCTGCGCTCGAGCGGCAGGCGCCGATCATCACTGATATCCGGATGGTGCAGGCGGGCATCCTGAAGCGCGGGCACGAGAGCGAGGTCCTCTGCGCCCTTGACTTCGGTGAGGATATCGCCCGCGAGCGCGGGATCACCCGGACATCCGCGGGGTTTGTCGCCCTGCGGGACCGGATAGAAGGTGCAATCGTGATCATCGGGAACGCCCCGTCGGCGCTTCTCGTTGTCTGCGATATGGTGCGGGCCAATGTCCGGCCGGCACTGGTCGTCGGGACCCCGGTGGGATTCGTGAACGCGGCGGAGTCGAAGGAGGCGCTCCGTGCCCTCGACGTGCCGTCGGTATCCAACGCCGGCACCCGGGGCGGCACACCGGTCGCGGTGGCGGCGATAAACGAGATCATAACGATCCTCGCCGAGCGTGCAGGTCATGCGGGACCCGATTACTGACTTCGAATACCCCGAGGCGTGGGTTTCGGCCTGCCGCTCTCCCGACCTCCTCCCCGACGTCCGGCGGGGCCTTGCTGTCCTGACGGCGTCGGGAACGGTCCTCCGCAGGGGGTTCACGACCGGGACGACGGCGGCCGCGGCCTGTAAGGCGGCGGTTCTCTCGCTTGCCCTTGACACGGTCACGGGGGTGGGTGTCACCCTTCCCTGCGGTATTGCGGTCAGAATCCCGGTGGACGCCTACCGGGGACGGGCATCGTGCTGGAAGGACGCCGGGGACTACCCCTCGGACGTGACCGCGGGGCTCGAGTTCGTCGCGACCGCGGTTCCTTCCCTCTCGGGGGGGGTCCAGTTCGTCCCCGGCGAGGGCATCGGGAGTTTCGGTCGCGACACTCCCCGCCACCGGCAGGGGACGCCGGCGATCAGCGCTCCGGCGCTCAACTGCATCCGGCGATCGATCGACGAGGCGGTGGAGGAGGCGGGCCTCCACGGGACGACGGTCATACTCACGATCCCCCGGGGGGCGGAGGTGGCGCAGAAGACGCTGAACCCGAGGGTGGGAGTGCAGGCCGGTATATCGGTCCTCGGGACGACCGGACTCGTGGAGCCCTGGGATGACCACATGGCGGAGGGGGTGCTTGACCGTATCGCCCGGGCTCGTGCGGTCGTGTTGACGACCGGACGGCTCGGGCTCCGCTACTCCCGGCTCCTCTTTCCGGAGCGGGAGGCGGTCCTCGTGGGGAGCCAGCTTCAGGAGGCGCTCCGGGCGGTCGATGGCGATGCAGTGATCTGCGGGCTTCCAGGGCTGATCCTGAAGTTCATGAACCCTGATGTCCTCGAGGGGACCGGGTGCGCGACGGTGGAAGAACTCTCGGCGACTCCGCTCTGGGAGGAGGTTGCTCGTCGGGAAATTTCAGCGTTCTGTCTCCGCTACCCCCGTCTCCGGGTCGTGATCGTCGACCGTGACGGTCGGGTCATCGGGGAGTCGCCGTGAAGGTTGTCGGGGTGGGCTGCGGCCCGGGTATGCTGACCGCGGAGGCGGTGGCGGTCATCGCGGGCGCGTCGCTCATCTACGGTTCGGCCCGGGCGATCACGCTTGCGCGGGATGTCGTCCCGCCGGGGTGCGAGGTCCACGAGATCACGGACTACCGGAGCCTCCGGTCCCTCCCGGCCCATGCAGTCGTCCTCTCGACAGGGGACCCGATGCTTGCCGGCCTTGGCTACCTCCCGGGCGAGGTGGTTCCGGGGATATCCTCGCTCCAGGTCGCCTTCGCCCGCCTGAAGGTCCCGCTGACGCGGGCGGTGGTCGTCTCGGCCCACGGGAAAGATCATGCCCGGGCGGTCGCCGACACCCGGGAGGAGGTCCTGCGGGGCCGTGTCGTCTTCCTCATAGCCGACCCGGCCTTCGACGTTAAGGCGCTCGCGGCCGCCCTCCCGCCGGGGACCCGGATCGCCGTCTGCGAGGATCTCGGCTACCCGGAGGAGCGGATCGTCGTCGGGACGGGGGCAGAGCCCCCGGCCCCCCGTGGGGACCTGTTTGTGGTGGTGGCGGGGGAGTTTTAGAGTGGTTGCCAGCATCGCTGCCTACGGCACGGGAGCCCTGAGCCTCCTCACAACACACCGGTCCGCCTCCCCCTTCCGGAACTCGTAGCCCGACCGGAGGAGGTCGAGGAAGATCGCCTGGTATGCCCCCCGCTCACACAGTTCGAGGTGGTAACGGTGCACCGTCGATTTCGTCCCGTACTTCGCCGGCACATCGCTCCATGTGCACCCGGTGGAGAGGACGTACAGAACCCCGTTGAAGAGGTGCCGGGGATCCCGGCGCGGCCGGCCGACGTGGGGTTTCTGGGGCGGAAGGTGTCTCAGGACGATCTCCCAGAGGTCGTCGTCGATCTCCCGGAACGCCATGGGTCCGCATATCTTCGGGAGGTCTTATAGTTGTGGGATGGTCCTGACCCGGGCGTTCACGCTCCCGAATAGAGCGTATGCCCTGGCGCTATCGTCCTTTGGGGTCATTCCCGACTGTAGTTCGTGACGATGATCTCGTGAATCTTCCCTCGTTTGGTTCCGTCGCAGTTGATCGTTCTCCTCGCCGGAACCCGGTCAATGTTGTATCCGGCGTAGAGATCATCAAAGAATTCGTCGTCCGGGTCGATGTTCTTCGGATCAGAGTTACTCAGCATCAGGCTGGCCCCCCGGGCATCGCATTGGGCATAAAATGCCGCGAGACGCTCTTGTTCCTCGTCGGTAAACCTGTCCTTCGAGTACTGCGTGAACGATGATGTCTGATTCAGGGGCCGGTACGGCGGGTCGAAGTAGACGAACGTGTCTTTTGAGATGTAGGGCTCTGCCAGTGTGAAATCGCCGAGATGGACGGTCGTATTCCGGAGCGCAACGGAATCGGCCCGGAGCGCACCTTCATGCAGGATCCTCGGGTTCCTGTACCTGCCAAACGGGACGTTAAACTCGTCCCGGGAGTTTACCCGGTAAAGACCGTTGAAGCACGTTCTGTTGAGGAAGATGAGCTGGCCTGCCCGCTCTATCCACTCCTCACCATACTGCGTGAAATTGATGGCTCCTTTCGCGCGGTTGAATGTATCCCGCATGGTGTAATAGTAATCCTTCCGCCCGGAATCATTCCGGGATAAAAAGTCATCCGAGACGTCGCCAAGGTAGTCGATGAGACCCCGAACATCGTTCTTCACAACGCTGTAGGCAAGGACCAGTTCCTCGTTGATATCGAATATGTGGCACTCCTTAAATCTGAAGATGCTGTTAAATTTGAAATAGACCGCCCCACCGCCAATGAACGGTTCGACAAAGACCGGGAGGGTTCCCTCGTTGAGTCCCTGAGGGACTCTCCGGGTGAACACATCGAGCAGCTGCGCCTTTCCGCCTGCCCACTTGAGGAACGGTCGCGCGGTGGGTGTTGTCATCGGTATCTTCCATCCGGCGTGAATTCTCCGGGGTATCCGTAAAACATTTTTTTTGAACCGTTTTAGTGTTGCCGATGCTCGACGACCGTGTTCCAGTGTAGTTACTCACCCGGACCTTCACCGGCCCGGTCCCGTGCGCCGGTAGTCCGCCTCTCTCCGTGTTCTGCCAGGTGTTCCAGTCCACTCCCTGCCGAGCACCCGCACCGGCACCACCACCACCCCGGCGACCTCCCCACATAGCAGCCGTTTGCATGGATAAACTTCATTCATCCCGGGAACGAAGGGCCAACGATGGTTTGGAGTTATCAGCGTTCTCATTGTTCTTCAGCCCGCCCCGCCTGCCGCCG
This sequence comes from Methanoculleus sp. UBA303, assembly GCA_002501655.1. Taxonomy (GTDB): domain Archaea; phylum Halobacteriota; class Methanomicrobia; order Methanomicrobiales; family Methanoculleaceae; genus Methanoculleus. The sequence continues at coordinate 37,650 of DANY01000022.1, forward strand.
GCCTTAATACCCTGTTTATTCAGCATCTTCTCGATAGACCAGCGGCCCCGGCCAAGTTCTCCCTCCAGTATCTCGATGGCCTTCTTCTTCGTCTTGCCGGATTCGATGAGTCGGGTGAACCGGCAGACCAGGGTCTCGCGGTCGCTGTCTGTCCAGGGCTTGCCCCGGTTCTCCTGGTCCTCGATCCGGGGAACCCTTACCGACGGCAGCAAGTATCCCTGCCTGATATCCCTCAACTCTTCGACCTGAAGGTCGAAGACCGACCCCGATACCTCAAACCCGGTCACCCGGCGGTTGAGGCCGATGGCCACCCTGGCAGTCGAGAACCCGCCAAGGAACATATCGCAGACGAGGTCGCCCTCGCTGCTGCTGTACTGGATCATCTTCATGAGCAACTCTGCCGGCAGTTCGTTCTTGTTCTTCACCTGCCCGGGTTTGTATTTGCGGTTGATCATCCAGACATCTTCACGGTCCCGGTAATTCAGCGACCCATCATCCGGAGCCCTCTCCCTGACCCCGTACCGTGACTCCAGGTTGAACGTCCTCTTGCCGCCCGGCTTTTCATAGAACAGGATGTGGTAGTGGGAGGAGACGTACTTCCGGCTGGTGTAGACGCCGAAGTTGTACCTCCATATGATATGATTGACCTCGCGGAGGTTTGTCTGCCGCAGGGCATGGAGTATGTGGTAGAGGTTCGTGTACCCCGAGACGATGTAGATTGTTCCGCCCGGCCTGAGGATGCGTTCGGCTTCCTGTATCCAGTTCTGGCTGAACTCTCCATAGCTGGATGCGGGAACCTCGACGTAACCCTCTACGACGAACCCCTCATCCCGGTTGTAGTGCCGGTGCAACCGGTCGCCGTTGATGCCGTATGGAGGATCGGTGACGATGAGGTCGATCGTGCCGTCGGGGATATGCTCCCTTGCCCCAGGAATGCAATCGCCGTTGTAGAAGATGTTGCCGTTGATCTCCTCGAACTTCATACGTTTCTCCTCTGCGGGCTTCGCGAACGCTCTGTGGCGATATCAGTGTGGTTACAAATATTCCGGGTTGTAACGTACATCATCTTGGCTGTATGACCATAAGATATCCACCAGTTCCCGATTGGCTTTTGCCTTCACAGGCGGTGCACGAAGAATCCTCTGACCCTGCCTGCCGGGAGGTAGCATTAATACTCCCCGTGCAAATTCAGCTAGGATCAGCAGTGAAGTTGTCCCTGGAGTTCTGATGCCGGCACGCTCAGATAAATCGATCAGGAAATCGCCTAACACTGCAGCGGGGGAGCGGCCGGCCCATGAGTGCATGGCCGCGATCCAGGCCGAGAACGAGATGCTCCGGCGCGAGAACGCCGCGTTGCAGTCTGTAAAAGAAGCCCTGCGAGGGAGCGAAGCACGGTACCGGCGGCTCTTTGAAGACGATCTCACTGGAGATTTTGTCACCGCCCTGGATGGCCGGATACTCGCCTGCAACCCGGCGTTTGTCAGGATATTCGGGTTTGCCTCTGTAGAAGAAGCGCTGGACACCAATATCGGGGATCTCTACGAAGACCCCGGGGACCGGGACTGGCTTCTCGCGCGCATCCGGAGGGAGAGGAAGGTAGAGAACGAGGGTCGAACGCGGAAGCGCCGGGACGGCACCCGGATCCATGTCGTCGAGAACGTGGTCGGACGTTTCGGTCCGGACGGCGAACTCCTCGAGGCCCAGGGCTACATCTACGACGACTCTGAGCGTAAACGGGCTGAGGATGCTCTCCAGGAGAACATGGAGTGGTACCGGCAGGCTCTTGATAACCCCCTCGTTGCGTACGCTTTCTGCGAGATCATCACCGATGGCAGCGGGAGACCCGTCGATGTTGTCTATTTAAGGGTTAACAGGACGTTTGAAGAATTTACCGGGCTTGTTCGGGAGAATATTCTGAACCGGCGGGCGACTGAGATCTTCGCCCCGGATGAGATCGGCGATCTTATTGCGAGCTACGGGAACGTGGCATTGACAGGCGAACCGGCGACGTTTCAATATCCGCTGCCTTCTCTCTCGAGATGGTATGAAGTCACTGCGTTTTCATCTCAGCGGGGATATATTACAGCGTTCTTCACCGACATCACGAGGCGCAAGTGGGCTGAGGAGGCTCTCCGGGAGAGTGAGGAGCGGTTTCGGGCGGTCCTGGAAAACTCCCTCGATGCGGCTTACCGGCGCAACCTGCAGGCGGACCGCTACGATTACATGAGCCCGGTCATCGAGCAGATCCTCGGCTTTACACCGGAGGAGATGGCTGCCATGAACCTTGAAGAGGTCGTGGACCGCATTCATCCCGACGACCGCCTGCCGGTTGAAGCAGAGCTTAACACCGCTGCCGCCTCGGGCAGGGGGCTCCTCGTCTACCGGTTCCGGGCGAAAGACGGCCGGTACCGCTGGCTCGAGGACCACTTCACGGTGATCCCCGACTCGATTGGCCAGCCGCTCTTCCGGGGTGGCATCGTCCGTGATGTCACCGAGCGCAGGCGGACGGAGGAAGCTATTATGCGCCACGCCGGTGAACTCGCCCGGATTCACCGGGACCTTGAATCTGCGCACCGGGAGGCGAACCTCTACCTCGACATCCTGACCCACGACATCGGGAACACCGAGAACGTCTCGAACCTTTATGCCGAATTACTCGTCGATTCCGTGGAGGGCGAGGCTGCCGGGTACGTGGCGAACCTGAAGCGGAGCATAGCAAAGAGCATCGAGATCCTCGGGACCGTCTCGAAGATCCGGCGGATTCACGCAGGGCCGCCCGGGCTCCGGGCTACCGACCTCGACGCAGTCATCCAGGCGGAGATCGCCCACTTCCCGGATACCTCCATCCGCTACGAGGGCGCTCCCCGGCAGGTTCTTGCGGACGACCTCCTCTGCGAGGTCTTCATGAACCTGATCGGCAACGCCGTAAAGCACGGGGGTCCCGACGTCGAGGTATCCATCCGGGTCAAGGCGGAGGGTAACGGGTTTCTCCGGGTGACGGTTGCGGATACCGGCCGGGGCATCCCTGACGACCGGAAAGAGGAGATCTTCCACCGCTACGAGAGGAAGCAGCGGGGCGTGGGCGAAGGGCTCGGGCTCTACCTGGTCCGGATACTCATCGACCGCTATGGCGGCAGGCTCTGGGTGGAAGACCGGGTGCCGGGCCGCCCCGGAGAAGGAGCGGCGTTCTCCTTCCTGCTCCGGGAAGTGGATGCCGTTCCGGAGCGATCGCGAGGAGATTGAGGCGCGGATGCGTGACACAGTGCCCGGAGTCCCGGCCGGGACCCAGACTGTCCCAGGAGAGGATGTTCGCAGTCCTGTAGCGTTCCTGGAAACTGGGAGACGCTTCACGGCGACCCTGTCGGGGTGCCCACCATACCGGTATATCGTCCAACTGGTGCGCCCCCTCTCCTCAGGACTTATCGAGGCGTATTAGCCACTATCCAGCTGGTTGCTGCGCGTGCGTCACGCTATCCGCGGTAGAGCATCCAGTCGCCTTTAGATGCCGGGATCGCCGGTCGTAATCATCCGACGACGAATTTAAACCCCGTATTTTAGTTTCAAAGTGTGGGGTAAAGTTTATTTACGCTAAGAAGCATCCTCCACCCCATGAAGAACATATTTGGTATCCTTGCCCTCATGGTGATCGCGAGCATCATGATCGCAGGGTGTGTGCAGCCGGCGGGTAACCAGACGGTGACCCCTGGCACAACAACACCGGGAGTCACCGAGACCCCAATGGCGACAACAACGCCCGTGACGACCGAGACTCCTGCAGCGACAACGACGACCATGTCAACCGAGACCCCGATGGCGACGGCGACGACGGCGACGCCCATGGGGACAGGGACCACCATAGCGACCACAACGACCTCCGCCACGAACGTGACGGAGACCCCGCCCGCACCGCCGGCAGCCGGGGGAGAGACCGTCTCCATCACCGATAGTGGATTTGTACCGCAGACGCTCAACGTCTCCCCGGGCACCACGGTGACATGGACCAACGACGCCGCCACGAATGAGACCGTCTCGGCAACCGGGGCAGCCGGGTTCTTCAACTCGGGGATGCTCCAGCCGGGGGACTCGTATAATTACACCTTCTCCACAGAAGACAACTACACCTACCAGTCACAGGAGTCCGGGTTTGTCGGAACGATCATCGTCACCAGCAACACAACCGCTTAACCCTCATTTTTCGCCCGTACCGGCGGGGTGCGGGGGACTTCCCCTACGCCCGCCGGTATGCCGCGGCAGCCTGCACCAGTGTTTCGGCAAACCCGACCGGGAAGTAAGCGTGGGTATACTGCCCTACAGTGTTCTGCACGGCAAGTCCGTCACGACCGCCGTCGATCCCCCGGCCCCGGAGGAGTTCCAGGGCAAACCTTGCGTCGGGAGCACACTCGATGCGTGAGTAGTGAAACTCGTGGCCCCGGAAGGCGGAACCCGGCGCAAGGACCGGCGCCCCGCCGACCACCCGGGCCTCCACGTAGCCGAGACCCTGGATGCGGCCCGTCATCTCCGCCACCGCCGGGAGGACCCCCGCCATCGGGTGGTCGCCGTCGCCGGTCACCAGTCGTTCTGTGAGGTAGATGAGCCCGCCGCACTCCGCGTAGACCGGCATGCCGTCGTCGACCGCCCGACGAATATCATCCCGGCACCGGGAAGCCGCGAGCGCCTCTGCGTGGAGTTCCGGGTAGCCTCCCCCGAGGTAGAGTGCATCCACGTCCGGGAGCCGGTCCTGTGCCGGCGAAAAAGAGACCAGGTCCGCCCCGGCTCGCGCGAGCCCCTCAAGGTTGTCCTGGTAGTAGAAGCAGAACGCCGCATCATGGGCGACGCCGACCCGGATCCCTGCCTCCGGCCGATCCAACACCTCCGGCAGCTCCGGGAGGGGCGGGACCGCCCGGGCGAGGCCTATAATTCTGTCAAGATCGCAGGTCTCTTCCACAACCGCGCCGAACCCGGCAAGTATTCCCGTCTCGGCCGCCATAGCGAGGCCGAGGTGCCGGCTCGCGACCACGAGGTCGTCCCGCCGGGGGACCCACCCGTAGACCGGGAGGCTCTGTGTGGCCTCGATCAGCCCCCGGTGACGGGGGCTCCCGATCCGGTTGAAGACGACCCCGGCAACCCGGGCCGCCGGGTCGAACCCTGCGTAGCCCCGGACCACCGCATGGACGCTCCGGGACGCGCCCTTCGCGTCTACCACGAGGAGAACCGGGGCGTCGAGGATCTTCGCGACGTGCGCCGTGCTCGCGGTATCGGTCCCGTCGAGGCCGTCATAGAGTCCCATCACGCCTTCGACGACGGCGACGTCGGCGCCGGCAGAGGCCCGGACAAACGTCTCTCGCACCCCCGCCTCCCCCATCATGAACGGATCGAGGTTGCGCGACATCCGGCCGCATATGGCCGAGTGGTGACCGGGATCGATGAAGTCCGGGCCCACCTTGAATGGCTGGACAGCGAGTCCCCGGGCGGCGAGCGCCGCCATCAGGCCACTTGCAAGCGTTGTCTTGCCGCAGCCGCTGTGGGTTCCGGCGACGACAATTCGTGGAATCGGGCGCATATCGTTCCAGTAGTGTTGAATACCGCAGAAGATAAATATGACCTGAGATAACCTCGATATGTCAGATTAATTTGTATTAACTCAAGTTAATTTGGCTGACGCGCCGGCACGGCGGTCTACTGGTGGATAATCATGCACATCATGGAAGGATTTTTACCTAGCCCCTGGTGGCAGGTCTGGTTTCTCGTCTCCCTGCCCTTCATCGTCATCGGACTTTACCAGGTAAACAAACTCGTACAGGAGAAACGGGAAGCCCTGCCGCTCCTTGCGGTCGCAGGTGCCTTCGTCTTTGTCCTCTCGTCGCTCAAACTCCCCTCGTTCAACGGGAGCTGTTCGCACCCCACGGGGACCGGGCTCGGCGCCGTCCTCTTCGGCCCCTGCATCGCCGCCGTTCTCGGGCTGATCGTCCTCGTCTTCCAGGCGGTCTTCCTCGCGCACGGCGGGATCACCACCCTCGGGGCGAACGTCTTCTCCATGGGGATCGCAGGCCCGGCCGTCGCCTATCTAATCTATAAGGTCGGGATCCGGGCGGGCGCGAACACCTACGCGACGGTCTTCTGTGCCGCAGCCCTCGCCGACCTCGCCACCTACGTCGTCACCTCGGTCCAGCTCGCACTCGCGTTCCCCGGGACCGCCGGGTTCCTTGGGGCGTTCTCGGCCTTCGCCGCGATCTTTGCCGTTACCCAGGTCCCGCTCGCCATCGTCGAGGGCGCGGTCATCGCGCTCGTCTTCAAGTACATCGTCCAGCTCAAACCCGAGATCCTCACCCGCCTAAACCTCCTCCCTGAGAGCACAATCCGGAAACTCCAGGAGGCCGCCGCATGAAATACGGTATGGAGATTGCGGTCGCTGCGCTTATCCTCGTCTTTGCCGCTGTCTTCCTCCTCCAGGACGCCGCGATCAGGGCCACCGGGGAGGAGGCCTGGGGCGGAGCCGACGGCAACGCCGCCGACCTCATCGAGGCCTCCGGCTACGAGCCCTGGGCGAAGCCCTTCTGGGAACCCCCAAGCGGCGAGATTGAGTCGCTCCTCTTCGCCCTGCAGGCTGCCATCGGTGCCGTGATCATCGGTTACATCTTCGGCTACTGGCAGGGCAGCAGGAAAACCGCTTGATTTTTTTGGTACTCCCACGAACCTGATAAGAGGACTGGAAGGATGTACGAGGTGCTCGAAGATTTTGCCCAGGAAAACGGCCTCCGGCAGACGAGCACGAGCCTCAAACTCCTCATAGGACTTTCGAGCATCCTGCTCTCGGTCTCTTCGCCGGCCCCCGTCGCCCCCCTCCTGGTCGCGGCCTCGATGAGCACCGTCATCCTCGCCCTCGCGAGGATCCCCGTGCGGTTCTACGCCCGGCTTCTCCTCATCCCGGTCTCATTTGCTGTGATGAGCATCGCCGTGGTCCTCTTCATCACCGCTGGCGGGGCGGTGCTCCTCGAGGTCCCCGGCCTCCCACTCGCCATCACGGCCGACGGCGTGAACCTCGCCGTTCTCCTCCTCGCCCGGGTCTTCGGCGGCATGTGCTCGCTCTACTTCATCGCGCTCACGACGCCGATGACCGAGGTCTTCGATATCCTCCGGAGGCTGCGGGTGCCCACCGTCTTCATCGATCTCGCCATGCTCACCTACCGGTTTATCTTCATCCTCATCGAGGAGGCCGGTCAGATCTACCGCTCGCAGGTGATGCGTCTCGGTTACGGCCGGTTCCGGGAGTCGGTGCAGTCGTTCGGGATGCTTTCGGGAGCACTCTTCCTCCGGACCTGGGAGAGCGGTGAAGCCCTGGTCCTCGCGATGGACGCACGCTGTTACGACGGCAGACTCTGCATCCCGGGCGATACCCGGCCGGTCTCCTGCTTTGCGCTCGCGGCGGCCCTGCTCTACATCGGGGTCGTCTTCGGCGCCTCACTCTGCACCGGAGGTCTTGTACTCGTATGACACCACTGCTTGAAACCGACAACGTCACCTACACCTACTCAAACGGCCCTGTCGCCCTTGCCGGGGTGAGCGTCCGGATCGCCGCCGGGTCAAAGACCGCCCTCGTTGGCCCGAACGGTGCCGGGAAGTCGACGCTCCTCCTGATGCTCAATGGTATGCTCCGGCCCGCCACGGGCGAGATCCGCTTCTCCGGCCGACCGCTCGCCTACGACAACCGGAGTCTCCGGGACCTCCGCCGCCGTGTCGGGTTCGTCTTCCAGAACCCCGACGTCCAGATCATCGCCCCGACCGTCGAGCAGGACGTGGCCTTCGGGCCGGTGAACCTCGGTCTCCCCCCCGACGCTGTCCGGCGGGCGGTCCGGGACGCCCTCGGCTACGTCGGGCTCCACGGCTACGAGAAGCGGCCTCCCCACCACCTCTCCGGCGGTGAGAAGAAGCGGGTCGCCATCGCCGGCATCCTCGCTATGGAGCCAGCGGTCCTCGTCTTCGACGAACCGACCAACACCCTCGACCCCGCAAGTTCCGAGGAGGTGATGGAACTCCTCGACGAACTCGCCTCCGGCGGCCGGACGGTGCTCATATCCACCCACGATGTCGAACTCGCGTACCGCTGGGCCGACTCGGTCATCCTCATGGAGCGCGGAAGGGTCCTTGCCAGGGGGCCGCCGGAGGAGGTCTTCTCGGACGCGAGCCTCCTCGCGGCCGCCCGCTTAAAACCGCCGGCCCTCCTCGACCTCTACAACGAGCTCGGCCTCCGGGGCGTCATCGACCGGGGCGTTCCCCCGAAGAGTGTGCTCGAGTTCACCGACCGGATCGAGCGGGCGATGCACGGCCACGCCCCGGCCCGGGACGACCCCGGGACGATCTACCTCTGCAACGCCGACCGGACCGGCGGCGACAAGTTGCGGGCGCTCGTGGAGCAGGGCACGGTCGACCACGTCGGGGCGATGGGCACCCGCGCCAAGGAGTTCGCCAACCGGGAGCGGATCCTCCTCGACTACACCTATGGGGTCATCGATAAGTGCATCTTAAAAGCCCTCATCGGGGAGAACTCGCTCATCATCACCACCGGAGGCATGGTCGAGCACGTCCACCGGCGTATCGGGGAGTACAGCGCCGAGAGCGGGCGGGCGCTCGCTGTGACCCCGGTGCGGGAGCCGGGGAGCACCGGGCCCGGCCAGGAATCCGTCCTGGAGTGATGGAGCCGCACCGCCCCCGGACAGGCGCGTAACCCCTGCATACTCTTTTTTCCCGAGGCCTGCCGACCCTGTCGGGCGAAGGTTAATCCGATGTCGGAACCTGAAGATACTTTATGATGCTCGAAGAGGTGCTGCAGCGGATATCCGAGCAGGCAAAACGGAAGCGGATGACCCTGCCTGACCAGAAGACCAAGATTGTCTGTACCATCGGGCCCGCATCCCGATCCCGGGAGGTGCTCGCCCGGATGGTCCGCGCCGGCATGAACGTCGCCCGACTCAACCTCTCCCACGGTACGTTCGACGAGCACCGGGAGAACATCAAAAACATTCGGGCCGCAGCGGAGGATACCGGGATCCCTGTCACGATCCTGATCGACCTCCCGGGGCCGAAGATCCGGATCGGCGACCTCGCGAACGAGCCTATGGAACTCCACAAGGGCGAGGTCGTCACCCTCACGACTTCCCCGGCGCCGGGGGACCCTTCGCGGATCCCTGTCGAGTTCGAGCAGTTTCCGCAGCTGGTCTCAGAGGGGAGCACCGTCTTCCTCAACGACGGGTTCCTCCAACTCCGGGTCGACGAGGTCACCGAGAGCGATGTCCGGGCGACGGTGGTCATCGGCGGCCCCCTCCTCTCGCGCAAGGGGATGAGCCTTGTCGGCGGCGGAGGGATCGTTGCGCTCAGCGCCGTGACCGACCGCGACCTCGAGTGCATCGATTTCGGGCTCGCCGAAGGACTTGACACATTCGGCATATCGTTCATCGAGCGGGTGGAGGATATCCGGAAGGCCCGGGAGTATGCGGCCAGATCCGGGAAGTCCATCCGTGTGATAGCCAAGATCGAGCGGCAGGAGGCGCTCGCAAACCTCGACGAGATCCTCCGGGAGACTGACGGGGTCATGATCGCCCGGGGCGATCTCGGGGTCCAGACCCCCATCGAGGAGGTTCCGGCGGTGCAGAAGCGGATCATCCAGAAAGCCAACATACTCGGCAGGCCGGTGATCACCGCTACCCAGATGCTGATGTCGATGACCGATAACATCCGCCCAACCCGGGCGGAGGTGACCGACGTCGCCAACGCCATCCTCGACGGGACGGATGCCGTCATGCTCTCCGAGGAGACGACCATCGGGAAGTACCCGGTCGAGACGGTTGCGATGATGGCGAAGATCGCCCGCTCGACCGAGGAGAAGCGCACAACCGTCGGGGCCGGGTGCGCCCCGCTCGACTACTTCCGGCAGGGGAAGGGCCGGGAGAAGATCACTGTCAACGACGTCGTCTCCTTAAACGTCATCGAGGCGCTGGATGCGCTCGGCATCCGGTTCGTGCTGACGCCCACCCGCTCCGGGAGCACGCCCCGGAGCATCTCCCGGTTCAAGCCCGAGGCCTGGATCCTTGCGTTCACCCGGAACCCGAGCACCCTCAAGTTCCTGGCGTTCTCCTACGGGGTCTGCCCGTTCCTGATCCGGAGCGAGAAAGAATATTGGCATGGGGCGATCCTCGATTCGATCCGGGACTCAGGGCTTATCCAGCCCGGGGAGCGCGTGGTGCTCACCGAGGGGGTATCCCCCGGGCGCGAGGGGACCGACTCGCTCATCATCCTCACGGTCGATTGAGAGCCCCTCCCTCCGGGGACGAAAAACCCTATCCCGGTGGAGGTCGAACACTTATCAATCATGGGAGAGATCGCTCCGGGAGCGGGAAAGGAGGATGCTCTGGGCCTGGATGGCGTGCTGAAAGAGAAGACCGCACGCCTCTCGGTTGCATCGAACACGTTTCTCGTCGTAACAAAACTGACCGTCGGCGTCGCCATTGGATCGGTCGGTATTATATCCGAGGCGATCCACTCCGCTATCGACCTGATAGCCGCGATCATTGCCTACTTCTCGGTCCGGCGCTCGGCCCAGCCCCCCGACGAGTGCCACACCTTCGGGCACGGGAAGTACGAGAGCATATCCGGCCTCCTCGAAGCGGTCCTTATCCTCGTGGCCGCCATCCTGATCATCAACGAGGCGGTGAGAAACCTCCTCGGCGGAGAGGAGACGCTGAACGTCGAGGCGCTGGGGTTCGGTATCGCCGTCATGCTGCTTTCGGCCGGGATAAACCTCTACGTCTCTTCCCGGCTTATGGCGGTGGCGAAGAAGACCGAGTCGATTGCGCTTGAGAGCGACGCCTGGCACCTCCGGACGGACGTCTACACCTCCGCAGGGGTCGTGGGCGGTCTCGTCCTGATCCGGCTCACCGGACTTACGATCCTCGACTCCTTCGTCGCGCTCGGGGTCGCCGTCATCATCCTGAAGGCGGCATTCGATCTTATCCGGCGTTCGTTCGAGGACCTCGTCGACCGGAGCCTCCCCCCTGAGGAGGAGGCCCGGATCCGGGAGATTATCAACGAACACTGCTCGGCCGTCATCGGTTTCCACCGGCTCCGGACCCGCCGGTCGGGGCCGAACCGGTTCGTGGACCTCCACCTGGTCGTCCCGAAGACCGCGACCCTTGAGGAGGCTTACGGTATCGTGAAGCACGTGGAGACCGATGTCAAAGGGGAGTTCCCCCGCACGAGCGTCACCATCCGGGTGCAGCCCTGCACCGGCGAGGACTGTTCCGCCTGCGGGGTCTTCACCACCTGCCCGGAGTGCGACCACCTGACGCTCCACGATAGGTTAGAAGAGCGGCAATAAGAGGTTGGGGGTTCCTACCCCCAGGAAAAGAGGCCCCGGGCCCGCATCTCCTCTTCTGCGAGTGCCGAGAGCCGGTCCTGCTCCTGCTCTATCGTCCGGACCTGCTCCCGGAGCATCGTCCGGGTCCCGTCGTCGCAGGTGCAGTTCCCGATTGACTGCCGAAGTTCAGTGACCCGTTCCCGGTTCCGCTGCGCCTCTTCTACGATCAGGCGTGCGGCGTCCTCGTCGCCCCCGAAGAAGAACCGCACGAGGCCGTGCCGGGCCCGGATCTGCTCCTCGGCCTGGACCGTTTTCTGGACCGAGTTGTCGAACTCCCGGGCGATGATGGAGACGTCCCGGCCAATGCCGCCGGTCCGGTTTTCTGCGGCGAGCAGGGCGTGGACGGCGAGCCTGACCCGGTTCTGGTCACGGTGAACCCTGTCCACCCGGGTCTCATTCTCCGCAATCTCTGGAGTCTCATTCTCTGTGATCTTAGGGGCCCTGTTCTCCTCCATCTTCACCCGGTGTTCTCCCCCCGGTGTCGTATTCATCTCATCGTTCCCGATCAACTCTCCCCTGGGGTCGCCGTGGCCCCCGGGAGGACGAGGAAGACGATCATGACTGCTGCGATGATGCGTTTCATCTCGCTTGGGCAAGGAGACCCCCTGCGCAAGCGGGGGGAGGAATTGCCCCCAGCAAGCCTCGTACACTTTCGCCCCGCATGAGTTAGATTATAGACCGATGAGAGCCATATCTGAGAACCAATGGCACTGCGAGCGGTCAGTAACTATCTGCGTCTTCCCAAGAAGACGTTCCAGATCCTCGACACGCTCGCGTACCATGCCAAGGGCATGTACAACGTGGGGTTGTACAACGTCCGGCAGCACTATGCCACGCACCAGGAGAACAGCCAGATCCTTCAGAGGATCCGACCGGACCTCACCTCCAGGGTTGACGTGCTGGTCGGATCCTATCTCCCCTACACCCGAAAGAAGGACTTCCCCTTCAAAGAGTACAGCACTTCTGTGCAGTCAAAAGAGAACGAGAACTACGGATTGCTGCACAGCGACACCGCTCAGCAGACCTTGCGGTCGGTTGAAGAAGCTTACAAAGGGTATTTCGAGCTGATGAAACTGTATCGCAAGGGGCAGCTCGAATACCGCCCCGGTTCCCCGAAGTATCTGCCGAAAGATGGCCGGTTCAAGTTGGCGTTCCCCCGGGCGCACCTGACGATCCGCAACGGATCCGTGACGCTCGGGATGTCCCACAAGTTCCGGAAGCAGCACGGCCTGACGGGCAAGGAACTCACCTTCCCGATCCCGCCGTGCATCAAGCCACACCAGATCCGGGAGGTCACGATCCTGCCGGTCCACGGGGGGAAGGCGTACAAGATCGAGTTCTGCTACGACGCTCCCCCCCAACCTCAACCCCTTGACCCCGATCAGTATCTTGCTATCGACCTCGGGCTCAACAACTTTGCGACGATGGTTGACACCGCCACCGGGGCT
>DANY01000051.1:0-4302 GCA_002501655.1 Methanoculleus sp. UBA303
TCGGTGAAGAGGACGGCGAGCGGTGCCGGCCCGGTGGTGGTGTTCGCGGTGAAGTTTGCCTGTGGGGCCGGTTCGGTCACTGGATTAACCGCGTTCAGGACACTGTATGCATTGACCCTTCCCTCCGAAACTATCTTTCCCGCGTATGCCGGTTTTTTGTCTACCGTGTTGATGATAACATCCTTGATCTCCATTGCGCTCAGGGATGTATTGATCGATCGGACCAGACCGGCCACCCCGGATACATGGGGGGTGGCCATCGAGGTTCCTGACAGATATTCGTAATCTGCAGTGACGGGCCCCGGCTCTATAACCATGACGCGGACATCATCGATGAGAACGCCGTCCATCTGGACGAAGCCATCGGTTTGAAGGGCGAACCCGATGTACACCTGATCCCCGTCGTACATGTCGAGTGGCACGGTAAAAGAGCGCCATTTCCCCTCGCTTGAACCGGTAAGATAGCCGTGTGTATAATAGCCAACACCATCCGGGGACGAAAGAACATGAAGCACATCATTATCAGTCTCAAGTTCCAATCTGGCGGCAAAGGTCAGTCTCGTTCCCTGCAGCCCTCTTAGATCGATTGGGTTCTTTGCGGTCAGCCATGCATTTGTGTTCGGCGCGTAATTGCCACCAGGGCTGTCATCTGCTGAGGACGGAGGGCTCACGTAGTAGGTCGTGTTCAGCCCCCACGGTGCATTGGCATTCCATGCATTCAGCGAGTCCATGGGATCGTAGAACACTGTTACCCGGGTGGGAGTGATGTAAGTGCTGTAGATCATCTCTCCTGGTGCCGCAACATCCACGGATGTCGCACCAATGTTTGAGAACGATGCAAGTTGTTCGATGTTGTTGCTTGCAGCGACAGCGAGGATATTCGCACTTGTATACGATGATGGGTAGCTCGGTTCAGCATCGTTGTCCGTGCCCTCATTTCCGGCAGCACAGACAACCAGTGCCGGGCTTGTGTCGATGGCATCCTTCAGCGCCTGGCTGTAACCGCTCCCGCCCCAGGAGCAGCTGATAATATCAGCACCCATCATGGTGGCATATCGGACGGCGCGGATTGCATCTCCAGTATCTCCCCCATCCGCGCCAAGGAACCGGAGGGGCATGATCTTTGCATTCCACATCACTCCGGCAACGCCCTCAGCGTTGTTCCCGACGCCGGCAATGGTCCCGGCACAGTGAGTGCCGTGGCCGTTGAGGTCATCGGGGTCGTTGTCGTCATCATAAAAGTCCCAACCATAGACATCATCGATATACCCGTTATGGTCGTCATCGATACCATTACCGGGGATCTCTCCTGGGTTCCTCCATATGTTTGCGGCAAGGTCCGGGTGGGTGTACATGACCCCGGTATCGATGACGGCGATGATCACGTCTGGGGATCCTGTGGTGATAGACCATGCCTCGGGTGCATCTATATCGGCATCCACGGTGCCGGCCCTGCCGCTGATTACCTGCCCGGTGTTGTGCAGACCCCAGAGGTTGCCGAACTCAGGATCGTTCGGGATATGTCCCGCCCCATCCTCAGCCGGTAGATTCTGAGAGTGGACCTCGCCCGGCACGACATCCGTGTAATAGTAGTAATTGGGCTCGGCATAGAGAACGTCCGGGTTCTGGGAATAGATCTGCACTGCCTCGGCTACCGATACGCCCCTGGGCAGGTGCAATGCCTGCATCCCCGGAAGGCCGATATCGCTGTAATCTGTGGTCACGGTCGCGCCCAGTTGAGCGTGTGCCGCACTCGATGCCTGTGCCAGCCGGGCGGGTGAACCTGCAACATCCGGCTTGAACCGGACGATGATGGATCCCGGTTTATAGAGAGGTCTGCCGGAGGTAGCAGTCAGAAGAGATAGACTTTCACCGATTTTTGGTTCTAGCTCTGCCCGGATTTCGAGCATATCAGTCTCTTCTGCTCCTGACGTGTTGCTGTATGCTATCGGTCTCTCGATCTGCTCGAGTACACCCGTTGAGAGAGTAATCTGGTGAGCAGAGTCCTCTGAGCCATACCATCCCCATAGCCCGCTATCCGTGACAGCAGTTAGGGCGGGGATAATCCCTATACAGAGAATAAGCCCAAGACAGAAGATGGGCGAAATAGACTTCGTCATATTGAGATCACAAGCTCCCTAGGGGATGGATTCGAGCTGGCCGATTCGTCACTTACAGGCAACAGGGCACACTGCTCCGTGTGGCCCTGCCTCGAACTGGAAATATCAGTAAATCCACCCACACTAGATGAGCGCGCATTAATGGAAGTATATCTTAAACCCTTCTATTTTGTTTTCTAGCTGACCGGGATCGTCCGATCCCTCTCCTGCCACCTTAGATCTCTGTTTTCATCACCTGATGTTCAAAATCTCTCATTATTGCCTTTTTCCGGCATGCGCCTGTGGGAGGTCTTGCTTACCAGATGGTGCATCTGCCGTAACGGATGCTCGCGGGAGACCCGGATATGTATGTAAATCATTAAATAGTACCTGCGATCTCATTGACTGGATATTCCAGAGGTTACCAACCCTCCTGGCTATTCATACAGCACTTTAACCTGTGATGGTGAAAAGAAGGGAGTAGAGGTCCAGGAAGTATTCAACCCGGGCCAGCGGCGGAGCCTCCCGGGGAGAGCCGGGCTTGACATACAGGGAGGGAGCAAAATACAGCACGGGGATGCCATCGCAATGCCCATATACTTCTGCAGGATCCCGGCCGGGTGCCTTTCTGAGCGGGAGGGTATACGGTGCTCCGGGCGTGGACGAACCGGATCCGCCAGCGGCATTCCGGATCCGCCTGCAGAGGCACGCCGATCCTCGTGGAGGGGCACACGGGGCACGCTTCGATAAGATTCATAGTGTTTATAAAAATCAATATATATGACGACGCCCTACGGAACGCCCCTGCAGGAGGGTATCCGGCAATGGCAAACATATTTGGTATGTTGAGGGACGATGGAAGGTTCAGCCGGCTCATCGATATTATCCAGACCATCGGCGAGGAGAAGACGTTGCAGGGCGAGGGACCGATGACGTTCTTTGCCCCGGTCGACTCGGCATGGGATGCAATCCCTGAGCCAAATCGGGCGATGATCCTCCATGATAAGCAGATGCTCTCGCACCTCATCGACTTCTTCACGATCGGCGGGCATAAGTGTACGCTTGATGCGCTGCTCGCGAAGAATGTCGTGGAGACCGTCGAAGGAGCTCTCATCGCGGTCAGGAAGACCGATAAGGGCACGCAGGTTGACGAGGCCGTCGTCCTCGAGGGGAACATGGAGGCGGATAACGGTATCATCCACGTCCTTGACAGCGTCCCCTTCGTGACGCTCGCGCAGGCCTTCGAGGCCTACGCGGCTGAGTAGCCCGTATCGGACAGGAGTTCACGGTCCTGCAGGGAATCCCTTCCTCGCCGGGTGGGGGTGTTCCCTCTCGATCCCGCCTGGCTGGAGTGAGCGTGCAATCCGGGACCTGCCGCTCTCGACGGCCGCTCCGCTGAGCCCTACGACTATTGACTTAATTTTATATATCACGTCAGATGATCCAGGTGTTCGTCCGGAGGATCATCGATGAAGAATATATTTGAGACTGCCCGGGAGGACGACCGGTTGAGCACCTCTATAAGGATGGTACAGGCAGGAGGGCTCGCGGAGACTCTTCGGGGAAAAGGGGAGTTCACAGCCTTTTTCCCGACGAATGAGGCGTTCTTCGGGTTTCCTGGGGAAGTGCTGGACGCTATCACGGACGACCGGGAGAAACTTGCCGGTATGATCATGTACCATGTGGTCCAGGGCAAACTCACCACGCGGGAGCTGGCAGGGATGGAGGCTATCAGGACTCTCCAGGGGGACCACCTCGATATTGCGGGGCCTCCGGCGGCGATGCGGTTGAACGACGCCACCATCATCCAGCCCGATATCGAGTGCACAAACGGTATGTATCACATCATCGACCGGGTGCTCCTGCCGCGTGCGGTCGAGGCACGGGTGAAGAGGGTGGTCTGAGCCTGAGGAGGTGCGCATGCACCGGGTACACCCGGTGGCGCCAGAACAGACGGAGCACGCAAGAGAGCGCTCTTCCTCCGGAAGAAGGGCCCCGCAAGGGAACTCGCGGATGGGTCGTGGTCGGGTTCATACCGCTCCCCGGAGGAGTGATTGTGGTGCCATGCATACGCCTGACCCGCATGCCGGTTCCCGCATCTACCTCGCCAGCCGGTAGTGCTCCAGCATATACCTGATAATTGATCTCAGAGGATCCGACCGAATTACGTTGCGCACCAACCCGCGTTCATGACAAACAATAA
>DANY01000051.1:4426-31139 GCA_002501655.1 Methanoculleus sp. UBA303
ATAACCTGGGGAGAAGATTTCCATTATCGGGCTCTGGTGAAGCCCTATTCTGGCTGTCATTCTTCCCTGACGAGATTGGTGCCGGACCTGGTCTGAAATTCGACCTTTTTCTTCTCAAGCATGTCCTCATGCCGTGGACCGTGGTGGCTATCGCCATGGGGGTGACGCTGACGGGGAGAGGTCTCCCCCTCCCCTGGCTTGCGCAAAGATCCGCACACCCATCACCCCACCCCACCTCGCCCGGCCTCCGGCCTCCCTCCAGGGTGGCGGAGATCGGCACCGGGGAGCCGTGTGGGACCACCCTTAATTTTATATACTCCCCCTCTCCATCTCCCGGCGGAGAGGGTTCACATGAAGAGTATCCTTGCGACCCTGCGGGAATCGGGCTCGTTTGCCACGTTTTTAGACCTTGTACAGGCAGCCGGTATGGAAGAGCGGTTGAGCACTGAAGGGCCCTATACGCTCTTTGTCCCGGATGACGATGCATTCCAGGCGGTATCCCGTTCTGAACTCGACGCTATAAGGGGGGATGCCGACTGGCTCACCGATATACTGAATTACCATATCGTCCCCGGGGTGCACTCAATGATCGACCTCCTGGGCATACGGACCCTGCGGTCGCTCCAGGGGGAAGACCTGGCCGTGGAGATTGCCCCGGAGGGGGTGCTGGTTAACAACGTGCCGATTGTAGAATCCGACGCGTGGTGCACCAACGGTATCTGCCACGCGATCTACACGCTGCTCCTGCCCCCCGTTGCCAGGAAGGTTGCTGTGTAGGGGTGGCCCGTCCGCCTGGACGGATGAGCCCCGGGAGAACGTATAAATAACCCGGCATATGTAGT
The DNA here is from genome assembly GCA_002501655.1 of Methanoculleus sp. UBA303. Lineage (GTDB taxonomy): Archaea > Halobacteriota > Methanomicrobia > Methanomicrobiales > Methanoculleaceae > Methanoculleus. The sequence continues at coordinate 5,269 of DANY01000051.1, forward strand.
GGTGCGAGTGGAGAGCACTATGAAGAACATCATTGAAACCCTGGAGGACTCTGAGAACCTCACCGTGTTTCTCGAACTGATCAGGATAGCGGGCATGGAACCGATGCTCCGTGAGAGAGGGCCGTTCACGGTCTTCGTCCCGACGGATGAGGCATTTTCGAGGGTCCAGAAGCAACGGATGGACGAGATCCGGCAGGATGCGGATAAACTCCTCCTGATCGTGAGTTACCACGTCGTGCCGGGGCAGCTCACCTCGGAGGACCTCAAGAGTATAACCGCCGTCAGGTCGAGCCTCGGGACGGATCTCATCATACGGTCGTCCAACCGGGGCATCACTGTCAACAGCGTCCCCATCGTCGAGGCTGACGCGTTCTGCACCAACGGTATCTGCCACGCCATCAACTCGGCGCTCGTCCCTCCGATGATAGAGATCGTTACTCCCTGATGGGGAGCACCCCGGCCCCCTATAGCCAGCCTTCACCGGCAGGTGTACGTCCCCTCGCTCTCGGCGATGAACCCTTCCTTCTCCAGGTCCCCGAGGATTCTCTTCACCCGATCGGCATCTTCGCCGACCCGGGCTACCACCTGCTCTTCGGTGACGGTCCCTTCCTCAAGAACCAGCGCGAGGATCTTCCCCCGGACCTGCCGGTCGGACCCCTCGAACCGGCTCTGCCGGGCGTAGGACGCGCTCCGCCGGTTCGGGTTTGCCGTCCGCTTCTTCAAGATAGTACCGTAATCCATCAGCGCCCCATACCACTCCCGCGGGTTTCCACGGTCGAGCGCCTGTTCAACGAGAGGGAAGATCTCGTCGTCCCGGACGCCCTCCCGGTCCTGGAAGAAGAAGTGAATGAAGGTCCGCCGGATGTTCGTCTCGATGTAGACGACCGGCATGTTGAACGCGTACGCACATATGGCCGCTGCGGTCGCCTTCCCGATGCCGGGGAAGGTTGCGAGCGTCTCGACGTCGGCGGGGAGGTCGCCGCCGTACTCGTCCACCACGCGCCCGGCGGTCTTCTGGAGCGCGATTGCCCGGCGGTTATATCCCATGCCCTGCCAGGCAAGGAGCACCTCACTCCTGGGTGCACGGGCGAGCATCTCGAAGTCAGGGAACCGCTCAAGGAACTCCGGGTACCTCGCGGCGACCCGCTCGACCTGCGTCTGCTGGAGCATGATCTCGGAGACGAGGATACGGTAGGGGTCGGTGGTCCGCCGCCAGGGGAGGTCGCGGCCGTGGGTGCGGTAGTGGGAGAGGATGAGGCCCCGGAAGTGGCGGATGGTCTCCGGGGTAATCCCCTGCTCCCGGATAGCCTCGAGGAGCTGGCGTTCACGCTCATTCTGGTCGGGGTCGAGGGTGCCGATCACACTATTCGTGTGTCCGACAGGAGGAAATAGGTTGGGCAGGTGCGGTACGCGAAGGGACGTGCCGGATTCACCCCGGACGCCGAAGCGATTTGCCCGGACTTGCGCTCACTCCTCCCGTGCCCGGAGCACGGTGAGCCGGAGACCTGCCGCTCCTTCCATCCCGTCGAGGAGAAACGTCCGCTCTTCACCGTGGACCCAGCAGAACTCCTGGAGGTCGAGCATATGCCGAAGTCCCGCCGCCGCCCTCTCGTTCTGCACGAGGTCGAGCGGGGGTTCCAGCAATGGCCGGGGCAGAAAGACCATGCATTTCGACCGGCTCCGGGTCAGCGAGACGTTGAGGCGGTTCTGGCTGTAGATGAACTCGGCCTCAGAAAGAGCGGTCTCGACGTCGCTTACGCCGTAACTGACGATGACCGCCTCCGCCTCCTGCCCCTGCATCTTGTCGACGGTATCCACGAACGGGCGGGACTCCCAGGCCCGCACGTCGGCCAGATGGCTCCGGATAGCGCCGATCTGGGCATGGTGCGGGCTGACGATGAAGAGACCGTGCCGCCAGAAGAGGAGATCTCCGTCCTCTGTTGCCGGATACGGTTTACCCGACCGGGCGTCGAGAAGCCTCTCCCGGAGTTCCCGGGTCAGCCGGGCAACCAGCGCCGCCTCGATCCGGTTCTCCACCGTCGTCCGGACGTTCTCGAGGACGCAGAGCACGAGCGGGTATGCCGGGTCGAGGATCCACCCGGTACACTCATCTCCCGGCGACCCCGGAGATGCAGGCGGGGCAAGGGAGAGCCGCTGATTCCCGACCGCGTCGGTCGCAGGAATGTAGCCGGTGCCGTAGAGCGTCTCCGCCGGGAACCGGGAGAGGGTGCGGTTCATCCGCCAGTTCTCCTGGAGCTGGCAGGTATAGACGGGGCGGCCGGGGTCGTCACGGTGCCGGAGGTAGGCGAAGATGGAGTCCTCAAGCCCGGGGAGGCCGTCTTCCGGCGCCGGGTAATCCGCCTGGACAACCGGGGGGAGCTGCAGGTCGTCTCCCGCGAGGATGAGCCGTCCACCCTGGCCGAGCATCGGGAGCACCATCGCCAGTTCAGCCGGCCTCATCTGCGACGCCTCGTCGATGACCAGCAGATCGAGTGACGGGAGGGACTTCTCGAGTCTGCCGAAACTGTGCACCGTCCCCCCAAGGAGGAGGGACGGGTAGCCGACGACGGTGTCTGCCCGGTCATGGGGCAGCACCTTGAGGCTCCGCTTGCCCCTGGGTGTCTGGAGGTTTCTCAGTTTGTAGATCGGGAGATCTGCGGCAAGGTCGAACTCATTGACGGACTCCTGCACCTTTACGAGCAGGTTCTCGATGGCGGCGTGGGTGAACGCCGCCACCCCGACTCTGATACGTTCTCCGTGCGCCCGCCGGGCTTTGACCAGAGAGAGAAGGGCCGTCGCGAGGAAGTGCGTCTTCCCGGTCCCGGGCGGCCCCCAGACCAGGGTCAAGCGGTTCGTCATCACCTGGTGGAACGCCCGGGCCTGGCTTCTGGTGAACCCGGCACCGCGGGCGAGCCGTTCCGCATCGAAGACGACCTCTTCCTGCTCAGAGACCGGGGCGGCGAACCCCTGCGGGTCCCGGAGGAGGCGGATGAACGTGTTGCCCGGTTGCTCGTCCAGGGCAAGGAGGCGGTCTACGTAGCGCTGCGCGTTAAAATCGGTGAACCGGGGGTGCAGCACCGCGAGGTCGCCCTCGGAGAAGGGCGCGTGATCCTGGCTGTACGCCACCTCAAGGGCGAACCCCCTGACCTGCCCGGCCTTCCGGTCGACGATGCTGTCCCGGACCCTGGCGAAGCAGACCCCGCTCTTCCCGGGGTTCGGGCTCCCACGGTAGCGAAGGTCGTCAAACGCCAGCTGGGCCTCTCTACCCGCATCGCCGTCCGGCACGAGGAGGTAACTGAACGCCTGCGACTGCTCGAAGAGCGAGAGGTCCAGGGGAGCAAGCACCTTCCAGAAGTTCCCCTCACTCTTCCGGACGGGGATGCTGATCCCGTCGCGGACCCGTGCGGCCCACGGCCTGCTCCGCAGTTCCTGCACTCGCCGGGCACCCATCGTTGATTCGTGCTCTGCGATGAAGAGGAGGCGGGATATTTCCGGCGTAGCGGCATCCCACGGGCGCGGGAACCGGAAGTTCGCCGGCCACCGCACGAGGCTGCCCTTCACCCGTTCGCGGAGACCGTCAAGGACGCTCCCGGCCGCAAGCAGCCGCCGCGACACCTCCTGCCGGACCCAGTCTGCGGCCTCCGGTCTTGCCCCGTGCCACGCCATGATGATGGCGTCGCTCTTGAGGGCGTTGCTCTGCTCGTTCCAGAAGAGGCCGGCGGGGTCGAGGTGATACGCAAACCGGGAAGAGGGGATGGCCGCGAGGACCTCCGGCAGGCGGAGGCTGAACGGGACAGGGAGCGCAAGCAGCCGCCGGATCTCCCTTGTCACGACGACGATCGGGAACGGGACCGATGTTGCCGGGTGGCTGGACCCCAGGGCGACCCCCGGATCCTGGTAGTAGAACCGCAGCCGTAGAGCATCCTCCGCCGTCGCGGGGTCTTCGAGCGCTTCCCCAAGCAGCCGGGTGAAGAGTTCCGCTTCGTAGGTGTCGTAGACGTAGGTCTGCACCGACTTCTGGCCCGCCCAATCCCGGCCCTGGTTGTAGTCGTGGACGCCCGTAAGTTCTGCGGTGAGTGCCCGGAGAAACTCCCGCCGCACCCGGGTGCAGTCGTCGGGGTTCTCGGCGACGAAGACGGCTTCGTGGGAAGGCGTCCCGTAGACCGCTTCGCCCTTGAATCGCCGATACCCGAGAGCGTATATCCGGCTGGAGACGGGATCCTTCTGGAGCGCGAGAACGATGCCGATATCCTCGTAGACGGGGAGGGCAAGCGAGGTTTCAGCGTGCGTAATGACCTCTCCCGTGGAGAGCGCCCGGACGGCCGACCGCAGGCGGTCGCCCTGGCCGGCAAGCGACCCGCAGTTATCCAGGTGTCGGTCGCTTGTCGGGTCCTCCAGGAACTTCCCGAGGTCGGGAAGGGTGTTGATGGGATGTCCCGGGCACCACGGGGCCTCCCGGAGGTAACGCCGCGCGACGGACGAGAGGCCCGGTATCCGGGAGACCGAGGCGGAGGCCTCCGCCTCATCGCGGCAGTGGGGGTAAAACTCACAGGACTCGCACCGGGACGTGATGTGCCAGGGCACATCCTCCGGCGGGCCGGCAAGAATATCCGGGAGGCGGTGGCGGAAGAAGTCCTCAAGCACCCGTATGTTGAGGTGCAGGCTGAAAGAATCCGGTTCGTCCTCTCCATAGAGCCAGATCTCCGCCCGGTCCATGTCGACCGGGAGGTCGATCTTGAGGAGGTCCAGGGCGTGATCGAGGATCAGGGCATACAGTGTCGCCTGGATACGGTGGCTGACACTGAGGTCTTCGCTCGCCTTGATGTCGATGACCCCAAGTTGCGGCTCCCCGCCGCTCCCCTCACCAAGTCGGATGAGGTCGGGGCGGCAGGGGGAGAACCGATGAACTTCAGGGTCCAGACCATAGTTGCGCAGGAAGTGGACCGAGACCGGGATGGTCGACTGGTAGATTGCCTCCCCGGGGGAGAGCCGGGGGAGGAGGTTGAAACTCTCCTCGATGGAGAACGACCGCCCGGTGATCGGGCCTGTCCCCCCCGGGAGCCGCACCCGTCCCGTCAGTTTCGTCCGGATCACCTCCTCCTCCCACCGGATGCCCGCATCCAGGAGGGCCCGGGTCGTCGGGCTCTGGTCCATCGTGACCACCGGGATGCCGACTTTCTCGCGCTCCTGCTCCGGGGTCGCGTGGTAGCGGAGGTAGCGCTCGCAGTCGTGGTGGAAGAACCAGCCGATGAGCGACGGACTGAGGTTGAAGCGGGGCATGGGTGATCGGGGGGTCCTGGTTGTGGCTCACTGTTTGTGCGGTTGGGGGAAAACAGTTGTTATTTATGGGTTCTTTTGAGATCCGGAGAGGATACCGGCCATCCAGTCGGGCGGGTTCATGCAGGCGGCCTGTCCAGGCAGGAGAGGTGGATAGGCACCCCCCTCAACGGAGGAGACCTTCAATTATTGTATACGATGCGGCGCACCGGCAGGAGAAGAGTGGCCGGGGAGAGGCCTCAGCCGGTCATGTTCGTCGTCACGTTCACGGCGGTCTCGGTCATCCCCGGCGGGAGTATGACCGCATCAATGGCACAAATGACACCGTTTGCCGCCGGAATATCGGCCCGGACTACCTCTGCATCGTTTACCATCACGTTGCCGCCGGTTGCGTCGACGGCGATGGGGCTGCCCTGCACGGTCGCAATGGTATCGTTTGCGCCTATCCCGGAAGCCATGCAGTTGCCCGGGGCCACGTGGTAGAGCAGGACCTCAGCGAGGTTACCCTTCGGGTCGTCAAAGAGTTCTTCTATTACGGCTTCCGGAAGCCGGCTGAAAGCCTCATCGGTGGGTGCGAAGACCGTGTAGGGGCCCGGGCCGGCGAACGTCTTCTCAAGCCCGGCTGCATCGATCGCCTGGATGAATATTGAGAAGTTGCCGTCCCGGACCAGCACCTCATCGATTGTCAGGTTCTCGCCGACCGGAACGCCGGCAGACGCGCTGGTTGTCTGGTTCCGGGCATCGCCTCCCGGCAGACCTGTGCAACCACAGATGAGAACCGCCGTTCCGAGAACCAGAGCGATTATGGAGAGTGCGTAATTCGTCCGCATATTTTCCACCGGGAACGTATACTCCGCTCCTCCTCTCTCCCCGCGCCTGCATAAAGCACCGGTCCCCGGCACCCGGCAGGAAGCCCGACGCTCGGGTTCCCGCCCGCCCCTACTTCCAGAGTGTCAGGGTCGAGACCATGTGGCGAACCGGATCGTAGACCCTGATAGCATGGTTGCCGGCATCAGCGATATACCAGAGCCCCCCAAAATGGACCAGGCCATCCGGCATGTTCAGTTTTGCGTCCCCCGATAACCCGTCCCGGTAGCCGCGGCCGCCGCTCCCGACCCTGGTGAGGACCCAGCCGGTGCCCGGGTCAAACTCTTTGATCTTCTGGTTGTAGGTGTCGGCGATGTAGAGCGATCCCTGCCGAAAAGCTACCCCCATCGGGTGGTGGATACGTGCCATTCCGGCGATGGTGTCGAGGTCGCCGAAGTCTTCCAGGGAGTGCCCGATGAACGTCTCGACCATCCCCCGCTTTATACGGCGGATCGCCGAAGCCCCGCTGTCGGCCACGTAGAGCACCTCACCGTCGGTGGCGATACCGGAGGGGCCGGCAAAGGCGGCCTCCCGGAGCGGGCCGTCGACCAGGGCCTCCCGGCCTGACCCGGCGTAGGGCTCTACTTCATGGGTCGCGAGATCCAGCCGCCAGACCTGGTTCGCTCCGGCCATCACGACATAGAGGTAGCCTCCCAGCAGTGCGAGATCCCACGGCGCGTTCAGCGCCACACCGGTACCCGGTCCGCCTTCGCCGGGCGATGGTGCCGAGAGGCCCGTCCCGGCGATTGTCGTAACCCTCCGGTCTGGCCAGGAGACCTGCCGGATCATGTGGTTCCCGGTATCTGCAACGTAGAGGATACCCGCCTCTTCGTCGAAGGCGAGGCCCTCAGGCAGGTAGAACGCGGCCTCCGAGAAGGACCCGTCGGTGTTTCCGGCAGCCCCGGAGCCGATCGTCTCCAGGATCTTTCCGTCCCCGCCGGCGACGATGATCCGGTGATGGCCGGAATCGCTTATAAATAACCGCATCCCCACGTTGTCTGCCGCGATCTTCCCGGGCTGATACAGGGCCCCTTCCCGCGCCGTCTCCTGAGCGGCTCCTGACTGCAACGGCTCTTTCTCCAGCAGACCACGCTGCTCGAACTCCCTTGCGATCCGGCCGATATTCAGGTTGAGCCGCCTGTAGAGCCCCTCCCCGGTGGTCTTCCCGAGAATGTTTCCCTCAGGGTCGATGAGGACGAACGTCGGCCAATCCCTGACACCGAAGGCCTGCCAGAGCAGGTGGTCGTGGTCGATGGCGACTGGGTAACCCGCTCCGGCACGATGAACCGCCTCCCGGACGTCCCCGGCGACGGCGCTGGACTCGAGCCGGGGTGAGTGGACCTCGATGACCACCAGGTCAGGATGCTCTCCCACGAGTTGCCGGATCTCCGGCACCAGCCGCATGCAGTTCGAACAGGCGAACGTCACAAAAGAGAGCAGCACTATCCTGCCCGAGAGGTCACGTATGGAGAGAGGGCGGTCGATGTTGAGCCACTCGAGACCTGAGGGAAGATCAGGCGCAACCATCGGTTTCATGCGGCACCTTCTGGCGTTTCAGGGTTATGAATGTTAGCGAAGATCGGATGGAGGTGCTTATGGGTATGCCCGACCCCATCACGCCGGCGGCCCTGCGCACGCCACCTGCGGCGCGGCGAGCATCTCGTCGCAGAAGGCGATCGCCCTGGCAACCCTGCTCTTCTGGTAGACCACGGGTTTGATGCAGGGTCTCTCCGGGAGGCTGCCGATAACGGAGAATACCTGCGGCCAGGGCATCCCGTCGGTCGCCGACGGCGGGTTGAGGTCAGTGTGGATGTGAAAGGCCTGCAAGGCCCCGGGCGGAACCTGTCGGAGCGATCCCAGAAAGTCCTCCCTCGTGGCGGCGTAGAACTGCCAGGGGTCGAGCGCTATCCCGGCCGATCCGGCGATATCCGGATGAAGCTCCGTGAGCACCGCCCAGAACGCCCGTATCTGGTTCCCTGTGGATATGCTCTGGTCCGCATGGTTTTCGAGCAGCACCAGGGGTTTGACTCCGAAGGCGTTCTGGTGGGCGGCGATCAGGGTATGCATCGCCATGGCGATATCGGCATGGGTGTTCTTCCGGCCGCCGGGGTGAATCTCTATGATATCAGGGGGAATGCCCAGAAAGTCTTCGATCTCAAGAAGCATATCCCCAAGAGCGATCACCCACTCGGGGTCGCGCCACCGCAGGTCCGCCAACACCAGCCGGCCGCGCTGGTCCCTCCGGGGGATGGCCGGCTCGGTGTGCAGGAGATACCTGAGGGAGCCCGGGATGTCTGCATCCTGCTCGTAAAGATGCTCGATGGACGACCTCCCGAGCATGGACCCGATATCCTGTCCGGTCCGCTCGACCTCGGTCTTGTTCTTGACGAAGTCAGCGGGGATCTCGATGTACGTGCACCCGAGTGGTTCGGCGAGGCGCCAGCGTTCGAGGAGTCCTCCGCGCTGGGCAACTTCCGTGACGTTGGGGTAGATGTAGTCTGCACCTGGCATGACAATCAGTCTACGCCATAGGGGGAGTGGTACAAAAACGTTGGGGCAGGATGATCCCGCCTGCTCTATCCGGTCGCCGGAAGCCGCCACCTCCCGGAGAAACGTCGCAGAGCGTATTCTTTTCCGGCTGGCGACGATCATCGCCATATGGTCCTTGTCTGCGACTATCGCCTACCTCATCCCCTCATACTGATGCGTGCCGGGCTTGTGGCGCTGCAGCGAAGGGCCGGGAGTGCGCAGCCTCCGGTCGGGCGGGTGCTCGGGTCTAAAAATGGTGCAATTTGAAATGCAGGGTCCTGGAGTCAGTGGCGGTTCTCGAGGACCTGGGGACACACAAACAGAATATCTGCAGGCGCATGTATGTAGGTGCAGTAGGCACGCTCCGGGTCATAATACATGCACAAAGCGTATTCGCACCGTTGCGGTTTTTCCTCTTCTCGTCGTATCAACCCGCTTATTACGGCATCGCTTACGGTATATCGGTCCCGGCCCAGTGCTTCCGGATCCGGTGTTTTGGGGCACCGGATGCCGGTGTTACTCTTCAGCGGGTTGACGTTGTCTGGTAACCTCATGCGCCTTACTGTAGAGTGCTCCCGGCTGCCAGACATTTATTGCGTCAATGAATATTCATCAGATCGATAAAGTCGGAGGTGCCCCGGGAGACCGGTATCCAGCACGCATGAGTGAGGTGTCGCCCTGGAATCCCCCCTGTCAGCAGGAACTCGAAAAGAATGGAGTTGGAGCACCAGAGCGGTGCAGGCAGTATGCCGGATCATATGGGAAACTACGGCACTGTGAGGGTGAGCAGATAAGCGACACCTCCGAGCACGATGAACTGCCCGTCAGCAAGCAGTTCGAAGAGGAGTTTTTTCGTCCTGAGTCTCTGGAAGCAGAGAACATAGGCCTGAGCGTAGACTATACCTGCAGCCAGCATCAGCGCTGTGCAGGAACCCGGCAGGAATAATCTGCCGGCGAGTACCAGCGCGGCTCCGAGGCTTACGTTTATTCCTGTAAGGAGAAGAAGTGCTCTTCGAGTCCCGAGGATCGTCGGGATCGTTTTAACACCCGACGCCATATCACCCTCCACATCCCGTACATCAAAAACCACTGTATTCGTGAAGACCAGGAGAAAGAAGAAGACGCCGACGATACCGGCGGCGGAACCAGCAGGAAGGGCGGCATGGCAGACCGGCAGGAGGGCCGGTGGGACAGCCCAGGAGAACGCCACAATGAGACTTTTCATGAAGGGGACCTCTTTCAATCGCCGAAACCCGAGCCGGATGGGAAAGAGCGGGACACTGTAGACGACCCCGGCGATCAGGGGGACGGCGGTTACCAGAAGACTCTCGTACCCCAGGCAAGCAGAGAGGCAGAGGGCGATGATGTAGGCAGCGGCGGCAGAACGGAAGAGGATGGGCCCGTACTCCTTTGTGAAAGCATACCGTTCGCTGTGGTTGATAGCATCCTCGTCCTCGTCGGTCTTACGGTTGAGGTTATAGACGGCAAACGTGACAAGCATCAATATTACTGCGGCAACCGGGTCGAAGGGAAGACCCTGCAGGAGGCACGATACGTACACCATCGCCGCTCCTGCGACAGAGAGGTACAGGGAACTGTACACGATGAGGTGAAGAACGAACCGGCAGACCGGTGGAACCTGAGCGGCTCGATAGACGAATCCGAACATGGATCAGTTGTCAGGAGATCGGTGAACATTTATTACGCCGAAGAAAGTTAGTCGATCTGATTAACCCGGGGCACCTGAACGCGTGCTCCAGCAAGACTGTGTGAGTTTCAGAAGTGCTCCTGCTCTCCGATCGGTTGGGGGTGACCTCATGTAGTGGGTATCCGCCGGGCGCCAGGCGATTGAAACCCGGAAAAATAGATTATTTCGGGGATATCCGCAGTATTTCTGAGTCTGCTGTATAGTGTTGAAACAGCTGTTCACCCCAGGTGACCGCCGCCGTATCGGTGCTGACGAGATCCCTGGCGGTGTCGTATGTATCCGTGCCGCGTCTATACAGGCCTAACGACAGGAATCCGTCCGTCACCGTCATACCCAGTCTGACAGGCGAGGAGGAGACGTATATCCTGAAGTTGGCATACCCTTTCAAAGACTCCAGCGTAGTGCTATACGGCTCTGCGGCCAGCCTGTGGGCGAGTTCCCGGGAGACAACGAGTTCAACCGACGTGCCGCCCATAACCACCTCTTTAATCGCGTCTGCATGGACCGGGCTCATAATCGATGACACGCCGTGAATCCACGATGCTTTCCGGAGTATGGTCAAAAATGTTGCATACACGGCGAAGATGTCCTCTTCAACATCCTTTACCACCTCCGCCCTGTAAAGGTGCTGCAGATCTCTCAGGGATCCGGGGGGTATGCCCTCGATATCGTGTTCGGCCCAGAAGTCCCGATGGCGCTGGAGCACCCCCATGAGCGTCACCAGCCGCTCAATCTCCGGTTCGACGAGCCTGCCGATAGGGGTGAGTGCATAGTCGCTCCGTACAGATTCGACGTAATGGAGGGCCTCAAGCTGCCGGATCTTCGGGATGAGCGCCTGCGATGAACTCCCCGTGACATCACGAAGGGCTGAGAGGGGTTTACTCCCGCTCCCGAGGGCAATCAGTATCTGCGTCAACAGTCTTGATCGGAAGATCGCCTGAACGTCGTCGCGGCACTCGTTATAGATCTCCAGAGGGGAAACTCCTTTCATCTCTTACAAGTAAGAGGTGCCGGTCGACGCATATCACCCTTTCCATTCCTGTGCCTGTGCGTTCCTTCCACCGGGCGCTCTCCCCCTCCACCGACGCTTTACCGCGTACCGGGACTCCGGGACCGGCACGATCCCTCAATATCTCGTGTCCCGGCGCTCCGGAAGATATTGCTCGCGGTGAACTTCTCCACCTGACCTCAGCGTACTTATATCCAGGCGCCTGATACCTGTAGAAGCAGCATGTCGTCCACGCCTACAAGATACCTGATCTTCCTCGTACTCTGTGCCTGCACCATCGCCTGTCTCATCACCGCAGGCTGCTCCGCTCCCGGCGGGCAGCAGCCGGAGGTCGTCTCCGGGCTCTCCGGGGACCTCGTCGTCCACTTCATCGACGTCGGGCAGGGCGACTCGGTCCTCCTTCTCTTCCGCGATAAGACCATGCTCATCGACGCCGGCGAGCGCGGAATGGGGGAGCGTGTCATCGCGTACCTCGAGGAGCACAACGTCGAAAGACTCGACGTGGTGGTGGCGACCCATGCGCACTCCGATCATATCGGCGGGCTTGCCGATGTCGTATCTGCCTTCCCGGTCGGCCGGTTCGTCGATGCCGGGCAGGCTCACTCCACGGCGACCTACGAGAACCTGCTTGCCCTGATCGAGGAGCGGGGGATACCGTATACGGTGGCGGAGCGCGGGCAGACGATTGCCCTCGATCCCGGCCTTGATGTACGGGTCTTAAACCCGGCCGCGCAGCCGCTCGGTGACATAAACGAGGACTCGGTCGTCCTGAAGGTGACCTACGGGGGCATCTCATACCTCTTCATGGGCGATGCCGGGAAACCGGCGGAGGAGAGCATGGTAAAGGCCGGGCTCGACCTCGACGCCGACGTCCTGAAGGTCGGCCACCACGCGAGCCGGTACGCATCCTCGGCCGAATTCTTGGCCGCGGTCAGCCCCGCGATCAGCGTCATCTTCGTCGGCGAGGGGAACGACTACGGCCACCCCCACGAGGAGGCGCTCGAACGCCTCGAGGCGACCGGCTCGCGAGTCTACCGGACCGACCGTGACGGGACTGTCATAGTCGCTACCGACGGCCAGGCGCTTGCCGTTACGACCGGCGGAGCCCCTGCCGCCACCGTGACGATCCGGGCCACGACACCGGCAACAACCCTGACAACTGTCCCGGCCACGACCGTTCCCTCCTCCGGTATCTCTATCACCGGCCTTGACCTCCAGGAGGAGAAGATCACCATCACGAATGCGGATGCGGCAGCAGTCAATCTCACCGGCTGGACGGTCACCGACGAGGGGACACGGAATACCTACACCTTCCCGGTCTTCTCCCTTGACCCGGGCGCCAACGTCACCGTACACTCCGGCGTGGGCAACGACACCCCGACCGACCTCTACTGGGGCCGGGGAGCCCCGGTCTGGAACAACGACGGCGACCTTGCCACGCTCGCCGACCCGGACGGCACGGCCGTCAGCACCCTGGAGCGGTGACGATGCAGGACGAGTCAACCTTCCGGGCCAGCCTCGACCGCGTCGAGGAGCATCTTGCCGTCCTCCTCCTCCGCGAGGACGAATCGGTCCGCTTCACCCTCCCTCTCGCTCTTCTCCCCGAAGGCGCCCGGGAGGGTGATATCCTGGAGATCGCGATCCACCGGGACGTCGCGGCGACAGAGGAGGCGAAGCGGCGGGTGGCGGAGAGGATCGAGCGGCTGCGGGGACGAGGGAAGGAGTAGCCCTCCCTGCCGTCGCCACACCACTTTTTATACCCTGCCCCTCCCATCCAGACACTGATGCTAGATCGGTGTGACGTTATCGTCGTCGGTGCTGGCCCTGCCGGCAGCACAGCTGCACGGTATGCGGCAGAGAAGGGGCTCGACGTCCTCCTGATCGACAAAAAGAAGGAGATTGGCGTTCCCGTCTGCTGCGGGGAGTTCAACGCCGCTCCGGCTGTGCTCGCGGAAGCGCTCCCGAACGCCTCCGGCATCGACGAACTCTTCTCCATCGACCCCGGGCTTGTCCAGCGGGTGATCCGGGGCTTTGTCGTCACCTCCCCGAAGGGCCGGGAGTACGAGTTCGATCTCTCGGGCTACACCGTCAACCGGGACGCGTTCGACCGGTACCTCGCGGATGCGGCCTTCCGTGCGGGTGCCGTGCTCTCGCCGGATACAAAATTCATCGGCCGGGAAGGCCGCCGGGTCACCACGAGCAGGGGCGAAGTCGATGCCCGGGTCGTGGTCGCCGCAGACGGCCCGCTCTCGCGGGTCTGCCGCTCCGCCGGGATGGAGCAGAGCGCTGTGCTTGCCCCGGCCATCTCCTGCCGGGTAGAGGGGGAGTTCGACGACCGCGCCAGGCTCTTCTTCGGAAACCGCATTGCCCCCGGAGGGTACGCGTGGGTATTCCCGAAGCAGGGGTGCGCAAACGTCGGGCTCGGTGTGCAGAAGGCGGCGACACCGGTTCCCGTCCTCCTCCGGGCGTTCCTCGCAGAGAGGGGGCTTGCCGCCCGGGACATCCAGGCGGGGTTCGTTCCAGTCTCCGGCCCCATCCCGGAGACCGTCAGGGAGAACGTCCTCGCTGTCGGGGATGCCGCGGGTCACGTCGTCGCCTCCAACGGAGGGGGGATTGCGACCGCGATGATCTGCGGGAGGATTGCCGGGCTTGCAGCAGCGGGCCACCTGCTGCACGGCGAGCCCCTCAAGACGTACGAGCGGGAGTGGCGCTCTGCGCTGGGCAGGGAACTTCTCGCCGCCGCGAGAACGAAGAGGATGGCCGACCGGTTCCTCGGCTCAGACTTCCTGCTCGAGCGGGTGATGGGCTTGCTCGGGAACCACGGTATCCGGAACATAATCGTCTTTGGCGGTCTGCGGAAACCCTGACGGGTGCCGATCTGCGGGAGGTTGCGCAAACACAACGAGGCTGCAGGAACCGGAAGCATTAATATTCCCGGGTGAGTCTGGTGCCTCAACCCGGGAGATGTGTGAATTGGTCGATATTCTCAAACTCGACGGCAGGAGAGAACCGTTCGTGCGGGAAAAAGTGATCGTGAGCGCGATGAAGGCGGGTGCGCCGCCGGAAGAGGCACGGGCGATCGGGGAGGCCATCGAACGGGTCGCCTACGACGGGATGCCCTCCGGCGAGATCCGGCGGCAGGTGCTTGACCACCTCCGCGACCGGAACCCGGAATGGGAGGAGAACTGGCTCATGTACGACCGTGCCGTGAAGAAACGCGGGGCAGCGACGGTCGCGGGGTTGCCCGCCCGCTGATTCATCGCTCTTTTGGCCTGATCGGGAAAGGTGGCACCACACCGCTCGTCCCCACCGTGGGCAGGCATGCCGCCTTCCCCCCTCGCGAGACGAAACTATAACTACAATCGGCGCTCACATCTGTCTTATATTGTCGTATACCTCCCGGAAATGGGAGAATAGGAATGGCCATTAACAGGCCGTTTTCAGTCTGTCCGCATATCCCGGGTATATTCGACAATCAGCATCCACAGATAGGCACGACGTTCTACCCGCCCGCTAAGATCGTCCCGATTTTATCGGGGACCCGCGGCGTGGACACGCCAGCAGGCGATATGTATGCCGACAAGTGACTCAGAAGAAGACACACCCTCACATAGTAACCAGAACGATACAGAAGGAACAAAGATACTCCTCGCCGATCCGAAGACCGCGATCCTCAGGCTATCCCTGCCTATGATGGTCGCGATGACCCTCATGACCCTCTATAACGTCGTCGACGCATTCTGGGTCTCGGGTCTCGGTGCCGATGCTCTTGCTGCTGTCGGGTTTTCATTCCCGCTCTTCATCATAACCATCGGGTTAGCCAGCGGCCTCGGAACCGGGGGGGAAGCGGCTCTCTCGCGGATGATCGGTGCCCGCGACAGGGACGGCGCGAGCAGCGTCGCCATGCACACCATCCTCCTGATGACCATCCTTGCCATTGCCGTCACCATCCCGCTCTCCCTCTTCGCCGGGGACATATTCGTCCTCATGGGGGCAGGCGATGCCGCCGGCCTCGCCACCGAGTATGCCCGGATCCTCTTTCTGGGGACGTTCGCCCTCCTCTTTGGTGAGGTCGCCTACGCGCTCATGCACGGGGAAGGAGACGCAAAGCGGACCATGTACGCCATGGCGGCAGGAGCGGTGGCAAACATCATCCTTGACCCGATCCTGATCTACACGCTCCATATGGGAATCGCCGGCGCGGCCTGGGCGACCATCATCGCTGAGGTCATCGCCGCCGTCCCGATGGTCTACTGGCTCTTCGTGAAGAGGGATACCTATGTCTCCCTCCGCCTCCGGGAATTCACCCCCGACCGGGCGGTCATGCGGGACGTCCTGCAGGTCGGCCTCCCTGCCGCAGCCGAACAGCTGGCACTCGCACTGATGACCCTGGTCTTAAACGGCATCATCATACTGATATCGAGCACCGACGGCGTCGCTATCTACTCGGTCGGATGGCGGGTCGTGAGCATCGGCTTAACCCCGATCCTCGCCATATCGACGGCAGTGGTCGCGGTCACCGGTGCCACCTACGGGGCCCGGGCGTATGCCAAGATGGAGTCCGCCCTCCTCTTCGCCGTCAGGCTCGGGCTTGGCATCGGTCTCGGGCTCGCTGCAGCCACGTACGTCTTCGCCCCCCAGATTGCTGCAATCTTCACGGCGTCGGGCGACGCAGCAGGGATCGCCCCGGAACTGACGGCTTACCTCCGGGTCATGAGCTTCGTCTACCCGATGATCGGGTTCGGTCTCTTCTCATCGTCGTTCTTCCAGGGGACCGGACTCGGTGCACGATCTCTCACGATCACGATCCTGCAGACTGTCGTCCTCTCGACCCTGTTCGTCTGGGTCTTCGCGATCGAACTCGGGCTCGGCCTCTCCGGCGTCTGGTGGGGAGTTGCCGCGGGGAACGCGGTCGGCGCGGTGCTCGGGTACGTCTGGGCACGCCGGTATTCGTCAGGGCTCATAGTCAGGCAGGCTGCAGCGGCGGCGGCAGCGGCGTGAAGAGGGAGAGGCCCCGGCCCCTTTCCCTTACTCCTCACACTCGTCGGTCCCCGCATGCACCACTTCGCGCAGCGTGAACCGGAACGATGCCCCGAGGTCCGGCCTCCCCTCTACCCGGTCCTCAACCCAGATCCGGCCGCCGTAACGCTCGATCAGCATCTCGACGATGTACAGGCCGAGCCCTTCCCCATACCCCTGGTTCTTGCCCTGCTCGAACCGGCGAAAGATCCCCTCTTTCATACCGTCAGGGACGCCGGGGCCGGTATCCTCTATGGTCACCACCAATGTGTTCTCCTCCTGGGTAGAATCCTCCACCCGGATCGTTATCCCAACGTCTGATCCCCCGAATTTAACGGCGTTACCGATGAGGTTCGTAAATATCTCCGGGAGCAGGTCGTCCGCCCAGACCTCCGCCGGGGTATCCTCAAAAGAGACACCAGCCTCCGGAGTACGGTCGAGCCCGGCCCTGATCACACGGCTGAGGTGGACGGGCACGAGATCAGGCGGCTCCAGGTGAATGCGGCGGATGGTCGAGACGTTCTGGAGGATGCCGGTGCTCTTCCTGACGCTCTCTCTGAGTTTCCTGGCATACAATGCGGCGTCTTCATCCAGCATATCGAGCAGGAGGTCGCAGTAGAGGATCGCGACATTTTCCGCGTTCTTAATGTCGTGGGTCATGATGTCCAGGTAGAGGTTCGTCTCGCGGTGGGATGCTTCCAGCCGTTTGTAAAGCATGCTCCGGAGGACACCCGAGCCGATCTCTCTCCCGATCGCTTCGAGAAGGTGGTGCTCCTCGTCGTGAAGTCCCTCTCTCTCCCTGCTCCCGAGAAACAGCGCGCCGACCACGACCGACTCCGCGAGGATCGGGATGCAGGCAAGAGCGGAGACCCCGAGTGATGCGAGAATCTCTTCCTCGATCGTACCCGGCTTGCTCTGGAGTTCAAGGTAACGCGGCTGTCCAGCAACAAAAACAAAGTTCCAGGGCCAGTGGTGGACTTTTATTGCCCTGTTGCGGTCGAGGTATTTCTTCGGGACGGCGTGGTTGCAGCGCATGAGTGCCAGTGTCCGCTCCGGGTTGAGCAGGTAGGTCAGCCCCACATCGAAGCCGAGCAGGTCCAGCGTCTTTGAGAGCGATGCCTCAAGCAGTTCATCAAGCGATAGGGATGACGCAGATACCCCCATGATCTGGTTGAGGACGAACAGTTGCCTGTTCGAGGAGAGTAACCCTTCGTTCGTCTGTTTCCGTTCGGTGACGTCCCGAATGCAGATCACCCACATCCCTGCGAACGGTTCCTGCCGTATCTTCCGGCTGGAGTAGACAAACCGTCGTTCTTCTCCCCGGGAGTCCTGCAACGAGAGGTCGAGACCGGGTATTTCTTCACGCACCGTGGCGAGGAGTCTGTGGGCATCTGCTCCCCCCTGCAGGAGCGGCACCAGGTGGGTATCGAGAACCTCTCCGGCATCGAATCCCAGGATCTCCTCCTCGTGCGCCGAGAGGATGTCCATGGCATAGGCGTTTGCCCAGGTTACCTGCATATCCCGATCGAGCACGAGGGTACCCACGCCGGGCTCGTCAAGGATCTGAAACGTCTCTCGTGATTGGATAGATCTCGAATCAGCTCCACTCATGTGAATATCTTGCCCCCTTGAGGTTATTATCTGATAAAGAATATATAATCAAATCGTATCCGGGGTGATAAGAGATTTGCGGTGATGGCCCTCGTAAAGCCGGATCTCCTGCAGCAACGCCCGAACGCGGGAAGACGTCTCCGGTCATGCTAAAGACCGCATCCGGCCTTTCCGTCCCTCTACCCCTCCACCGGGGTCCGGCTCTCCCGTTCACCCCGCCGCAGGGGAGCTCCTGTAACTGCCTAAAGGATCCCGATCCGGCCGAGTGCCGGTGAGAGCGATGTCAGATGGCCCTGGATGCAGACTGTTTCCCGGGGGTCGGCGCCGGTTGCGAGCGCCAGGAGCTCGGTAATATGGAGTACCGGCACCCCCATATGGTCATACACAAGCTCGCATCCCGGGCAGTCGACGACCATCACGTCCAGGCGATGCTGCATGAAACCCTTATGTACGAGCCGGTTCAGCCGGGGAAGTCCCTTAGTATGACCGTTTTGGTGCCGGTCGAAGAGGTTCTTGACCCCGCCGCAGCAGTGGTGCTCCATCCCGCTCCTGACGACTCTCGCCCCGGTGACCGCCGCAAGATCCTGCAACCCCGGTGGGACGGCGAGGGTGCCGGTCATCTTCCGGTAGTGACAACTGACATGCACCCCGACGCGCAGCCCGGAGAGCCGCGTCTCGACGAGTCTTCGGAGTTCGTCAAGGTAGAGGGGGTAGAGGTCAAGGATGTTTGCCACCACAAACGTCCCGGGGTTGCCCACCTCCCGCCCGATCCGGCCCAGCGCCTCGTTCACCACCGCCCTGTTGGTGCTCACGGAGAGCAGTTCGAGCGCGGCGGTATACGAGTCGCTGCAGGTCGGACATATCCCGGTGATGGCGATGCCGTCGTCCGGTTCAAGCGCGTCCCGGATGACGCTGAGATTCCGGGCGGTGAGGAGCAGCCGATCCGCGAAGCCGGCGCCGCCCATGTAATGAGGAGCACCCCCGCAGCAGGTCTGCAACCTGGAGGTCTCATACCGGATCCCCAGCGCGGCAAGAATCTCCCGTTGCGAGAGGTCTGCTCCAGGGTAGTTGAAGGCGCAGCAGGAGTTGAGGTGAAAGACCTGGTCCGGGCGCGTGAGAGGTCGTTTAGGTGCAGGGTGCCCTGGCCGGGAGAACGCCGACGCCTCGACCGGGTGGAGTAAGAGCCTCCGGACCTCATCGACTGCCCTGTCGTCCACCGGACAGGGATACTGGATGGCTTTTGCGACGAACTTTCTGATTCGGCCCCTGCCGGTGTACAGCGGAAGAAAGGCGTGAGGGGGGAGGCACCCCCGGTCGAGGAGCATCCTTCTAAAGACCGGTTGTACGTGTTCCGTCTCGTATACGGCGTTGATGATCCCGCCGATGCTGACGGATCGCGGGCAGACAGTCTCGCAGGAGTAGCACTGGACGCAGTCTGAGAGGTCGATCTCCGGGCGCCTTCCTGCCTGAAGGGCCGCGGTCACCTTCCGTGCAAGGTACCCGCGGTCTCCGTTCGCCTCCAGATCGTTGATCTGTGCCGGACAGTACGGCGTGCAGGAGCCGCATCCGTTGCAGAGCTGGAAGTTCTGGAGTCGCGGGTCCCCCTTGTCGAGCAGGCGGCGTATAACCCCTTCTGTGATTGCATCCCGGATCACCCCCTGCTCCGGCCCCGGGAGGGCTCTACCGAGCATGGCCGATCCCGGGGTTCACCCCTCCGGCCTCTGTTGTGCGGATGTGGGGAGAGGTGGTCTCCCCTCCCCCTGAAAATTGCGCACATCCGGAGATAGAGATGTATCTTCTGTCGTATCGATTCATGAGCCCCCCTTGACGATAGCGTCGTCGGATTACAATCCAGCGATGACTACTTAATGGTTTGGATTGAGATGAGCCGCAGATCGCTGGTGAGGGGGCCGCTGGAGCAACGGACTCTGGTGGCTACGGGGACGGCAACAACTCTTCCTCCCGCCGTGATGCTCCTCCCCCCGACCCTTCGGAGTATGCAGAATGGCAGAAGATCAACAAAAGAGACGACTCATGTTGTCCCGGCCCGGGCCGGTCTCCTGAAGATCTTCACCCTGCCCGGGCGATTCCCGGAGAGAAAAGAGAGAGTGTCAAAGATTCTCCAGTCTTTTGTTCACCGTATCCCAGTTTACGACGTTCCAGAACGCGTCGATGAACTGGCCCCGGTTGTTCTTGTAATCGACGTAGTAGGCGTGCTCCCAGACGTCGAGCACCATCAGGATCTGGAACGTGGGGTAGACGTTGTTGTTGTGCTTCTCGATCTGCATGATCATGGGGCGATCCGTCATGGTGCAGTACGCCAGTGCCGCCCAGCCGGACCCCTCGACGCTCGCGGCAGCCTTCGTGAACTCTGCCTTGAATCGGTCAAAGGAACCCCATTCGCGGTCGATCCGGTCAGCGAGGGCGCCGCCCGGGGTCCCGCCGCCGCCCTTGCCGGCCGGCGCCATGTTCGGCCAGAAGAGGGTGTGCAGGACCTGGCCGCCTATGTTGAACGAGAGTTCCTTTAACAGCGCTTTCATATCGACTTCAGTGCCTTCCTGCCGTGCCTTCTCCAGTTTATCGAGGTCTGCGTTCGCCCCGGTCACGTAAGCCTGGTGGTGCTTGTCGTGGTGGAGGGCGAGTTGTTCTTTTGATATATACGGCTCAAGAGCATCAGGCGCGTAGGGCAGAGGTGACAGTTCATACTTCTTCAACGATGCAGTTGCTATCTTCTGTACAGCCATGGTTATCAAGTGTCACAGGGAGAGCAATCTATTTCATGGTGTCGGTTGCTGGTGGCCGTGCAACGGATCCCGTATAACCGTGCGCGTGACCCGGATCCCGGAAAGAGTCCGGGCCGCGGCGCGTGAGGGGCCATGTAGGTATCGGCACGGCCGTTCTCCTGCACGGACGGAGCTATTTTCATAGAAAGGTCTTTTACGGTCCCCGGCAGCGCCGAGGCATGGGGCAGCCAGAACCATAAGAGTTAAATAATCCGGTAGGGTGGATTGGTATCTGAACTGCCTCGTCTACTCTGTTGCAGGGAGTCCGATTTTGGCACTCCCGGCCCGGGCTATACATCCGCGAGGCGCCTTACACACTACGGTATCCGGACAGCGGTGGACCCCCATGAAGACGGCAGCACGTATATCTCTCTTTACCGCCACGCTCGTGGCGCTGCTCATCTTCGTCCTCTTCCGCGATCTTCACCTCATACTCACCGGGGCTGAATGGAGCCTCCTTGCAAGGGTGCTCTCTCTTCTCCTGGTCGTCGTCACCGCATTCGGCGTGATACAGTTCATGAGTTATGCCGATCACCTCCTGCGGTCGCTCTACGCCTACCCGGAACACCCCGTAACGCCGCGGCAGGAGGCTGCACCCGCCAGCCGCGCCGCGGTCTTCGTCCCCGTCTATAACGAGGAGCCTCGGGTGGTCGAGTCCTGCGTCCGGGCATGCATGGAAATCACCTATCCGGATGCCTCCGTCTACCTCCTCGACGACTCCACCGACGCCCAAAAGCGTGCATCGATGCAGGAGATTTGCCGCCGGTATCATCTTCGTTACATTCATCGCGACCACCGGCAGGGATTCAAGGCGGGAGCGATCAACCACGCTCTCTCACTTCTTGACGGCGATACGCCGTATCTCCTGGTGATCGACGCCGACCAGAAGGTGAAGCCGACAATCCTCGCCGACCTCATCCCGGTCCTTGAGGCCGACCCCACCGTATCCTTCATCCAGACCCCCCAGTTCTTCCGGTCAGAACCAAACGACCCGATAAGCGTCACGTTCTCCTACCAGCAGCACATCTACAACAAGCATGTCTGCAGGGGGCTCTACGTCAACCGTACCGCCATGCTGACCGGCTCAAACTGCATCTTTCGGGTGAGCCACCTTGCCGCTATCGGGGGGATGGACGAGACATGCATCGCCGAAGACATCGCCACTGCCTTTTCGTTCCATCTCCGGGGTTTCCGGGGGATCTTCCTCGATGCCGTGTACGCGGAAGGTCTCGCGCCGCCGAACCTCGCGGCGTACTTCACGCAGCAACTCCGCTGGGCGTATGGAAACACCCAACTCCTCGGAACGATCATGAGGCAGCTCGTACTTCGCCCCCGAAGTATGACCCCGCTGCTGTGGCTTGAGTTTGTCGTGATCGTCTCGATCTACCTGCTCGGCGGGGTGAGCGTAGCGCTCTTCCTCCTCCCCATCGCCACACTGCTCTTCGGCATTCCGATCCTGCCGGTATGGCTCCCCCCGGTCTTTGCCGTGGTGCTTGCCGTGGTGATCGCTATCCAGGTCATCATCAGCATCCGTGAGCGGCAGTATTCCCTGCGCGACCTTGCGTTCTCGCAGGCGCTCTTCAACACGCTCGCCTTCGTATACGCCCGGGCGATCTGGTATGCCGTCTCCGGAAAGCAACTGCCGTTCGTTGTGACGCCAAAAGTGGTGTCAGGGAACGCCGGTCGGTCCCGTGTCAGGATAGCCCCGATCCTCATCGTGATTGCGGCTGTTCTGGTATCGATGCTTGCCGGCATCGTGCGGCTCATATCCGGGTGGCCGGATTCCGGCATGGCCATTCCGCTCTTCTGGGCAAGTTATACGGTGGTCGTCCTCTCGTCGTTTCTGGTGGTCTGGCGGAGAGATGGGAGACGGGTGCACGGAGACGGCATGGACTGAAACGTTGTCCGGACCGGTCGGCCGTCCCGGCATCGTGAAACGTGAGCCCTGAAGCGTTGGTACAGGCCCTGCCGGCTCAAAAAAGGGTTCGTTTGGGGAGGGGCCTTATCGGAACCTCTGCCAGAGAATCCTCCCCATCACCCGGAAGGTGAAGTCGAGCTCATCGAAGATGGGGATGCCGTTTTCTTTGAGGATCTTGCGGCCTCGTTCCATGGACCCACCACCGAGCAGCGTCCCGACGATCATGTTCTCGGTCTTCTCCGAGAACCGGATGATCTGGTTTGCCAGCTGGTCGGACCCTATGACGAGGTTTGGGAACCCGACGACGAAAGCGATGTCCCAGCAGTCCTGGTGCTTGGCGAGCACGCTGAATACCTGGTCAAACCGCTTCTCATTGGCATCGCCAAGGAGGTCGATCGGGTTATTCTTGTTCCAGAACTCGGGCAGGAGATCGTTGAGTTCCTTGAGGACCTTGGGCGGCAGGGTGATGAGGTCGATGCCGTAGCGTTCGGCGTAGTCGGAAGAGAGAACGGCGAACCCGCCGGCGTTCGTGATCACGACCGCCCGCTTGCCGCGGGGATAGCCTTTCGGGAGCGCGAGCATCTCCGCGACCTGGAATGTGCCGGTCAGGGTGTGGACGGGGATGACACCGGACTCACGGAACGCTTCCATATAAACGTCGTACGACCCCGAGAGCGAACCTGTGTGGGACGACGCCGCCGCTTGCCCTTTCTCGGATGAACCGGACTTGATCGCCACGACGGGTTTGGTCTTTGCGACCTCGCTGACCACCTTCATGAAGGTCTTGCCATCCTGGACCTCCTCGATGTAGAGGATGATGCCCTTGGTCTTTGGATCGCGCTCCACAAACCTGAGGTAGTCGATGAAGTTGAGGTCCGCCTGGTTGCCCACCGAGATGACGGCGGAGAAGCCGATGTCCTGCGCGATGCTCCAGTCGACCACCGTATTGATGATGGCGCCGCTCTGGGAGATGAAGGCGATGTTGCCGGGTTTGGGCGATTCGTGGACGTAGGTGGTATCGATGCCCTTCGGGGGGACGATCAGCCCGAGGCAGTTCGGGCCCACGATCCGCGTGCCGTAGCCCTTCGCGATCTCGAGAACCCGGTCTTCCAGTGCCTTTCCTCCCTCGCCCATCTCTTTGAACCCGGCTGTGATGATGACCGCCATGGAGACCCCTTTCTGCCCGCACTCCTCGATCACAGAAGGTACATGCTTCGCGGGGACGGTGATGACCGCCATATCGACCGGGTTTGGTATATCAAGGATGGAGGGATACGCCTTGAGTCCCTGCACCTCCGGGCGCTTGTTGTTCACCGGGTAGAGCTGCCCGGGGAAGTGGAGGAGGTTGTGCATGACGGCGTAGCCCATCTTCTTCGGTTCGGAGGACGCCCCGATGACCGCTATCGACCGGGGCGTGAAGTACTCGATCGGCACGAACGGCCGCTCCTTCACCGTCTTCTCTACCGCTTCGTCATCGATGAAGATCCGGGCGTCAACGATGCAGGCCCCGGACTCGTAGAGCCGGACCGGGTTGATGTCGAACTCCACGACGTTGGTATTCTCGGCGAAGAAACGGTTGACCGCCCACATGACCTGGACAAGCGTCTCCTCGTCCCTGGGCTTCGCCCCCCGGTAGCCCTTGATCATCGGGTATCCGTGGATCTCCCTGATCATTTCCCGGATTGCCTCCTCGGTGACCGGCAGGATCCGCAGGGTGACATCCTTCATCAACTCGACGAGCGTACCACCCATACCGAAGGTGAGCACCTTCCCGAACGCCGGGTCGGTCTTCCCCCCGATGATCAACTCAAGCCCCGGTGCCGCCTGCTGCTCAACGATGACTCCCCTGATCTCGGCTTCTGGGTTATACGCCTTCGCATTCCCGACGATCTTATCGAACGCCTCCTGCGCCGCCTGGGCCGATCCGATGCTGACCATCACGCCGCCCGCATCACTCTTGTGGACGATCTGGGGTGAATGGATCTTCATGACGACCGGAAAGCCGATCTTCTCTGCTGCTCTGGCTGCCTCGGCAGCAGTCTTGACGATTATGTGATCAGGTACAGGCACGCCGTACTGTTTCAGGAGGTCGTACGATTCGAACTCGCTCAGCATTCTTTTGGCCATGGTTGTCTCCTCAAATTTTTGAGCATCTCTATGACTCTGCAGTTCATGTTCCCTGACAGATGAACCGTCTCCTGGAAAGCCAAACCAATAGGTCAGTATGAACCGTACAGCGTGGTCTCATATTCGTTTTATAGGTTCTGTAATGATTCTACATGACAAATTCGTCCGGGGGGTGCTGTTTGCCTCTCCGGATCCACTCTACTCGCCTCCGAATCGCTGAAATAATAAGGCGGGCGCCCCCGATTAGAGGATCTCGTGGGAGGCATCAACGGTAGATGCCCGACCCCGGGAGCCGGGGCCTTCGCTGTGTTCCGCTGTTTGGCGCCGGATGGGAGGGGGCTGTGCCACGTTCGAGGCGGGGGTATTCTTTGTTGTCAACGTTCTGTCTCAGTACGTTCTTGAGTCGCAAAAATTTTCAGGCCTCTTCAATTGCCGGTGGCGGTGAGTTGACTCTAAGTGTGATAATGTGGATCTCTGCATGATCTCCCGGGAATTTTTCGTATCCCGCCATATATCTTGAGGTCATCACAAAATGCCTCTGCCGGGGGAGGGGGTCCGCCCCATATGCGCTAACTTTAGCCATGAGGATTCGAGAGGATAATGCCCTATTCCGTGAAATGTGGCTGATTTGATGGATTATCAGCCACACGGCTCCGGTGGTGTGCGGCAATAGTCCTCCTCCTCTGAAAACGATAGTGATCACGGGAATCTCACTGGAAAAGGACAGCCTCAGGGCATAGATGAGAACTCGCCGATTGCCTGATACTTGACGGTATCAACGAGAATTCATTACACCCATCGGGTAAGTTAACGCCTATGGGGGACACCCCCTCCCTGTCCCTCCCCCGCGAGGCGATACCCGGTGGGAAGCCGTGTTCACGATCTGATATCTGTTACTACTCAAATTTCCGTTAACTTGTGTGAGGGTGCTCCGATCCGTGTGGATATTCGATCGCCGGACACTTTTGTGATGTGCTCTTTTATCTCTGCGGGGTTGAATGGGCAGAGCGGGAAGACCCCCTG
>DANY01000009.1:0-19428 GCA_002501655.1 Methanoculleus sp. UBA303
TGGTGGGAGGACATCAGGAGCCAGCGGCCGAAGAGCGTCTTCTTCCAGAAGATCTCGTTTTTTGCGGATCCGACGATATACCCCCGGAGGACGACGCACCGGTCGCTGAAGCGGTAGCCGACGCGGTCCCACTGGGTCTTCATGAACGCCCATTCCCGTGCCCGGGAAGCCCCTTTCTCGTAGTAGAACCCGACCGGGATGCCGGTGGAACCACCGGTGGTGACATACTCGAAGGCCGTCTCGGGGTAATTCCGGGCTTTTAAGTCGGGAAGGTTCTTCTGCAGGTCTTCCCGGGTCAGGAAGGGGAGGAGGGCGAGGTCTTCCGGGGTCTGGATATCCCCGGGAACCAGGCCGCGCTCCTCGAAGACCCGACGGTAGTACGGGACGTTCTCGTAGGCGTGGTCGAGCAGGCGCGAGAGCGCCCGTGCCTGGTAGGCCGCGAGTTCCTCCCGGCTCCACTGTCGGGACTGCTGGAGAAGGGTGTAGGTCTTTTTGTAGATGTTATAGGAAGGAAGGATACCGAGGGCTCTTGTCGTGAACGAGTCCCGGTCGCAGACCTTCTCTCCCAGGCATGCCATCCTGTTCTCTCCTCTTCTCACGTATTCTTCCATCATACATACCAGAGGGGCATCACTACGCCGTCTCTTCAAAGGCCTTCGGCCTTCTCGTGCTCCGTCCCTATCGGAACATTGCACTCCTCTTCAACACCCCCGGCGTTTCACCGGAGCATCTCTCACCGGCGATGCGCACCCGGGCGGCCTCCCCGGGATCTCGATCCCCGGCGGGCAAAGTTACCCGGTGCATCGGGATAGTATACCCCTGAACAACATATATAAAAATTGGCATGCTGTCATGGGCTCCATAGGGAATCGGGGTTCCATGGCTATATGGATGGCCCGTCCGAAGGAGCAGGGTGAGGCGCAGATCCCGGCCCTTTCAACGACCAGTCTGATTCCTCGTATTTCCTGCCATAGAATACCGTTTGGCAAACACAACCCGATGACGGGACTGTTTGGGTAAACTATAAATATGCAAAAGCCTATCAGGGGTATGTCTTGGTAAGATAAGGCGACAGTCGCCGGGACTGTGCACCTCCGATATGGTGGCGCATGCCCGGTACAGGGGGGATAATTATTCTAGAAAAGGCCGTACCTGATAGCAGTAGCAATGCGGAGATCTTCACGGGTCTCCCGGCTGAGAACAACGTTCTGGACGAGATACGGACACTGGCCGGCGGGCTGCGCAGGCAGAATGGATCCGCCCCGGGAAACCTCGACTTCACCGTTCCCATCGGCTGGGAGGAGCGGATAGGGCATCTTGACGATCAGCCCATCAAGCGGCTGATCATCTTCCTCCGTTCAACGGGTTGTGAGTGGGTCGAGAAGACCGGGGGATGCACTATGTGCGGGTTTTACTGTGCGACATCCCGGGGCAGGACGGTCTCGGCAGAGGAGTACGTCGCACAGTTCGAGTACGTGATGGATGCCGTCGATCTGGGGGACTACCCGGTCGTCTCGATATACAACGATGGAAACATTTTTAACGAGCGCGAGATGCCGGTAGCCGCCATCGAGAAGATCTGCTCATATATCGACGGCTACCATAATATCAAGAAGGTGGTCGTTGAATCGAGGATCGATTACTCGCCCGACGAGCATGTGCAGAGGATGAGGAAAGCCCTGAATGGGCGGCAGCTCGAAGTGGCGTTCGGGTTTGAGTCTGCAGACCCGCAGGTGATGAACCTCTGTATCAACAAAGGGTTCTCGGCCAACAACTTTGATCTCTTCCATTCAAGGATGCGGAGTATGGGTGTGCTGACAAAGCCGCTCCTCCTTGTTAAGCCGCCGTTCCTCACCGAGGCGGAGGCGATAGACGACGTCCTGCAGACAATTTCGTACTGTGTATCCCGCGGGATCGACTACGTGGACCTCGAGGTGACGACGGTCGAGAAGAACACCGTCGTGCACGAACTCTGGAAGAATAACCTCTACCGGCCGCCGTGGCTCTGGAGCCTCATCGACCTCCTGCAGCAGTGCCAGGAGCGGTTCGGGGAGCGTGCCCATGTCTACGTCAGCCCCTGGACCTACTCGGTCGAGTCTCTCGACTGGGCCCGGAACTGCGGGGAGTGCGATGCCGCGATCATCAAGGCAATCGAGCGCTACAACTGCAGTTTCGATGTGGCGGAGTTCGAAGGGCTGGACTGCTCGTGCCGGGATGACGGGTGGAAGGAGGCTACTCTGGCGGAAGACCTCCGCACGATCCCGGAGAGGATCCGCGAACAGCTTGCATACCTCCGGCAGGCAAGGGTATCCGCGGTCTAGGCGGCCCCTGCCGATCACACCTCCATTGTGAACCCGGTGGGAGCCGGATGGGTGCGAGGCCCGGCCGGTTCCCGTGCGCTTTTTTTGCGTGATTGGCCGAAGGTGCGGTGGGCGGATCGTTCTGAGTTAGAGAAGGCTGGAGGTCTTCGGGTCACGACTGGCTGAAGTGGGAGTTGCCAGTTGTCTGCATCCAGGACTTTTGGGCCTGCCTCTCTCCTCTTCATAGTAATAGTCCCCTCACCCCACCCCTGAGGAGCGGGGGCAGTGCGTGGTGATAGCAGGGGAAAGCCGTGGATGGGGTTTTCGATGTTCCGAAGAACGACAGGTGCTCCTCCCGGGGCCTGCGCTCCTAAGGTGCAGGTAGCAAGACCCTCGGTCCCAATCAAGTCCTTTTTACGATGTTCTTATACCCCCGTGCCATCACACTTCTGGCAAGTTGCCGTACCAAGAGGACCCTTTCCAGTCCCTTGATAGACCCTACATTTCTCTGGTGGACTGAAGTCGGGCATCTCGCCTCGGGGAAGGATAGGGAGGAGATGTCCCTCTTCGGCAGAGGCTTTTTAGGTGACCTTGCTATCAAGGCCGCAAACGCATCCACCTGTAGCATCACAAAAAATAGTTGAACTATGTCAGAGCCCGACCTGCGCGAGGTCGATATCCCGGGGAACCCCGGTATCGATCGACTCCCAGGCCCGGAACGTTGCAAGCGTTGTCGCGACATTGCCGGCGAAGTCCGGTTCTTCCCCCTTCACGAACGCCAGGAGTTCCTCGGCAAACCCTTTGTCCTGGGCGAGCCACCGCCTCTCCCGCGACGCCTTCCCATCCCGCCGGAGTTCGAGGTCGCGGAAATCGGTGATCCTCCCGACGGCGTTGTCGCAGAAGACCTCGACGGTCTCCTTCGGGTAAGAGCGGTCACCGAGCGTCGTGTAGGTGACGGTGCCGATCGACCCGTCGTCGAACGTCAGGGTCGCCTGGAAGTTGTCGTACTTCCGGAGGGTCCCGGTCGGCTCGATGGCCCGGGCATAGACCTGGACCGGCCGTGCCCCGGTGATGTACTGCATGAAGTCGATGAAGTGACAGCACTCCGATATCAGCATGCCGCCGCCCTGCTCGTCATCGTGCACCCAGTGCTCGGGCGGGATCTGCCCGGCGTTGACCCGGTAGTGCAGGACCATCGGCGTAGCCCGGTTCCCGAAGAACTCCTTCATCCTCCGCGCAAGCGGGGAGTAACGTCGGTTAAACCCGACCATCAGCCGCTGTCCGGACTCGTTCCAGGCCCGGGCGATCCCCCGAAGCCCATCAATATCGGTCGCAAGCGGCTTCTCTACGAAGACATCCTTTCCGGCACGCAGCGCATCGATCGCCATGGGCGCGTGGAGGTCGTTCCTGGTCGCGATCATCACAGCGTCGATCCCGGGGTCGTCGAGGATCTTGTGGTAGTCGGTGGTGCAGTAGGAGAACCCGTACTTCTTCGCGACCGTCTGCGCCGAGAGCCCGGTCGCGGTCGCAAGCCCCGCGAGGTTCACCGGGAGCCCCGGGAGGCAGGGGTAGAGAGCGCTCTGGGCGTGGACCCCGGCACCGATACACCCGAGCGTCCGGGCTCCGGCCGGCACCTCCCGCCTCCGCGTCTCCGGTTCCGGGAGGCGGGTGACGGTGCCGGAGGCACCCGCACCGTTCGGGCTGTACTGCAGGAGGACCCCGATAAACCGCTCCTTTCCTGTGTTGATGAGGTTATAGGCCTCCGGCGCGTCATCAAGCGGGAAGGTGTGGGTGATCAGGCGGTCGAGATCGATCCTCTTCTGTCGCACCAGTTCTAAGAACGCCTCCATGTTCCTCCGTTCCGTCCACCGGACGTAGATCGGGTAGTCAATCCCCCGTTCCTCATAGTTCCGGTCGTACCGCCCGGGGCCGTAGGACCGGGAGACGACGACCTCAGCCTCCTTCTCGTAGAAGATGTCGCGGGGCACGTTCATGCCCACGTTCCCGACGACCACGACCCTGCCCTTATCCCTGACCAGGCGGCCGGCGGCCTCGATGGGGGCGCTTGACCGGGTGGCCGCGGTGATGATGACCGCATCCGCCCCGAACGGCGAGAAGGCCTTCATTCTCTCGGAGAGGCCGTCGTAGTTCGAGACGACGTCGGCACCGAGGTCCGCGGCGAGCGAGAGTTTCTCCCGGTCGATATCGATCCCGATGACCCGGCACCCCGCGGCTTTGAGGATCTGGGTGCAGAGAAGCCCGATCAGCCCGAGTCCGATCACCGCGATGTTCTCGCCCACCGTGACCTCAGCGTTCCTGACACCGTGCATCGCGATCGACCCGACGGTCGTGAACGCCGCTTCCCTGAAACTGACACCGTCGGGGATCCTGACGCAGAGGTTCTTCGGCACCGAGACGTATTCGGCGTGCACCGCATGCCCGGCCCCGCCGCAGGCGACACGGTCACCGACCTCAAAGCCGTCGGCTCCGGTCGTCACCACCGTGCCGGCACAACTGTAGCCGAGCGGCTCCGGTCTGGAGAGTCGGCCCATTGCCTGCTGGTATGCCGAGAGGGGACCGTCCGTGCCGATCTTCTGGAGAACTTTCTTCACGTCGTCAGGGCGTGCTTTCGCCTTGCCGACGAGCGACTGCCCTGCGAGGTTGATCAGCGACGACTCTGTGCCGGCGCTGATGAGGGAGTAGGCGTTTCGAACGACGACCCCTCTCGTTACGGTGGGGACGGGAACGTCCTCCACCTGGATAGACCCTGACTGCAGGTCGAGTAATACCTGTTTCATGTGTAATCCCCCCATATTGCCGACTGACTGAGGCAATCGAGCATCTCCGACGTCATGAAGAGATCGGGATAGTTCCTCGACGGCTCCACGGTCGATGACCTGATCCCGAGCAGCCGGCAGAGGACCTCAAAGGACCGCGTCTCCACGGCCTCGCTGTACCGCCTGCGGGCAACCTGTCGGTACATGCCGTAGCCGAACCGGAACGCCCGGTGCCCGAGCGGGTATTCCCCGAGCGATGCCGTCCTCGCTGCCGTGGTGACGGACGGGAGCAGGCCGGGCCAGGAACCCGGCTCCCACCGGAGTGCGAGCCCCTGCACGCTCTCTTCGAGCCGGTCGAGGCAGAGGTCGGCATGCTCCCGGTAACGGTCGTCCATCCGGGATGCGTAGACGAAGGATGCCTGGGCAAACGCGTACGCCCCGGAGAGGTAGTAGGCGAAGGAGAGGCCGCTCTTCGACCAGTCGAACCTCCCGTCGGGACGCTGGGCGGCCGCGAGCCACCGGGCGCCTTCCACGAGGCTCCGGTCGACCCGGTCGTCATGAAGCACCTCGTTCATCTTTGCAAGGTAGTACATGGTCACTCCCTGGTAGTGCACGCAGGGGAGGTCGAAGACGTACGGGTAGGTCCCCCTGTCGACGGCATAGGGGTAGACGCCATCCCGCTGGTGCCCGACGACGTTCTCCGCCGCCCGCAGGGCAGCCGCACGGGCCTCCTCATCGCCGTATCGCTCCGCATACCGGGCGAGGAACGCCCCGCAGGAGGCATCGACGTTTAAGTGGTCGGCGGTATACTGCGCGGACTTCAAGAAATATCCGGGGCGCTTCTCGGATGCGAGGACGAAGTCCCGGGCCTTCCGGAGGGCCTCCTCGTGCGGGTACCGGTCCGCCGCTTCCAGCAGCGCATCACCGACAAAAGCGGTGATCAAAGCCGAGGGCTCGTTGTAGTTGACGTGAACCTCATTCCAGGACCCGTCCGGGTTCTGGCACCCTGCGACGTAGTCGAGGATCGGGCCCACGAGCGGGTCGCCGCCCGCGCGAAGCATCGCCTTACAAACCTCGGCATGCACGCGGTTCCGGATGATCGGAAAGACCGGATCGCGGATGTACGCGGTCTCGCCGTCGACGACGGCGAGCTCCCGGACCGTCCCGGTGACACGGGCGAGGAGCGACGTCAGGCGCTCGTCCATGTCATCCTCTCGATATGCTGCTTCAGTTTCAGGGCGACCGCTCTCCGGTCGTAGTGCTCTGCGACGTACTCCCGCCCCCGGCGGCCCATCTCTTCCATCCTCCCCGGGTCGTCCAGGAGTGAGGAGAGTGTCGCGGCGATCGCCTCCGGCGTGTTGCCGGCGATGACCCCGGCACCCGACTCCTCCGCGAGATGGGCGATCTCGCCGTCCCCGCAGCCGACGAAGGGTAGCTCGCATGCCATATACTCGTAGGCCTTGGTGGGAGCAGCATACTCGAGGTTCGCGAGTCTCTTTAAGGGCGCCACCCCCAGGAGCGATTCGGAGAGCAGCCGCGGGATCTCCTCGCGTGGAAGGATGCCTGTAAAGATGACCGAGTCGGTCAGGTTCTCGGTCTTCACCAGCCGCTCGAGGTGCTCTCTCGTGTCGCCGTCGCCGACGATGAGGAACTTCAGGTTGTAGGTGCCGTTCATCGACTTGACGGCGAGAGCCACCTTATCGAGGTCCTGGGCATGCCCGACGTTGCCGGCGTAGATGATCTGTCGCTTCTTTCCGCCGTTTGTGGGGCGGAAGAATTCGGTATTGACGCCGTTGGGCATCAGTTCCATTGGAGTCGTGACCTGGTAGCGCGACGAGATCCTCCGCCCGAGTTCTTCTGTCGTGACGCCGATGAGGTCCGCCCGCGAGAGGCACATCTGCTCGAACCTCCGGCTCAACTTCTCGTAAATGCTCCCCTCCTGCAGGAAACCAAGGCTTATCGATGCGTCAATCCAGAGGTCTCGGATATCGAGGATCCACTTCACCGACGACACCCGTTTCAGGACGTACCCCGGGATCCCGGTAAAGAGAGGGGGTGCAGACGTGACGATCACGTCGAACCGGCTCCGGGCAAAAAGAAGCCAGAGCGCAGTGTGGAGCGGGAAGAGGAGGTAATACGCCATCCTGCTTGCAAACCCCGGATCCCCGGAGCCCGGCTGCCATGTCCAGAGACGTACAACCCGGACGCCATCAACCTCCTGCACGTCCGACCGCTGCCAGGTGCGTGGGAACGAACCGGCGGGAAACGTGGGGTGAGGGGCAACCACGGTCACGTCAAGACCCAGTTTCGCAAGATGCACGGCGGTATCATAGATACGTGATGCGTTTCCTGATTTCTCCGGTGGGAAGTGTTGTGATATGATACATACCCGTTTCATGCAACTCCTCGTAATGTCTGATTGTGGTCTCGCGGAGGCTGATTGTTGCTTCCTCCCTTGCCAAACTATGGGGTTAGAGGAAGTCCCCCCGCCCGTTTGGAGAGAGCAGAGAAATAGACGGGGGTGATGGGGATGCGATAGTCCGCGCTGTGTCTGTGGAATACAGGCCTGCCGGGGGCATGATCTCGCCAAGAGGCACCGGCTGCACCGATGAACCGTCACCTAGCACCCGGACGGCAAAGCCGTGGCTGGTCCACTTCTCATGGTCGAGTATATTCCTCGCGTCTATGACGAACTTCGATCTCATCCGAAGCCCTGCCGGGTCGATCGCGCGGAAACAATCGTGATCGGTGAGTACGACGATACAGTCGCTCCCGGTCGCGGCATCCGCCATATCTACGAGGGGGTAGGGGAACTTCTCCACATACGGGTCGTGGCACCTGACAGCATACCCCTCGTTCTCAGCGAGTTGAATGAACTTGAACGCCGGGCTCTCCCGGATATCACCGATATTGCCCTTGTAGGCAACGCCGAAGATGCTGATCGTAGGATCCCTGGCGCCGGCAAGCAGGTTGCGGGCAATGTGCAACACGTAGTTCGGCATGGAATCGTTGACCTCCCGTGCCGTGGAGACCATCCTGCACCTTGTAGAGTTCTCGGTCAGGAACCAGGGATCGATGGCAATGCAGTGTCCTCCCACTCCCGGCCCGGGATTGAGGATGGAGACCCGTGGATGCTTGTTTGCAAGCGTGATGGCCTCCCAGACGTTGATCCCGCACTCCTCGGCGAGCTGAGCAAACTCGTTCGCGAGCGCGATGTTCACGTCACGGCAGGTGTTCTCCATCAGTTTGACAAACTCCGCTGTCCGCGTATCGGTCTGGTATATCTGCCCGCGGACGAAGGTCTGGTAGATGGAGGTCGCCCGATCGGTGGATTCCCGGTCATACCCACCGATGATGCGGCTGTTCTCTGTCATCTCATGTAAGGTCCGCCCGGGGATTGCCCGCTCAGGGCAGTGGGCATATAAGAAGTCTCCGACAGCGACGCCGCTCTTCTCAAGCCTGGGGATGACGACCCGTTCACTTGTTCCGGGCGGGACGGTCGATTCGAGGATGACCAGGTCCCCCTCACTGAGGTGGGGGGCGATCGATCCGGCTGCTTTCTTGACATACGATAGGTCGGAGACCTTTGTTGCCGGGTCGAGCGGCGTCGGCACGGCGATCAAGAATACGTCCGCAGCCTCAGGTTCGGTCCTGGCGACAAACCGTTCTTTTGCCTCGCGGTACAGGTCCTCGATCCCCGGCTCCCTGAACGGGAGGTTCCCGTGATTCAGGCAATCGACCACGCTCTGCTTCACATCGATACCCACAACATCCGCCCCGTGAGCAGCAAACAGCAATGCGGTCGGCAATCCTATGTATCCTAATCCCAGTACACAGATCTTCATGTGTATCTTCCTCGTGCGATCATTGGGATCGTGCTGCTGCACAGACCATGACGATCATTTTTCCGGCGATTCCATCCCCATAGGGGTTCTCCCAGCCACGTTTCCAGGTGACCGCGGAGCGGACCCCTTCAAGGATCCTCCCTGAGTCGGCACCGACCAGAATGTTCGATCCGACATCCAGCGTCTCGGGTCGTTCCGTATCGTAGCGCATCGTAGCGCAGGGAACGCCGAGAACGCAGGTTTCTTCCTGGACTCCACCGGAATCAGTCAGCACGAGTTTCGCCTGCGACTCTAACTGCAGGAATTCAAGGAACCCAAAGGGTTTGGTGAGGTTTAATCCGTCTACCCCGATACCCAGTTCTTTGATCCGCTTCTCGGTCCTCGGGTGAACCGGAAAGACGACCGGTAAGGAGAACTCCTTCTGCACCCCCTCAAGCCCTTTCAAAATCTCCTTGAGCCGCACCCGGTTGTCCACGTTCTCCTGCCGGTGAGCGGTGACGAGGAAGTATTCATGGGGCTCGAGGTCGAGGTCTTTGAGGACGTTGACTTTTCTCTTCGATATGTCGAGGTTCTGGTAGACCGCATCGACGACGGTGTTGCCGGTCACGCAGATCCTCTCATCAGCAATGCCTTCCCCGAGGAGGTTCTCCCGGGCGTTCTCTGTCGGGGCAAAGAGGTAATCCGATACGTGGTCGGTAAGTACCCGGTTGATCTCCTCCGGCATCCAGCGGTTGAAACTCCGAAGGCCTGCCTCGATGTGCCCGACCCGCACATGAAGTTTCGATGCGGCGAGAGCCCCGGCCATGACGGTGTTCGTGTCCCCCTGCACCAGGACGAGGTCGGGCGACTCTTTCACCAGGACATCCTCGACGCCGGTCATGATCTTCGCCGTCTGGCCGGCCTGGGTTCCGGAGCCCACGTCGAGGTTGTAGTCGGGGTCCGGGAGTTCAAGTTCCTCAAAGAAGAGCCGGTCCATCTCGTAGGAGTAGTGCTGTCCTGTGTGAAGGATAAAGTAGTCGAGAGATCTCCTCTCGCACTCCCTGATGACGGGAGACATCTTGATGATCTCCGGCCGTGTGCCGAGTATTATTCCAATCATTGTGCGCTCCTCCTCTGCGTTGTATCTCTCACTCTCTCACTCCCGCAGCCTTGCAATAAGGGCGAGCATCAGGCCCACCATGAGAGCAACGGTCCCGGGGATCAGGAGGAGCGATGCAAGCATGCCCTGCCCGATCTGGACGAGACCTGTCTCACTGAATCCCCGGAGAAACTGAAGAAGGAGAAACATGCCCGCGAGGATCGCGGCAAGCCCCGGGAGACCGATATGCAAGAGAGGCCTCTTCTCCACGGTGAGCCAGAATATCGATCCGAGCACCTCTATTCCGTGGGATAGGGGATTTTTTGTGGATGTATCAAAATCACCATATTTACAGTTGATCGGCGTCTCCCCGACTCGCAGGTGATTCTCCTGAGCGGCCCGGAGCATCTCCGATTCGGTCGAAAAATCATCCTTCCTCAGTGTGTTGAGCATCGCTTCCATGGTTCTCCTGTTCAGCGCCCGAAACCCGCACTGCGAGTCGGTTATCGAGTAGCCGTTGCTCGAGACTATATCAAGCACTGCCCGGCCAAATCTCCGGTAAAAGGGCATCTGATCGAAGGTCCGGAACCCGATGACGAGGTCGGCGGTATCGGCGAGGATCGGCTCGGTCAGGAGGGGTATCTCCCCGGGGTTGTGCTGACCATCTCCGTCCATGAAGACCAGGCAGTCGTAGTTTTGATCGACTGCATACCGGAGAGCGCTCTTTATGCCCCGTCCTTTCCCCATCTGTGCTCCGTGAGAGATGACGGTCGCTCCGGCATCCCGGGCAACCTTTGCGGTGCCGTCCGTACACCCGTCATCTACCACAAGAACTTCGTCGGCATGCAACCGGGCCATCAGGACGACCGAGCCGATAGCGACCTCCTCGTTGAAACAGGGGATCGCCGCAAGGGTTCTCATCCTGCCCGACCGGCGGGACGGGATGGCGGTAGCATCGGTGGTCTCATTCACCATCCACCGGTGTCCGGGGGCCGCCGGCGTCCGCAGAGGGTTGACCTGCTCCTGAACCTCACAGTGGAGAGCCGGAATATCTATAGGGCTCTCCTGCCCGATACTCCGGGGTATATGTCGTTCGATCCATCTGTCTGTCTCTGCATCTATGTACTGTGGCAATGGCACAGTTGTCTCTTCGGCGAACCACCCCTCCAGGTGAGCGGGTGGTCTCGCCCGAACCGGATCCTTGTCGTACATCCACTTTCCCCTCTTGACGTACTGAAACGGGACTGTGCTGGCATATATTAATAGGTTATTATTAACCTTATCTGTTTAACAAATCAAACAAGTAAATTATTTATTATTGACTGGGATGCCTCTAAATCTCTATCTGGCTAATTAAATATTCCCGATCAAGAAATAAGATGTAATATCTCGTATTGCGCGATGATGGATGGTCATGAGGCCGTGATTCCGGCGGAGTTCAGCCTTATTGTGTGTCTTTATTCGAAAAGATTAAGTGTAGTATTCTCGAGTGACGGGCAGGAAGCTTGATTTACCCTGCCGCACCGCCTTTGGAAGATTCATCGTCTGCGGCCGGATCCTTTTAAAACAGCGATAACGAGAAGGACCCGTTTCCTGATTGTCTCTGCTCCTCTATTGCCGCATCCGGAAATATTATATCAAACTATGCAGGTCGCCGGTGCTTATACGGTCGGCAGGGCGGATCACTCCGGCAACTCCTCTCCTGGTGCAAGGAGCGTGGACACCTCTGTCATGAGGATGTGGTAGCGGTGGCGGTCGACAAGATACCGGCGGCTCTTCTCGTCGATAGGGAGTGGCGTAAAGGAGACCGCGTAACCGATATCCCAGAGGACCAACCCCTCGGGAGGAGCGGCAGGGAGTCTCTGCTCTGCCGGTCCTGTAAGGAGCCGGGTGATCTCCCTGGCACCCGCCTTGCCCCTCCCCACCCGTTCGAGCGCTGTCGCCATGCACCGGACCATGTTCCAGAGAAAACTCTCCCCCGTCACCTCAAAGACAGCGAACGGTCCGTCCTCAAAGACCCGTGCCGCAAGGATACTCCGCTCGGGGTTCCGGTCGCCGGCGCGGGAGAACGACGAGAAGTCATGCCGCCCGACGAACTCCTGTGCCGCTTCATGCATGGCGACGACGTCGCCCGGTGCAGGGGAGAAGTAGTAGCGGTAGGTCCTCGATGCGGCGCTGTACCGCGGGTGGAACTCGTCCGACACCCCGGCCCACGCCGTACACCAGATGTCGGCCGGGAGCACCTGGTTCAGTACCCCTATCGCCCGGTCCACCCTGTCTGTCTGGAACGAGCAGACCTGACCCCGGGCATGCACCCCGCGATCGGTGCGGCCGGCGGTGACAAAGTTCGCCTCCCGCCAGTCATCGAAGAGGTCCAGGCGCTTGCAGGCCGCGATGAACTCGCCCTCCACGGTACGGAGCAGAGGCTGCATCTGCGAGCCGAAGAAACGGTCCCCGAAGTACGAGAAGCGGAACGCCAGGTTCATCGCTGTACCGTTCGTCGAATCCTCCGGAGAGCGCCCTTGATGGACTGGCGGGTGTAGGTGTGCAGCGGGGTCATCCTCCCTCCTGCCATCGTCCGCCCTTCCCGGATCGCAGAGAGGATGGAGGCCGCATTCGGCTCGGCCGTGACGTACGTGACCCCGAACCCGACGTAACGAGCGTTGTGGGCGTCGCTCCCGGCAACGCCGGGCTTCCCGAGTCTCCGTGCAATGACCGCGGCCTTCCGGTTCGCCGACCCGGTGATGTAGCGGCTGTTGAAGATCTCCACCGCATCCACCGCTCCGATACCGGCCGCAAGTCTCCTCCCGACGCCGTGGCGCCAGCGGTGGTAAGGGTGCGGGAGGATCAGCAGGGCTCCCCGAGCACGGGCCAGGGTGACGGTATCGAGGAAGTCAAGCCCTGCCGGTAGGGGCTCCGTGACCCCGAGAGCGAGCAGGTGGCCCTGTCGTGTCGATATCTCGGTTCCCGGGATCACGGTCACGGAGGTGTCGCACTGGAGGGCGTAGCGGGCACCTTCCACCGTGTCGTGATCCGTGATTGCGATGGCATCGAGGCCGACCGCCTCCGCCCGCCGGAGGATTTCCTCCACACTACTCTCTCCGTCCCTGGAGAACCTGGTATGGACATGCAGATCGCACCGCAGCATGAGATCAGATTATTTGTCACCTGTTGGATAATAATTGAAGTGTATGCGCATTCTCCTCCCGACCGGATCGGCAACGGTCGCAATCGTGAAGGCGGCGGCTGAGCGATTCAGCGACCGCTACGAGATAGATGTGGTGGTCACCGGCGATATCGCATCGTTCCTTGCGCCCGGGGACCTCCAGAGGCTGCTTCGCGGCCGCGACTACGATATGGCGATCGTCTCAGGGATGTGCACCGCATCCTTTGCCGACGTCGAACGCGACACCGGCGTCCCGGTCTACCGGGGCCCGCGGCATGCCGCTGACCTCTCGCTGGTCCTCGGCGTGCTCGATCACGTCCGGCTCTCAAAGACGGTCCCTGCCGATGACTTCCTCGCAGAGACACGCCGCAAAGAGGCCTGCCGCCAGTTGGCGCTCCGTGAAGCAGAGGCGGACTCTGAGTTCATTATCCGGGGCAGAAAGATCGGCGGGAGTTCAAGGATGAAGGTGCTTGCGGAGATCATGGACGCGCACAAGCGCGACGACCTGGTCGATGAGGTCCGACGGTTCTTTGCCGCCGGGGCCGACATCGTGGACCTGGGATTCGGTTTCGACGCGACCGCCGAGGACGTGAGGAGATGCTTCTCAACTCTCGCGGATATCGAAGGCCCCCTGGCGGTCGATACACAGGATCCTCTCCTCATCTCGGCGGCGCTCTTCCGTGCTGACCTGGTGCTCTCCCTGCACGAAGGAAACATCCCGGTCGTCGGAGAGGCGGTCGCGGATGCCGGGGCGGCCGCGGTCGTGGTGCCGCGCGAGCGGACGCTTCAAGAGAACCTGGTGGCGGCAGAGGAGGCCGGGATCTCCTGCCTGATCGCCGACCCCCTCCTCCAGCCGGTGGGCTCCGGGCTCGTCACTTCGCTCTCGGGGTTCCCGGGTGTATCCTGTCCACTCTTCTTCGGGGCCGGGAACGTCGTTGAACTCCTGGACGCCGACTCCACGGGTGCGAATGCGCTGCTTGCGGGTATGGCGTACGAGGTCGGCGCAGCCGTCGTCTTCACGAGCGAGCACAGCGATAAGACCCGGGGATCGGTGGCGGAGATGCGGCGGGCAACCGATATGATGGCGCTGATGACCGACCGCCCGTACCCCAAAGACCTGGGGCTCGACCTTCTGGTACTGAAAGAGAAGCGGCGGCGGCGCGAACCGCCGCTTGAGTATAACAGTATCATGGATGCGTACCCCGTGCCGGATGAGATCACCTACGATCCCCTCGGGTGCATCCGCATCGGCATCGAGGGGGACTGTATCGTGGCGGTGCACCGGGACTGTGCCGTCCGGGGGAGGCGCTGGGAAGACGTCTTTTACACACTCCTCGTGAACGGGAGCCTCTCCCGGCTCGACCACGCCGCCTACCTTGGAAAAGAGCTCTTCAAGGCCGAACTTGCCATCCGGCTGCAGAGGAGCTTCGAACAGGATGGGCCGTTCTGAGGAGCCCGATCCCGCGCTTTTTTCGTGATGGGGAGAGCCGGGCTTCGCCGGGGATTTCGGCTCGTTCTCGTGGTATAACAATATTTATATAATATCGATGTTATTTCTCAGCCCGTGGCAGTAGGGGCGGTGCCGCAACATTCCGGCGGGTACCACCGGTATCATGAGCCGCCATAGATTTGAGGCGTATTTCAGGGTCTGGATCCGGGGAACCGGCTGCCCTCCCTGCCAGAGTTCATAAGCGTGGTGAAACTGCATGAGAAGGAATCCAGCCATACTCGGGCTCATAGCAGCCCTGGTCATCGGTCTCGTTGCCCTGCCTGTCCAGGCGGCGACCGCCGACGTCGATATACGTGGCGGGTCGTACTACCCCGCCTCGCTCACGGTAGAGGGTAATACAACGGTAACCTGGACGAACTATGACCCGGTGAGCCATACCGTCACTAGCACGGGAGGGATCTTTGACTCCGGGCCGATAGAGCAGAACAAGACATACAACTACACATTCGCTGATACAGGGACCTACCCGTACGGCTGTACGCTCAACGCCTCGAAGCAGCGGACGCCCATGCAGGGCGTCATCATTGTCGTTCCGGAGGGGATGATGGTCGTTCTGGGCGGGAACGCAACCCCCGGGGAGGAGCCGACGAACGCGACGCTGGCCGACCTGGTCGCGGGAAATGAGAATCTGACCCTCTTTACGGAGGCTGTCGGTAAGGCCGGTCTCGCGCAGACGGTGCTTGCTACCGGGGGGCCGTATACAGTCTTTGCTCCCGACGATGCCGCCTTCGAGGCTCTCGGCAACGAGACCCCTGCAGGGTTCTTCAATGACACGGAGGTGCTGGACACCCTGCTCATGCACCACGTGGTGAAGGGGGCCTATACAGCAGAAGACCTGATGACGGAGGCAAACACCACCGGGAACGAGACGGTTCTCTCAACGCTCACCGGGGATAACCTCTCCATCAGCATGGCCGACGGCAATCTCACAGTGGGAAATGCTACGATCGTCACACCCGATCTCACTGCCGGGAACGGCGTCGTCCATATCATCGATACGGTCCTGGTGCCGCCGGGTCTCGCGCCGCCGAACGTGACCCCGGTGAAGAACCAGACTCCGGTGGCCCCGCCGGCAGGGCGAGTCATCCCCTGAGCGATCCCCCTTTTTTTCTCCATGTTCCCGGCGGGTCGAATGCTCCGGCCGGGTGCTCATGCCGAACGCGAGGACTTATGTCTACTTCCCCCCTACTCTTCAGTAGAATGGCTATACGCGGGATCAGCAGGGATCTGCTTTCGATGCTCTTCGAACTTGGGCGGGAACATCACCCGAATGAGTTCGTTGCCGTGTTGCGGGAGCAGGACGGCATCATCCGGGACCTCGACCTGGTGCCCGGCACCATCGTCGGCGAAGAGAGCTCCTCGTTCTTCATCGATATGCTCCCGCTGGACATCCACCAGGCCGGCAGCGCCCATAGCCACCCCAACGGCGTCCTCTCGCCGTCGTCGGCGGATCTCAGGTTCTTCCCCACGGTGGGGCGGTATCATGTCATCGTCGGGTATCCCTACGGAGAGCGGGACTGGCGAAGTTACCGAGCGGACGGGAGCCCTGCTCGCCTTGAGGTGGTCGAATGATCCATGTGGTTGCAACGGGCACGTTTGATATCCTCCACCCCGGACATCTTTACTACCTTGAAGAGTCCCGGAAACTCGGTGACGAGCTCTCTGTGATTGTGGCACGGGACGCGAACGTAAAGCATAAGCCGAGACCGATCCTCCCGGAGGATCAAAGGCTCCGAATGGTCCAGGCGTTAAAGCCGGTCGACCATGCGTTCCTCGGTGATCTCCATGATATGTTCAGGCCGATTGCAGAGATTGGACCGGACATCATCACGCTTGGGTTTAACCAGCACTTTGACGAGGAGAACCTGCGGCAGAGGCTCCGGAGCCGCGGGCTCAACGCTGACGTCGCCAGGATAGCCGGATATCCCGGCCCGCTTGCGAGTTCATCAAAGATCGTTGAGCATATCCTGAAGACCCGGGGGCCCCCCCCTCCTGTTGGGGAGAAGGAGTGATTGCGGGTTCCATACGGCGGGCCTACCCACAGGTGACAGCGGCTCATGCGGCAGACCGGTGTATGGGACGATGACGGGGCTGATGGCCGGATCCGCTGGCTGAAGATCTCAGTTCCGTTCCTGCTCTGTGGTGTCTTCCTTGCCGCCGTGGGGCTTTTCCTCCCGGTAGAGCAGTGGCTCTTGCTCATTGGGATGATGGTCGCCTACGTCGTCCCGCCGCTTGGACGGGAGACGATCATTCCGGTCAGCATCCTTCTTGGCATACCCTGGTGGCTGATCGCGCTTGCCCTGGCGTTCCTGGACTTCGCCGGCGGACTCTTCATGGCCTGGAACTTCCCGCTGGTCCTGCGCATCCCCTATGTCGGTCCCCGGGTCCGGCAGTTCGTGGCGGCGGGCAGGGCCTTCCTGGACCGGCGGCCGTGGCTTGAACGGCTCTACTTCATCGGTCTCATCATCTTCGTAAGCATTCCTTTTGACGGGTCGGGGAGCATCGTCGGCTCCGTTGTCGGGAGAATGCTTGGGATGACGAAGATTGAGGTTCTCACCTGCATCACCATCGGGGGCATCATCGGCAGTTTTGCCGTCGCCCTTGGCATCGACTGTATCGCGAACCTCATCCCGACGGGAGCCGGGCCCTGGGTATCGGTCATCGTCTTCCTCCTGGTCGGGACCGCACTCCTGGTGATGTACCGGAGTTACTGGCGGGAGCATAAGACGAACACCTGACGCCCGGGGATATACCCCGGGCTCAGGAGGCGGCCCGGGCAGGGGCGATCCCTGCGGTCTCCATCCCGACATTAAACCGGCTGATTGCCCTCCTCCGGTGTGGGGCCACCGCAACTCAAATGGAAAAGATGATATATGACACGAGGGATTGATCAACCTAATCCGCTCCGGGTTTTCCGGGCAAGTTATCCGGAGAGCGGCAGCGCGTGGCTACCTGGAGTGGTGAAGGGCTGCGATCCGGTGTGCTGCCTCAGGACGATCGGATATGGAACCGTATACGGAGAAGGGGTTCGCCGGCTGCGAACCCCCAGGGCAACAGGGAAGCAATCGGGACTACCGGAGAGGAGAGGGTTCTGTCGCCGTCGGGATCCCGGCCGAGACCTCTGGCGTTACTGCTGCGATGCTGCGGCAGGTGATCGAGACCTCGCTCTCCGGGATCTGTATCGTCGACCAAGAGGGGCGTATTGTCTTCGCCAACACATCGTTGCTTGCCATGTGGGGGTATGACTTACGGGACGTGGTTGGAAAACCCGTGGATCTCCTCTGGCTCTCCTGGGGAGAGGGGCCGGCCTGCATCGGCCACGCTCTCTCCACCGGGCGGTGGAGCGGGATGGTCGTCGCCCGGCGAGGGGACTCGTCGCCCTTTGACGTCCGGATCTCGGTCAGCACCGTCCATGACCCCGAGACAGACGATATCTGGCTCCTCCTCTTCTGCATCGATGTCACCCTGCAACGGGATATAGAGGATGCGCCCGGTCGCCGTCGCAGCCTCGAGCGGGCTGTCGCGGAGATGCCCGCACGTTTCATGGATCCCACGCGGATCGATCCGGCGATCGACGAGTCGCTTGAGGATCTCGGCCGCGCGTGCGGGGCGTGCAGGGCCTATCTCTCCCTCTTCAACGATCCCAGGACACTCCTTGGCACAACGCACGAATGGTGCGCGCCGGGGCAGAAACCCCGCCGGGGAGAGTTCCAGAAGTTTCTCACGAGCGATCTCCCCTGGTGGATCGTACGGACCCTGGAGGGCGAGACCGTGCTCGTGGACGGAGTGTCCGGGGAGAGGCGATCGCTGAGAGAGGAGCGCGATTTTCTGAAGCGGCACGGCGTTACCGCGGCGCTGATGGTCCCCCTCCGGCTGAAAGAAGCGGTCGTTGGCTTTGTTGGGTTTGACCGGAAC
Organism: Methanoculleus sp. UBA303; assembly: GCA_002501655.1. Classification (GTDB taxonomy): domain Archaea; phylum Halobacteriota; class Methanomicrobia; order Methanomicrobiales; family Methanoculleaceae; genus Methanoculleus. The sequence goes on from DANY01000009.1 coordinate 18,592, forward strand.
ACCGAAGGCGCCAGGTTCACGAACGAGGACATCGCGCTCCTGCATGCGACCGTCCATATCATCGAGAGCGCACTCGACCGGAAGCAGTCTGAGTACATCTTCCGGGAGTCCGAAAACCTCTACCAGATCGTCCTTGACGCCATCACCGACGCCGTCACCGTCGTCGATACCGGGCTCACTCTCCTCCTCGCAAACGACGCCTTCATCGCCTGGTGCGAAGAACTCGGGCTCGCAACGAACGTTGTCGGGAAGAACCTCTTTATCGTCCTGCCGTTCCTCCCGCCCTCCGTGAGGCAGCAGTATGAGCGTGTTATACGGACTGGGCGGCCACTGACGTCGGAGCGGTCTTTCAGGTTCGGCGACCGAACCGTGACCCTCCGGGAGATGCGGATCCCGATCATCGAGCAGGGCGAGGTCGCGAGGATCATCACCGTCGCCCGGGACATATCCGCCCAGAAAGAGATTGAGGACCTGAAATCAAAGGCCTACGCTCAAGTCGAACGAAACATGGAGCAGTTTGCCCTGCTTGCCGACCATATCAGGAACCCACTCCAGGCGATCATGGGGCGTGCCGAGCTGATCGACGATGCTGAGGCGACGGAGAAGATCCGACAGCAGGTGCAGCGGATCAACACGATCATCGATCAGCTCGACGAACGCTGGGCGGAGTCGAGGAAACTCTCCATGTTCTGGCGGAAGTACTCCTGAGGGGTCCTGCATGCGTCTGTCGCGCTGGCTGGTTTCGGCCTCCTGCGGATGGCGATTCTGCCCTAGTACATCGATTCCAAAATAACAGACCATATCTGGCCTTCGTCCCCTCCCCGTCAGCCTCTCCCC
>DANY01000009.1:19618-80329 GCA_002501655.1 Methanoculleus sp. UBA303
AGTACTAAATAAGTCCGATAATTGGGAATCGTTGCCCTAGTCCGATACCTCGCGTCCAGCGCTCTGGATCGAACCCCAGGTCCGGTTTCGTTCGAGGATGACCCAGTAGCGCCGCAGTTCGGCTTCCGCCGCCCGGTGGTCGGGGTAATGGTCGCCGACGAGAAGCCAGAACCGCTTTGAGTGGTTCTGCTCGCGGAGGTGGGCAGCCTCGTGGACGACGATGTACTCGCGCAGAGGGTCAGGGAGGGCTATGGTGCGCAGGTTGATGTTCAGGTTGCCGAGTGACGAGCAACTCCCCCATCTGGTCTTCTGCAGTCTCACCGCGATCTGTCCCTGCCTCCGGCCGGTAAGGTCCGTGTAGGCCTCCAGCCGGTCCAGGACCTCCTCCTTCAACACCCCGGAGAGGCTTCTCCGGAGACCGGGGACGGATGGGCAGGCGACGGCCCCGCGAGCTTCGTCGACCACAAACCGCTCGCCCGGGACCAGGCGGTAGTACCGCCCGTGCAGGAGGAGCCGGTCCTCCCTCCCGCGCCCTTCGGCGGCCAGCCGGTCAAATTCCCCGCGCCGCTCCTCGATCCAGGCCGCGTTGCGCTGCAGGAACCCCGTGACATCAAACGACGGGGGGGCGACCACCCGGAGGGTCCCATCCGGCCGCACCTGGAGGCGGGCAGACCGCACTGCCTTCCGGACGACGGTCGTGCCCTCCGGGACGCTCCCTTCTCTTCCCTGGTTCATGGTACCAGTACTTGGACGGCTGCGAGAAATATCCCGCGATCCGGCACGCTCCTATATCTGATGACACTAAAGAAGTAGGGTAGGGCCCCCGCTCACGGGAGAGCGGGTGCAAAAGGTGGCTCATGAGCGAGAAAGAACTCAAGATCGGCGACATAGCGCACCTCACCGGGATCTCCGAACAGGACGTCCGGACTCTCGTCCAGACCTACAACAGCCTCTTTACCTATCGGACTATCGGCCCGGTCAGGCTTTTTCCGCAGAAGGCGGTCAGAGTTGTCCGGGGACTCGTAGAACTCTCTGGAAGGGGCCTCACGTCCGAAGAGATCGTCGGAGAGGTCCGCTCCGGCAGGAGATCGACTGCGCCGGAAGAACCAGCGGAGGAGATCGGCCAGACCGACGTCCCACTCCCGGCTGAGGTGGTGCTCGACATCCGGGTGATGCAGGAGACGCTGGCCAGGCAGGAGCGCCGGATCGCGCGCCTCGCCGGTGAGCTCGAGCGGGAACAGGAACTGAGGAGAGAGGAGACCGGACAACTTCAGCAGGCCCTCGACCGTCTGCAGGAACGGCTCGACGGGCAGCAGGAAGAACTTGCAGTCGTCGCGGAATGGGTGGCCTACTTTGATCAGCAGATGGACGAGGTCTCCCGCCCGGTGCTTGAACGGGTCCGGCGAACCTTCGGGAAGAAGAACGCTCCTTGATCAGCCGGCCGGTCGCTCAGGCTGACAGGACAGCGGTTCCCACCCTCGTCGCCGGAAGTGGCTACGGTTGCAGCAGTCTCCCCGGGACCGGTCGGCTGCCGGGCGCATGGTTTCGGCCGTTCACCACGCCTATGTATTATTGGTAACAAAATATAGCACTCAATAGTATAAAATTAGCAAAATTTATATGCGATCCCTGTTATGGGCATGCGAGGTGATCGAGATCTACCAGCAGAAGATGGCCACAGTATTGACCGTTGCCATTCAGGTCCTTGTCATTGCCGGGTTTGTTGCCTGCATCGTCGTCGGACCCCAGGATCGGCCGTCTCCCATAGTTTCGCCGGATAACGAAACCCGGCATGTGGATTACCGGCCAGAGAGTACCTCGCCGGCTGCATACCCCATCGTCGGCCACCAGTTTGAGGGCAGGCCGGTGAGCATCCTGCCGGGCATCGGGGAGATTGGCCGCCCCGGAGAGAACACCATCTCTTTTTCAGTGTAAGGTCGCTCCCCCTAGCCCATCATGATCTGTATAACTGTCGGATACCTGTTCATGGTGGCGTATACAAGAGGTTTCGCTATCCAGAGCCTCCCGCCGTGCACCCTCCTGAGGGGGCTGATCTCCTGGAGGCGCTGGAGGGCCTGCACCGCAGCCTCATCCGTGAGGAAGAAACTGTCAGGGACCGAGGGGTCGAAGTAGAAGAGGATCGGAAGCCGAAGTCGCCTCTGCAGCTCCCCCGGGAGGGCCTGCTTCAGCCGGAGGAGGACATCCCGGTCGAACTTGTGCTCGCTCCCGCCCTTCGTGACGGACGATGGATGTTCCTCCGAGAGGAGCCTGGAGAGGCGTTTGCGCTCTACAACGACGCCGTCGTTGATCCTGCCGATCTCAAGCCGCATCCACCGTAAGAGGGTCGACTCGTCGCTCACTGATGGTCGTTCGGGCATATTACGCACTCCGGTGATGACCCGTTCCCGGCCGGGGTACCCATCCGTCATCGTCATACGGTATATACCTCTCTGGCCCCCGGGGGTCCTCCAGAACCCGGGAGGTCTTCCCAAACTGTCGGAATAACGACGTGATTTCGTTTGTCCGGGTCAAATACGGCTGATCTCCGGAATCCCATTCCTCCCGTCATCCGGGCGAAAGTATATGTATTATCGCTCACAATCCTGCGTCTTTGGTGTGATCCTTCATGGAACGCGATATGGCGCACGACAGATACCCCCGACAGCATGCCCGTGCCCGGAAGGTGTTGCCCTGTGCCCTGCTGCTTGCCTGCCTGGCCCTCTTCCTCACAGTCGTTCCAGTAGGCCTCATCGGCGCACCCCTGGGACGTGGACAGCCTGACCCCGCTATCGTGGAGATTATCGGGGAGATCAACGAATCCGAACTCTGGAACACGACGTACGACCTGCAGGCGTTCCCGACCCGGGAGTTCGGGTCGGAGGGTAACCGGGAAGCAGGGGAGTACCTTTACGCCAGGCTTGCTGATATCCCCGGGCTCGAGGTGGAGAAACAGGGGGGTGAACTCAACAACGTCATTGCCACGCTCCCCGGGAGCGGCAACACCTCCGGCGAGGTTGTCATCGTGGGGGCACACTACGACAGCACGTCGTCGGACCCGGCTCGGGCGCCCGGGGCTACCGATAACGCGTGCGGGGTTGCGATTGTCCTGGAACTCGCCCGGGTAATGAGCGGGCATTCGTTTGACCGGACGGTGCAGTTCGCGCTCTGGAACGCCGAAGAGGATGGTTCGTACGGCAGCGCCGACTATGCGGCGCGCGCCGCGGATACGGGGGTCCCGGTGGTGCTCTACCTCAACTACGACTCGGCCTGCTACGACCCGGAGAACCGCTCCGTCCTCGATATCATGTCTGACGAGCGTTCTGCCGATATTGCGGCGCTCATGGCGGACCACAACACCCTCTACGCCACAAACTTCACCCTGACCCGGAACAACCATACCTGCGCCTCAGATTATATACCCTTCCGGGCACGGGGATTCCCGGCCGTGATGACGCACTCCGAGGACCACGGTCCGGCCCATACCCCGGACGACACCATCAACCACGTATCGTTCGACTACGCAAAGAGGAATGCCCGGCTCGGCCTCTCGGTGCTCGCGAAGGTGGCCGGGCTCCGGGATGACGGAAAGGATGCCGCCATCCCGAAGGCCCCGTCCGCTGTGTAACCGTTGTGCTGTATCCCGCCGGCACGCTCCGTGGATGGGCTCGCTCCCGCGTGGGGAACAGTACCCGGGGTCGGCAAGTTTGCTGCCGCCGCCCCTGTGCGGGCTCTGTAGATGGTGATTGGTTGACAAAAAGGAGTTTTAACTATATTTTTATTGACCCGCCCCACACTACACAATGCATGATCGGTTCAAGCGGGCATGACGGTATAGACTGGAACGAAGTCTGGCGCTCCCGGATGGAGACGAGTACCGCCCTGAAGCGGAACAGAGGGTGTTCGGACTTCTGGGACAATCGTGAACGGGCGAAAAAACGTGCAACCCCCTCTGCCGGGGACGACTGTGAACGGGTCCGCTGGGTCACCTCCTCTCTTCCGGTCACCCCGGGGTCCCGTGTCCTCGACATCGGGGCCGGCACGGGCGCGATCGCGATCCCCCTCGCCCTGCGGGCGGCGGCGGTCACCGCGGTCGAACCGGCGCAGGCGATGCGGGATGTGATGGAGCGGGCGGTCAGGGAAGCCGGGATTGACAATATTACCGTCGTGGGGAGGCACTGGGAGGAGACCGACCTGCAGCGCGACCTCGATGCGCCGTACGATATCGTCTTTGCGTCATTCTCTCTCGGTATGCCCAACCTGAAAGAAGCGATCGAGAGGATGAACGAAGTCTGCTCGGGGACCGTTGCCGTCTTCCATTTCGCCGGGCTGCCCTACTGGGAGCAGATCATGCTCGAGATCTGGCCACGCCTTCACGGGGTGCCGTATTTCCCGGGGCCGAAGGCAGACGTCATCTTCAACCTCCTCTACCGTATGGGGATCTATCCGAATGTCTCGGTCTCCTCGGATGAGCACAGGCTCATTGTCCCTGATCTCGATGCCGGGGTGGACGCACTCAGGGGGAGACTCCTCGTCGGGACCCCGGAGCAGGAGGATATCCTCAGGGAGTATCTTGCCGCCCGCCTTGTCCGGGAAGACGGTGGGCTGGTGCTCAGGCACCGGGTGCACCGTGCCTGCATCAGGTGGGAACCGCACCGCTCGGGAGGCGTATGAGCCACCTCAAAGATCACGCCCGGATACGTGCCGCCATACTATTCGCCTGAGCAACTCCCTGCGCAGGCGGGATGAGCGTCGCAGATTCAGGGCCCGCGGACAGGGAGTCCGGTTGCCGGTGTTATTCATCGCGCAGGACGGAACAGATGCGTTCCGGAGGCTGCCCGTACCTTCCGGTCCGGCGATTGAAGCCTGCCATCGTTCCGGGTGAGGTCCGGGACTCCTCTCAAGCGCCGGAAAACCCGGGTCTTTGAGCATATTGGTGTGAAGAGGTGAGTACGCTTTTATATGGTCGAGACCAACGTTAAAAAAATATGAAAGATTCTGATATCCTGATGAACCCAAACGATCTGGTCTGTTTTCTCAAGAAGGATCCGGCGGAGTTTACCCGGGAGGATATTATCAGGTTCTGCGAGGCGAATCGGATTGAGATGGTCAACTTCCGCTACGCCGCCGAAGATGGCAAGCTCAAGACCCTCAACTTCGTCATCTCCTCAAAGGAGCACCTCGACACCATCCTCTCGGATGGTGAACGCGTCGACGGCAGCAACCTCTTCTCGTTTATCGAGGCGGGGAGCAGCGACCTCTATGTGATCCCACGCTACCGGACGGCTTTCGTGAACCCATTTGCCGAGGTGCCGACGCTCGAGTTCCTCTGCTCGTTCTACGACAACGACGGCAAACCGCTCGCGAGCTCGCCTGAGTACGTGCTCCGCAAGGCAGACGAGGAGTTCACCCGCCGGACCGGCTGCACGTTCAAGACCCTTGGCGAGCTCGAGTACTACGTCATCAGCCCGCGAGATGATCTCTACCCCGGCCGCGACCAGAAGGGTTACCACTCGGCGGAACCCTTCGTCAAGTTTGCGGACCTGCGGGATGAGGCGATGCGTCTCGTCGCCCGGGCCGGCGGCAGGATCAAGTACGGCCACTCGGAGGTCGGGTGCTTCTGCAACGGCGACACCTACTACGAGCAGCACGAGATTGAGTTCCTGCCGATGCCGGTCGAGCAGGCGGTCGAGCAGGTGATCATCGCCAAGTGGATCCTGCGGATGCTCGGCAACCAGTACGGCGTCGAGATCAGTTTCGCCCCGAAGATCACCGTCGGCAAGGCCGGGAGCGGCATGCACTTCCATATGCTCGCCGAGAAGGACGGCCGGAACCTGATGGTCGAGGACGGCAGATTAAGCCCGATGGCCCGGAAGATGATCGCCGGCATCCTCGACGCCTCCGGCGCCCTGACCGCCTTCGGGAACAGCATCCCGACCTCCTATCTCCGTCTCGTCCCCCACCAGGAGGCGCCGACGACGATCTGCTGGGGCGACCGCAACCGCTCGGTCGTGGTCCGCGTGCCCCTCGGCTGGATCGGCGCCGACGGCATGACCCATGATGCCAATCCCTGTGAGGACCGCTGCCGGGAGGAACGGCCGTCGAAGCAGACGTTCGAGTACCGGGTCGCCGACGGTTCGGCCGACCCCTACCTGATTGTCGCCGGTCTTGTCGTGGCGTCGCTACACGGGATCGAGATGCCCGGTGCGCTTGACGCGGCTGAGCGGCTCTACGTCAGCGGAAACATCTTCCGGCCCGAGTTCAGGGAGCGTCTCGCAGAACTCAACCAGCTCCCTGCCTCCTGTGTCGAGTCGGCCGAGGCGCTCGAGGCGAAGCGGGAGATCTTCGAGGAGAACGGTATCTTCCCGGTGGGCATGATCGAGAGCCGGATCTCCACCCTGAAGGCCTTTAATGACCGGGGGTTAAGCGAGAGGCTCTACGGCAACAACGAAGCGATCCGGGAACTGGTCGAGCAGTACATCCACGTTGCGTGAGGGCCGGTCTTCTCGGCTCCCAGAATACTTTTTCAACGGCCGGCTTCGACTGTATGTTTCCCGGGTACCCGGCGCCGGGACGATCCTGTTATCGATAATACGCGACACGCTCCGGGACGAGCATGGTTCAGCAGGTGTTCAGGCTTATCCAGGCAGTGCACGAGCACCCTCGCAGAACGAGGAGCCCATCTGGCCCTCACCCTCTCCTGGTCCCGGCACCCCCGGGTTGGGTGGGTGTGCGGAGTTCCTCTCACCGGGAGGTGTGGCATGGGCAAGTTATTATTAGGAGGGCATCCAGAGGAGGTGGCTCCCCGGCGTGGGACAGAGCCCCCGGCAGGCGGAGGAGGCAGCCTCTCACTATCCGTGGAGGTCGTGCAGAACCGCGAGGGCCCGCGCACGTCCGGGTGATGGAGGAATGCGTATGAAAGGTGAAGCAGAAAAGAGGATGGCAGAAGAATCTGGACCGGTCACGTTTACGTGCTACCGTATTACCCCGGGAGAGAGGGAGGGTGCCCCCGAGGAGGGCATGAACACCTACAGTGTCGTGGTGTTGCTGCCCGACGGGGAGGTCAAACACCAGGTCGTCTGGGCCCGGGCTCCTGAGGATATCGGTGACGCGATCCGGGTCCCACCCGGCTCAAGGGTGATCATGACCGAGATGAAGAGTGCTCTCGTCTGGGACAGCCAGGCGGTTCAGGCGGAAGAGGCGGCTGTGGAGGCCGCGCCGACCCCGTGACTTTTTTGGCGAACGGTCGTTGGTTATCCGTCGGGGTCGGATGTTGTGGAGGGCGCGTCGCGGGCTGTCTCTGGACAACTCTGCAACAACGTGCCTAAATTGGATATTATGTCTTTTTGATACCGAGTATCATGGAGGCCACTCCAAGCAAGGAGACTCCGATGATTGCGAGCGTGACGATGTTGAAGTTATCGGATATGATAGGCAGATTCCCGAAGAAATATCCTGCCAGGATGAAACTTAAGACCCACAATACTCCTCCGAACACATTAAATATGATAAACCTGGAGTAGTCCATCCTTCCTGTTCCTGCCAGAAACGGTGCCAGGGTCCGGACAAATGGAATGAATCTGGCTATAACTATGGTCTTCCCACCATATTCCTTGAAGTATGATTCTGTTCGTTCGATATGGTGTCGTTTTATGAGGGGGATGCCTCTTGAAAGAAACCGGGTGCCAAACGCCCTTCCAATTCCAAAATTCACTGTATCCCCCGCAATCGCTGCCAGAGCCAGTAGTGTGAGGGAGAGGAGGACGTTGAGGTCTCCGTGTGCGGAGGCCGCGCCTACGAGGAAGAGAAGCGAATCGCCCGGGAGGTAAGGGGCGATGACGACCCCCGTCTCGAGGAATATTATAAGGAAGAGAAAGAAGTACACGAATAACCCGTACTCCTCTATAATGAGAGGCAGGAAGGTATCGAAGTGTATGACAACATCGATAAGATATCCTATTTGCTCAAACATTCACTCTCTCTTTACGCCCATACCCAAAATCTTTGCTGTGCCGATGTAACCTGGTTCTGATTGAGGCTATCCTGGAATCGCGGATGGGTATTGAGAATAGGTCTGCCCGGAGACCGGATGGCCCTTCAATCCCGCAGGTTAAATGATGGGCAGCCGTCCACTCAAACCATGGATCGATCCCCCGACAGCCAGCCCGATGCGATACCGGCGGTCACTGATATAACAACGGCGTATGGTCAGGTCCGTCTCATATGGGTTCACCATGCATCGGGACCGAAGGTGCGGAGAATTATCCTTCCCGGCACCCCACGATCCGGTGCGGTGACGATCGAGGGCATGCCTTCCGTTCAAGAACCCCGCGAAAAAGGCATCCAGACGCTGATCGCCGGGATACGGTCATTTCTTGCGGGGGATGACGTGTTGTTCGACATCGACCTGCTCGACCTGGACCGGTGCCCGTCCTTCCGGCGGCGCGTGCTCCTCGCCGAATACGGCATACCCCGGGGGTACGTCAGCACCTATGGGCGCATCGCCCGGTATCTCGAGAATCCCGGCGCTGCACGAGCGGTCGGCAATGCACTCGCCATGAATCCGTTTCCCCTCGTCATCCCCTGCCACCGCGCCCTGCGGTCGGACGGGCGGCTGGGTGGGTTTCAGGCCGGCCTGGACATGAAGCGGGGACTGCTTGAGATGGAGGGTGTCAGGTTTCGGGAGGATGGCCGGGTGTTCATGGAACATATGTGGTACTGAAGCCGCGACAGGTATTGCAGCATTTCGTGCGGTCTTTTGTGACAAACCTGATGCTCTCCTGCGCAGCCTGGTGCAGGGAGAGGTATATGTGGGATCGCGTCCACCCCGGGCGGGGTGATCAGATGGTAAATGTTACCCAGCAGATGGCGAAAGATACGGAGTACAGTGCGGTCAACCTGATGGCGGATGCCGGGGTGGACGCAGGGCGATGGAGCCGGATACCGGACGATGCGACGATCAAAAAGACAGTTGCAGCGATTGAGGCACGGAACATAAGGGTGATCCTGATGGATTCGGCAGAGGAAGCGCTCCGGACGGTCGTTGACCTGCTGCCCGAAGGGGCCGAGATCATGAACGGTACCTCGACGACCCTGGTCGAGATCGGGTTTGACCGGGTGCTCAAGGAGAACCGGAAGGGCTGGCGGGATTATCACGCGGTCGTCACGGCCGAGAACGATGAGAAGAAGCGCCACGCGCTCCGCCGCAAAAGCGTGGCCGCCGATTACTTCCTCTCCGGAGTCCAGGCGATCGCCGAGTCGGGCGAGGTGGTGGGGTGCGACAAGACCGGGAGCCGGATGGGGGCGTGGCCTCACGCAGCGGCCCACCTCATCCTCGTCTCCGGGGCGAACAAGATCGTGCCGACGCTCGACGAGGCGCTCCGGCGGTGCTGGGAGTACGCCCTGCCCCTTGAGAATCAGCGTGCCAGGCGCGTCTACGGCACCGGGAGTGCCATCGGCAAGTACGTTATCCTCAACGACGAGGTTGAGGATGGGAGGATAACCCTGGTCCTGGTCCGGGAACAGCTCGGCTACTGAACCGGACGGCGGGACTCAGCTCCGGAAAGCCCGGGTCCGGCCGGAGGCCCCCCTCCCTCATTCGATATGTTCGAAGTCGATGAAACCCCTGTATGGGTCTGTCGCCAGCAGGCGGACCCGTACCCTCTGGCCGACCCTGAGACCGTGCTCGCCCAGCACGATTCTTCCTTCGGCCGGCGGGGCGATCAGCCTGACATACGTCCCCTTCTCCGAGGCTCCGGTGACGAATGCCTCAAACGAGTCGCCTATCCTCTCCCGGAGCAGGACTGCGGCCGCCGCCTTCCGGACGAAGCGTTCGACCTTCTGGGACGATTTCTCCCGGTCAGTCAGCCTGACGGCGAGGTCGTCAAGTTCAAAAGGCGTGTAGGGAGGATAGCGCTCCCCGTCAATGACTGATTTTATCAGCCGCTGGATGATGAGGTCAACGTAGCGCCGGTTCGGGGCAGTGCCATGGGTGTAGTCGGTGACGGCGAGGGCGAAGTGGCCGACCGGGACGTCGCCCGGCTGGAACGCCACATACTCGCCCGCCCCCATCAGTTTCACCACGGTCAGGGAGAGGTCGGGGAAGCGGTCGGGGTCGGCCGCCTTCTGCCGGATGAGAAACGCGGTGAGCGCCTCCGCGTCAGGCTCGATGGGCAGAGTCTCGCCACGCTCCGCCGCCTCCCTCACGATCCCCTCCCAGTTCTTTGGTGTGCGGACGACCCGGTGGATCATGGCAAGGCCAGCGTCGTTCAGGAACGCTGTCACGCTGCCGTTCGCTGCAACCATGAACTCCTCGATCAGGCATCGCGCGCGGTTCTGCTGCTGGATGACGAGGCCCAGGACCCGGCCGTCCGCCACGACGGGCTCGGCCTCGATCGTCTCGAGGGCAAGCGCTCCCCGCTCCGTCCGGCGCTTTTTGAGGAGCATGGCCGCCTCGTTCTGGAGAAGGATCTGCCTCTCCAGTCCCGGTGTCTCCCTGACCGTCCGGGGGATAGGGCCGGTCCCTTCCAGCCAGTCGCCGATCTCCTCGTAGACGAGTTTTGCCCGGTTCGTGACGATCGCCCGGTAGATCTCGCCGGGCCTCGTGCTCCCATCCGGGAGGACGGTGTATTCGATGACGACTGCCATCCGGTCTTGGCCTGGGAGGAGCGACGTGATGCCCGCCGAGAGGCGGTCGGGCAGCATCGGGAAGGTCTCGACGCCGGTGTAGACCGATGTCCCGTTATGGCCGGCATGCCGATCCGTCTCCGATTCTTTCGGGACGTAGGCGTCGACGTCGGCGATTGCAACCCTGACCCGGATCTCCCCGTTCGGCTCTTCTTCGCAGACTTCTATCTGATCGAGGTCCTTTGAATCGTGGTTATCGATCGACGACCAGAGGAGCGATCGGAGGTCGCGAGGGTCGCTGAGGGTATCCGGAAAGACGTTTGCGGTAAGAGCGCCGACTTCCCGGAGGACGGACGGCGGAAACCCGGGGATAAAGCCGTACTGATCCATCGCCGCCCATGCGATGGCGTTCAGGTCGACGTGGGGATGGTTCTGCATCTTGTGATGGTTCGTTTGCGGGTATAATATGGCTTGTGAACGCTCCCGCGCCAACAGTCTGCCCGATGATCCCGGCCGTTCCTTTGGAAATATAGCGACCTCATGTATGTCTGTATTTATTCTCCGGTTCATATATCCGTCTATAGTTTATATTCAAAATTGCTATACTCGCCATGGAGTAACAGTATAGAACTGGTAATCCGATGCTTGACTTTACCTTGATCCTCATCGTGGGCATTATCATCATCGCGCTTTTCTTCGACTTCACAAACGGCTTTCACGATTCGGCAAACTCTATCTCGACTGTCGTCTCGACAAAGGTTCTCTCCCCGAGAGACGCCGTGATATTTGCCGCCTTTTTCAATTTTATCGCGGCCTTCGGGTTCGGTGTCGCAGTTGCGAGTACCATCAGTAAGATCATCAAACTCGATTTCATCGACACATCGGTCATCCCCTTTGTCGTGCTCTGCGGCCTAATCGGGGCGATCGTCTGGAACGTCATAACGTGGTACTCCGGTCTCCCGACATCCTCATCGCATGCGCTCATCGGTGGACTGATGGGTGGGGGCATAGCCGCGGCCGGGGTTGCGGCAATTAAAATCTCGACCGTCCAGACCATTGTCATCTTCATGGTTCTGTCGCCTATCGTCGGGTTTGTGATCAGCTTACTGTTTATGACCGTAGTGCTTCGCTTCTCCCGGGACACCGCACGACCGGTAGCCGAACGATACTTCAAGCGTCTCCAGCTCCTGTCAGCGGCGGCGTACAGTTTCAGCCACGGAACCAACGACGCACAGAAGACTATGGGAATCATTACTCCGCTCCTGTTTTCCATCGGCTACTTCGGGGCGGGCGTCGACCCGAACCATCTGCCGGTCCCGATCTGGGTGATCCTGATCGCACATGCGGCGATCGCGCTCGGCACACTCTTTGGGGGATGGCGGATCGTGAAGACGATGGGCTACGGGATCACGAGGCTCCGGCCGATCCATGGGTTCACGGCGGAGACGGCGGGGGCCGCAACGATTATCGGTGCTTCCGCTGTGGGGATTCCTGTAAGCACGACGCATATCATATCTTCTTCCATCATGGGCGTCGGTGTTACCAAAGGGGTGAAATTTGTGAAATGGGGCGTTGCGCGCCGGATAGTCACGGCGTGGATCCTCACGATACCGCTCAGCGCATTGATCGGGTTTCTGGCATTCTCGGCACTTCACCTGGCGCGATTGGTCTGAAGTCGCGAAGACGATTGTCAGGCACGGCTGACTGAGACCATCGGCATCTCCCGGCTGATCGGGCGGGCCGCGGATCCCCCTCTCACAGCCTGCTGCAGGCGGTCCGGTTCCACCCGTCGGGGCGGCAGGGAAGTACCGGTTCGGCTGGTCCGGTAGAGGTCACGCCCCCAGAGCACCACCAGCGCTGCCGGCAGTTCAAGGTTTGTTCTGGGGCGTCGTCATGCCGCTGGAATCTGGAAAAATGGGGCCGAACCTCCCCGGCAATCAGTTTTTAAAACTGTGGATCGGCGCGGGAATCCGCCCGCCGCGGTTTATGAAGTCAGCGCAGCCGAATCTATTCACCTGCTGGACCGGTGCATGGCCTAACAGCCCGCCGAACTCGACGGTGTCGCCGACATCCTTTCCTATCACCGGGATCAGCCGAACGGCGGTCGTCTTCTGGTTGATCATCCCGATTGCGGCCTCATCTGCGATGATACCGGATATGGTCGAGGCGGGTGTGTCGCCCGGAATTGCGATCATATCGAGGCCGACTGAGCAGACGCAGGTCATCGCCTCGAGCTTTTCGAGCGTGAGGGCGCCGCGGTTCACCGCATCGATCATCCCCTGGTCCTCGCTGACCGGGATGAATGCACCCGAAAGTCCGCCGACAGAGGAACTCGCCATGATCCCTCCCTTCTTCACCTGGTCATTTAAGAGAGCAAGAGCGGCCGTCGTCCCTGGTGCACCGACCGACTCGAGCCCCATCTCCTCGAGGATCCCGGCGACACTGTCCCCGATGGACGGCGTGGGGGCGAGAGAGAGGTCCACGATCCCGAACGGGATCCCAAGTCTCTCCGATGCCTCCTGGGCGACGAGCTGCCCTGCGCGGGTGACCTTGAAGGCCGTCCTCTTGACCGTCTCGCAGAGAACCTCGAAGTTCTTCCCCCGGACACCCTCGAGTGCATGCTTGATGACTCCCGGGCCGCTTACGCCCACGTTAATAATTGCATCAGCCTCGGAGACACCGTGAAAAGCCCCGGCCATGAACGGGTTGTCGTCAGGGGCGTTGCAGAGGACGACCAGCTTCGCACAGCCAAGAGAGTTATTCTCCTTCGTCGCCTCGGCTGTCTCCCGTACAATCTCTCCCATCAGTTTTACGGCATCCATGTTGATCCCGGTCTTCGTCGAGCCGATGTTTACCGAGCTGCAGACCCTCTCAGTCGAGGCGAGAGCCGCCGGGATTGAGCGGATGAGCGCTTCTTCGTTCGAGGTCATTCCCTTCGAGACGATCGCCGAGTATCCCCCGAGGAAGTTGACCCCCGTATCCCTTGCGGCCCGATCAAGCGTCTTTGCAACCGTTACAAAATCCTCCGGGGACCTGCAGGCCCGCCCGCCGACAAGTGCGATGGGGGTTACTGATATCCTCTTGTTTACAATCGGGATCCCGTACTCGAGTTCAATCTCTCTCCCGGTCGAGACGAGATCCTTTGCCAGCCGGGTGATTTTGTCGTATATATTCCTGTTTAAGGCATCGAGATCGGAGTCGCAGCAGTCAAGGAGGCTGATGCCGAGCGTGATGGTTCTCACGTCGAGCTTCTCCTGCTCGATCATCTTGTTCGTCTCGTTTACCTCGAAGATAGTGATCATAATACCCCTCAGATACGGTGCATTTTCGTAAAAATGTCCTCCCGCTGGCACCGGACTTTAACGCCGATATCATCGCCGAGGTCTTCAAGTTCGATCACCATTTCGGCATACGGTTTTGTTGATCCGCTGGTATCGACGATCATCATCATATTGAAGTACCCCTGCACGATCGTCTGCGAGATATCCTCAACATTGACCTGGTTTTCGGCAAGATACGTGCAGATCTTCGCGATGATCCCCACTGCATCCTTTCCGACGACGGTGATGATTGTCTTGCTCATGCTCTCTCCTGTCCTTGTGCTGGTTATTGATTGAATGTGCCGGTGATTCAAGGTTTGCCGGGGAGCATCGTCGCAAGATCGTTCACCCGCAGAGCCCTGACCGCGGAGCGGTGTTATCCGGCTTCTTCCGGTGCCCGCCGGGCCCGCCCGAAGACGATCGCGAGAAGGAGGAAGACGGCCCGGGCCGCCGTTCTTCTGAACAGGCGATGGTGCCGGGTGAAGCGTTCATGCACCATAATTCAATCCCTCTGCGGCTGTAGCTGTGGGGGATCGGGTGCCCTGTAGGAGGGCCTGCCTGTTCTGCGGAGCGGCGCTCGTACGTGAGGGCGGGTCCGTGTAAGTCAACTCGCGTTGACTTAGAAGAGGGGTGTCGGTGCTATGTCAACATAGGTTGACGTAGCCTTCCCTGTGGTATCTCAAAATACTGGAGGCTCATACCACCTGCTTGTGAAGAAGTACAGCAGAGAGGACCAGATGACGATGGCAACCTGGGCTGCGGACTGCGCCGAGCGGGTGCTCCCGCTCTTTGAAGAGGCCTATCCCGGGGATGACCGGCCGCGCAAGGCCATCGAAGCGTGCCGGACGTGGGTCCGGACGGGCGTGTTCAGGATGGCCGAGATCCGCGGGGCTTCGCTTGGGGCTCATGCCGCTGCCCGCGATGCGAAAGAGAACGACGCGGCCTGTTTTGCTGCCCGTGCCGCGGGTCAGGCGGTAGCGACCGCGCACGTTCCCCAGCATGCCTATGGGGCGGCCTACTATGCGCTTAAAGCCGTCGCGGCTGCGGACCCGGCCGGTGCTGCGGCTAAGGCTGCCGCGGAGCGGGAGTGGCAGGCGGGAAGGCTTGCCGAGGGGCTGAGAGAGGAGATCATGGGCAGGATTGCCGTTCAGGTACGCAGGGGCGGGGTCTCTATCAAACTGTGGAAGGGCGAGGGGTTTTGATGAGGGTGGTGAGCCGTGGGTCTCGCGTGTGCCCTGCCTGCGGCCTCCCCTTCACATATGGTACGGGTCCGGCTCCCCGATGGAGCGGTACATCGCCGTGCGGAGTGCGCCTTCCCTTGGGTCCTGCAGATGAACCCCCATCTGGTTTGGGATGTATGCGTAGCCGATCCCGGCGTGCGGGTCGGCAAAACCAAAGGAGCCCCCGGAACCGGGGGCTCCAAAGGAGGTCGGATGGCCAAAGGGGTTCTCAGGGTCCGGCTTCATAAAGCCGAGCGAGAACCGGATCTCCACCTTCATGCACTCGTCACGAAACCCGTGGACCGGCGGGACCGCAGGTGCCATCAGGCACCGGAGCGTCTCCTCACGTAGTCCGAGTTCTCTTCCCCCGGTTGCGAAGACACTGTAGGCCCGAGCCATGGCCCGGGCTGTTCCGACACCTCCCCCTGCGGGCACCTCCAGGTTCCGGGCGTAAATGTGTTCTCTATCCCCCTCCGGCAGCTCCGACCCCAGCAGGCACCTGCGGAAGCGTGAGCGCGGGTTCATCGCGGAGAGCACGAGCGGGAGAGGCATCGTGAAGAGCATCGCCGCCATGTTGCGTGGCCGTTCAAGCGGTGCCAGCCGGGAGTTCGGGATCTCTTCCGGCAGCCGGATGTAGAAGTCGAGTTCCAGCGGATCGGCGATCTCCTCCTGGAAGAACTGTCCCAGACTTCGGTGTTCCGGATCGACCCGACGGAGCAGTTCGCTCTCGTAGAACCCGAGGGTGATGCCGTGGTAAGCCTGGCGCGTTCCCGGCTCCCAGGCCGGTTTCTGCCGCGCGAGTACGACCGCCAGCCTGTCGAGGTCCGCGACGAGGCTCCTGTCCAGCCGCTCGTCCAGGGCGAAGAGCCCGGCCTGATGCGAAAGCAGCTGCCGAATCGTGATCTCCCTCTTGCCCTGTCGGGCAAACTCCGGCCAGTACGCGCTCACACGCTCGTCGTAGCTAAAGAGGCCCCGCGAATGAGCGAGCGCCATAGCGAGGCCGGCCATGCCCTTCGTTGTGGAGAAGACCAGGGCCATCGTGTCTTTCTCCCACGGTTCGCCCATCGCCCTGTTCCGGATGCCGCCCCAGAGGTCGACAACTTTTTCCCCGCGATAGTATACGCAACAGGCTGCTCCAAGCTCCCCGCGGCGCCGGAAATTCTCTATAAACGTCTCCCGCACCGCCTCAAACCCCGGCCTGACAAACCCTCCTACGGCGTTATCATCCATTCGAGCCTCCACACCCTCCTCTCCTCCCGTTGCTAAATTGGTTCTGCAATTCCTCCATCGGAGATCAGGTCTCTGTAACTTCCTCCTCTGCTTGTTGTTAGGACTTGTTCTTCAGAATGACCGAGACCCGCGGGGGCTTCGCTTGGGGCTCATGCCGCTGCCCGCGATGCGAAGGAACATGACGCGCCCTGCTTTGCTCTGCCCGCACCGCGGGCTTGGCGGTGGCGACCGCACACGTCCCCCAGCACGCCTACGGGGCGGCCTACTATGTGCTCAAAGCCGTCGTGGCGGCGGACCCGGCCGGTGCTGATCGCGGCAACCACCCCCTAGACCAACCCTCGTCTCCTGCCTTCGCCCCGTCTCTTCACCCCACCTCCCGCAGATCCCTCCGCACCTGCCGCCGCATGTACCACTCCATCACTACGCCCAGGGCATGGTAGACCAGGTTGACCGGCACATCCACAAAGTAGCGCCTCCCCTTCCCGGCCCAGTAGGCGTGTTCCGCGGGAGCTGATTCGCCCAGTTTATCGCAGGGCGACCTCCCGATATGGAGCGCCATTACGTCGAACAATCCCGGCTTTGCCCGCGCTTCCCTCTGGAGTGCGGCAAGAAAGGCCTCTGCCACCGCCTGCAACTCCCGTTCGTTCTCCCGCACCCGGTGGGCAGGGAGAGGGCCCATGGTCACGTTGGAGGTGACCCCCACCCGGGCGGCAACCTCCGGTTCACCGCTGCCTCCTCCTGGAGAATCTCGCGGATCCGCTCGGCTGCGCGGTAGGTGTTTGCCTTCCGGGCGCTGCCCATGATGACCAGGACCTTTATGGGCCGATCTTCCATGTAACAATAAAGTATATATCTCATACATAGGTTTTCTCCCCTGGCGCTGACAGGCATGTGCGGCTACAGGGGGAAAAAGGAGCAGAAAATATGTGGAATGCAAAACGAGGTGCCCGAAAATGGTCCCAGTATTCTGGCGCGTTTGAATCCGTCCGGGTCAACGTACCCCGACATGGTCAGTCCGGCTCCATCAGAAAACCCGGTGACCAGATGGACGAAGAGTTCCGGTGCGGTGCTCATCGCGACGTGCTGTTGCCTGGGTATGCCAATGATCCTGCTGTTCGGTAACGCCGCATGCACCGCCTCTGTACTGGCCCTGAGATGTTCCGGGCTGTTCTCGCCCTGCAGGAGCATGATGGGAGCATTCAGGTTCTCAAAGCGCGAGGGCTCCAGAACGTAATCCTCGTCCGCGAACTCCCGCGGAATGGTGTGCGCCGCTGCCATCGGGGCTGCTCAGGCGGGCTCCTTTCACAGCATAGCGATAAAGATAATTGATTGCCTGGGGGGGTAGTTGGGCCGCCAAGGCAAAAAGTTTTTCTTGTCAGGCTGATATTCCAACCGCAGAGGGGGGAACGTATTTGAGACATTATATTCTGTTCGCATTCATAGTGGCCCTGTTAGTGGGACACGGCCTTGCACAGGATGCGGAGGCGGGGTGACATGGAGACATTTCGCCAGGCGTTACAACAGAACGGATTCATATGGAGGATCTACCTTGAAGAGACGACAAAAACCGGGCCGTCCTACCCGGAGGCCGTGCACGATTGGGCTATAACGTTCGGCCCGGAGAGTTAAAGGAGCCAGGATATTGAGGCCGATCCCCTGGAGGTAGTGTATGAAGAGGGGAAAAAGCACCGCAATGGATCAGTATGTCCATGACCTGCAGCATGCTCCAGACTGGAGGGACCGAGAAGCCGCAGCAGCTTTCTTGGGAAAACTTAAGGACGATGAGTCCTTGCATGCTTTAATCGCTGCGTTATGTGGTGATTCTGATTCAGATGTCCGGATTTCTGCTGCCCGGGCGTTAGCGGAACGAGGAGACCCGCAGGCGACCGAGTCGTTTATTTCTGCGTTTAATAACGCTCTTGAATGTGGTGATGTTGCGGATGCAGAATTTAAAGAATATGCACAGACCCTGGGAAGACTCAAGGATAAACGAGCTATTTCTACTCTGATCATCGGTCTATCTAGCGAGAGGCCGGAGGCCCGGGAAATAGTTCGGGATATCCTGCTCAAAGAGGTTGGCACAGATGCCGTATCATCGCTTATTGACGCGCTGGATAACCCGGATTTCCGGATTCTCATGGGGGCGGCCTCCATCCTATCGAGAATGGGTTACAGGGTTACCCCGCCGCTCCTGAAGGCTCTTGTTTCTCCTCATCCCTCCGTCAGGATGGGTGCCGCCATGGCGCTCGGTGATCTCAAAGCGGAAGAAGCGGTTCAGTCGCTGGTGGCAGCTCTCAAGGACGAGGATCTCCAGGTCGTACAGGAAGCGGCAAAGGCACTGGGTCAGATCGGGCTGCCAAGTGTCGCCCTGCTGGTCGAAGGTTTGGCTGATCCCGACTTTCATGTCCGCCTTGAGGCCACGAGAACGCTCGGTCTCATCGATTTTGAAGAGGCATTTAAGGATGCGGACTGGAGTAGAACTATAACTGCTGCGATTGATGGCTTGCTGCCGGTAACGACGGATCAGGATCTGGATATACGAAAAGAGGCACTCCTGTCACTGGGGACCTTGGGGGGGATATTATCCAGGGATGGTATTTCTCATCGTGATCACTCCCTTGCCCTGGATGTTCTGGACGCCTTAACCGGGACGCTTTCGGATGAGGACGTCCGGGTAAGGGCATGGGCTGCAAAGGCACTTGGGCTCTATGGGACTGACGAGTGTGTTGCACCTTTGCGTGAATTGCTCCAGGGGCAGGATGTGCTGGTGAAGGAAGCGGCAGCAGATGCGCTCATGATGATCCCCAAACAGGAGGCTGTTGATACTATTATTGGTGGACTGGAGGATCCTGAGCCGGAAGTGCGGCGCGTTGTCGCCTCCTCCCTTGGACGCTCTTTGCGTAAGTCTCTCGAACAACCTCCAAGAAAATTACCGGCTCGGAGTCAACCTGTAAAAGCACTCAACTATATGAGAGTCCCGGGATCCGTTTCTACAATCACCTCAACTCTTGCGAAACGTGCGGATGATCCCAATGAACACGTGCGAAGGGAAGTACGTTTAGGTCTCGCAATGTTTGAGCGTGCTCTCCCTGGGGATCGAGGCCCGGTCAGGATGCACTGTGCTCCCGCTCCGGCACCTGCTGTGTTGCTCCCCTCATCCCAACCGGATCATACGGAAGAGAAAGAATCGCCGGTCGATACGGTCATCGAGACCGCTGTGACCGGCCCGACTGAACCCCGATATGCGGATGTTGCATTCTTTGATGATGATCAGGTACGTCAGATCGCGACAGGAGAACCGTTAGTGCGATCCGAATGGTATCGCTTGCAGGTAACTGTCAAAACCAAACCTGCCGGTGTGCCGCCAACGGTTGGTGAACGTCGGCCTATCGAGGAGCCAAAGCGTGACCGCCCGGTGACGATAATGGTCGTAGCAGAGGGGGATGATTTCGATATCGAGGAGAATGTACAGACATTCATACTTCCTCCCTCCGGGGATATTGCTGATCCCGCCTGGTTCCGGGTACAACCAAAAAAAGAGACAACGGACTCGAAAGATTTGGCAAAGATCTCCTTGCGCCTGTTATGCGATTTCTTCTATCTTGAGAAGATTACCATACAGGCTGAGGTCATCGAAAAGAGAGATGAACCCCCTACTTCCAAGCTAGGTCTCGATAAAACGATTTCAATACAGTACGATCAGTTCGAACAGGAACCGCCGGATATGGCCGATATCCTTCCCCGGGACATGACTATCATCATTAAAAAAGTGGCCGATAAATATTTGCTGAGATTTTTATTTTACAATAACATAAAACAGAAAATTGAGTTTTCAGCACCTCTTCGCCTTGATGAAGCGGCTCTGGAAAATGAGCTTATCATGGTGAGAACCCTCTGGTCCGAGATTGTAATGGATAAGACGTTCCTTCAGGAACTTACGTGCGATGAAGACGATTTCCGGAAGCACATCCGCAAATTGGCAGAGGAGGGAAGCAGGTTATGGAGTATGCTGTTCAGATATGATACTAACAGCGCTCTCTTTTACATAGGCAACTGGTTGGAAGAACATCCCTTGCCCAGAGACAGCACCATCCAGATTATACCTGATGACAAAGATTCAGCAGACTTCGTCTTTCCATGGGCACTGCTTTATGACCGAAAGGTGGAGGACGACAGAGATCCCGATCCAATGGACTTCTGGGGTCTCCGCTACTGTATAGAGCAGCGCGTGATCGATAAGCCCTCTACAGGTGACAATCCGGTCTATCTTGAGAAACTCAGACTCTGTTTTATGCTTTGGGACCAGTTCCCAAACAGCAAAGAGCATATACAGTTGTTCCATGATCTTTCTGATACAACCGGCCGTATCGAAGAAACATTACCTATCACTGACGCCAATGTATGCATCAGACAGTTGAAATCCGATTGGGACATTCTCTACTTCTTTACACATGGTCATACAAAACCCCGAAAAACAATTGTCGGTTTGGAGGATTACCTCCAATTGTTCATCAGTAAGTATAAAAGTTACGCGAAGACCGATCCTCGAAAGAGGATTTTTGAGGATTTATACTGGGCGCTCACATCCGGGCAATATGAAAAGGATAGATCCTGGATAGAGCTCGCCTGCGGCAAGCTTTATCTCGACAAATTATATGCCGATAAGGATTGGACACTGAAAAAAACCCGGCCGATCGTCTTCCTGAACATGTGTGAATCGGCTCAGGTTGTCCCTACCCTGAAAGAAAGCTTCATTCATGTATTTCTTAACAGGGGGGCATCGTGCGTGATTGGAACGGAATGCCCCATGGCTGCTGTATTCGCCTGTCCGTTTGCAAAACAGTTCTTTAAAGATCTATTAGGGGGTGACAGTGTCGGGAAGGCTGTTTTAGGGGCGTCTCGCTACTTCATGGAGAGGAAAAATCCCCTTGGCCTTGCGTATACTGTTTATGGTTCGGTCATGCATTCCTTCAAGCCTCTACCGATACAACGGCCGGCAGAAACAGGTTCTGCGGATCAGCCTTCAGGCAATGGTTGAGATATGTGAATGAAAGCCTTGAGTTGTGGGAGTAACCTTATGAAAAATTTAGAGGAAGCGGCTAAACCGGCGGTTGAACAACTTCTTCGTAAAGATGAAGATCAGTTGTATAAAGAGCTCGGAATGCGTACAAAGGCGCTCGCTCAGGATCCATACCTGATGACAGGATCATTTGATCTTGAAGTTACATACGATATGGCAGTAATGGGACCAATGGATGAAATTCGCCAGTTCGGTCAACGGTTGTTCGATAGATGGACTGTGGAGGCACATAAACTCCTCTGCGGAACGGAAGCGGAAGATGAGGAGGATCGCAAAAAACTCGGAAACGAGTTAGGTATTAGTGACATAGCAGTCGGAGCGCTACTGGCCGGAGTTCTGGTTTCACACCTGGGTATAGCGGCGGCCTTGGCAGCAGTTGTTGCTGCTATCATTGTCAAGCGGTTCTTCCGTCCTACGTACGAAGAGTTTTGTAAAGCGTGGACGAAAAATCTGCCAGAGGAGTGACTTCATCTCGGATTGTTTGACTATTGACAGACCACCGAGCGACAAAGTCCACACCTTTTTTGGATGCTTCCTGGGCGCCTGGCAATCCTGACGGATGGGGATGCACAGACTTTCAACGATCAATGTGATGCTCGTTGTAAAGGCAGGATCCCGGAAGAGGGCGGACAGGTGGCGGAGATGCTGCTGGCGCACGAGATTGATGTGATCCTTGTGCGTCATTCGCTCTCGGGGAGAGCGGCCGGCTACGCGCTTGAGGCAGCGGGGGTTGAGATGAGGATGACCTCCGCGGCAACGCTTGCGGAAGTGATCGGGCATGTGGTCGGCCGTCACGGCATCAAAGTGAGAGTCACCCGGTGAGTCCGTGTAGATCCGGTGATACGTCAGCCGGGTGAGATTGGGGGAGGATGATTTCGTCATGGTTTCCCTCGATGCGATCTGCAGTTTGGGACGACCTTCCCGATAGGACCACAGGCCAACTATGGATGAATAAATATTGCGGCAGACCTCCAGCCATATCGGGCCCGACCGATGAGGCGACCCGCTCCCTTAGGTTACTCTGTCATCGTCCTATCGCCAGGTTGATTATGAGCGCCGCACCGGTCAGGGCCATGACCCGCACAATCACCCATCCGAGAACGTTGCTCGCTCTTGAGTTGACGAACCGGCCCATGATATCCTCCCTGTTCGCACTTCTGGTGACCAGCGCCATCAGTGGCGGCGCGGACAGGCCGTTCAGCGCTGCTGCATAGTAGAGTGCTGTGATCGGGCTGATCCCGAGCAGGTCGAGGGACATGCCGACCAGTGCGGATAGGGCGATCACCACGTAGAACCCCGGAGCCCGGCCGGGTTTCTTGCCGAGCCCCTCTCTCAGCCCGGCTGTCTCGGCTACGGCATAAGCCGACGCACCGGCCAGCACCGGGACTGCGAGGAGACCCGTGCCGATGATACCGGCTGCGAAGAGCAGGTAGGAGAAGGTCACCGGCCAGCGGCCGCAGGGCCTCAGCTGCCTGTGATGCGGTCTGGATGGTGGTGATCCCGCTGGCATGCAGGGTGGCGGCTGTGGTGACGATGATGAAGAACATGATAATCTGGGAGAAGAACATCCCTATGACCGTGTCCCGGTTCATCTTAACGATACCCCGCCTCGTCACGCAAGGTCTCCTGGCGCCCATGTCGGGGATCCGGCCGTCGGCAACCTCTTCTTCGACTTCCTCGGACGCCTGCCAGAAGAACAGGTACGGGGAGATCGTCGTGCCCAGGATTGCGACGATGTTGAGCAGGAAGGCAGCCGAGATCTCGATGTGCGGGATCAGCGTGGCGTAAAGAACCTCATCCCAGTCCAGCCGGACAACGAAGGCAGCGAGAACGTACGTGAAGAGGGTCAGCGCCAGGTACTTGAGGATTCTTGAGTAAATTTTGTAGGGGACGAGGACCTCGAGGGCGATGGTGGACCCCGTGATGAGAACCAGCCAGAAGAGGAACGGCAACCCCAGGAGCATCTGCGCCGAGGAGGCCATTGCTCCGAGATCCGCGCCGATGTTGATCGTGTTCACGACCACGAGCGATGAGACCGTTACATACAGCACCGGCTTAGGATAGTTATCGAGGATAACGCCGGCCAGCCCTTTCCCTGTCACCATGCCGATCCGGCCGCACATCTGCTGGATGACGATCATGAACGGAGAGGTGAACCAGACGAGCCAGAGCTGGCTGTACCCAAAGATTGCGCCTGTCTGCGCGTAGGTCGCGACACCGGAGGGATCGTCATCGGCCGCACCGGTGATAAAGCCGGGACCGACTTTTCCGAGCAGCTTTTTCAGGTCTTTCAGGAGCACTGCGCTCCTGTTTCCCCGATATTGCTGCGCCGGCGGCGATGCGGGTTGCGGCGATTGCGCCATGGTTTCCTGTGATGATCACTGACTATGGGAGATGATATGAGCAATCACCTGGGGTTCTTTGCATATATGTTGTTATGTCGATGGTTCCTCCGTGCTTCGTCCAGAACAAGTGATCCCCGCGATATCGTGGGATCAAGGAAACTTCTATATGCCTATGGTTATACACAGGCTCGCTCGGGAACACTCACTCATCTGTTGAAGTGTTTGGGGAGGTTGTTATGTTCGTCAATATCGTGGAGTTTCCGCCGATCAAGAATGGGAAGGATGCTGAATTTAGGGAGTGGTTTAAGGAGTCCAATGCGGCTTTTATGAAGCATGACGGGTTTATTTCACGAAGACTCCTGATCTCGGATAAGGGATCGTACGCGGCGATCGTCGAGCACCGGAGTAAGGACACGTTCATGAAGATGCATACGAGCAAGGAGCATGAGATTCTGCGTGCGAAAGGCGACCTCCTGATGGACGGAAATCCGAAACCACATTTCTACGACGTTGTCGACCTGTAACTTGCATGAAATGACGTCTGCGGAAGTTTAACGACGCGGTACTAAATGTGAGGGTTGTAGAAACCGTAGATGCTTATTTCCCCGAATAACAGTGTGAGGGGAGGGGACTTGAGCCTCTTTGAGACAAGATTGTAACTACAGGATAATCAGTCATTAGAGATCTTGTTTTCCTGCGTGGCTTGTGATTATATGCTCCTGCTGGTTATGGTCTCTCCCATCGCCGCGTATGGGCCGATGTGGCGTTCAGGTATGAAAAGCACGTCTATGCTGATCCCACAGAAGAACACTTGAAATACATCCTTAATCCCGCACATATCAACGGCGCCTGTGAGGATGAGCAGATCGTCTACGTAGTCAGGTGTACCGTTGACCTCAGACCCGGCAAACGGCCTGAACTAAACGTTCTACGCGGTTGAACCCTCGTGTATTACTCTTATCTATGTGTGGGTTAATTGAGATTCATGGCGCAAGAGGAGCTCCCGAGGGATCAAGGGACTGATACTGCAAATGATGAGGTGGGGAATATCGATGTAGAAGAAGATCTTGATGAATTGTCGATGACCAGAGTTTTGTACGAGGATTATGGGAACGAAGTGATTAAATTTTCAGAGTTGTTTGACTACTATTGTAGGACCGAAGAGGATCCCAAAGAAGGGGAGTATTTTGCCCTTTGTAATCTCTGTATTCATTTGTCTCCGCTTTTTTCAAATGAAGATATCCCATGGTTCATAGGAGGAGGGACTGACTATTTTGAAGCATGCAAAACGCTGGGGATCCCCCCCGATTCACCGAAACCCTTTCAGAAGCATTATCGTGTCATAGTCGACGACTATGATCTGGATGAAGATATGTTAATCCTTTACCTGCTTCGATAATTTTTAGGTAGGGCCTGCCTCTCCATCATGGATGGCATCCAGGATCTCGAATTTCTGGTATGTCGAAGCGTCATGACCGTAGATGAGGGATGATCACCCGGACAACCTTCATCTTCCTCGGAATCCCACAGAGATATCAACGAACCCTCTGTCCCTCGGGTTCCGGGAAGCAGTATGCATCACCACAAAAACATCATCCTCATCGGCATGCCCGGTGCAGGGAAGAGCACCGTGGGCGTCATCCTGGCAAAATCCCTCGGGATGCAGTTCATCGATACGGATATCCTGATCCAGGAGCGGACCGGGAGGATGCTCCAGGAGATCCTTGACAAGGACGGGCCTGATGTGTTCAAGTGGATCGAAGAAGAGACGATCCTCTCGCTTCATCCCTGCCGTGCAGTGATTGCGACGGGCGGCAGCGTGGTGTGCAGCGGGGCTGCGATGGC
Organism: Methanoculleus sp. UBA303; assembly: GCA_002501655.1. Classification (GTDB taxonomy): domain Archaea; phylum Halobacteriota; class Methanomicrobia; order Methanomicrobiales; family Methanoculleaceae; genus Methanoculleus. The sequence continues at coordinate 45,282 of DANY01000009.1, forward strand.
ACACCTGAAGTCGGCAGGGGCGGTCGTATACCTGGAGATCGCGTACGAGGAGATGAAAAAGCGGCTCAAGAACATCACGACCCGGGGGATTGTCCTCCTTCCGGGCCAGAGCCTCCGGGGGATGTACGACGAGCGTGCGCCGCTCTACGAGAAGTATGCCGATCTCACCATCGCGTGTTCGGGTGAGGGTCTTGAGTCTGTGGTCGGGGACGTGATCGAAGCGCTGTGAAGAGTCCGGATGGCGCCCGGATTCCGGTCAGTTTGTGTACGACGTCAGAACAGGAATTGGCCGAGATTGTCTCGTTTCAACGCAAAAGCCGTTAAGGATGGGCTCGTCGTGATTCGAACACGAGATCTTCGCCGTGTGAAGGCGACGTCATAACCAGCTAGACCACGAGCCCCATGCATCGACCGGGAATTGAACCCGGGCTATTGGCTTGGAAGGCCAAAGTCATACCACTAGACCATCGATGCGTACTGGTACGTCTATACATTTCTGGCGCTATGAGTTATTAAGATATCCCTGACCACGGGGCCCCCGCCCACCGCCGCGGAACCCGGCGCCTGCTCCCTGCAGCCCCCCGGCCGGTCTGACGGTAGTCCGCCCGGCAGCCTGCGGCACGCCGGGCGGTTGGTTCACCTGGCCACCCTGGGTGCTGCAGGCGTGAGCGGGGGCGTCCCGTTCGCCGCGGTGCCGGCGGACCGGTTGCCCGCCTCCTCCGATACCGTCAGGACGAACGCCCCCCGGTCCTCAAGGGGCGAGACGACGACGACCACCTCCCCGTCCCGGTTGACGACCTTCTCCATCCAGAAGCCCCGGTCGTTCGTGTACGAAACCTGGGCCGGGTCGCGTGTTTCTACCTCGTAGTAGGCGGCGGACCAGGGCAGGAGTTCCTTCCGGGGGAACGAGTGCGATAACCCGGTCTCTGTGCTGAGGTTGACCCACCCGGCCCTCTGCGGGTGTCGGGTGAGGTTGATCCCGGCATACCCAAATGGTGGATCAGCCCCGTCTGCATCGAGGTAATTGGCGACCACCCAGCGTTTGAAGACGTCCTCAAACGACTCTGCAAACCCGTACCCCGCAAGCGTCGTGGTGACCCCCTGCATCCCAGGGAGCTCGTTTGCCACGAGGTTCTTCAGGAACACCTCGTGGCCGGGATACCCCGAACGATCTCCGTAGTTCTCCGCAAGGTAGAGGATCCAGAGAAAGCTTGCCCCGTAGTGCGCTCCGGTTGTCTTGTCATCCGAACTGTCCCACTGGTTATCAGTCACCATGAGGGAGGTGCCGGGGAGACGGGTGAAGAATTGGACGATTTTCTGGTTCTGGGTGCCGAAGCAGAGGAGTTCCGCATACCCGCTGCATCCTTCATTGATCCACTTCCTCTCGTGGGCGTCGTGGGAGTGATGGACGAGGTGCTGGTACTCGTGAGCGAGTGTTGACTTCTTCTCGGTCCCCCGCTGGTCGATATCCAGGAAGACGACGTCTATCTTGTTTTTAGCGTTTCCATCAAAATATCCTAATGTGGTAGCACTCGTACTGTTGTAAAGGCTGTCGTCACGGATGTCGAGCAGCACGATGTACACCCTGGGGTCCCTGTCGACGCCCGTCTCGTTGCCGAACGTCGCCGTAACCATGGGATATATGATATGATCGAAGGCGTTCATGAGATCCGTAGCCTCCCTCTGTGCAGGAGGCCAGCCTTCCTCGACAAAAACGTAGCAGTGCTCTCCGATCGCTACACACGTTGCGTTGATGGTGTAGTCCTCGTCCGTCGCAAAATTGGTGCAGATGAACATCTTCCGGTCGCCGGGCGTATGGTTATGCGCCACTCGCATTTCCCCACGACTCTCGTTCACCACATACGGGGACGGATCATCTTGGTCCCCCCCGTGGACCGCACGGGTGAGGGGAACTCCGTCAGGCCATACAGTATCGTCCGGATCAGGCGCCTGTTTGCTCCCGGATACGGTTCCAGCCAGACAGAGTACCAGAATACAGGTTATGACTATCGTCCATCTCCTGACGCCGCTCATCCCGCATCACCACCCTCAGCCGTTCTACCCATCGTACCGCTCAAAAAGATACGGATCTCCCTCTCCTCCAGCATACCGTTGCGGGGCCCGGGTCCGCCTACCCCTGCCCGGCCCGGTACGCCATCTTCCTCCTGCCGCCCCGCGGCGGGGATTTCCGGGAAGGCTGGCGGCGGGTTGCCGAACCCTCCCGAAAAATCCCGGGAAGGCTTCCGGCTCAGGCGCCCTCCCGGGCTGGAAGACCTGTCATACCCCATCGCCGGCAGAGCCCTCTGCTCACGGAGCGCCTCCAGAGGCCCCCGCTCCTAGCTACCACCGGATGCAAAGAGGTGAGGGTGGCAGCCGTGTGCCGTCCCCGGACAGGCGCGGGCCGCCGCAACCGATGATGCCGGGGTCACCACTACCCCGCCGTGGGCATGGTCGGCATCGGTGTCACCACCGCTGGTGCGGTCGGCCCTGAAGTCTCCACTGTGGGGGTCGTCGGCGGCAGTACCACCCCCGTGGGCATGGTCGGCTCCGGAGTCACCACCGCTGGTGTGGTCGGCGCCGGCCCCTCTACTGGCAGGCCAAGGACCTTATCGATGATATGGACGACGCCGTTACTGGCACTGATGTCCGGGACGATGATCATGGCGTTGTTGACGTTGAGAACGCTGCCGTTCGCGGAGACCGTCAGGTTCTCCCCGGCAAGGGTGCTGAGCGTCGTTGTATTCCCGCCCTGCGTCATGTTCAGGAGATCTGCGGTCGTATAACTACCGTTGACCACGTGGGCGGAGAGAACCCGCGTCCGCTCGTTTTGATCGACGAAGATCCTGGAGAAGGCTTCGCGCGACAGATTGCAAAACGCATCGTTGCCCGGCGCAAAGACCGTATACGGCCCGCCGCTCTGTAGCGTGGTCACCAGATCTGTTGCGTTGAGCACGACCGCAAAGAATGACAGGTTATCGTTCGCGGCGATCACATCGATGAGACTCTTCCCCTCAACGGGTCCTGGTGTGGTCGGCCCCACTACTACCGGTCCCGGTGTGGTCGGACCTACTACTACCGGTCCTGGTGCGGTCGGTCCTACTACTACCGGTCCTGGTGTGGTCGGTCCCGGAGTCACGTTGGCTTTGCCGTGCGTGACCTTGATCGACAGCCCTGCAACGGCCCGGTCCCAGAAATGTTCCTGCTGGGAGTCGAAATCCGTGAGATCGCAGTAGATGAGCCAGATGGTTTCACCATTGGATACGGAGTACTTCCACATATCCCCGCTTGCGATGATGTAGGTTCCATTGTCATAGAACGCATACCAGTGCCGGTTTTCCTGGTCACCATAGTCGTTGATGTTTTCGATCATCAACATGTTTCTGGTCTTGTAAAGGTATGTCGAGTAATTCAACGCCCCTGCCCTCGCTACTGCATCCAGTGCACCGATCGGCGTATCTCTCTTCGCCTGAATGGGGCTATCGAGGTTGACGGGCTGGATTGTAAAAGCCTCAGCCGGATCGATGGTGATGTCATACCTCCCTATGACCTCCATGCTCTCTGGAAGTTCACCTACGAGGTCATCCCCCTGCGCGAACACTACTGTCGCGGGGCTCACCTTCCGGGCATCGCCCAAAGAAAGGAGCTGCGACAGATCCTCCGCCACCGGGGTCGCGAGGACGGGACCGGCCAGGGTGAGGATGCACATAACGGCAAGGATACTCCAGACTCTTCTTAAAGTCATTTTAATCACCTGTTTCTGCCGGACCCGGGTGCTCATGACTGGGGCCGGGTCGTGATGAGGACAACGGTGGGAACGGGTTTTATCTCCCGGGCAGCACCGACGTGGCACGCAAGGCCGCTTCGCCGGATCTCCGGGGGTGTTCGGGGTCATGCCGTGACTGACAGAGCGGGCACCTCTTGGTAAAAAGATGATATATATTTATCTTAAAATAAAATTATGGAGTCCATCAATGCGGCAATCGACTGTTAAATCCCCTGGATTCCGGTATGCGGCTCTCTCCCGGCAGCACGGCGTGAGGGTGAGCACCACTACAAGGAGGGTCGCCGGTACGGGCGGAGATGAACAGGACGGGGCGGGTACCGGTAAAGGTGGCGCCACCCGGAGGTATGGGAACGAAAACCCCACAGTTTCTCTGCAACGGGAGTTGGTCTCAAAAAAAGATGGGTTTTCTACGGTTCCGGGGGCCGTTATAGTTCACGGCGCCCCGGCCGCCAGGTCCTCAAGGGCGGCCACACGCTTCTCGAGCGACGGGTGCGTGGAGAAGAGCTCCATCAGGGTGTTCCCGGAGAGCGCCGGTATGATGAAGAAGGCGTTTGCGCCCTCCACTTCCCGTTTCTTCTCAGCGGGGATGTAATCCATCCGCCCGCTGATCTTCTGGAGCGCCGATATCAGCGCCTGGGGGTTGTTTGTCAGGGCAGCGCTGCCCCGATCCGCAGCAAACTCCCGGTAGCGGGAGAGAGCACGGGTGAGCAGGGTGCTCACCAGCCAGACGACGATCGAGACGACGTAGACCAGGATCAGCGCGCCCATGTTGTTGTTGTCGCGGTTGCCGAAGAGCCCCATGAAGATCCAGTTCCGCATGATCAGGAAGGCGAGCATCGATATGAAACTCGCCATCGTCAGGGTCAGCATATCCCGGTTCTTCACATGCGACATCTCATGGGCGAGCACCGCCTCAAGCTCAGCAGGGGTGAGCATCCGCATGATCGAGTCGGTCACCGCCACGACGGCATGGCTCGGGCCTCTCCCGGTCGCAAACGCGTTCGGCACCGGCGAGGGCATGACCCCGATCTTCGGCTTCGGGAGGTCTGCAGCGGTGGCAAGACGCTCGATCATCCGGTGCAGTTCCGGGTACTCGTCCTCTTCGACGATCCGGGTGCCGGTGCTCCAGAGCACCAGTTTATCGGAGAAGAAATACTGGAGGAACGCCATCCCGGCAGCCACCAGCAGGAGGAACTCAAAGGGGAATCCGAGGGCGTAGAGGACGCCCAGAAAGATCAGGTAGACTATGAGGAGCAGGAACGACGTTAAAAGCATCCTCATCGTGAGACCGAAGTCGCGCGTCCACTTCATGACAGAGATCTATTGGACTGGATGCTATTAAGATATATGCCGGACTCTCTCCGGGCGCTCACATCTGAACCGGTCTCCGGCGTATCCGGCACCACGCGCCAGTGCTCTTATCTCGTTGAGGCGATATAATATTGATTGGATGACACTCAACGAAGTGACCATCAGCAGGGCTATCCTCGAGGAGCAGCACAGGACATTCATCGATTACCTCGATATGGACGCCGCCGTCATCGGCGGCGGGCCGTCGGGGCTCGCCTGTGCAGCGCTCCTCGGCGAGAGGGGTGCTCGGTGCGCACTCATCGAGAAGAAACTCAGTGTCGGCGGCGGCATGTGGGGCGGCGGGATGATGTTTCCCCGGATCGTCGTCCAGGAAGAAGCACGGCGGCTCCTCGACCGGTTCGGGATCGCCTACCGGGAGTTCGAGCCGGGCTACTACGTCGCAAAATCGGTTGAAGCGGTCTCCAAACTCACCGCGGCAGCCTGCGATGCCGGTGTCGAGTTCTTCAACCTCACCACCGTCGAGGACGTCATGGTCAGGGGCGACGGCAGGGTCGGCGGTCTCGTCATCAACTGGACGCCGGTCGATATGGCCGGGCTGCACGTCGACCCGCTCACCGTGGCCTGCACCTGCACCGTCGACGCGACCGGCCACGACGCCATGGTCGCCCGCATGATCGAGCGGAAAGGCGGCAGACTTCAGGTCAGGGGCGAGAGTTTCATGTGGGCCGAACGTGCCGAGTCACAGATCCTCGATCACACAAAAGAAGTCTTCCCTGGCCTCTTCGTCACCGGGATGGCGGCAAACGCCGTTGCCGGGGAGTGCCGTATGGGACCGATCTTTGGCGGGATGCTCCTCTCCGGGGAGCGGGCCGCTGAACTGGTCGCAGAGAGGCTGGGCCGTTGACACTTCAGAACTATTTTTACCGCCCGGGCAGTTACCAATAGGTATGGAAGAGATCGATCCGGAGTCCCTGGCCGATGTCGCATACGGGATCTTTGAGACCTTCCTCAACCGCGAACTCCGTGCCCGGGGTCCGCACCTGTTTGAACTTGTCGAGCAGGGAACCGATTTTGAAGTCGATCTCCGCGAGACCTTCGGGCGGTTCCGGGAGGATTACCCCGTGCTCGCCGAGGCGCTCCTCCGGCGGTTCGGGGATATCAACGCGATCTACGGGCTTATCAGGACTGGCGAGGGCGTCCTGCCCTCGAGGACGACGCAGATGTACTGGATCGTCCAGGATGCTCCGGGGCCTCTCGCGCGAGGCCTCGATGATGAGCGGGTAGGAAAATGGCTCATCTTCGTCCCCGTGGGCGAGGTGGATGCAGCGTGGAAGAAGGTCCGGGACGAGACGGCGAGAGGAATGCTCGGGATATCCGCAAAAGTCAGCACCGCGAGGCCGAACCCGGACTCACGCGACGAGCGGGCGGTCATCTACGTCTACACCCGGGACTGGGCTGACGAGGCGGACGTGATGCGGGTCCGCGAACGGCTTCGCGACATCGGTTTTGTGGAGCGGATCGGCTACAAGCGTAACATCGAGACCTATCGGGGCGAGTACAGCGAAGAGGGCAGACGGGTCACCTATTACAGTGCCTGAAGGACGGGCTGCTCCCGCTCCCTGCTCTACCCCACAACACCTGAAAAAGAGTATACCGGCTCCCGGCCCCGTTTGTGACCGGGGGCCGCACCCGGGTGGATGTATAACGCGCGAGCGCTGCAACGGCGTTACGCCTTCCGTTCCTTGGACTTGGGCCGGAGTTCATCCGAGCCGCACTTGCGGCAGCGGGTTGCACGGATTGCGTTCCGGGCGTTGCACTTCATACAGACCTTTACATTGAGCAGACGTGCTTCAGCTTCGGGAAATCTTGCCATGTTGAAAACACCACTTGTCAGATGCATACTATTCGTTCTTGCTACTATTAACAGTTCTGTCACGCGGTGCGCTCCTGCTCGATCCATGCACGGAACGCCTCGAGTGCCCGTGCCCGGTGCGATATCCGGCTCTTCTCGACGAGCGGTATCTCGGCGAGCGTCCGCCCTTCGTATGCGAAGATCGGGTCGTAGCCGAACCCATCAGTCCCCCGGGGGGCGACGATCGTCCCCGGCAGGACTCCCCTGAAGATCCGGATACCGTCTTCTCGGGCGAACGCGATCGCTGTCTCGAAGTGGGCGTCCCGGTTCTCCACGCCCTCCATGAGTTTCAGAACCCCAGCGTTCCCGATGGTGTCCTGGACGTAGGCCGCGTATGGCCCCGGAAACCCCCGGAGCGCGTCGATGAAGAAGGCTGTGTCGTCGACGATCAGCGGGCGAGATAGCGTCTGATAGGCGAACTCCGCCTTTCCTCGTGCTATCTCCCCGACGTTGGCGTGGCGGAACTCCGGGCACGCGAGCGGAACATGCTCGACCTCAAGCACCCCTGCGAAGTATGCAGCCACCTCCCGCGCCTTGTTGGCGTTGCTCGTCACCACCGCGAGCCTCACAGGTAGCGCCCCCGCAGTTCTACCTCATGCTCGCGGGAGAGGACCTCTCCTGCCCCGGGGAACGCGCCCGCATACCCCTCGATGAAAGCCTCCTTCAACTCCTCGAAGTTCTCCGTGGTGCTCTCGAGCGTCTGGAAGAAGACGTGGAGGTCGACTCCCCGGCTCTCGATCTCCGATGACGTGGACGCAAGTCCGAAGTCGATCAGGACACACTGGCCGTCGCGGATGATCATGTTGCTCGTCGTCAGGTCGCCGTGGACGATCCCCGCCCCATGCAGCCTCCCAACCGCCTCGCCCGCGAGGCCGATCGTCTCCGGTGTGGTGACGTATTTCAGCACCTCACCTCTGGCCCTCTCCATGACGATTGTATCAGCGGTAATATCCCTGATCACCGGGGTGGGGACCCCCGCCCGCCGGGCCGCCGCGATCAGGCGGGCCTCAGCCCGGGTCCGCTCCGTGATCAGTCGCCGGTCGAGGACCGGATCCCGGTAACGCTTGCTCGTCCGGCGCTTGACCACATCGTCCTCGCGGATCTCCACGACCGCCTCCGCACCCCGGGCGACACCTCCATCGTCGCGCCCGGCAGCAAAGATCTCGCCGGGCTCGGCCCGCCAGGTAACCTCCACCTCGTCCGCCCGGTAGCCCGGCCGGATCTGCGACTCCTCGATGGGGAGCGTGATGTTGTGCTCCAACATGATCTTTCCCGTATAGGCGATCATCGCACCGTTGTCGCCGAGGTACGTCCGCTCCGGGACGGCGAACGACGCTCCCCGGTCCTCGCACATCATCCGGAGCATCTCCTGCAGCCGCGCATTTGCGCCGACCCCACCGACGAGCAGGACCTCATCCTTGCCGGCATGCGCGAGCGCCCGCTCCGTCACCTCGACACACATGGCAAACGCGGTCTCCTGCAGGCTAAAGCAGACATCCTCGAGCGCCGCCGTGCTCTCCTGGGCGGCGCTGACGAGCCCGGAGAAGGCGAGGTCCATCCCCTTCACCGTGTATGGGAACTCGATGTAGTTCCCCTGCCGCGCAAGTCTCTCGATGATCGGGCCGCCCGGATGCGGGAGATCGTGGCTCCGGGCGAACTTGTCGAGTGCGTTCCCGAGCCCGATGTCCAGTGTCTCACCGAAGATCCGGTAGCGGCCGTTTAAGTAGCCGAGCACCTGCGTGTTGGCGCCGCTCGCGTAGAGGACGATCGGGTCGTGAAATCCAGTTGCCCACCTCCCGATCTCAACGTGCGCCACGCAGTGGTTGACACCGACGAGCGGCACGCCAAGGGCAATCGAGAGGGCTCGTGCAGCGGTCGCCACCGTCCGAAGGGAGGGACCGAGGCCGGGTCCCTGGGAGAAGGCGACTGCCCGGATCCGTTCCGGTTCAGTGAGCACCCGGGATATGACTTCCTTCATCACCGAGGCGTGGTGCTGCGCGGCCTCTCGCGGGTGGATTCCTCCCTTTGGCGGGACGTAGGGCGACGAGTGGAGGGCGACCAGGTCTTCCCCGAAGAGGGCGGCACTGAGGTTCCACGCTGTTCCCTCAAGTCCCAGCACCAGCCCGTCCTCAGGTATCATATTCGGCATGAAACAGATGTCGCTCCGTTGTGTTGTGAAAAAGGCCGGCCGCGGCCGGGGCCTGCAGACGGGAGCAGGTGAACTGCGGCCGTGATCGTATTTGGTATCTGGGTGAGGATTACTTCCGGAACTCGGTGTAGCCGCACTTGCCGCAGGCCGCCCGGTCCTTGTGCTCGGCCATCAGCACGCCGGGGCCGCACCGGGGACAGTGCCGCTTCTGCAGGACTACCTTGTCGCCCTTGACCTCGTAGCACTCGTGTCTCTTGACCTTGGTTGATTCCTGCTTCTTGGCTGCCATTCTTACGCCTCGCTCTCGGCCTTCGGCTCGCCGCGCTTGAGGAGATACTCCCGTTCGGTCGACTTTTTGCTCTCCTCGTCGTCGTAGATCCGGGCACGGCCGGCGACTTCCATCTTTCCGAACCGGGTCCGCTCAAGGTCCAGTACAACGAGATTCTCATTCTTATTCAGCATCGCGGCGAGCTTCTCCTGAATGCTCTTCCGCGAGGGTGTCGGGCCGTCAAAGGTGAGCGTAAACGCAAGCTCCCTCCGGTTCAACACCTCGTTCCTCACGTCACGGGTAATTTCGAAGTCCATCGATATCCCTAAAATATTGTTGGCGGATTTATTTATACTCTGGGATGGAGCGCTGGCGCGGGTTTCGCCTCACTCCTCACTCACGCACAAAAACTCTCAGCATAGACGCGGCCTCTCGCTTCGCCGACGCATCAACGAGCCGGAGGACAGCTCCTTCTCCCGGCTGCCCATAGAGTATGGCAGCACCGTGTGGCGCGGCGAGGACGAGCGGGATGACCGCAAGATCCTCCTCGCCGTCGACGAAGATCACTCCCGGGGGGTCCCGGACCATCTCGTCGATTGCATCCACGAGTTCGTCGGTGATCGTGCCGGGGGCGTTCTTCGCTGTTACCCTTCTCTCCTGGAGCAGGGGCGAATGGGTGCAGGGTAAGCGCATCGTGTAGCCGTCGATGATGGCGATATCCGGGACGATCCCCGCATCCAGGAGATTGTGGGTCACCACATCGCCGACGGTGTAGACCGCACGGCCTTCGAGTTGGGGAAGGAGTTCCCTGATGTCCCTGTAGAGGGTGCCGAACGGTTTTTTGAAGAGATCCCGATGCGCTTCGGGAAGCCTGAGCATCAACGGACCTTCAGCGCATATCGGCCGGGCAGGGTGATATTCATCTTCTTCGCGATATCCGAATGCTCGGGATCGATGATCACCACATATCCTGCCCAGTCTTCGCTCAGGTTAGTCGTGCCGCAGATCACGCAGGCCTCTCCTTCGACGACCCGGTGACACTCGCGGCAGACCTTGACCAGCTTCTTGCGCACGACCATTATGCAGCTCCTTTCTGTTTCTCCTGTTCAAGTTCCTCTTCCAGCCAGACCGTGGTCCCGAGGCCCGACTGCCGCATGGTGAGGCCGATCTTGCTCTCCCGGGGCTCGCGCTCATTCAGCGAGAGCGCAACAACCCGGGCTCGGATGCCGTCGCCGACAGCAATATACCGTTTCGAGTCCTGGCAGATCAGCCTGCCGTTCTTCTCGTCGTAGTTGATATATTCATCCGATATCTGGCTCACGTGGAGCATGGCGTCGATGGGCCCGAGGCTGACGAACGCGCCGAAACTCGTCGTCTCCACCACCTCCCCCTCGATCACTTCCTGGAGTGCCAGGCGAAGCACCGCCGCCTCGAACCTGACATCGTAGTAGACGGCACCGTCCCCGGGGATCAGCTCCCCCTCACCGACATTGAGGATCTTCGTAACCGCAATGAATATGCCGATCTCCTTTGCGATGCTGCCTTCCAGCTGTTCCTGCAATACATTGAGAATAACCTTCTCCAGGTCTTCCCCAAGGCGGTGGGGCGGAACCCGCACCTTGTCCTCCAGCGTCATCTTGTAATACATGGTTTCACTATCCCCTCATCAGCTCCAATGTTCTCTGTCTTCGCATCGAAACGACGTCAATTTCCTCACGAAGGAGAGCGTTCCGGAGTTCTCGATCGTTCGTCACCACAGTGCACCTTTCCCGCCGGGCGTACTCGATCACCCGGTCGTCCACGCGATCGGCGGCACTTCCGCTCGGCACGATCGTCGAGCGCAGGGCCAGCGCGAGGCCCACACGGGCGGCAGCTGCATCGCGGCCGCGGCCCCGGGTGAGCCCGCGTAACTCACCGACCACCTCTTCCAGCGTGACCGGCTCGAAGTCCCCAAAGAGATTCATAAGCTCGTCGTACAGGTCAATCCCGAACTGGGCCGGCATTAAGAGGGCGTTCGTGTCGAGGAGTACCTTCACTCGACCAGAATACCCATGCCGATCAGCCGCCATCGCCCGCCGACCTGCCTGCTGATAGCGATCCGTGCGCCGACCTCCGCACAGACCGCACGCTTCAGCTGGACCTCCACCTGGTTCTTCTTCGCGTTCGTGATCACGCCGACGGTGACGGCGGTGCCGACCGAGAGCATCAGCGGCTCCTTATGTTTGAGCGGCTCAATGATCTGCTCGCTGTCTGCACCAACCACCCGGTCCATGAGCGTGACGTCGAACTTCAGCCGATCCCAGACGGGTGGGAGTCTCCCCACGAGTCCGGCCACCTGCCCGGCGAGGGCGTCACTCTTTGTCAGTGCCGGATCGAGTTTCGTCGCGACGCCGAGGAGACCTCCGGGCGCCGCCTCGGTCACCCTGGTTTTACCGGCGTTGATGGAGGTGATCTTCGTCTCGACCGGCTCCCACTTCATCCGGTTCTCCACCTGCACCTGCCGGCCGGGCCGGATCTCGATGTCGTCACCCTCATGCAGGACACCGCGAATGAGCGAGCCGCCGATGACGCCGCCTTTCACGTCCCGCCAGCTGCAGCCGGGTTTGTTGATGTCAAACGACCGTGCGACGAGCAGCACCGGGTCGATCTCCGGGTTGCGGGCAGGCTCCGGTATGACCGCGTCGAGAGTCTGGATCAGGGCGCCGATATTGACTCCCTTCTGCGCGGAGACCGGAATGATCGGTGCGTTCTCGGCAATGGTGCCTTTGATGAACCGTTTGATCTGCTTATAGTGCTCAAGCGCCTCGGCCTGGGTGACCACGTCGATCTTGTTCTGGACGATGACGATCTTTCTGATGCCGATCAGCTCGAGTGCCATCAGGTGCTCCTTGGTCTGAGGCTGCGGGCATGCCTCGTTTGCAGCGATAACGAGCATTGCGCCGTCCATCAGCGCGGAACCAGAGAGCATCGTTGCCATCAGCGTCTCGTGGCCGGGGGCATCAACGAACGAGACCGTCCGGAACGGAACCGCCTTTCCTCCGCATTTTGGGCATTCGGGTTGGGGAGAATAGGCCTGTGCTCCCTCGCACCTCTCGCACTTGTAAAATGTTGTATCCGCGTAGCCGAGCCGGATGGAGATGCCGCGCTTGATCTCCTCGCTGTGCCTGTCAGTCCAGGTACCGGTCAGCGCGCTGACCAGGGTGGTCTTGCCGTGATCGACATGACCCACGAGCCCAATATTGACGCCGGGAATGAATGCATCTCGCAAAAGTTTTCGAACCTCCTTATCCAATATAGAGTGACACTACTTATACATAATCAGTAGTGATTACTTTTCTGCTCCCTGTCGTAGTAGCATAGCGCATCCGGGTTACCTCCGTATGCTACTGCTCGTGTGGCATACGAAGTATGAAAATGCATCATGATGTTAGCGAGAATTTATACCCCATGAATAGAGATATGGGAGCTGATCATAGTATGTCAGGTGATACCGAACTTTCACGTATCGGGATCTCTTTACCCAAGAACCTTCTCGATAAATTCGACGAGATCCTGAGCCTCCGGGGGTACTCCTCCCGTTCCGAAGGGATACGGGATTCGATACGGAGTTACATCACCCACTATCAGTGGATATCCGATGTAAAAGGAGAGCGTCAGGGCGTCATTACCATGGTCTATGAGCATGACCAGCGTGGGCTGCTTCAGACGCTCACCGAGATCCAGCACCAGTATGCTCATATCATCCAGGCATCCCTCCACTCGCACGTGACCCATAACAAGTGCCTTGAGGTGATCCTGATCCGCGGGGATGGTGCGGTGCTGAAGGATATTACGGAACGGCTGATGGCACAGAAAGGTGTCGAGGCGGTGAAACTTACCACCATACCGATCGAGGGTTAACTTCGGTATGAAGGGGGTGGAGCGAGGGGATAGTTCACCCGCCGCCTTCACAGCTCTGATCGGTCGCTTTCTCCCACACCCCTTCCAGCTGCTCTTTAAGTTCTTTGTGTTCTTTGAGGTAGTCCTCCAGGGAGCGCTCCTCTCTCTCCACGTGCTCGGTCGTGCGGTCGGCGCCGACGAGTTCGTCCACCCGGTAGTAGAGTCCGGTGCTGTCGAGTTCGGCGTACTTCCATCCGTCGATCTCCTCGACCCGCAGGACCTTTCCGGTCGTGCCGGTGCGGGGATATCGGACGACTGCGCCCACGACCACGTCATCCGTGCTCATACGTGGTAGGTACATCTGCAATACTATTAAGGTATCACCTCCAAGGGATCTTGAATGGCAATCACGATTCACCCGGTAGAGAAACTGTATTTTGACGGAACGCACCGCTCCCGTTCTCCCGAGGAGACCCGTGCCGCCGTAGAGCCGTTGATGGCGGAGATCGGTGTTGTGGAGATTATCGACGTGACCCCTCTCGACCGTCTCGGGATCCCCGTCTTCTCGGCGGTTCGGCCGGGAGCGGCCCGGGGGGCGGTTCGCGTCCATGCTGGAAAGGGAAAGGAACCCGTCCATGCCCGGGTCTCGGCGATGATGGAGGCGCTCGAGCGTTACTGCGCTGAGTACCGGGGCGACCGGATGGAGTATGCCACCTACGAGGAGATCGGCCCGGGGCGGGCGGTGCACCCCGAAGACCTGATCCTCCCGCGAAGACTTGAGCAGGGGGAGAAAGTCCACTGGACGGCGGCGTGGGATATTCTGAACGATGAGGAGGTCTACGTCCCGAGTAACGCCGTCTTCCACCCGTATGACTCGCTCGGCATGACCATACCCCTCTTCCGGAGTGACTCGAACGGGCTCGCATCAGGAAACGTCATCGAGGAGGCGATCCTGCACGCCCTCTTCGAGGTGATCGAGCGGGATGCGCTCAGCCTCGCCGACCAGAAGCGCGACCTCGGGCGCCGCCTCACAATCGGGAGCGACTGCGCCGCCCGGCAGGTCCTCGACCGGTTTGAGGAGAACGGTATCGATATCCACCTCTGGCTGCTCTCCGGGAAGACCGGCATCCCCACCGTCGCTGCCGCTGCGGACGACACCGTCACGAAGGACCCGGCGATGATCGTCATCGGATCGGGGACGCACACCTCCCCCGAGATCGCGGCGCTCCGTGCCCTGACCGAGGTCGCCCAGAGCCGCGGGAGTTACCTCCAGGGCGGCCGCACCGATCCCCGGCGGGAACTGGTCATCAGGAAGGCGGGATACGACCGGCTGAAGCGGATCAACCGGATGTGGTTTGCCGACGGAGAAACCGTCGATATCGGGGATGTTCCCGACGCGAGCACCCCGCGGTTCGACCTCGACATACGTCGGGTGCTCGATGAGGTCAGTCCTTATACGGACCGGGTCTGCGTCTGCGACCTCTCAAGGACCCCGGTGCCGGTGGTGCGGGTCATCCTCCCCGGGTTTGAGGTCTCCTACATGGATCCGGACCGGCGGCAGGCCACGCAGGGGTGATATGGGCGGGGCCGGGAAGGCCTCCCCTCCGCGCCTTGCACCTGCGGTGCTCATGCTCCTGCCCTTCGGCCAGTCGCGCTCAGCAGAACCGGACCTTCTTTAAGATGTCGACAACCCTCTTCGTGGTTCGGTGCAGGGGGTTCTCTGCAGGCAAAGACCGCTTCCCCGAGAGGGCACCAAATATCGCGGCGATCGCCTTCCCGTGCGACGGGCCGTAACCCCCCTCGAGGGTCAGGGCGAGAGGGAGGTCCGTGCCGTCGATCAGCATACCGGTGAGCACGCCGTAGTCCTCGGGCTCAAGGTTCATCTGCCCGTGCGCGTCGTCGGAGAGGGCGTCCTGTCCGGCCGAGACGATCAGGACGTCGGGTCGGAACCGGGCGAGCGCCGGGACGAAGACCTCGCGAAAGACGTAGCAGTAATCGGCGATGGTGGACCCCGCCGCAAGCGGGGCGTTGAGAGTGTAGCCCCGGCCAGCACCGGTGCCGATCTCATCCACCCACCCGGTCTTCGGGAAACTGTCGGCCTCGTGCACCGAGCAGAAGAGCACCCGATCGCTCCCGTAAAAAGCCGTCTGCGTGCCGTTGCCGTGGTGCAGGTCCCAGTCGAGGATCGCCACCCGGTCAACCGACAGAAGTGCTTTCGCCGCCGCGATGGCGGCATTATTAAAGATGCAGAACCCCATCGCCCGGTCGGGCTCAGCATGGTGGCCCGGAGGGCGGACCAGGGCAAACAGGTGCTCGCCGTCGAGTGTGCGCTCCACCGCTGCAGAGGTTGATCCGGCTGCATAGGACGCCGCCTCGAACGAGTGGCAGGTGACGTAGGTATTCGGATCTAAAAAACAGGTTCCTCGTGCTATCTCCTGCACCCACCGGATGTACTGGGGACGGTGGACCCGCTCCAGGTCTCTCTCGGTAGCCCGAACCGGGGCATGCCACCTTATGTTATCGGGGACCCCGGAGAGGGCCCCCCGTAACCGGGAGCCCGACTCGGGGTGAGCCTCCATATCGTGCCTGGTAAAGATGTCACCGTAGATGACTGAAGACCGCATTCTCGTTCAGTTGATTGTGCGTCCCTGCAGGATATCCCCATCGGTTACGTCGAACGTCCGGTCGGTACCTGCGATCCGGTATGGTCCCGTCGTCTTCACTTCGCCCGACCATCCGGACGTCGCATACGGGACAGTGAATGTACCGTTCACGCTCTCCTGCCGGTAGATGAACGCCCGGCCGGTGTTCGTCGTGACCGGCACCTCGATGATCCCGTCGCCCTTGATGCGGGCCCCCGGGACGTACTCGAATATCTTGACGGATTTTAGGTCAGGCCCACTCAAGCCGACATTGAAGATGTTCTTGGGTGTCTCATGGACGAGCCGGTAGTGCTGGAGCGCCGGCACCCGCTCGACCGGATGGAGGAGCGAGTCTCCCCGGTACTGGTAGTACATGTTCAGGAGCGTCGCGTGAGACCCGGCCGGCGCGCTCTTGTTGTAGGCCTCCACCGCCGCCGCGGCGGCCGTGGCGTTCATCTGCTCGGTGCGCGTGATGACCGGGAGGGAGGTGTTCGCCGTGCCCGCGTCACGGTACTCGGCGTAGATCACCTGCGACGCCGGGTCGGTCATGGACCCGTCGAAGTTATGGAGACGGGAGACCATCGTCAGGTAGTACTGCTGGTTGTAGAACGGTACCGCCTGGTAACTCGTCGAGCCCACGCTCACGGGCATAAAGAATTCCGGCTCAAACCGGGCTCTCCCAACATCCGGATCGGCCCACGTCGCCGGCGCGTGGAATTTACTGGTGTCGAGTTCGATGTCGGTGACGACGTAGCGGGTGCCGATGTTGTCGAGGATCCGGTTTGCCTTCTCCTCGGAGGTCGAGACGAAGTAGGTCGCGGAGCCGTTCGGCCCGGCAACCCCGTGCTGGAAGGGGTTGTTGTTCGGGATCCGCTTTGAGACAAAGGTAATCCAGTGGCCGTAGTCCCACCAGGACATGACGCCGTAGGACCCCTCAGGGTAGGTGAAGGTGTCCTTGTCGTAGATGGCGTGGAAGTCGACCCCGGGGTCGGGCGTATTCGTGCCCATCCACTCGAGGGCCTCCATCCACTGCGAGTCGATGCCGCTGTACTTCGCACCGGCGGCATAGGCGAGGTTGGTCTGGAGTGAGGTTCCGGCGAAGATGAGCGTGACGACGACGACCGCAGCGAAGGCTCCTACCTTGATGTAGTCCGGCTGGTCTCTCGACGAGACTTTCGGTTTCCGGGTATCCGGGGCTCTTGCCCCCTTCTTTCCCTTCCGTGGCGGCTCTTCCCGCTTCCCGCCGTCTCCGGGGCCGGAGGATGCCCCGCCGCTTCCCGCCCGGAAGAGGCGCGCGACGTCCTTCCAGGTCGCGTCGAGGACCGCCCCGGCAAAGACCGCGGCGAGCAGGGCGATGTTTGCAGCAAGATAGTATTCGTAGCGGACATGTGCGGCGGTCGATGCCAGGATGACTCCCGTCCAGATAAGGACGAAGATGTGGGCCGGGTTCACCCTATCACGGTTCTGCCAGAGCAGGGCGGCAACCCCGCCGGCTGCGAGCACGAGGCCCCAGTGGAACGTTCGCCAGGCATCGTTGTACGACCAGGCCCGTGCCTCCTGGACGGTCGTGGTGACCGGCGCCTCGCCGAAGAAGGCGAAGAGGCTCGATATCAGGAGGTTGTAGATGTCCGGCAGGGCGACAAAGAGCACCGCGACGGCGACGGCAGCGAGGCCTGCAAGGGCGGCGGGGAAGTAATACTTTGGGCGCCCTTTCAGGTAGACCGAGAGCCCGTAGAGCGCGAGCGTCCCGGCGATGAGGCCGGCGTAAGCGATGACGTGCCCGACGGTGTAGCGGGAGAGGTCAAGGCCGGGGTGCGGGAAACCGATCGCTGTTATCCCGACGATCACGACGCCGAAGGTGACGGCGTTTACGAGGACCAGATAGTCGCTCGACCGGTCCTGGAAGAAGTCCAGGAGAAACTGGACCAGGGTGAACCCCGCCACGATGAGCGCGAGGAGGATCATCGTCGGCATGTTGAAGAAACCGAGGAGGTAGGCGACGCCGGCCGCGGCCGCCGTTATCACCGGCATCTTCAGGGTCTCAAGGTTCTTCCGCGAGAGCGGGCTGTCGCGTGTCGTGAGCAGCGCCGTGACGTAGGCGAGGACGAAGATCGTCGAGAAGAGGGTCTCTGCGATGTGGTGGTCGACGAAGGCGAAGAGGGAGCGGTGGGCGAAGCTCCCGGAGATGACCGCGATGAGGCCTGCCGCGATGAGGCCGGTCTTCCAGTCCGTGATCTTTCTCGCGAGCAGGTAGGTGACCGGCACCATCGCCGCGCCCATCAGCGGCGGGACCCAGGATGCCACCACCATGATCTCGGGGCGCGTCGTTGCGCCGACAAGGACACAGAGCGCCGATATGATCTGGACGAAGAGCGGTCCCCAGTAGATGACGTCGCCGGTCGGGTAGAGCGTCATGGCGTCGAACCAGGCGTAACCGGGGAAGTTCGCGACGGTCTGCTCGACCTGGCGGACACTATACCAGGGGTCGTTGCCGAGGAGGTTGACCCCATCGGGGGTCACCATATCAGACGCCGGAATATACCCCCGCGTCCAGAGCGGGAGCAGGGTGAACAGAACGATAATGCCAATGATAATATACGGTCGATACTTATCGAGATCCACGTGAGCCATCGGACCCTCCTTGCTACGTTTCTGTTTCCCCTGAACCATTAATAACATTGGCGTATCCGCGGTGCTGGAAAACAGGGTGAGTCTCGGGATTTTCACGTCAGTCGTGCAAAGACCTTCTCAAACGCTTCCGCCTTCTTCTTCCAGCTGTGCTCCTCTATGCCGGCGGGCAGACCAGAGCGAAGAGGCGCTCGCCGTCGAGTGTGCGCTCCACCGCGGCGTAGGTCGACCCGGCGGCGTAGGATGCCACGTCGAAAGAGTGGCAGGTGACGTAGGTGTTTGTGTCTAAAAAACAGGTTCCCGTTGCCATCTGTTGCACCACCGGATGTAGCGGGGATCGTGGACCTGCTCCCGGTCATCTTCGGTGGCCAGGACCGGGGCACGCCATCGCACGTTGTCGGGAACTCCCGAGAGGGCTACACGCAACCGGGAGCCCGACTCGGGGTGGGCCTCCATGTCGTGCCTGGTGAAGATGTCACCGTAAATGACCGAAGAGCGCATCCTCGTTCAGTTGATGGTGCGTCCCTGCAGGATATCCTCTTCGGTGACCTCGAACGTCTGGCTGGTGTCTACGATCCGGTAGGGTCCCGCCGTCCTGACCCCGTCCGACCCTCCGGTCGCGTACGGGACGATGAACGTGCCGTTCACGCTCTCCTGCCGGTAGGTGAACGTCCGGCCGGTGTTCGTGACGACCGGCACCTCGATGATGCCGCTACCCCTGATCGCGGCGCCCGGGACGTACTCGAAGATCTTGACGTATTTCAGGTCGGGCCCGCTCGTGCCGGTGGTGCCGTAGACGTTCTGGGGGCTCTCGTGGACGAGCCGGTAGTGCTGGAGCGCCGGCACCCGTTCGAGCGGCTGGAGGATCGAGTCGCCCCGGTACTGGTAGTACATGTTCAGGAGCGTGGCATGAGAGCCCGCTGGCGCGTTCCTGTTGTATGCCTCCACTGCGGTGGCACCCGCGGTGGCGTTCATCTGTTCTGTCCGTGTGATGACGGGGAGCGAGGCGTTCGCCGTGCCCGCGTCGCGATACTCGGCGTAGATCACCTGCGACGTCGGGTCAGCCATGGACCCGTCGAAGTTGTGGAGGCGGGAGACCATCGTCAGGTAGTATTCCTGGCTGTAGAACGGCACCGCCTGGTAGCTCGTCGCGGCCGTACTCGTGGGGACGAAGAACTGCGGTTCGAAGGGACTCCTGCCCACGTCCGGATCTGCCCAGGTCGCCGGGGCGTGGAACTTCCCGGTATCGAGCTGGATATCGGTGACGACGTAGCGGGTGCCGATGTTGTCGAGGATCTTGTTCGCGGTCTCTTCGTCGGTCGCGACGAAGTACTGGGCCGATCCGTTCGGGCCGGCAACCCCGTGCTGGAAGGGGTTGTTGTTCGGGATTCGTTTTGCGATGAGGGTGATCCAGTGGCCGTAGTCCCACCAGGACATGACGCCGTAGGAGTCCTCAGGGTAGGTGAAGGTGTTCTGGTCGAGGATGGCGGTGTAGTCGACACCGGGGTTGGGGGTGTTTGCACCCATCCACTCGAGCGCTTCCATCCACTGCGAGTCGACGCCGCCGTACCTGGCGTTGTTCGCCAGGGCAATGTTCGCCTGGAG
The DNA here is from genome assembly GCA_002501655.1 of Methanoculleus sp. UBA303. Taxonomy (GTDB): domain Archaea; phylum Halobacteriota; class Methanomicrobia; order Methanomicrobiales; family Methanoculleaceae; genus Methanoculleus. The sequence goes on from DANY01000009.1 coordinate 65,460, forward strand.
GGAACCCCCCGCGAAGAGGAGCGTCACGACGACGACCGCGATGAACGCCCCTGCTTTCAGGTAGTCCGGCTGGTCTTTGGAGGAAGCCTTCGGCTTTCTGGCCTCCGGGGCTTTCCCTCCCTTCTTCCCCTTTCGTGGCGGCTCTTCCCGCTTCTCCGCGGCTGCCGGGCTTGCATGAGCGGCTGACGTTGCCGTTCCCGCGAAGCGCGTGACGTCTTTCCACCCTATGTTCAGGACTGCGCCTGCAAAGACGGCGGAGAGCAGGGCGACGTTGACAGCAAAGTAATACTCGTACCGGACGTGCGCCATCGTCGAGGCGAGGATGATCGCCGTCCAGACGAGGACGAAGACGTGGGCGGGGTTCACCTTCTCGCGGCTCCACCAGAGCAGGAAGGCGATCCCGCCCGCCATAAGGAGGAGGCCCCAGTTGAACGCTGCCCAGGCCATATCGAACGACCAGGCCCGTGCCTCCAGGACGGTTGTGGTGACCGGCTGCTCGCCGAAGAACGCGAAGAGGCTTGCGATCAGGAGGTTGTAGACGTCAGGCAGGGCGACAGAGAGCGCCGCCACGACGACGACCGCGATGCCGGCGAGCGCTGCCGGGAAGTAGTACTTCGGGCGCCCGCGGAGGTAGGTAGCAAGACCGTAGAGCGCGAGCGTGCCTGCGATGAGGGCGGCGCAGGCGATGACGTGCCCGACGGTGTAGCGTGAGAGGTCGAGGCCGGGGTGCGGGAAGCCGAACGCTGCCGTCCCGATGATCGCGACACCGAAGGTGATAGTGTTTACGAGGACCAGGTAGTCGCTTGACCGGTCCTGGAAGAAGTCCAGGACGAACTGGATCAGGGTGAACGCCGTCACGATGAGCGCGAAGAGGATCATCGTCGGCATGTTGAAGTATCCGAGGAGGTACCCGACGCCCGCGAGCGCCGAGGCGAGCACCGGGGCCTTCAGGCCCTCAACCGTGAGGGTTCCGCGATCCTTGAGGGAGAACGGGTGGTCGCGGGTGACGAGCAGTGCCGCAACGTAGGCGAGGACGAAGATCGTCGAGAAGAGCGTCTCCGCGATATGGTGGTCGACGAACCCGAAGAGGGAACGGAAGGCGTAGTTCCCGCTGATGACCGCGATGAGGCCTGCCGCGATGATCCCCGTCTTCCAGTCCGCGATCTTCTTTCCGAGCAGGTAGGTGACCGGCACCATCGCCGCGCCCATCAGCGGCGGGACCCACGACGCCACCACCATGATCTCCGGCCGCGTCGCTGCGCCGGTAAGGACGCAGAGCGCCGATATGATCTCGATGAAGAGCGGCCCCCAGTAGATGACGTCCCCGGTCGGGTAGAGCGTCATCGCGTCGAACCAGGCGTAGCCGGGGAAGTTCGCGACGGTCTGTTCGACCTGGCGGATGTTGTACCAGGCGTCGTTTTCCAGGAGATTGACGCCGTCGGCGGTCACCAGACCATCCGAAGGGATACCTCGCGTCCAGAACGCGAGCAGGGTGAACAGGACGATAAAACCTATGATTATATACGGTCGGTATTTTCCGAGATCCACGTGAGCCATTGGACCCTCCTTGTTACGAATCAGTTTCCCTTCGAGCCATTAATAACCTTGGCGTATCCGGGAGAGCAGAAAAAGAAGCACCTACCGGGCTTTTCCTGTTAACCGTGTAAAGACCTTCTCAAACGCCTCCGCTTTCTTCTTCCAGCTGTGCTCCTCGATCCCGGCCGGGCAGCGTCCCGGGTTCTCGGCCAGTTCGTCAACCTTCTCGATGAACTCCTCTCTCTCCCGGTAGACGGCGATGCTCCCGCCGCCCATCCGGAGCATATCGGGAATGGGGGTGGAGAGGATCGGTTTCCCGCATGCCGAGTACTCGAAGTACTTGTTCGGCAGGGCGATATCGACCCATTGGGGGGGCGAGAGCGGGATGAGGCAGATGTCCATCGGCGCGATGTAGCCGGGAAGGTCATGGTACTCGACGGCGCCGGTGAAGTGCACCCGCCCGGCGACCCCGAGGTCTGCCGCAAGGGCACGCAGTTCGTCCAGGTAGCCAGTGAAGAGCGAACCGCCGACGATCAGAAGTTCTGCGTTCTCGTGCTTCTGGAGGATTTCGGGGAACGCACGGACCACCTCGTCGAGGGCGTACCACCGCTCGACGGCGCCCGCGAACCCGAGAACGAACGCATCGGGGGCAATTCCAAGGGCCTCCCGCATTACTCTGCCATCCATTGGACGGAAGAGGTCGGTGTTGACGCCGTTCGTGATCAACTCCGCCTCATAGCCGTATCTCTTCAGTTTCGCAACGAGCCCGGGCGAGACCGTTGTGATGACATCGCTGTGGTCGAGGTTGTACCGGGTTACGGCGAGGACGCCTTCCCGGAGCACCCACTGCATGGCGGGGTTCTTGTAGTAGGCGGCGGCGGAGTCGGGGAACCAGTCCTTCAGGTCGAAGACGACCGGCACGCCGAACTTCTTCGCCGCACGGATCATCGCCGTTCCTGCGAGGACGTGGGCGCCGACAACGACATCGATGTCGTAGTCCCGGATGATATCACGGATGACCCGGTAGTGGCAGGGTGCGTTTAAGGTGTAGTGGAGGAAGGGGCTTGCCACGGGAAATTGTGTCGCTTCGTGGACGTGGAGGCGTGTCTCCCGCTCCTTCCCCCTGCTGACGTGGAAATGGGGGACGTGGACCTCGTGCCGTGTTGCCAGTTCCTCGAATATGTTGTGGTGCCGGGACGGGATCGGGTGGTGGATGTAGTCCTGGGTGGAGACGAGCAGAATTCTCATGGGTATCCAGTTATGCTTCCTGCAGTTCCCGGACCGCGTCGCAGATGTACGCCAGTTCTTCGTCCGTCACCGACGGGTGGACGGGCAGGCTCACGACCGAGGCCGCGAGGTCATCCGATACCGGGCAGGAGGTGCTGTTGTTTCCAGCCAGGTATACCGGCTGCCGGTTGACGGGGATGGGGTAGTGGACGGCGGTCCCGATCCCCTGCTCGGAAAGAGCTTCCATGAACGCATCCCTCGACAGAGGGTAGCCGGCGGGGAGCCTCACCACGTACTGGTGGTAGACGTGCCGGACGCCCGGTGCCACGTAGGGCGTGATAAGCCCTGTTCCCGCGAGGTGGCGGTCGAGGTATCGAGCGTTGTGGATCCGGCGCTCGTTGAACCCCCGGAGCCGGTCGAGCTGCACAAGGCCGATGGCGGCGGCGATGTTCGTCATCCGGTAGTTGTAGCCGACGGCCGAGTGAAAGTACTTCTTGCTCTGCCCGTGGTTGATGAAGAGCCTGACCCGCTCTGCAAGGGCGTCGTCGTCGGTCGTGACCATACCGCCTTCCCCGGTGGTCATGTTCTTCGTCGGGTAGAACGAGAAGCAGGCGAGGTCGGCAAGGCTCCCTGCCCGTTTTCCCTGGTACTCCGCACCGTGCGCCTGGGCCGCATCCTCGATGAGGACGAGCCTGCGGTCGTCGCAGAGATCGCGGACGGCACCGACGTCGAACGGCTGCCCGAAGAGGTGGACCCCGATGACCGCCCGGGTATCCGGCCTGATGAGATCCGCGACCGACTCCGGGTCGATGTTGAACGTCCGTGGATCAACGTCCGCGAAGAGCGGGGTTGCCCCGCACATCGAGACGCTTGATGCCGTCGCAAAGAACGTGAACGCCGGGACGATCACCGAGTCCCCGGGCCCGACGCCGGCGGCAAGGAGGGCCGCGTGGAGCGCCGCCGTCCCGGAGTTGACGCCGATTGCATGCCGGGCACCACAGTATTCCGCAAACCGCGACTCGAACTCCGTGACGTCCGATCCCTGGGCGAGCATCCCCGACCGCATCACGCGGGCGACGGCTTCTATCTCCTCCTCCCCGACGAGCGGCCGGGCGACGGGGATCTTCATCGGCCTCGCCTCGCCTCTGGGGGGAGCGGCCGGAACCGTGCCGGTGTACCCACCGCGAGTGCCCCCGGCGGGACGTCCTTTGTCACCACCGCGCCGGCGGCGACGAACGCCCCTTCACCGACGGTGACGCCGGGGAGGATCGTTGCGTTCGCACCGACGACGGCGCCGTCCCCGATCACCGGGCCCCGGAGGGATTCATGGGGCCCCGGCGGATAGCGGTCGTTCGTCAGCACGGCGTTCGGGCCGACGAAGACCCGGTTGCCGATCCGGGCGCCGGTGGGGATGTAGACCAGGCTCTGGAGGCGGACATCGTCGCCGATTGTGCAGTCGCCCTCGATCACCGCCGCCGTCCCGATCGCGACACGGTCGCCGATGGTTGTCTTCTCGCGGATCAGAACGTTATGGCCGGTCTGGAAGGCCTCGCCGATCGTCACGTCGCAGTAGATGATGGTGCCCGACCGGAGGATAGCGTTCCTCCCGATGGTGGCGCCCGGGTATCCTTCCTCGCCGATCCGGTCGCGGGAGGGAAACCCGAGAGTCACCGGTTCAAATATCACCGCCCCCTCACCGAGGGCGTTGTGTCCATATTCAATCATTCAACGGTCACGCTCTTTGCCAGGTTCCGGGGTTTGTCGACGTCCCGCTGCAGGGCGCATGCGGTGTGGTAGGCGAGCAGCTGGAGGGCGACCGATGCGGTCAGCACCTGCACCAGAAGGTGTGTGTTCGGGATGGGGATGAAGATATCCACAATCTCAGCGAGCTCCTTATCGCCTTCCACACCGAGCCCGATGACCGGTGCCTTTCGGGCCTTCATCTCCTTGATATTCGAGGCCATCACGCTGTAGGTCGGGCCGGGGGTGCATATGGCGACTACCGGCGTCTCAGGGGTGAGCAGGGCGAACGGCCCGTGTTTTAGTTCGCCCGCCGCATACCCCTCGGCGTGGACGTAGCTGATCTCCTTCATCTTCAAGGCGCCCTCCATCGAGACCGGGTAAAATGCCCCTCTCCCCACGAAAAAGACGTGTTCGGCCTTAGAACAGAGGGTGACCGCCTCCTTGATCTCGCGGAGGAGGACCTCACTGATGGCTAGGTGCGCGTGTGAGAGGATGTCGTCGAACGCCCCATCACAGCGGGCATTGAGGATCTGCATCAGCGCCGCGAGCTGTGCCGTGTAGGACTTGGTTGCGGCGACGCCGATCTCGGGGCCGGCCCGCATGATCAGGGTCTCATCCGCGACCCGGGTGACGGTGCTCCCCATCACGTTGGTGATGGCAAGCGTGGGGCAGTTGCGGGCTTTTGCCATCTTTAAGGCGGCGATCGTATCGGCAGTCTCCCCTGATTGCGAGACAGCGATCACGAGGCCGTGGAGGGGTGGGGTGAAATACTTGAACTCCGACCCCATCTCGACCCGAACCGGGACATTACAGAGGGCTTCGGCCAGGTACTTGAAGATCAGGGCGGTGTGGTAGGACGTCCCGCACGCGACCAGGGTGATCTCGCCGGCCTCCGTGACCATCTGCCGCACATGGTCGTCGATGCCTGCCCGGATGGTCTCGTAGAAAGACTGGGGCTGTTCGAAGATCTCCTTGAGCATGTAGTGGGCAAACCCGCCCTTCCGGGTATCCTCGACGCACCAGCTGATCAACTCGACCGGGCGCTCCACCTTCCGGCCGCCGTGGAAGATATTGAGGTGATCGGACGTTATATCAGCCACGTCACCGTCCTCGAGGTAGATCACACGCTCGGTGTACTCAAGGAGCGGCGTCATATCCGAGGCGGCAAAGATCTCGGCGTCGCCGACCCCGAGGACGAGCGGGCTCGCGTTCCGGGCGGCAACGATCCTCTGCGTATCCTCTGCAATTGCGAGGATGGCATACGAGCCTTCGAGGAGGGGGAGGGTTGCGTTGACCGCCGCGAGGAGGTCTCCGTCATAGTGCTCCTCGATGAGGTGGACGATCACCTCGGTATCGGTCTCGGACCGGAAGGTGTGGCCACGCGCCTGCAACTGCCGCTTCAGTTCGCTGTAGTTCTCGATGACACCGTTGTGCACCACGGCGATTTTCTCCGTGCAGTCGGTATGCGGGTGGGCGTTGATGTCGCTTGGTTCGCCATGGGTGGCCCACCGGGTATGCCCGATACCGGTGCATCCATGGAGACCGACCACTCCAGCCTCGCCGTCCGATATACGGCCCATTTTTTTGTAAACCTCGAGCGCACTCCCGACCGTCGCGATGCCGAACGAGTCATAGCCCCGATACTCAAGCCGCTTCAACCCCTGGATCAGGACCGGCGTTGCGTCCCGTCTTCCGATGTAGCCGACTATCCCGCACATCTACATCACCCGGGTGCCGTCCTCGATGAGCCCGACCACTGTCTTCCCCTCTTCAATGGTAACACTGTTACCTGCTATGCAGTTTTTAAATGTTGTGAAGGGTGCTGCACGGACCCCGTCGCCGAGGACTGCGCCGAATTCCTCCTTATGGACCCGGTCTCCGACCTCGATGAAACTTGCGAACGGGTAGGTGGTAGTATGGTCGGCGAGGATGCACCCCTGGCCGAAGACCGCCGAGACGATCCTTGAATGGGATCCTATCTTGACATCGCTCATGATGAGCGAGTCGGCAACGTAGGTGAACGGCTCAAGCACCACCCGGTTGCCGATGCTCGCATCGGGCATGATCACGCAGTTCGGGCCGATGTTGCAGTTGCTCCCGATGGTGACGGGGCCGTAGATCACGGTGTTCGGGCCGATGGTCGTCCCGGTGCCGATATGTACGGTACCCCGGCGGATGACGGATGCATCGACCGTCCCGCCGATCTCGGGAGTGATCCCCTTGAGCATCCGGCTGTTCAGTTTCAGGAGATCCCAGGGATAGATGGCATCCTGCCAGTCGTCTGCCGGGATCGCCCGTATCCGCTGGCCCGACGCGATCATGGCGGAGATGGCGTCGGGGATCTCGTTCGTCCGGAGGTAGGAGAAGACGTCGGGTGTGAATGAGTAGACCCCGGTCGATACCGTGAACGTCGGGGCATCTTCGGGCTTCTCGATGATTTCGCGGACGAAGCCGTTCCTGATCACCACGACCCCGAAGTTCGAGGGGTTCGGGTGCTCGGCCACGAGCATGGCATTTCGCTCCCTCTTGATCCGGGCGATCGATTCAGCGTTGATGTAGTTGTCACCGGGGAGAACGAGGAAGTCGTCCGTGATCTCCGACTCGGCCGCCCGGAGGGCGTCGGCGGTCCCGAGCTGCCGCTCCTGCACGACGACCTGGATCGGGGCTTCAAGCCGGTTGAGGTGCCGGATGACGTCTTCTTTACGGTAGCCGACCACCACAACGATATCGCGGATCCCGTTCTCCAGCAGAGCGTCGATGACGTACTCGATGATCGGCCGGTTTGCGACCGGGAGCATGGCTTTGGGCTTGCTCCGGGTGAGCGGCCGGAGGCGGCTCCCTTCTCCCGCTGCTAAAATGATTGCCTGCATCATATCACCTGATGACTGATCCTTCCTCGATGCATCCCTCAACGAGGGAGTGGGGGGCAATCTTAGCGTTGCTGCCGACGAGGCTCCCGACGTTGACCGAGCAGTTGATGCCGAAAAGGACGTTATCGCCGATGATGGCGCCGAACTTCCTCCTGCCGGTAGTCCTCCCGCAGACCTTCACCGCACCGTTGTCGTGCCTGAGGTTCGCGACCTTGGTGCCGGCCCCGAAGTTGCACCCGCTCCCGACGATACTGTCGCCCACGTAGTTGAAGTGTGGGATCCTGGTGGACGACATGATGATGGAGTTCTTGATCTCGGTCGCATGCCCGATATGGCAGTCATCACCGATGGCGGTAGAGCCCCGGATATAGGCGTGGGGGCCGATGACGCAGTTCTCGCCGATGACACAGGGGCCCTCGATGTAGGTGCCGGCCCGGATGACGGTTCCTTTGCCTATGCTGATCGTATCGGGGAGGGTGCACCCGTCTTCGACGGTGCCGCACCGTTCGTGGTGCAGCGAGGAGAGGAGCGCCTCGTTTGCGTCAAGGAGATCCCACGGCTGTCCGACGTCGAGCCAGTAGTCCAGCGGGTACGCATTGAGCGTTCCTTCCCTGATGTAGGACTCGAGGGCGTCGGTCAGCTCGAACTCACCCCGGCCTGATATCTTGATCCCCGCAAGGAGGTTGAATATGTCCGGGTTGAAGAGATAAGCTCCCGCGTTGATCAGGTTGCTCTTCGGGTGTTCCGACTTCTCCTCAAGACCGGTGATACGGCTATCCTCCACGGTCACCACGCCGTAGTCCTGTGGGTGGTCTGTCTCGTGTATTCCCATACAGGGGGCGCTCATCCGGCAGAGTTCCTCGATGTCGTTCCTCTTGAGGACCATATCGCCGTTGAGGAGGAGAAATTGCCCGTTGACCATTCCTGCCGTCGCCCGGAGAGCGTCGGCGGTCCCGAGCTGGTGCCGCTGGGTGACGTAGGTGATATTCACGCCAAGAGTGCTGCCGTCCCTGAAGTGGTTCCGGATCTCACGCTCAAAGTAACCGACGACGAAGATGAAGTCGGTGATTCCTGCGTCCCGGGCCGCGAGGACCAGGTGTTCCATCATCGGGCGGTTGGCGATGGGAAGCATAACCTTCGGACGCCGGGCGGTCAGGGGGCGCATCCGTTTCCCCTCTCCTGCTGCTAACACGACACACTGCATACTATTCACTCCTACTCTGCTCCCGAAACACGTTTCGCTCTCTCAAGGGCTGTATGCCCTGCATCGAGCATTCTTTTTGCTTTTGCGGGCGTCTTTCCCTCGGCCGTGATCCGGACCTTCGGTTCGGTGCCGCTCGCCCGGATCAGGTACCAGCCGTCGTCGTCACTGTATCGGACGCCATGCGTAGGCTCATCAGCTCCCATCGCCGCCATGATCCCCCCCGGAACAGCGACGCGGTACGACTCCCGGAGGAGGGTATACCGGGGCATCCGGTCCAGTTCTTCGGCGATCGACCACTCCGACGCAATCTCGCAGAGCAGGGCCGCGGCATAGACCCCGTCAGGGCAGTAGGAGTGCTCGGGGAAGATCCAGCTCCCCGACGCCTCTCCGCCGAAATCTCCCCACGAGAGGAGTTCCTCGGAGACGAAGCTGTCGCCGACCGGCGTGCGGCGGACCTCCGCGACCTCTTCGATCGCCATGGAGGCGTCGACGGTGGTGACCACGCGCTTCCGGTCAAGGTACTTCGCGAAGAGCATAAGAAGATGGTCTCCGTCGATGTAGCGGCCCCGCTCATCGAACGCCATCATCCGGTCGGCGTCGCCGTCGTGAATCACCGCACACGCAGCCTCTCGCCTCCGGACGATCTCGCCGATATAGGGGAGATTTGCCTCCAGCGGCTCCGAAGGGCGGGCGAACCGGCCCGAGACGTTGCAGTTCAGCCCGATGACGGTCGCCCCTGCCCCTGCAAGGAGATCGGGGGTGATGACGCTTCCCGCACCGTTGCCACAGTCCAGCACGGCCGTGACCGGGCGGGAGAGGCTGAGCTGGTCAAGGATCGCCTCCCGGTGGGCATCCACCGCATCGACGGGGGCGACGTGCCCCTGCTCGTCCCAGTCCTCCCAGTGCGACCCCTCGAGCGCACCCTCAATTGCCGCCTGCTGCCGGCGGGTGAACGACGACCCGTCGGGGTTGAGCAGTTTTACCCCGTTGTAGGATTCGGGGTTATGCGAGGCGGTGATCATGCATCCTGCGTCCACGCATCCCGTCGCGTGCGCGACCGTCGGTGTGGGCGCGATGCCGCAGGTGTAGACGGTCGCACCGGCCGAGAGCATACCGGCGATGACACAATGTTCCAGCAGTTTGCTGGTTGTGCGGGTATCCCTGCCCACGACGATGCCTTGCGCGCCGTCTGCGGCGGCTGCTCCGATACGGAGCGCCAGATCGACGAGGCCGGGGCCGAACTCCTGCCGGATCCCGGAAGAGCCGAATAGCATACTCCTGTATAGTCCTTTCTTTCCTAAAAAAAGGTATTCATCGCCCGTAGGGGCACCAGTGCTCGAGATTGATGAGGCCGCTGACCCCGGCGGTCGACGGTCCGAGAAAGATTATCCGTTTCTTCCCCCGGCAGTCGTCGATGCAGGCGACTCCGGCGTCTGTCGTCATGCCGTCGCCGGCGACCAGAAGGAGGTCGGCCTCATCTGGCGAATCGACTACCTGGCCTTTGAAGGCCCGCTCGAGCACCGGCATCGGGCCGACAAGGTAGACGCGCTTCCCGGCGACCTCGCGGGAGAGTTCCGCAAGGCAGGGGGCATAGCATTCGGGAGTGCAGGGATGGAGTTTCCGTGTCAGACAGAGGAACGCTGAGATGGCGTTGATGATCACGCTCGCCGCCCCCCGCTGTTTCTGGTCTTTGAGTGGCGCACCGAACATAAAGGAGATCCGGGTGTTGGCCCGGATCGGCTCGCTGGTGATGAACTGCCCGCTCTGCCCTCCAAAATGCCCCTCCATGCAGACTCCTTTTGGATACTGGCAGACCTCTGCGTCGTAGTTCACCCTGAGCGCAACGACACCGTCCTCGCATCCGCTGTCCGTGAGTGCCTTCTCCAGTTTCCCGATCGCATCGTGCAGAAAACTCATGGCTCTTCCTCCATAGACTGTTTGCAGAGGATCGCCCGCACTGGCGATCCGTCTGCGCCGGCAAGGCGCAACGGCAATGCTACCATAACATAGTCTCCTTCCGGCACGGCTGCGAGGTCGAGCAGTTCGAGGACGACCATTCCGCTCCCGAGCAGCCTGCGGTGGACTGAACCGTCGCCGCTAAATGCCTCGATCGATGGAGCGTCGGTCCCGAGGCAGGTGATGCCGGCGTCTGCGATGAGGTGTGCCGCTTCAAGAGAGAGCGCCGGGTACCCGGGCTCGAACCGTTGCCGCTCCGAGAACCAGGTCTTCAGAAGGAGCGTCCGGGTGCCTGCAAGGCGGCCGGCGAGGCGGCCAGGACCGATGACCTCTTCCGCATCGCTGCAGTCCAGCACTCGCGCCAGCCCCATAAGCACACCTGGCGGGATCTGGTCGACAGTCCGGCCGCCTTCCAGGTAGTGCGACGGGGCGTCGATGTGCGTTCCGGAATGGCTTCCGATGGTCATCTCGGTCACACGGTACTGTCCGTTATCTATCTCGCGGAACCGGGGTGGGACATCCCCGGGGTAGAGGATGGTATCCTCGGAGAGGTCCCTGGTGATGTCGTAGACCTTCACGGGGAACCTTCTCCTCGCCACCCAAACTGCCCGATCAGCGGTACGAAGCAGACGCCGCCGAGCGGGATCTTCTCCACCTGGCCTTCGTGTTTGACGAGTTTGATGAGGTCCTGGCAGTCCCGCGGCCCGATGGGAGCAACCAGCCGCCCGCCTTCAGCGAGCTGGTCGATCAGGGGTTCCGGGACAGTGGGCGATGCCGCCGTGACGATGATAGCATCGTACGGCGCCCCCGGCGGATAGCCTTCCGTGCCGTCGCCGACGATCACCCGGACGCCGGCGACCCCGGCCCGGGCGAGGTTCTTTTGTGCCCGATCGGCGAGGTCTTCCAGGCGTTCGACGGATATGACCGTGCCGGCAAGTTCGGCGAGGAGTGCGGCCTGGTAGCCGCTGCCGGTCCCGACTTCGAGCACCCGGTCCTGCGGCGCGAGATCGAGTTGTTCGGTCATGACGGCGACGATGTAGGGCTGGGAGATGGTCTGCCCTTCCCCGATGGGGAGCGGCCGGTCCTCGTAGGCGGCACGCTCATAGCCCTTCGGCACGAAGAGGTGGCGCGGGATCTTCCGCATCGCGGCAAGCACCCTGGGGTTCCTGACCCCCCGGGCCAGGATCTGGAACTCCACCATCTCCTCGCGTTCTTCCTGGCATGGGTCGGTCTCCGCCATATCCTCTTCTCACGAATCAGAACCCGGATTCTGCTTTATCGATCGCGGTATCGATCTGCTTCTGCAGAACTGCAGGCAGACCGCTGATCTTGACATCCAGGAACCCGCGTATAATGGTTGCGGTGGCCTCCTCCTCCGAGAGGCCTCTCGCCATGAGGTACTCGATCTCGTGGCGGGCGATCTTACCGACCGCGGCCTCGTGGGAGAGTTCGGTGCCGGTCAGTGTTCCTTCGATCTCGGGGATGGCGTGGATGATGCCGTCTTTTAAGATCAGGCCTTTGCACTCGATATGGCCCCGCGTGTTATCCTTCTCGCCGAGGATGTGCCCCCGGGATATGATGGTGCCGCCGGTGGTGATCGCCCGGGTGATCAGTTCGGCGCTCGTATTCTCGGCGCCGAGGATGGCGCGGGAGCCGAGGTCGAGGAGTGACCCCGGCGTCGCGACGACGATGCTCGAGAACCGGGCCACGGCGTTCTTCCCGACAAGGCGCGCCGTTGGGTACATGTTGACCTGGTGGACCGGCTGCATGCAGACGTAGTTCGAGAGGAAGGTGCCGTCCTCCTCGATGATGGTGGCGCTCCGCGGGAAGACGCTGATCCCCGGGTTCCAGTTGTGGATCATCGTGGACGTGACCTTGGCGCCCTTGCCGACGTAGATCTCGGTCACCCCGATATGCGCTCCGTGCTCCTTCTGCCAGGAACTCGCGCAACCGGAGATGATGTGGATCTCGGACCCCTCTCTCGCGATGAAGATGTTATGCACATGCTGCACCGGCTCCTCGCGGAGGAAGAGGCAGGCCTGGAGAGGCATTTCGACCTTCGCACCCGGATGAGCGATGACAACGAGGCCCTGCGGGTCTTCCTGCTTTGCCAGGTACTGCGTATACTTATCCTTATCCTTCGGGACAGCGTTCCAGTAGTAGTCCTTCACCCAGTCATACTTCTCGAGGGCGGCCTTGATGGGGAGCATCTCGACTCCCTCGGCCCCACAGGTGGTCTGGACCACGTTCTGGTCAATCTGGAAGAAACTCCCGCACCGGTTCTGCATCCCTACTTCAAGGCCGGTCAGAGCGAGGCGTTCCCGGTCCTTCTCCGAGAGGTGCTCCATGTCAGTTATATCTGTTTGCAACGCAGACACTCCCCGTATCCTTTTTCCTTGACCACGCGCAGAATCTCGCGGGGGTTTCCGTGACACCGTATCTGGCCGTCGATCAGCACGTGCCCCTGGTCGGCCTCGAGGTAATCGAGTATGTAGCCGGTATGGGTGATGATAAGGCCGCTTCGCTGTCGGTTGATGATATGGATATCTTTCTCGAGCAGGCCTGCGATCTCCTTGCCCATGAGGCTCATATTCTCGAGGTCGACACCGCTCTCCGGTTCATCCAGCATGACGAAGTCGGGCTGCTGGACCTTCAGTTGCAGGACTTCGCTTCGTTTCATCTCGCCGCCGGAGAACCCGACGTTGACGTCCCGGGTGAGGAAGGGCTCCATGTTGACCGATTGTGCCAGCGCCTCGATCGCGCCTTCTCCCATATGGGATGTGGCGGCAAGCAGTTTCCCGAGTTTCAGCCCGGATATCGCTGGGGGGTGCTGAAACATCATGCCTATCCCGAGGTGGGCCCGCTCGTGGATCGGCATGTGGGTGATATCCTTCCCTTTAAACACAATTGACCCGGACGTGATCGTATAGCCGCCGAACCCCATGATGGCTTTGAGCAGGGTGCTCTTTCCCGAGCCGTTCGGACCCATCAGGATATGGGTCTCCCCCTCCCCGATGTGGAGGTTGATGTCGTGGAGCTTCTCGGTGCCATCCACGTTCACGTGCAAATCACTAATATCCAGCATACGGCACTTCGTTTCATGTATATGCCGGGTAATACATTAACACTTGCCAACGGAACAGTTGCCGTTTCAGCCGATAGGAAGGTAAAACTCGCCGGTACGTAGGACTATTGTAAAACGGATTTCTGTATCCGGCCTCCCTGAACAAAGGGGGTCGATTTCGGCCTGAAATCCAACTCTTCACTTTCACCCCGCACGCGGCTTACGGTTAAATAGCGGTCCCTCCCCGTTCTCTATATGGAAAGGATCGCATTCACCACGTTTGCCTGCCTTGTCGAGCGGGCCGCCCGGCACCCGGTTATCGTCAGGCGGAACCAGATGCGCAAAGTGGCGTATACCAGCACCGTTGCTCCGGCGAACCGCACTTCTCCGTGATGGAGGGCAAGACAGATTTAACTTGCGGGGGTGAAGGGGGCGGAGCGGGAAGTCCCCACCCTTTAGGGTGGGGACGGCCGCTCCGCCGCCCTTCTTCATTACGATAGGTATATCATTTTGGGTATTATAGTATAATTCAAGCGTAGATGATCGTTTCCTACAAGTATCGGGCGTGTACTCCAAAGTTCTCCAGATGGTGAACTCTACGCTCTGGAGTAACATTCGTGCTCTCTCCCAGACGAAGAAGAAGGGGCGGAAGATCGGTAAACTCCGGTTCAAAGGTGCATCCCGGTACCGGACGCTCAACTACAACCAATCTGGATTCAAGATCGACAGAGAACACAGCGCCATCACCTTCTCAAAGATCGGAACAATACCGTTCACGATGCACCGGCCCTATGTCGGGACGGTGAAGGGTGTCCAGATCACCCGTTCCGGGGACAACTGGTACGTGATCATCCAGGCAGAACAGAAGATTTCCGAACCAACGAGAGAAGGCCGTTCAGTTGGGATTGATGTCGGTCTGAACGCATTTGCGGCCGATAGTGATGGCGGGGTAATCGAAAACCCCCGATTCTTTGAACAATCGCGGAATACGATCAAGAAATTGCAGCAAAGTGTTGCCCGGAAGAAGCGGTTCTGAAAGAACTGGATGAAAGCAAAGGATAACCTGGAGAAGGCATATGACCATATCACGAACCAGAAGAAAGATTTCCTCCACAAACTCTCCCGGTGGTATGTGGATGCCTATGCGACGATCTGTGTCGAAGACCTGAACATCAAGTATCTCAAAGAGAACGGTAAATCCACCGGGCTCCGCAGAAGCATCCACGACGCATCGTGGGGACGATTCTTATCATCTCGAACGGGCAAGGAG
>DANY01000032.1:0-68712 GCA_002501655.1 Methanoculleus sp. UBA303
CCGTGGGGGAGGGGGACGAAGGCTAGATATGGTCGGTTATTTTGGAATCGATGCACTAGCACCAAGGAGCCCGGACGAACTTAAGATGGACAGCCGATGCCTTCCCGCACCCGCTCCTCTGCACCCGGGAGGATTTGCTGGCAGATACAAGTTGAATTTATCATCAAGAGTGCCCGGGCTATCGGAATGCAGAACATACATCGCATATGCACAGCATCATAAAAATAGGTTTAAGAACCCCCATTCCAAATAGAGGTATCGAGGGGTGCTGGATATCACAATTGTAGCGTTTGCCCACCACAAAGGTGGCACGGGAAAGACGACATCATGCCTCAACGTCGCAGGATACCTCCAGAAAAACGGAAAAAGTGTTCTGGTGGTAGACTGCGACCCGCAGGCCAATGCCACAACGGGGCTGGGGGTTAATCCCAATACCCTTGAACTGAGCATGTACGATCTCTTCATGAGCACGTTTGAAGGCTTTCCTGACGTCGTGATCAACGATATCATCGTCCCCACGGCATCAGGGATCGATCTTGCTCCGGCAACCCTGGACCTTGTGGGGGTTGAGCCCTATCTCTACGGTATCGAGGATAGGGCAGGGCTGCTCAAGGCGGCGCTCGCCCGGGTGAGAGGCACTTACGACTTCATCCTGATCGATACACCCCCAAGCATGGGCCAGTTCGTCATCAACGGCCTCATCGCGGCGGACCACACCATCGTCACCCTCGATCCCGGCACCTTCGCCCTCAAAGGCATGGAAGCCTTATCGACGGTCTTTGGCGACATCAGGGAGATGCTCGGAGAGGATGTCACCGCAGATTTCGCCATTCTGACCCGCTGGAAGGGTCTGGATGATCGGGCAGCCGGAACAGGCGGCCTCGCACTCTTCCTGAAACGGATCTTCTCACCCGGCCCCTCCGCCGAAGAAGGGAGGGAGAGAGAACGGCTGAAGGCGTTTGAGGCCGAGGTCAGGAAAGCGTTCAAACAGGTATTCATAGTCCCTTACTCACCTGCAATCTACGAAACACAGCAACAGGGACTTCCCATCTCCCACTACGCACCCGAGAGCGACGCCGGCAGAGAATACCGGGCAATAACTACTGCGCTTCTGGAACTGGACGAGAAGCATGAGAAGGATGTGTAATTCATGATCGATAGACCTGGAAGAAAAGCATTATTTACCGGGCCGGTTGTGCCGGGTACGACAGGACATGAACAGGGGCCGGCGGTGCTGCCCGAGGCGATCGAGGCTGCACTCCATGCGGGGATCAGTGGCGACGGCTCCGCAAGGATCGACCTTGCCGGCGTTCCGGAGGGATTCCGGCCCCTGGCCGCCTCGATCAATGCACTGCTCGCGAAGAAGGAGGAGGAGAAGCAGGCCCTCAGGAGTCGGCTGGAGGAGGCCAGAACGCTTCTGAAAGGATCCGATATGATCATCGAGCAGAACCCGATGCCTATTCTAGTCGTTGACACGCAGTTCAAAATAACTGTGGCAAACACTGCCTATGCCGAGATGAGCGGGATCCCGATGGATCAGGTGCTCGGTAGAAGCCTGAGAGGCTTCAAGATAACATCGCAGAAGGGTTCCGGCCTCCGGCAGGCGATCCAGGAGAAGAAACGGGCGTACGCCGAAGTCGTTGTTGAACTGCCCTCGGGCACCCATACGCTCGAGCAGTACGGCATCCCTCTTCTTGACAGGGAAAATGCGGTCGAGAGCATCCTCATCGTCTATAACGATATCACACGGCAGCGGGAGGGAGAGGAAGAGGTCAGGGTCCAGATGGAGAGTATTGCCGAACTGCAACGGCAGTCCGATACGATCGTCCAGAAGAACCCGATGCCCATGCTGGTCGTCGATACCGGGATGAAGATCCTCACGGCCAACGAGGCATACCTCCAGCTGACCGGCATCGACCGGTCGCGTATCGCCACGATGACCCTGCGGGACTTCAAAGTTCTCGCTCAGAAAGGAGAAGGGCTCAGGAAAGTGCTCACCGAGAAAGTGCGGGTTTACGGCGAAGTGACGGTTGAGTTCCCCTCCGGGATCTACATCCTGGAACAGTACGGGATCCCCCTCCTGAATGAGAAGAACGAACTGACAGGGATCCTGAACGTCTATAACGACATCACTGAAAAACGGAAAGAAGAGGACAAGATTCGCGGAATGCAGCATCGCATCGACACGATGATCAAGGAGAACCCGCTTGCGATCGCGACACTTCGCCCGGACAAGAGCCGGATCGACATCAACGACGAGTATGCCCGGATGTGGCGGGGGACACGGGAAGAGACCCTTGCAAAGAAACTCTACGACTACGATATCACCATCCTTGAGGGCGACCACTTCTACGCCTGCTACGAGACGAAGAAACTCGCAAGGACCGACGTCATGGTCAAGTGGCCTGACGGCACGAAGAAGTATCTCACCCTCAACGCCATTCCAATCCTCGATGCAAAGGGCGATATCGAGATGGCCTTCTACGTCTGGAACGACTGGACCGAGCAGCAGATGAAGATGGAGGAGATCCAGGAACTTCAGGAACGGACAGGGGTGATGATCCAGGAGAATCCGATGCCCATCCTCCTCTGGAACCCGGACATGACCCTGAAGATGGTGAACAAGACGTTCCTGAAACTCACGGGGTACACTGAAGATCAGGCGTCGCAGCTTACCGCTCGCGACTTCAAATACACCTCCCAGTCGGGACAGGGGGCTCTAGAGGCCATCCGGACCCGGCAGGCAAACCGCGGTGAGGCCACGCTGGAGTTACCGGCCGGCACCTATACCGTCGAGCGCTACAACATCCCGCTTCTCGACCGTGCCGGCAACGTAGACTCTGTACTCACCGTCTACAACGATGTCACCGAGCAGCGAGAGAGAGAGGATCAGGTCAGAGCTCTCATGGAGACCGCGAAGCGGGAGGGCGAGAGACTCGCAAAGAGCGCCGAAGGACTCGGAGGCGCGCTCGCCGCCATGGCAAAGGGCGATTTGACGGCGTTCGTGGACGCAGAGGCCAACGACCCGCTCCTGAAGGTGAAGGGTGACTACAACGCTTCGCTGACCGCCATCCGCTCGCTCCTCGCTGAGGTGGCAAGGGCGGCCCACCAGGTCGATATGACCACAAAAGAGGTCAGCAAGAGCTCCGACGAGATCATCCGGGCCACGGAACAGGTCGCCGTCTCGACGCAGCAGTCGTCGGAGGATGCACGACGCCAGCTCGACAAGATCAAAGAGATCGGGACTGATATCAACGACCTCTCGGCGTCCATCGAGGAGATAGCAAGCACGTCGCAGGAGGTCATGGAGCATGCCTCGAAGGCGTCGAAGGAGGGGAACGAAGCGGCCTCCCTCGGCGAAGTCGCGACGAAGAAGATGCTCCTCGTCGAGGAGATCTCCAAGCAGACCGTGGAAGAGATCAGCACCCTCAACAACCAGATGCGGGAGATCAATAACATCGTGAAGTTGATCACCGACATCGCCAACCAGACCAACCTTCTCGCACTCAACGCCGCAATCGAGGCCGCCCGGGCCGGGGAGCACGGCCGCGGGTTCGCCGTGGTCGCAGGCGAGATCAGGAACCTTGCCGGGGAGTCCAAGCGGGCGAGCCAGGATATTGAGGACCTGATCCGGACGATCCAGGCAAGCACCGACAAGACCGCAGGATCAATGCAGGCATCCCACCAGGAGATCCAGGCAGGCATCGAGAGTGTCAACAAGGTCATCGTGGGCTTAAACCGGATCGTCAACGGCGTGGAGGTCGTCGCCCACGGCATCACCGAGATAACGAAGGCCACCGAAGATCAGGCAGGCTCCACGAACAACGTGATGCAGAAGATGGACGAGTCTACCCACATGACCAAGGAGAGCCTGGACCGCACCGAGGATATGGCGGCACTCGCGGAGGAGGTCAGCGCGTCAACCCAGGAGGTCGGGAGCGCATCGCACGAACTGGCAGGTATGGCTGAACAACTTGAGAAGTTGATGAGGGAGTTCAAACTCAACTAAGGAGGAGACGATGGCAGCATCCGTAGACGTGGTAGAGTTCCAGCTCGGGGCGGAACACTACGCGCTGGATATCCAGATAGCACGAGAGATCGTGGAGATGATGCCGATCACTCCCCTCCCCCGTGCTCCCCGATACCTTGCGGGCATCATCAATCTGCGTGGCGAGATCACGAACATCATCGACCTCAGAGGCCTCCTCGGGCTTCCCGAATCCGGCGGGATCGAGAACCGGAAGATCGTCGTGCTGATGCCGGATGTGGCGGGCGGGTCGAACGTGGGGATCATCGTCGATGATGTTCACAGTGTCATCTCGGTTCGGGATGAGCAGATTGAACGGATCAACGACGGTATCACGTCGTCGATCAGCGATTATGTGAAAGCGATCATCAAGATAGGGAACGATAGCAACGGGAAAGCAAAGACCCTCATCATCTGGCTTGACGTCCAGAAAGTGGTCAGCGATCTCGGACACTACCAGAACACCCCGTAAGCCAAACGCCCGGCAAGAGAAGAATACTGCATGGATGCATTCACGTCGCTCCAGAGGAGCATCGAGAGACTGGTCAGGATCAAGTGCTCGAATTACAAAGAGGATTACATCAAACGACGTATCCTCTCCCGGATGCGCCTGACGAACGCCACTGACTACGAGGCCTACCATAAGTATCTCCTCGCAAATCCGCAGGAGATCGATCTCCTGCGTAACGCCCTCACCATTAACGTCACGAAGTTCTTCCGGGACCCGGAAGTCTTCGAGGTGATCCGGCGGGAGGTGCTGCCGGATCTAGCCCGTCGCAGGGGATCGATCAGGATCTGGTGCGCCGGCTGCTCCACGGGCGAAGAACCCTACTCGATCGCCATCCTCGCGCACGAACTGACGGCACTGCACCGGGACGTCAGCGTAACGATATACGCGACCGATATCGACGCCGTGGTGCTGCAGAAAGCCATGACCGGCATATATGACCGAAAGGCGCTTGAGAATGTGGACGAGCGCCAGATCCGGAAGCACTTCACCAGCCATGATGACGGCACGTTCGAGGTCCGCCCCCACATCAGGGACCTCGTCAAATTCCGGCAGCACGACCTGATGTCGGGCATCCCGATCGCCCGGTACCTCGACGCCGTCACCTGCCGGAACGTCACTATCTACTTCACTGAGAAGCAGAAGAACGAGCTTGCACGCCTTTTTCACTCCGCACTCGGTATTGACGGCTACTACATCATGGGGAAGACTGAGTATCTGGCAAGAGAGGTGGAGCACCTCTTTGTGCCCTACAATGTCGCGCAGAAGATACTGCGGAAGGCCGCATAACACAACGTCGATCGGTCTGAGGTTACCAGCGGCGGCCGGAAGAATCCGCGCCCGCCCCGGTCTCGTCGAACTTCGACATCCGGCGCATAAAGGCCTTCCGGGCCTGGTAGCGCTTCAACTCGGAGAGCAGCAGGAAGAGGTTTACGCCGACGACGATGATGATAAGCATGAGGCTGATCCAGCGCTGGCCGTCGTTCTGGGTTGTGATGAAGGTAGCTACAAGGAGCACTACGAACGAGAGCAGATAAAATACCACCCATGTGCGCACCTCAGGGACTTCCATGCTCTCATCAGGACAGTAGCACCGTTTCCGTATTAACGGTTCCGTTTTATAATGACTATTGAGAAGAAAGATAAGGTAAAATGGGGATGGCTCGACACCTGAACAGCAATCTCCGACTGTATATGGACAAGGATATGAAGTCAAATCCGAAGATGTTTTTGCCTCGCACATCCCTCTACACCTGTGGATAAAGGCGACGTCTTCAGCATCCTTGCTGCCCTGATCATTGTCTCAGCGATAGCGATGGTATTTCGTCTGCCTGCAGCGGAAGCCGGATCAGAGGTTCAGGAAAGCCTCACACCGGAGAGTATCCCGACGCCTTACGTCACGGCTCCCCCGGTGCCGGCATCGTCTGTACCGCCCGGACCCGTCAGGCTATCGTACACGACCAGGGTCTGGGATTACCCCTGCTGTCACCTCCCCAACAACCTCACGCTCTACGGAGGGTCTGACCCGCCCTGGAATGAGGCTCCGGGCATTGTCCCGTTCGCGTACATTGAGGAGGCACGAGGAGGCATCACCGAGGCACTCCACGTACCGTACGCGGTCTGGAGGCTGAACTGCAGTGTCTCTGCAACGGTAAGGCCTGAGGCGGCACACTTTCGGATGGCGCTGGTCGAGCTGGAGAGTGGGACCATCGTAGAAGGGGCTGACCTCCGCTATCCGGGCACTATCATCAAGAACGTCCAGAGGGGGGGTAAGGACTTCTACCTGATCGTCAGCGTAGATGAGGTCGACTCATACCGCATCACCCTGGAGACGCTTCCGGAATACATCTGAATTCAGATCTTCTCGACGGTGATCCTGACCCGGTCTCCGGCCCGTACACCATGGCCCTTCGGGACATCGATGTTGAACCAGAGCACATCCGGGTTCTCATAGTTCTTGTCCTGGGACATGAGGCAGTCTTTGTGGTCGTTGATGGTGGCCACAAACTCGATAGGTGCTTCGAACTCAATGATCTTCATGCCCTAAAGTAGAGCGTTCCAGAATAAAATTATGATGCACGGGGGGTAACACGCCACGTTGTACTGTTCGAGTAGCTCCAGCGCCTGATATCCAGCTCGTCACAGATCTCCGAGAGGATAGCTAGATTGATACCGACCTCTTTTGGGGAGAGGCCCAGATCGGTTGCGATGTATTTTGACTTGAAGTAGGATTTGCCTGCTTTCAACCCGGATTTGAGGTGGTACAGGATCTTTCGCTGGGTATCGCTATATCTTTCTTTAATACGGTCCTTCGTCGACATCCACTCGTTCCCTCGTGAGCAAGTGCTTTTAGTGCAGAGCAGTATATATGCTTACCCATTTGAGATCCTAAAATCTCAGGATGAGTATACAACTATTTGTATACAATTGGGCATCGCCGTGCCAATCAGCGGATCAGGGAGCACCTTCAGCTTACCCAACACCGTCGACCGGCCATCGCCTGCGCGAGTGCCCGTGAGAGGGACGGGCCACCCCCTCCCGTTTCACCCAACACGGAGCCGCACAACGGCGCCGGGAGCGACGTCGGTGTCGTGGATAGCCGGTCGTCTCCGGTCGCAATCCCCATCAAGCCGGGCGCAGCGCCGTTTGCGTAAGGGATCCTTGCCGCAACCGGTCTCGTTCAGCGAGGAGGCTCCGGATGGACCGCGCCCTATTACCTCCTGTTCCTCAATAGAACGACCAGAAGCCCGGCGATTGCAACAGCCGCGATGATGCTGATGAGCGAGAGGGGGGCTGACGCCGTTGGGCTGGGGTTTACCTGGGCTGCCTGTATCGGCGTGAACGTCGGCATCTCAACTGTCGAAGTCTCTGCTGGCGTCGCTTCCATCGTCACCTCATCCGTCCCGACTATGATGGGAGGTCCCGTCTCCATAGCGGTCTCGTTGGTTGTATCATTGGTTGTATCATTGGTTGTCATGCTGATTGTATCGTTGGTTGTCTCTACCTGAGTCTCCTCTGGGGTCTCATTATCCGGGCTCCCTACCTGAGTCTCCTCCGGGGTCTCATTATCCAGGCTCCCTACCTGAGTCTCCTCCGGGGTCTCGTCAGGTGTCGGAGGAAGAGTCCAGGTCAGAGGAGTCGTAGGCGCCGCATTCTGGGCAGCCACGGGGAGCACAAAGGCCGTCGCTGCCACAAGCAGCACAACCAGGAGTCCTCTCCACATCCATCTATTTCCTGCCATGAGGACACCCATATGATATAACCCTATTTTTATATTTCGGTTGTTTTCAAAACCACGCCGGCGGCGAACCCCCGGCGCTACGCCGTGAGGCAGCCAGAGAGTGCTCCAGGGCAGCAGAGCACATGAAGAGAAGAGAGGTTACAGTGTAACAGCCGACAAGGGCCGTGGCCGGCATCGCAGAGGCCCTTCTGGCGCTGGTTCCCCGGAGGCGATCCACATGCCGCAGGCGAAGACTGCCTCCCCGCACCACCGGCAGGAAAGAAGTAGCATCAGATTGGTGCTTCACCAATCTTCTGGATCAGGCTCTCAACCACCGGTTCGCGCATACCCTCCACGAACTTGATGCTCCCGACGACAAGGTGGCCGCCGCCGCTCACTCCCCCGCCGGCGATCTCGCTATGGAGTTCACGCACCATCCGGGGTATGTTCATCATGACGCCCCGGGAACGGAGAACAGCAAAGTCCGGTCCGAACCCGAGCGTGACGACCGGCACTCCCGGGCGCTCCCGGACCAGCCGATCGTGCACCTCCCCCGAGGTCTTACCCGGCGGCGGGAACGTGAACCGGTGAGCGAAGAGTTCCACGTCGAGCATGAAGAGGTGAGCGCCGTTCGGCAGCGTCCGGCTCTCGACGTGAGGCATGATGGCCTCCATCTGCTCCTCGATCGCCCGATTTGCCTCTTCGACCAGCAGGTCGACGAACTTCGCATGGCGTTCGGGGTTACCGGAGAGGTTCAGGATATCCTTGACGATCTCTCTCCCGTCGCTGAACCGGAGCCAGAACTGCTCGTAGTCGAGCGCCAGCGCGATATCACGGCAATCGTCCTCCGAGTACTCAGGCGCCGCCAGCGCGATGTAACGGGCACGCTCCGGCGCTTCGCTCCGGTCGCCGACCCCCGCAATCGCCGGCAGGTGCCGGATCTGATCTTCGACCGCCGGATTGACCAGGCGGGCGATCTCTGTTCCCAGCATCCCGGCCGTGATCCCGTAATCGCCGCCCACATGGTAGGGATTTACGTGCCCGATCAGGTACTCGTCCACAACCTCGTCAGGATGGTGGTGGTCCACAACCATCACCGGAAGGCCGTAGATTCGGGTCACCTTCAGCGACGGCATATCCTCCTCGGTGGACCCGTTGTCCATCAAGAGGATCATCGGCATCTTCTGCCCGTAGCGGGCGTTGTCCTTGAGGGCGAAGTCAAGGTCCCGCGTTATATCCTCGATCTCGTAGAACGGGGCCTTGGACGGAGACCTCTTGAAGAGGAAGTACTCCGCGTCGAAGTCCCCGCCGCTCTCCCGGAGCAGCGCTGTCACCGCCTGTTCGATAGCAACGGCAGCGCATATGCCGTCAGCATCCGCATGATGCCGGAGGACGATTGGCCGCGCGGTCAGGACCGCTTTCCTGATCTCCTTCGCCACCTTGCGCATCTGCGGCCTGAGGGCGCGAAGAACATCGCTCTCCACGAGGAACGGGAGGTCGACGGGTTCCGCACGGAGATCAAGCGCCGCATCGATGCGCTCTCTGACCCGCGCCGTATCCTCCGGCGCGAGGACCGTCATGGACCCGATCTCGATCTGGAGCTGGTTGTTGCGCTGCATCACCTCACCCGTGAGGGCGACGATATCCCCGAGGTCGACCTCGGGGTATGCGCGGACACCCGCCTCGATGAACGCGGCCCCGTTTGCGGTGCCGGACTCATCCACGATGGTGAAGATCGTCGGCCCTGACGTCTGCTTGATCTGAGCGACCTCACCCTCGATCAGCACAGTCCTGCCGATCTTCTTCCCGATATCCGAGAGGAGGACACTCGTTGTCTTCTTGGTCACGTTCTGGGTCTGGTAGACGGTCGGCGTGACCTCCTCGAGGTCGATGTTGCCGTTACTCCGGATCTGGAGGACATGAACGATGATCGGATCGCGTTCCTCGTGCTGCACCTTCACGTTGCTCTTATGAACGAGCCCCTTGACCCGGTCATTTAGCTGGACAAAGACGCCGAACGGGGCAAAACCCTGCACTCGTCCCAGATAAGCCTTTCCTTCTTCCACCTCGTCGAGATCACAGTTTGCTCCGAGGCGATAAACAATCATATCTTTGGTATCTCCCATAGTACTTCTCCTAGTCATTCTTCGGACATCTCGACGGTGTATCCGGCAAGGTCATACAACCGGCATTCACCATCCCGTCTGCCCTTTGCGATGATAAGGTCACCGCTCCGAAGTCGAATATGCTTCCCCGGGCGGTAGACCCACCGGTCGCCGTGCTTGATGGCGAGCACGACCATCCCCGTCACCGTCCCAAGTGACGCCTCCTTGAGGGTCCTCCCCACAAGCGACGATGACTCCGCCACAGGTATCCGCGTGATGATCTCATCCGATTCCCTGACGATCTTCTTAAAGACCGGCGGGATCTCGATGTTGCGCAAAAGGACGTCGACGATGGAGTGGGCCGAATCACTGATCGCCTGCGCAAACGATGACATATACAGAAGACCCCGGAGGTAGCGCACATCGTCGATCTTCCGCGCAGCCTCAAGGATCCAGAGGTCCAGGTCGTAGCGCATATCATCGAGCGTCGAATCAAGGGCGACCACCTCGTGCGCCACCTCCTTGTTATCGAAGAGCAGGGAGGTGTACGCGAGTCCTACGGAGAGTTCCGAGAGGTTCTTCATCTCGATGATCAGCCCGACCGCCCGGTCAAGGTCGTCGACCTCACCCGCCTGCGAGGGTTCACCCCCCGGACACGCCGCCGTCCCCGCCATCAGGGAGAGGATATCCGCTCCGGCTTCCGGACCCCGCGATATCAGTATATCCCCGCTCTCCACCCGGGTAGTTTTGTCGGGATCATATATCCAACCCTTCCCACGCCGGATGGCAATCACCTGCATACCCGTCGTGCTCTGGACTTTGAGGTCGCCGAGCGTGCGACCGGCAAGTTCGCTGCTCCGGCTGATGATAACCCGGGTGACGATCTCTTCTGCCTCGGGGAAGACGCGCTTGAGTTTTGCCGGAAATCGGATATCCTTCAGGATGAGCTTTGCTATATCCGAAGCCGAGTTTGCAATCCTCTCCGCCGCCTCGGCAACCTGGAGCATGCCGCTCATCGCCTCGGCCTCCTCGAGGCGCCTGGCGCCGAGAACACTCTGGATTCGGGCCTGGTATACCAGTTTATTCATGCTCTCCTCGAGGTTGATCACTTCGAGGGCTATCTCTTTGCTATCGAAGAGTATCGCAGAGTACGAGAGATCGATCATCAACTCTGAGATATCCTTCATCTCGATCAGAACATCTTTGAAGCTGATCGGGTGGTATTCGTGTTCCGTCATGGGTCTGTCAACCGTTCTTTTTGATGCATCCTTTCGTTAGAGCAGCAGATCTATCACTGCCACGAGCGTAGCCGCACCGATCAGATCGATCAGGCTTGTGATGACAGGGATTCCGAAGTTATCGGGATCGAGACCATACCGGAATGAAAGGCTCGCGGTGACATATGCCGCGCCGTTCACCAGTGTCATGACGACCAGACCCGCCACAAGGCTGATAGTGACCAGCATTCCAAGGCCGGGGCTGTTTAACCCCATGAGCACCGCCGCACCATGCGCTATGAGCGCCAGCAGTGGAAGCAGTATCAACGTATAGAGATAGGAAATAATAAAGTGATGCACAACGCCGCGCTCGGGGAGGAACGAGGGGTTGAGTTCACCGGTATGCATCCCGGTCGATAGGCGAGACCCAAGGATGCCGCCTATCGATCCGAGGCCGCCCATGAATGGCGGTATCAGGATAAGAAACACAGCGAACGCCACCAGATTGTCGAGGCTGAGGGAGTAGGTCAGCCCGGCCAGCGTCCCGAGGACGCTGAGCGGGATAAGGAGGGAGAGGTTCTCCCGGACGACGGTCCCGATCCCCTCCGACCGACGCCGGGTGTAGAGGATGGCGGCGATGGCCGTGACGACGACGACGGCCCCGAGTGCCAGACGGGCCAGGGGAGAGAGGAGCATGACGAAGACCGCGGAGAGCACGAGGATCGGGAGCGTGACGATATCCCCGGAGGTGGTGACGGTCGGGGCAGCGATCATATCGAGGTCGAGGCCGTAGCGGTAACTCGCAAGCGCGATGATCACGGTGATCCCCATCACCACGAACCCCGATATGATCCCGCTCGTGACCGATATCAGCACGAGGTCGGCAATGCCCACTACGGGAAGCCCAAAAATGCGACTCGCTACGTAGGCGAAGATGCCAAGAACGAACGCTATGAGGACGGTCACCACAAACGAGGCGCGGATGTTGTCGCCGAGAACACAACCTTCCTGGAAGTCGATGGAGAACTCTCCAAGATGCATCGACGACGAGAGGCGGGATGCAAGGACTCCGGCGATGTTGCCCCGCATATCGATGATCGACGGCAGAAGCACCATCAGGCCGGGTATCAGCCCGAGGACTTCACGGACGGAACCAAGATAGATGCCTGCAATGCTCGATGCAGCGGCACTGACGAGCAGCGCGCCAAGGCCGGTCAGGATCAGGCGGTTCTGGCTGTATAGGCCCTGAAACATCACCATCACCCTCCATCTCGATCAACTCCGATACGGGATCTCCAGCACCGCCAGATCGGCCGGCAGGATCACATCTCCCTCATACTGTCGCTTCGCATCGCGTATATGGTTTACTGTACTCGTATAGCGGGAGCTTATGTGCATCAGGGCAAGCATACGGGCGTTTGAGGCCGCAGCCGCCTCTCCGGCCTCACCGGCAGTGGAGTGCAGGACCTCCCGGGCGCGGTCGCTCTCCTGATCGTCGAACGTTGCGTCGTGGATCAGGAGATCTGCGTCGCGGATCATGCCGGCGGCATCGGGCAGGTGCTGAATGGGCCGCGTGTCTCCGGTATAGACAACCTTCCTTCCCGGGCGCGGCTCTCCCAGCACATCGGCGGGCCGGACCTCGGTCTCGACGCCGTCGATGACGACGCGGACTACTTCACCGCGCTGCAGCCGCCCGAAGAGCGGGCCCGGCGGGATACCGAGCGCAATGGCCCGCTCGCGGTTGAACCAACCCGGTCGTTCATCCTCCTCCAGGACATAGCCAAGCCCGGGGATGCCGTGATACGTAGCAAATGCCCGGACGGTGTAGCCGTTGAAGGGCACGACCGAACCGTGCTCAAGGACATGACCGGTGACGGAGTAACCCCGGGTATGGCCGCTAATCTTCTGCACGAGATCGACAAATTCGCTGACCCAGGGCGGGCCGTAGATCGGGAGCGGATCGGTCCGCCCCATGAACCCGAGCGTCTCAACGAGCCCGAAGATGCCGAGGAAGTGGTCGGCGTGCCAGTGGGTGACGAAGATGGCGTCCACGGTAAACCCGGTCCGGGCACGCATCATCTGCTGCTGGGCGCCCTCCCCGCAGTCGAAGAGCAGGGTATCGGAGCCGCGCCGGATCAGGACGCAGGAGGGGTTGCGCTGTGGGGACGGGAGCGCTCCCGCCGTGCCGAGGAAGTGGACGTGCAGAGTCTCGCCGGCTATACGAACCACTTCCTGAATGCCGCAAGGCTCCGTTTTGCCTCTTCGAGCGTCCGGCCCTCGATCACGACCCGGCCGGAGTAGTCGCGGGCGACGACGCGCCCGACCTTCTCCCAGGCGATGGTCCCATCACCGAGGGCGAGGTGCTCGTCCGACTGACCGTGGTTGTCGTGGATATGCAGGTGACTGACCTCCCCGACGTGCGCAAGGAACGCATCGACCAGGCCGTTGGTGTTCGCGTGCCCGACGTCCAGTGTGATCCCGATCCCGGGAATCCCTTCGGTGAGTCCGAGGATCTCCTCGGGGTAGCGGCAGAGGAAGTCCCTGATGCTGATCATGTTCTCGACACATGCAAGGACGCCATGGTCCTCCGCGTATTTCCCGATCTCGACGAGTGCGGTCTTCTGCATCTCCCAGACCTTCTCGGGGACGAGTTTCCCGACGGGGGATACAAACCCGGGGTGGACTGTCACCCGGTCGGTCAGGTCGGCCGCGTGGTGGATGCAGCAGCAGGTCTGGCGGATGGATTCGCGCCAGATGGGGTAGTTCAGCGACGCGAGGTTCAGGTCGCTATAGGGGGCGTGAACAGTCGCGAGGAGGCCGGTGCTCTCAAGGTTCTCCTGGACAGCGGCAAAGTTCTCGGGGTTGTCCAGGCGGTACTTCCCGTCGGCGACGATCTCCCAGCCAGTATACCCAAGTTCCTCGATCCCGAAGACCCAGTCCCGGGATTCCCAGACTTTCGATGAGGATGAAAAATATGGAACAAGGCTCATGTTATATCTCCAGGCCGGCAGAGCAGGGCGCGGACCTCTGCAGCAAACTCTTCAAGCGTGCCCTCGTTCGTGATCCGGCAGTCCGCCTGCGAGAGAGCTCGACCGAGCCCCCACCCGAGTTCCCGCTCGTCGCGGGCCCGGAGTTCTCCGGCGGTGAGAGAATCATCGGATCGCCCCCGGTTCGCGAGCCTCCGGTAGCGCGTCTCAAACGATGAGACGATCCCGATGAGTATGAAGTCGGGGAAGTGCTCTTTGAATGTCGCCACCTCGTAATCTCCCCTGATACCGTCCACCAGGACCACCGGAGCAGTCTCTGCCTCGATGGCCGGGATGGTGATCCGGGCGATGGCGTCCAGGCCGAGGTCCGAGCGCAACTTCCCCGACATAGCGCCGAGGTTCGCGTCCGTCGCTGGAAGCCCGGCCTCCCTCACCCGCTCCCGTATTGCATCCCCCATGACCACGACAGGAATCCCAAGGTCCCGGGCGATCCTTGATACCTCTCCTTTCCCGCTTGCCGGCATACCAACGATTCCAATGACCTTCATCAGGTTTCTCCATCTAGTTATGCTATCGTATCCAGAACAGCGGGCCGTGCCGGCGAGAGACCGGCTGCAGAATCCCGGCGGTGCAGGTTGCGGCGGCCGCCACAGACATCTCCATGAACGTGCGTTCCCGACGATATTATGTTTAACGTCACCGGAACAGTTCCTGCTCCGGATCGTAGCCGACCTCGCCGTCCTCCCGGGTCCGTATCCGGACCTTCCGCCCGAGCGGTGCCGCTGCTGCCTCGAGTTCCTGTCGGGTCAGGGGGTCGAATCCCTCGGCCACCCCCTGCTGGAGGACGAGGGCGAGCCCGCAGGCAGCCTCCGCGATGGACGCGAGATCGCCCTCGCGGCCCCGGAAGAGGGTGACCACGATCTCGCAGGTCTCAAGACTGCCTTCAGCCTTTGCCCGCCTGCAGAGGGCGAGCGACTGCTCCACTGCACCGACGGCAGCCACGCCCAGGAGATCGTCGTAGCGCTCCCACGTGGTCTTGACGTCGAGGGCGACCATGTCCACCAGGCGCTCCCGGAGGAGGTTCTCGATCACCCGGGGAAACATGCCGTTTGTGTGCAGGCCGACGGAGAGCCCCATGGTGCGGGCGGCGGCGGCAAGGTGAATGAGCGCAGGCCCCTGCAGAGTCGGTTCCCCACCGGAGAAGACCACGGCGCCTGCAACCGTGCGGGAGCCCCGGATCATCGCGATGACCTCGCCCGTATCGCGGAGGTCCTCACCTCCCTGTAGGGCGGCGTTATGACAGTAAAAGCAGCGCGCGGGGCACCCTCTGAGGAAAACAGTGCAGGCCGCCCGTCCTCGCCAATCGACGGTGCTGATCGGGACAAAGCCCCCAAAATTGACGTACAAACTAATTCACCGGATGGTATACTGGTGCTCCTCGATCGCTTGTAAGCCTTGGCTTTCCGGCTACGAAACCAGACCTGAATAAGAGTAAGTCAAGTTTACTTGTTGAGAAAACAACCGTATTTTAGCCTGAATCCTAAAAACAAGCCTTTATCAACTCTTTCCCTCAAATATAATGGCATGGGTCTCATAGAAGACGCCCGGCGCGGCGTCGTCACCGAGGAGATGCGGATCGTCGCAGCAGCGGAAGGTGTATCTGAAGAGTTCGTCAGGCACGGCGTGGCTGAAGGCCACATCGTCATTCCGGTCTCTCCCTACCGGAAGGTGAAGATCTGCGGTATCGGCGAAGGGCTCCGCACCAAGGTCAACGCGAGCATCGGGACGTCGACGGATATGGTCGACGTTGATATGGAGATCGAGAAGGTCCGGCAGGCCGAGCGTGCCGGTGCCGATACACTGATGGAACTCTCCACCGGCGGTGACTTTGCAGAGATCCGGCGCCGGGTCGTCGAGGCGACCACCCTCTCGGTCGGGTCGGTCCCGCTCTACCAGGCGTTCATCGAGGCCGCCCGGAAGCACGGGGCGGTTGTCCACATGGAAGAGGACGACCTCTTCCGGATCACGGCGGAACAAGCAAAACTCGGGACCAACTTCATGGCGATCCACACCGGGATCAACTACGAGACGATGAAGCGCCTGCAGAACCAGGGGCGGCACGGCGGACTTGTCTCCCGGGGCGGGGCCTTCATGACTGCCTGGATGCTTCACAATGAGAAGGAGAACCCGCTCTACGCGGAGTTCGACTACCTGGTTGAGATCCTGAAAGAGCACGAGGTCACCCTCTCGTTCGGCAACGGTATGCGGGCGGGTGCGGTCCACGACGCTACCGACCGTGCCCAGATCCAGGAACTGCTCATCAACGCGGAGCTCGCCGATAAGGCGCATGCCGAGGGTGTGCAGGCGATCATCGAGGGGCCGGGGCACATCCCGGTCGACGAGATCCAGACCAATGTCGTGCTGCAGAAGCGGGTCACGAACCGGAAGCCGTTCTACATGCTCGGTCCGCTCGTCACCGATATCGCGCCCGGCTACGACGACCGGGTGGCCGCGATCGGGGCCGCACTCGCCTCCTCATACGGCGCCGACTTCATCTGCTACGTGACGCCGGCGGAGCACCTGGCGCTCCCCACCCCCGAGGAGGTCTACGAGGGCGTCATCAGTTCGAGGATCGCCGCCCACGTCGGGGATATGATCAAGCTCAAAAAGCGGGACGCCGACCTCGAGATGGGACATGCCCGCCGGGACCTCGACTGGGAGCGGCAGTTTTCAGTCGCGATCAACCCCGAGCGCGCCCGGGCGATCCGCGCCGAGCGGATGCCGGCCGATACCGACGGCTGCACGATGTGCGGAGACTACTGTGCGCTGAAGATCGTCGGACGGCACTTTAACTTCTGAAGAGAGACATGGGGAGCGCGTGATGGCGCTCCCCGGGATCTCGTTTTTGGGGTATTGTTCTCCGGGTAGCGGAGGGGCGCCGGCGGGGTGGAAGGGGGTTGTGGAACTTTCTGCCTTTTTGTGCAACTGCTTTTGAAGCAAAATGATTGCTTTAACTCCTATCGTTCTAATAGCCGCATAACCTCATCTACGGCTTTCGTGGGGATATCGCCACGCACTGCCCCCACCCCTGGGGGGATTACCCTCTCCGGTCCAGCGCACCCGGATCGCGGGAAAATATCGGTCTAATACGCTTGCACACAAGAACACCCGAACACCCTCACATCAAAAACCGCACCATTATCGTCATCCCTATCGACATTCACGTAAGAGGACAGTCTAATGAAACCCGAAAATGAACAGTTAATCAACGACTTCCTAACCCATGCAGACGACCTCGGCGACGAGATCACGGAAGACGTGAGGGAGATGCTCGGCGTCGTGCCGTTCATCTTCACCCTGCTCCGCGACCGGCCCGATATCTTCGCGCTCTCCGCCATCGCCGACTACCGGATCTCCCGCCCGGGCTCCCTCGACGCGAAGACCGCCGAACTCATCGCCATTGCTGCCGCTGCGGGCGCGGGGGCGGACAACTGCCTGAAAGTGCACATGGGGGCTGCCCTGAAGGAAGGCGCATCCCGCGATGAGATCCTCGACGCTCTCCTGATCGCCGCGATGATCGGGAAGACCAAAGTCCTTGCATCCTCCCTCCGCCAACTCCGGGATGTCTGCGGTGAGGGGCAGGCATCGAAGAAGTAGGCCGCCTGCGCTGAAGCCCGGGGAGGTCCGGGTCCGGCCCGAAGGAAGGCGTACCCGTCGTCGCTCAGTCTTCGGGCATGCATGCTTTATGTGGTAATTTGCCCAAAACTCCCATATAATGAGCCAGACAAAGGCGGCACTCCGTCAGCAGGCAAAGGAGGCCCGATCCCTTCTCTCACCTTCACAGATCGCCGAGCATAGCAAGATCATCAGCCAAAGACTCCTCAACCTCCTCAACGGGTTTGAGACCGTCATGGTCTACGCCTCAAAAGCCCTGGAGGTCGAGACAAAAGACCTGATTGTAGACCTGAACCTGCGGGGTGTGCGGGTCATCGTGCCCATCATCGAACGGGAGACCTGCAGCCTCCGCCTCTCCTACCTGCCGGACCCCGCGATCCTCCTTCCGAGCACGTTCAACGTGCCCGAACCGGTCGGGCACGAACTTCCGGCCCGGCCCGAAGAGGTCCAGGCGGTCATCATACCGATGCTCGCCTTCGATGCCGAAGGAAATCGGCTCGGTTACGGTGCCGGGTACTACGACCGCTTTCTCTGCCGGTATCCCCACCCGCAGAAGATCGGCATCGCGTTCTCCTGCCAGCAGGCACAGAGCATTCCTGTCGACGAAAACGATGTGAAGATGGATTACATCGTTACAGAAAAGGAGATCATCCGGTACAACAGGAGGGACGACGCAGAAAAGTATAAATAAAAAGTCGCACTTACCTATGGTAAACCCTACAGGAGGAGATTGTTCACATGGCTAACACCGAATCTGTTGAGGTGACCATCAAAGAGGCGGCCCACGAGGACGCCGGCCGGGGAATCGCCAGACTGAGCATCGACACCATGAAGGCGCTCGGCCTCGTCAGCGGCGACGTCATCGAGATCGAGGGGCGTCAGAAGGCGGCGACGCTCATATGGCCGGGATTCCCGCAGGACACCGGCAAGGCGGTCCTGCGCATCGACGGCAGCACCCGGAGCAACGTCGGAGCCGGGATCGACGACAACGTCCGGATACACAAGACCGAGGCTGGATACGCCAAGAAGGTGACCATCCAGCCGACCCAGCCCATCCGCCTTGTGGGCGGCGAGCAGTACCTGGGAAGGATCCTCCGCGGCCGGCCGGTCACCGAAGGGCAGCACGTCCGGGTCAGCATCCTCGGGAACCCGCTCACGTTCGTCATCGCCAGAGTGGCCCCGAAAGGCATCGCCATCGTCACCGACAGCACCGAGATCGAGCTGAAAGAGACCCCGTATGAGCCCGAGGAAGGGCGGCGCGAGACTGCGGCCGACGTCCACTACGAGGACATCGGTGGCCTGGACCGCGAGTTGCAACTCGTCCGGGAGATGATCGAACTCCCGCTTCGGCACCCCGAACTCTTCGAACGCCTCGGCGTCGAGCCCCCGAAAGGCGTCCTGCTCTACGGCCCGCCCGGAACGGGGAAGACACTGATAGCAAAAGCGGTGGCAAATGAGGTGGACGCACACTTCATCACGCTCTCGGGCCCCGAGATCATGAGCAAGTACTACGGAGAGTCCGAAGAGCGTCTCCGTGAGGTCTTTGAGGAAGCGCAGGAGAACGCACCCTCGATCGTCTTCATCGACGAGATAGACTCGATCGCACCCAAACGTGAGGAAGTTAAGGGTGAGGTCGAACGCCGAATCGTTGCCCAGCTCCTGGCCCTGATGGACGGCTTGAAGACCCGGGGTCAGGTGGTGGTGATCGCCGCAACGAACCTCCCGGATATGATCGATCCTGCCCTCCGGCGCGGTGGCAGGTTTGACCGTGAGATCGAGATCGGCATCCCGGACACCAAGGGAAGACAGCAGATCTTCCAGATCCACACGCGGGGCATGCCGCTTGCCGAGGACGTGAACCTCGACGACTACGCCCGCTCCACCCACGGCTTTGTCGGCGCCGATATCGCGCTGCTTGCAAAGGAGGCGGCGATGCACGCGCTTCGCCGGATCATACCCCAGATCAAGATCGAGGAGGAGATCCCCACCGAGATCATCGACCAGCTCCGCGTGACGAACGAGGACTTCATCGAAGCGCATAAGCACGTTGAGCCGAGCGCGATGCGTGAGGTGCTCGTAGAGATCCCCGATGTCAAATGGGAGGACGTCGGTGGACTCGACGACGTCAAGGCCGAGCTTGCGGAGGCCGTTGAGTGGCCGCTCAAATATCCGGAGATATTCGCCTCCCTGGACACCGAACCTCCCCGCGGGATCCTGCTCTTCGGGCCACCCGGAACGGGTAAGACACTCCTTGCAAAGGCGGTCGCAAACGAGAGCGAAAGCAATTTCATATCCGTAAAGGGTCCTGAACTGCTCTCGAAATGGGTCGGAGAGTCAGAGCGGGGCGTTCGCCAGGTATTTCGGAAAGCGAGGCAAGCAGCACCGTCGATTATCTTTTTCGACGAGATTGACGCACTTATGCCCAAACGGGGATCTTATATAGGATCATCGCACGTAACTGAAAGTGTGGTAAGCCAGATCCTGACAGAGCTCGACGGCCTCGAGGAACTGAACAATGTCGTGGTTCTCGGCGCTACCAACCGCCCGGACATGTTGGACGAGGCGCTGCTTCGCCCTGGCAGATTGGACCGGATGATATACGTCCCGCCGCCCGACCGGGAAGGCAGAAAGAAGATCTTCGAAGTGTATCTCAAGAACCGGGAGATCCTCGCAAACGACGTAAACATCGAGGAACTGGTCGACAGAACCGAGGGTTATGTCGGAGCCGATATCGAGGCGCTGGTCCGTGAAGCAAAGATCTCCGCCATGCGCGAGTTCATCGCTGCCATGGGAGGGAAGACTGAGGAAGAACGGCGCCAGGCGATCGGCAACGTGAGGATCACGAAGAAACACTTCGAGGATGCCCTCTCCCGCGTGAGAGGCACGTTGGATATCGACCGGCTGGAGGAGAGCGAACGTCACTCCTGGCAGATCCTCTATAACCAGGAGCAGCGATCGACGCTCGAGGATGCCATCTCGACGATCAACCGTGCCAGAACGCAGAAGGGCGAGAAGACCGAGCAGGAAGTCAAGGATCTGACGCAGGCCCTGAAAGATGCGGTCTACCAGAGAAAGAAAGACTTCGGCGAGATCAAACGTCTCACAAAGGAGTTGAAGATCAGGATAGAACGCCCGCTGCCAAAGGCCGGCATGGCGTTCTGACGGGGGCGCCCCACCCAGGGGGTGCGCTCCCATCCCCGGGGAAGTTATACGACTTCCCCTCATCAGGATAAACAGAAACAACCGTGATGCACATGAGTGACAGCCCAGCAGACATCTTCCAGCAACTCAATGAACTGATGAAACGCCTCATGGAGCAGGGGCTCAAAGAGCAGGGAGACCAGAACAGGCCGTTTGCCTACGGATTCAAGATCGTCCTCCATGACGCCGGCACAACAGAGACTCCGGCAGAGGAAGCGGATCCCGTAGCAGAACCCTCTTCCGAGGGGACCATCGAGCCGATAGCAGAGATGTACACGACCGATGATGACGTGACGGTGGCAATTGATCTCCCGGGTGTCGAGAAGGAGAATATTCACCTGTCACTCATCAACGGCACGCTGACGATCATCGCCGGCGGTAACCAGCTGACTTCGGTTGAGATACCGACCGTGGATGCCGACTCCATGCAGTCGAACTACAAGCACGGCGTCCTGGAGGTCAAATTCTCCCGCGGCAAATCGATCAGGATAGAATGAACGGCTAACATTCGGCAGGCCACAGTACTTTTACCGGCGGTATCCGGCAGATGTACCAATGCGCCGGGGAGCGCAAGAGGGTATGCCCGCAACCCATACCCCTCCTCCCGACCGCATCCGGACAACCCCTCCTGGAGCGGGCGCGCGAACGCCGTCGGGCCCACCAGGCGCGAATTCCCGAGAAGATACTCCCGGCGATGCCTCAATCATCGATGGATCCCGCTAAAACAGCAGAAGCGGCAAATGGCATTACAATAACCTCGACATTACCGTCGGGCACATATGCCGTGAAGGATCGGCTCACAGCGAAGAAGGACGATCCCGAAAATTGGTTGCCGTAGCCAACCCTTTTTCTAGGCAACAACACCTACATATACAGTAATACCTATCTAGTAGTCGTAAGGGCTACGCCCGTCTAGGTAGTGGTGATTGAATAATGGTTAAGACCACCGTGTCCGTGATTAAAGCAGATGTAGGCAGTTTTCCGGGGCACTCCCGCACCCACCCGAAGCTTCT
Source organism: Methanoculleus sp. UBA303 (assembly GCA_002501655.1). Lineage (GTDB taxonomy): Archaea > Halobacteriota > Methanomicrobia > Methanomicrobiales > Methanoculleaceae > Methanoculleus. The sequence continues at coordinate 21,954 of DANY01000032.1, forward strand.
TGAGGTGGCCGCACAGAGGCTCAAGGAAGCAGAAGGCAGCATCATCATCGACTCGTATGTCACCCACTGCGGTGATGATCTCGAGCTGATTATGACGCACACCAAAGGCGAGGACAATGAAGAGATCCACAAACTGGCGTGGGACGTCTTCATGGAATGCGCCGGGATCGCCAAAGAGATGAAGCTCTACGGTGCCGGCCAGGACCTGCTCGGAGATGCGTTCAGCGGCAACGTCAAGGGGATGGGGCCCGGTGTTGCTGAGATGGAGTTTGATGAGCGGGGTTCAGACCCGGTTCTGGTCTTCATGGCCGATAAGACCGAGCCCGGGGCGTGGAACTACTTCCTGTACAGGATCTTCGCTGACCCCTTCAGCACGTCCGGCCTCGTCATCGACCCCTCGATGCACGATGGGTTCACCTTCGAGGTCCACGACGTTATAAAGAAGCGGAGAATTCTCTTCAACACACCCGAAGAGTCCTACAGCCTCCTTGCCTATATCGGAGCACCGAGCCGCTATGTGATCAAGTACATCTGGAAGAGGAACGGCGAAATTGCAGCATCCACAAGCACCCAGCGGCTGAACCTGATGGCCGGCCGCTACGTCGGCAAGGATGACCCGGTCATGGTCATCAGGGCGCAGAGCGGGTTCCCGTCGGTCGGCGAAGTCATCGACCCCTTCAGGACGCCCATCCTCGTGGCAGGCTGGATGCGTGGCTCGCATCACGGGCCGTTCATGCCGGTGGGAGTCTGTGACGCAAACTGCACCGCGTTTGACGGACCGCCCCGGGTCGTCTGTCTCGGGTTCCAGGTCAGCAACGGAAAGTTGATCGGGCCTGCGGACATGTTCGACGACCCGGCGTTCAACCGTGTCCGCGACCGGTGCTGCGAGCTCTCGGATGTTCTCCGGGCCCACGGGCCGTTTGAACCGCACCGCCTCTCGCTTGAGGAGATGGAGTATACCACCCTCCCGGGCGTCGAGAAGCAGTTCAAGGACCGCTGGGAAGATCTTCCCGAATAACTCCCTTTTTTCCTGATTGGCCAGCGGACCGGTCCCGGCCATGAAACCGTACTTTCCATCAAAGGTCGCCAGCGGCACCTCCGGTGCCACGGTTCACAAAGGTCGTCAGTGAACTACCCCCGCTTGCGCAGGTGGCTTCCCGGCTATCATCCCCCTCCCCACCGGGAGCGGGTCCACAGGCTCTTCGGCGCGTCCCGCGCCTGCAAGTGCGAATTGTTTGATATTGGTCGCGGCGTTCAGGTCCCGGTCGTGTGTCGTCCCGCAGTCCGGGCACGTCCATTCCCGGTCCTTCAGCGTCAGATCGGCCTTCCGGTAGCCGCAGACCGAGCAGGTCTTCGAGGACGGTTCGAACACCCCGATCTTCAGCAGGGGTTTGCCGGCCTCCTGACACTTGTACGCCAACATCGAGAGGAACGTCCCCCAGCCGGCGTCGCTGATCGATCTCGCAAGAGAGTGGTTCTTCACCATGCCGTCCACGTTCAGGAACTCCACCGCTAACGCTTGGTTTTCGCGGACCAGTCGAGAAGAGAGCTGGTGCTGGAAGTCCCGCCGTTGATCGGCAATTTCCTGGTGACACCGGGCAACCTTGAGCCGGGCTTTGTTCCGGTTCTTCGACCCTTTCTGCTTGCGGGCGAGCCGCCTCTGCAAGACGGCCAACCGCTTCTGGGCGTTCCGGAGGTGTCGTGGGTTTGCCACTTTCTCCCCGGTCGAGAGAACAGCGTAGTGCGCAAGCCCCAGGTCGATCCCGACCGTCTGATCCGGGACCGGATCGACCGGCTTCGGCGGCTTCCGGCCATCCTCGACCACGATGCTGAGGAAGTACCGACCGGTCGAAGTTCGGATCACCGTCGCGGACTTCATCGTGCCCACGAAGGTGCGGTGGTACTTGACCTTGATCGAACCGATCTTCGGGAGCTTCACGGTACCCCGCTCGAAGTCCACGGTGTAGGATTGTGGGACCGTGAACGCCTGCTCGGGGGCATGCTTCGCCTTGAAGGTCGGTGCTTCGGCACGACCCTCGAAGAAGTTCGTGAACGCGCGGAAAAGGTGGTGGATCGATTGCTGCAGCGATTGGGCGTTGACCTCCTTGAGCCACGGCAACTCCTCTTTGAGCGCGGGGAGCTGCTTCATGAGGTCGTACCTGGAGAGGCTGATGCCCCCGTCGTGATACGCCTGATTCTTGCGGGCAAGCGCCCAGTTGTACACAACCCGGCAGCACCCGAGGTGCTGGGCGATCAGGGTCTTCTGATCCTCGGTCGGATACAGCCGGTACCGGTACCTCCGCAGCATACGATAGAATCATGGTAGCTCCCCTCCGGCATGAAGGTGAGCCGTGCGGCCCGAAAGTGAAGAAGGGGCGCCGCTTTCACCTCCCCCCGTGCGGAGGGAGCCCTCTCGCTCATGCTCCGAGAGCCCCGCAGAGGTAGAAAACTTAATGCGTGAATATAACCATATAGGAACAGATGGTTAACGGCATTGTACTCCCCGTAAAGAAGGTTTTTTCACTCGTTGACTCAAAAATTGTTGTCGAGATCAAGGATGACGGCAGGAAACTCCAGGGCCGGCTCGTGGCAGTGGACGAACACCTGAATCTGCATATGGACGAGACCGCCGAGTATACCGGTGATCAGAGGGGCCGGGCCCTCGGGACCGTCGTCATACGAGGCAATAATATCCTGACCATTGCACCCCTGCTCTGATAACCATGCCTGACCAGGAGGAAGAAGCACTCAAGGTTATCCAGTCCCACCGTCAGGGGGTTCTCCAGAGCGAGCTCTGGAAACTCCTGGAGATTGACAGCAGGAAGTGCTCAAGGATCGTGAAGCGGCTGCTGGATGCCGGGTTGATAGAACGCGTCGAGTTTCGAAGCGACGGCATCAAGACATATCTTTTGCGGGCGAAGAAGCGGGCGATCGACCCCTGCGTCATCCTTGCAGGAGGGGAGATCCTCCCGTGCATCGGCTGCGACCAGGAATGCGTCCCGGAAGAGTGCGCGCTCCTCCTTGACTGGATGTACCAGCTTGCTCTTGAAGAGTATCAGGGATAGGGCAACTAGGGATAGGGCAACTCTCCTTTTTGCCATGCAAGGCGGCTCCTGCTGAAGCAGCGAGCGGGCACCGCCTCTGCAAAGATTCAAGATTCAGCCCGAAACGCTGATTCCGCTGCAAAAAAGTGGGGGCAGGGCTGAACCCCGGTCCGGCCCAGGCCCGATCTTCAGGACTGGACTATCTCATCCGGAGCGCTCTTCTTCAAGCAGACGGCATCGATGACGCCGTGCTGCACATTGTAGAAACTGTGCGGGACGTCTATCTCGCAGTCGAGATCGATGATCGTCTCCTCGTCACCCCCGGTGCAGAGGGTCACGGACTCTTCCTGGAACGTGACATAGGGGGCACCTTGTGCCCGGGCATCCACCGCTGCAGTGATGTAGATGCAGTCGTCACCCTCGACCACCTCAAACTCAGACTCTTCGCCCCCATCCTCCCCGGACGGATCGAGGTAGGGTGCCTCCTCGGGTGATCCGCTGATGATGGTGAACCCGATGATCTTCGGGTCGTGCAGGGGCATATCATTGAGGATCTTCTCCATCAGCCGCGCGATATTTCTAAACATTTCGTCGTATGGATTATTCGCCATGTGTACCACGTATCTGGTATCGGTCGTTGATCTCTTCGACAACCCCCATGTACACGAGGTTGCCCAGTCTCTGTTTCAGCTCATCCGTGGACAGGCTGCTCACTTCCTCGAGTTCCGCGAGCGTCAGGTCGACATGGGAGAGGGCGAGGATGATCTCCAGATCCCCGTCATCGGTTATGAAGCCTCCCCTCATGCGCACGATCTCGGTGAACCTCGATTCGATTTCCCGCTCCAGTTGTTCGAGGTTATCCAGAAGCTCGTCGCGAGCACGGATCATCCGCTTGAGCGCCGCGAGATTTCTTGTAAATCTTGTCTTCTGGTCTTCTTCAACGGAGGGAGGCGTAACCCCATCCTGCTTCTGCAGGTTTACGATGACATTGATGTCATGCGAGAGGTAGTAATACTTTCGCCTGCGCTCATCCTGGCAGGATATGAGGAGCTCCTCGCGCTCCATCAGCTGCAGGTGTTCTATCACCGCTTTCGGGCTGAGCACCAGGCGTTCGGAGATCTCAGTCACAAAACACGGCTTCTGTCTCAGCAGTTCTATTATTCGCCGTCTGTTCCGGTTTCCCAGGATATCAAGGAGACGGGAAACCTCACCGCCCTCAAGCATGTTTACTAATCGTTAGTGGTTCAAATATAAAAAAAGTTACTCGAAGAGGCGATAGTTCGGTGCCTCATCGGTGATCATAATGTTGTGCGGGTGACTCTCACCGTAGCCCGCAGGCGTGATCCTGAGAAACCTGCCGTTTTTCTTCAGGTCCAGTATCGTCTTTGATCCCGTGTAGCCCATAGAGGACTTCAGACCGCCGACGAGCTGGTAGATCACGTCCGAGACCCGGCCAACGTAGGGGGTGACTCCCTCGACGCCCTCGGGAACGAACTTGGTCCTCCCGATCTCCTTCTTCTGGAAGTAGCGGTCGCTCGACTCGCCGCTGCTCATGACACCGAGCGATCCCATCCCCCGGTACTGCTTATAGCGCCGGCCCTTGATCGTCGTAACCCTTCCCGGCGCTTCGTCGGTGCCGGCAAAGAGGCTGCCCGCCATGATACAGTCCGCGCCCGCGGCGATCGCCTTCGCGATATCCCCGGAGTAGCGGATACCGCCGTCGGCGATCACCGGCACGCCGGCCTCATGCGTCACCTCGGCGACGTTTGCTATCGCAGAGACCTGCGGCACGCCCACGCCCGCGACGATCCGCGTCGTGCAGATGGAGCCCGGTCCGATGCCCACCTTCAGCCCGTCGACGGAGTCGACTAGGACGGACGCCGCCTGCTTCGTAGCGATGTTCCCTGCCACCACATCGACAGCGACGCTCGCCTTGACCTCCCTGACCGCTTTTACGACGTTCATATTATGGCCGTGAGCGCAGTCCACCACCAGGGCATCGACACCCGCCTCAACGAGCATCATAGCCCGGTTGAAGTCGAAGGGGCCCACCGCGGCGGCGACCCTGAGTTTCCCGCTTGCATCACGGTTCGCGCGGGGATATTGCCGCTTCTCGAGGATGTCCCGCATCGTGATGATACCGACGAGGCGCCCCTCTGCATCTACAACGGGAAGGCGCTCGACTTTGTTTGCATACATCGTCTCGAGCGCATTCTCCACAGTTATGTCTTCAGACGCCGTGATCAGGTTCTTGGTCATGTAACCGGTGATCTTCGCCTCGCCCCGCTTCGGCAGGATCGCCCTGATATCCCTGCGGCTGACGATACCGATCACCCGATCCTCGTCGATGACAGGCACGCCACCGATACCGTACTGCTTCATGACCCGTTCCACATCGATGACCGTGGACTCCGGGCCGACCGCCACAACCTCGCGCTCGATAAGGTCCTCGGCCTGTTTGACGACCCTGACCTCGGCGACCTCGCGCTCCGGGGGCATGTTCCGGTGGATGACGCCGATGCCGCCCTCCCGGGCTATCGTTATCGCCATCATCGATTCGGTCACCGTATCCATGGCGGCGCTCACGAGAGGTATATTCAGGGGAATGTTCCGCGAGAACCTCGACCTGACGTCGACCTCGTCGGGCTCGACCCAGGATTCTGCGGGCTCAAGCAGCACATCGTCAAACGTAAATGTTGTCTCCAGTTTCATCTTCTCGATATACATACGTCACCTGAGCATCATCATTGCTTTCTCCACCAGTTCGGTCCGGATCGTGGTGGACCGATCGCCTCCGCAGACCATCCCCCGGACGCCGATGATCTCCGGATCGATACGCTTTAAGGCACCGAGGTCCTCGAACTTCAGCGAACCGGCAAGGGCCGTCTGCAACCCGAGTTCTCGGTTTTGTTCAGCAAACCGGGTCAGTGTCTCCTCGTCCATGAACTCAAAGAGACTCTTCCCGTCTTTAATGCCGGTGTCGATCATGGCGACATCAGCTCCGGCATCCGCAACCAGCGAACTGATGGCGAACGGAGAGACCGTGCCTATTCTCTGAAAATCGGCATAGGCGGCGATAACCACGTATTTCTCAGGAAACTCCCGCTTCACCGCCGTGGTCACTGCCTCGATAACATCACAGGCACGGTTGGTTCCGTCGAACATCAGGCCGACCTTGATATAGTCGGCACCTGCATGTGCGGCGCCGTAGGCAGAAAGAGCTGCAGTTCCTGGCTTATACTCATTGTCTCCAATTGCAGCACTGACAGGCTTGTTGCCGGCGAGGGTTTTGATCTCCTGGATGATCCAGGGGAAGTTTGCTCCAAGCGAGCCCTCTGAGGGCTTTTTCACGTCGATGATGTCAGCGGAAAGCGAGCTTCTTGCCTCCTCAATACTGCTCGGACTGACGAGTAATTGCATAGAAATTAATGATCCTTCACCCTAATAGTGATTGCGTTGAGGACATGGAACTGATTCTTGCAGTCGATCTGGCAGGCGGCCTCGTGGTGCATGGAAGATCCGGGATGCGCGCCGGTTACCGGCCGCTGACCTGGGGGATCGCCCCCTCAGCCGAGCCGGAGGCCTATGTATCCGCTCTGAAGCCCCGGTATCTCTACATCGCCGACCTGGAGAGCATCCTGGGCAGAACCCCACAGGACGACCTTGTCCGGCGTTGCGCCGCCCTGGTCGAGCGGTGCTATCTTGACCGGGGCTCTCGGTCGCCTGCCGAATGCACGGCAGTCGCCGGGGTGACACCGGTCGTCGGCACCGAGACAGCGGCGAGAGCGCTCGAAGACCTTCGGGCATACCATGCCGGCTACCTCAGTATCGATATCAAAGAAGGCCGGGTGCTTCCCTGGGGCATCCGGCCGGCGGAGATGTTACGCCGCGCATCGGCGCTCTCGTTTGAGGGGTGTATCATCCTCAACATCAGCGCCGTGGGGACACAGCGGGGCCTCGTCCGGGAGGATCTCGAAGAGATGCGGGCGTGCTATTCCGGGCGCCTCCTCTACGGGGGCGGCGTCGCCGGGACGGACGACATCCACCTCCTCGCCGACGCCGGATTTGACGGGGCGATCATAGCAACCGCCGTCCACCACGGCACGGTGCCGCTCGAATGGGTCCGGAGGGGGCACCCGTGCTGATCACCATCGAGGGGATCGACGGGAGCGGCAAGAGCACCCTTCTCGCCCGTCTTCGGGAGTTGCTCGCCGACCTCGACCCCCTCTTCACCCGCGAGCCCGGTGCGACCTGGGTGGGCGAGTCGGTGCGGCGGGCGGTTGCCGAGCGGATGGACCCGATCACCGAAGCGCTGCTCTTCTGCGCCGACCACGCCGCGCATATTGATACGGTGATCCGGCCCGCACTTGACGAGGGACGGCTCGTGATATCCGACCGCTACTCGGACTCCCGGTTTGCCTACCAGCCGGTCGTCCTCGACGGCGTTCTCCCCGACCCTCTCCTCTGGCTCCGCCAGATCCATGCCGGGTGGTCGATCCGGCCCGACCGGACGTTCCTCCTTGTTCTGCCTGTCGAAGATGCCGTAGCCCGTCTCGATCCCGCAAAGAAGAGAGAGTATTTTGAGAATGCCGGGATCCTTATGCAGGTGCAGAAGAATTATCTAGGCCTTGCGGCTACTGATCCCGCGCGGTTTGTCATCGTTGATGCACTGCTCCAAAGAGAGGAGGTCGCCCGGTTCATCGCCGACGAGATCAGGACGAGTGTCCAATCGTCACAACCACGTCCCCGAGCGTGAGGACGTCCACCTCTTCTCCCGCCACCTGGTAGGCGACCTTCGGCGTGAAGGAGTCGGCCGGCACGGGGATCTCCTCGCCGTCAACCGTGATGGTGGCGGGCGGGTTCCTGAGCTGCTCCGGCGGGAGCGCCTGCACGGCCTCCATGAATCCACGGGCCTGCTTCCGTAAGCGGGGACCGATGATCGCCATGTTAAAGTTCACGCCGTTTGCGACCTCTTCGAGCCGGGGTGTGCCGGTGCTCCACCGGGCATCAGCATTCAGTGCCCGCCCGGCGTCTCCGGCATCATCGACCGGCTCCGGCGCGTAGATCATAACATGGCCGAGCGGTGCGTTCAGCGCCATGCCCCGATCGTGCTTGTAGCGCCGGAGTTCGGCGACCATCTTCACGAGAAGGTCGCCGTGGCGCCGGGCCTCATCGTCGGCATACGCAAAGTCAGGCCAGCCCTCTTTGTGCACGCTCCTCCCGGTCAGGTTGTGGTAGCACTCCTCCGCAAAGTGCGGGATGATCGGGGCGAGAAGACGGCAGAGGACGTCCATAGTCGTCCGAAGTGCGCTGCACGCGCTGGCCCTGCTGTTGTCTTCTGCGTACAGGCGCCCTTTTGTGATCTCGATGTAGTCGTCGGCGAGCGTGTTCCAGGCAAACTCCCGGATAGCCCTGAGCGCCCGATCGAACTGGTAGCCTTCCATCGCAGCGGTGGCTTCCGCAACGGTATCGGAGAGCCGGACAAGGAGCCAGCGGTCGGTGAGTTCCGTCACCGGCCCCGGCTCTCCGGTCACCGTATCCAGGTGCCCCATGACGAACCTGAAGATGTTCCAGAGTTTGGTCTGGAAACGGGATGCGGCAACGACGTCATTCCAGTTGAACATAATATCCGAGCCGATCGTCGCGCCTCCCGCACCCCACTGCCTGAGCGCGTCCGCCCCGTACTTCCCGACGACCTCCTCGGGAGAGATGATGTTGCTTCTGCTCTTGCTCATCTTGAACCCGTCATCCCCGAGCACCATGCCGTTGACGAGGATCTGGTCCCAGGGATGGCTGCCGACCAGAGCTTTCGCCCGGAGGATCGTGTAGAACGCCCATGTCCGTATGATATCGTGCCCCTGGGGGCGCAGCTGTGCCGGGAAGAGCGGCGGCCTGCCGTCTCCATCCCACCCGGTGACGTGGAGCGCCGATATCGACGAGTCCATCCAGGTGTCGAGCACATCCTTCTCGCCAGTGAAGTTCGACCCGCCGCACCGGGGACAGGGGGCTTTCGGCGTATCGACAGTCGGGTCGACCGGGAGGTCTTCTCCATCCGGGAGGATCAACTCACCGCAAGAATCGCAGAACCAGACCGGGATCGGCGTCGCGAAGATCCGCTGCCGGGATATGCACCAGTCCCACTCCATCGACTCTGCCCAGTTCTCCAGCCGGGTGAACATATGCTCCGGCGTCCAGGAGACCCTCCGGGCCGCATCCAGAATATCGTCCTGGTGGACCCGGACAAACCACTGGCGTTCGGAGAGGATCTCGATAGGTGTCTTGCACCGCCAGCAGGTCCCCACTCGCTGTTCGAGTTCTTCCTGCCGCTTCAGGATCCCCTTCTCTTCCATATCCCGAAGGATCGCCTTCCTGCAGGCCTCCGACGGCATACCTGCGTAAGGGCCCGCGACCGCAGTCATGACGCCCTGCCGGTCGATCGCCTTACGGAGTTCCAGGTCGTGCTGTTTCCACCAGTAGACATCCATCTTGTCCCCGAACGTACAGATCATCACCGCACCGCTGCCGAAGTTCGGGTCGACCGCAACGTCCTCGATGACCGGCACCTGGTGCCCGAAGATGGGAACCGCAAGCCTCTTCCCCTTCATGCCGCGATACCGCTCGTCATCGGGGTGAACCGCCACCGCAACACAGGCCGCAAGGAGTTCTGGCCGGGTGGTGGCGATCTCGACTCCGTCGAAGTCGAAGTAGTTGAGTGTGGTGGTTCGGGGAACGTAGTTGACCTCGGCGAACGCGATGGCCGTCTCGCAGCGGGTGCAGAAGTTCACCGGATGCTCGCTCTGGTAGATGTCGCCGGCTTTGAGCATCTGCAGGAACGATGCCTGGGTCTTTTTGTAATACTCCGGGAGCATGGTGATATACTCGTGGCTCCAGTCGGTGGAGAACCCGAGCCGCCGCATGGTCGCCCGCATCTTCTCGATGTTCCCGAGCGTGAGGTTGCGGCACATCTCCCGGAACTTCTCCCTCGATACATCGTTCTTGGTTATCCCGTAGGTCTCCTCGACCTTCACCTCGGTGGGGAGGCCGTGGCAGTCCCACCCCTGCGGGAACATAACGTTAAAACCGCGCATACGTTTGTACCGCGCGATGAAGTCGATGTAGCACCAGTTTAAGGCGTTGCCGATATGGAAGTTGCCGGTAGGATACGGTGGCGGCGTATCGATGATGAACCGGGGTTTCGGCGAGCCGGGATCGAAATAGTTATCCTCATCCCGCCAGGCATTCTGCCAGCGCCTCTCCACTTCTTCAATATCGTAATTTTTGGGTAGTTGATGTGACGGCGACATTTTCAGTGTATGATCTCTCTCGTTCCAGTGAAATATATTGTTCTACGGGGCTTTGGCGCTATCAAATACCTCGTGCCGTACGCAGGTTTGTCGTCCCTGACCGGGGCCTCTCGGGGGTGAAGAACACGGGAGAGGCGAAGACGGCAGGCATTCGGATCCTAAAGGCTTTTTCCCTGCACAACCAAAGGTGTATGAATGACAAAGCCGCCGGGGTTGGTTCTGGCATCGGTGCTCACCCTCGCCTTCATAGGCCTTGCCCCCCTGCTCCAGCCGGCATGGCTGCTCACCCTCCTCCTCATTCCGTTCTCGCTTGTCCTCTTCCTCATCCGGGATACCCGGTACGTATCGCTCTCGATCATCGCACTCGCCGTGCTCTACGGGCTCGGTTGGCTCTCGACGTTCGTCTTCACCTGCACGCTCGGCATCGTCGTCATCGGCGAGCTCGCGTTCCGGCTCACCGGAGGCAGGCAGATATCTTACCTCCACCACCTGGCTGCCGCCATCGCCATATCGCTTGCGGTGATGCTTTATCTCCAGTATAGCGCTCCGCTCGTCGTCGTGATGGGTGTTGTCGCCGCGGTGCTGCTCCGGGCGGTTCTCCGGAGCCGGGAAGACGCCCTTATGATCGAGGCGCTCGGTGTGGCGATGACCATGTTCCTCTTCGAGGAGATCAACTTCGAGGTCGACCTGAGCATCCTCGTCGCCGCGGCCGCGATAGCGTTCGGGTTCGGCTACACCTCCTACCGGCTCCGGGTGGCCGATGTCAGCGGCCTCTTCTCGGGCGCCATGATCGGTATCATCCTCATCGTCTTTGCGGACGTCCGGTGGTTCCTGATCATGCTCACCTTTTTCATCATCGGTGCCGGGGCTACTCGATACCACTACGCTGAGAAGGAGAGGCTCGGGGTTGCCCAGGAGCACGCGGGTGTGCGCGGCTACTTCAACGTCTTCGCAAACGGTCTGGTGGCGACCGGCGCCGCCATCCTCTACGGTGTCACCGGACAACCGGCCTTCGTGGCACTCTTCATGGGAAGCGTCGCCTCCGCCGCCGCCGACACCGCCGCAAGCGAGATCGGGGTCACGGGGAAGACGCCCTACCTTATCACGACGCTCCGGCCGGTGCCCCGGGGAACGAACGGCGGGGTGACCCTGCGGGGTGAGGTTGCGGCCGTCGTCGCGTCTGCCCTCGTCGCCGTCGCCGCCTGGGTGATGGGCGTCGCTGACCCCTGGATGGTCGTCGTCACGGTCATCGCCGGCTTCATCGGCACGAACGTGGACAGCCTCGTAGGGGCGACACTCGAGAACAGCGGCATGATCGGAAACTCAGGCACAAACCTGACCGCTACATTCTTCGGCGGGGTCTCGGGAATGCTCCTCTATATGCTGGTGTGAACCGTCGTAGAGGATCTCGAGGGCGCGCTCCCGATGCTCGTGCATCGATTCTCAATACGCAATACAACCAGAGAGGGTACCGATTGGATCTCGCACTCTTGCTCCAGGAGGTCATACCCTGAGGCACGCCCGGGCATGGCGTCCCCGTGGCGATAGCCACCACGGTCCACCGCCGGAGGAGATACCGGGGAAGATCCAGCTCCGGCACCCACCCCATCGGGGCTGGGGGCGAGTGCCAAAAGAGTCCGATAATCTGGAATCGCTGTACTCATCGGCGTGAGAGGGGAACCGGCCTCGCCCGGCGCAGACGGCGTAACGGTGGCTATCCACATGGTGCCGCCCGTAGACGGGAGTTGATCGGCATAACGCCCATATAGTGCCGTGGACACCCCTCCACTGGAGGGATCGATTGCCCGATGCTCGTCTCCGCTACACGGTCCTTAGGGAACGGAACAAGGACGGAGGGTATACCGTAACGGTGCCATCCCTCCCGGGATGCATCAGCGAGGGGTCTACCCGGGAAGAAACTCTGGCACACATTGAGGAGGCGAGCTCGGGGCATATCGAGGTAGCCAGAAGACTCGGCAAGCCTATTCTTGTTGAAGTCTCCGTACCCCTGAACACAGGCAACGCCGTATATGAAGCTCCCGAGAACAACGGGGGAGAAGGTGGTCAGGGCTTTGAGACTTCAGGCAATCCTTTTCCAGGCCGGGATCCCGCTCGAAGAGTTCCGGGATCTCCTGTAACCAATTGCCTGCTCATTAACCGGTGATCTTCCAGATTTGAGGCCTCGATCCCAGCGTATGTTCGACCGTTTCGAAACTTTCAGGACGGAATTTTCCCACACAAAAAGAAAGAACGCGATGCCCCCCCGGGCACCGTTCAGTACTTATACCACCGGCCCTTCTCGTCGTACTCGCCCTGCTGCTGCACACCCGGCGCATCCGCGTGATTGCGGAAGAAACTCGCCTTATAGGCGTACAGGAAGGCTGAGAAGAGCACCATCACTATGGCATAGACCGCTGCGGTGATCCATACCCCCTCCGTCCCGATGAGTGCGAGGATATCCTGCGGCATCACTGCCTGGAGCTCTGTGGGGTTCATGTGGGTGAGCGGTTCGAGTTTGTCCACGAGCAGAGCGGACATGGTGACGAGGCCCGCGAACCCGAGCGCAATGAGGACGGCGATGTTCACCAGGTAGAAGATGAGAACGCTACCAAGGTTATTCATGACGAACTCAATGCTCCGCCGGATCGACTCGAAGACGTTCGTCTCTTCAAAGACCGCCACGGTATCGTAGAAGAACGTGAAGAAGGCGATCGAGACGAGCACCCCGAAGAGGAGCGGCGTCATGCCTGCGGCGGCACCGGCGCCCAGGAGCGCGAGCGGGATCGCGAGCAGGAGGACTGTCAGGATGGCCGCAAAGAAGATGACCAGCGCGGGCAGGAGTATCCGGAAGTAGTAGGTGCGGCCGGACTGCAGAAACTCTCCGACGGAGAACGTCTCCGCCCTGACCGTGCCGTAGACCCCGCCGGCCAGGAAGGGTATCACGAAGACCTGCAGGAGTGCCAGAGGCTCTACATAGAAGGTTCCGCCGTATACGGGGATGACGAGATTGAGGACCGCGAGGGCGCCCATGACGAGGCCGACCGACCAGAGGACGGGGTGCCGCCGGAGGAGTCCGGCGGCATTGGTGAGCGATTCGAGCGTCATCTTCACCGGTCCCTCGGCATGGCGACGATCTCGCGCACCTGCAGGTCAAAGAACGTCGCGGTATGTGCCGGGCGGATGACGCAGACGGTATCGGCACCGCTTGCTGTGCCCCCCACCGCGATCACTTCTTCATCGATGCCGACTGCTCCCTGGTCCGCTGCGATGAGGACGCATTCCACCGCGACCTTCAGGCCGACCGCAACGATGCGCCGCAACGCCTCGGCGACCGCCTCGGTGCGGGAGCTCCCGCCGAGTTTCGGCGAGCGGGAGATCGCGCGCTCAAGCCCGGAGAGCGCATGTGTGCCGGTGACGATCGTCGCACCCTCCGCCCGGAGGGTCCCGGCCACCTCTTCTGCGAACTCCCATTCGCCGGGCCTTGAGAAACCGACCACATGGGTCACGACGATCAAGCGAAGGTCTGTCCCCCTCATAGCGTCCCGGAAGGCAAGCGCAGTCCGGCCGCTGGTGCTCGCGACAACGATCTTCCGGAGGCCAAGTTCCCGCGCCCTCTCGACGGCGAACCGGGCGGCGTCGGGAGTGTTCTGTGCGCCGGGGGCATCGAAATAGTAGGTATTTCTGGTTACGAAGCCCATGCAGTCATGTTGTTTCCGCTCCTAATTGAATCCCCCGTTTTGGCGGCAGAGGGTGATTTCCGGGGGAGACAGAGCGGTGCGGAGGATCGCGGCCACAAGAGAGAGAGTGAGCATCAGCCCGGCGGGATTATCGGACTCCGGCGGTGCGATACCGGGGCTGCCGGCGACAACAGGTACAACGGCACAACCCGGGCCGCACTACCGGCGAAAGAAGATGATAAATGGTGTAATGGCCCAACACTACTCTCAAGAGCGGTGCGGTATAGGAGTTGCTCATGATCACACTGGCCATTGCAGGAAAACCCAATTGTGGAAAATCGACGTTTTTCAGGGCAGCGACCCTGGTCCAGGTAGAGATCGCCAATTATCCGTTCACGACCATCGACGCCAACCATGGCGTCGCGTACGTCAGGACTGTCTGCCCCTGTCAGGAGATGCACGTCCCGTGCGAGAACTGCCAGGACGGGGTCAGGTTTGTCCCGGTCGGGCTGATCGACGTGGCGGGCCTCGTTCCCGAGGCGCACAAGGGAAGGGGGCTTGGGAACCAGTTCCTCGATAACCTCCGGCAGGCTGACGCGATCCTCCAGATCGTTGATGCCAGCGGTGCGACGGACGCCGAAGGGAACCCGATCGATATCGGCTCGCGCGACCCGGAGAAGGATATCGAGTTTCTCCAGTATGAAATGTCGATGTGGATGTACGGCATCCTCTCGCGGCACTGGGCGAAACTCCAGCGGCAGGCCCAGGGGAGAGAGAAGGCGCTCATGGAGGCGATCGCCGATGTCTTTGCCGGTCTCGGCGTAACGTTTGAGAACGTCCGTGATGCCGGCGAGGCGGCCGGGGTCGACCTCAGGACCGCCGGGGAGGAGGACCTGATCCGGTTCTGCCGGGAACTGATGACGATCAGCAAGCCGATGCTGATCGTCGGGAACAAGGCCGACCAGGCGCCGCAGGAGTGCCTTGACCGGCTCGCGAAGCATGACGTCATCTTTGCGAGCGCGGCAGGGGAACTTGCGCTCCGGATGGCTGCAGAGGGGAAGTTCATCCGCTACCTCCCCGGCGACCGGAGTTTCACCGCGAACCCGGAGGCAAACCTTCGGGCCGCGCAGCGTGCCGGGTTGCAGAGGGTGGCGGACTTCATGCAGACGTTCGGCGGCACCGGCGTCCAGCAGGCGCTGGATGCCGCTATCTTCAACCTCCTCGATAGGATCGTCGTCTTCCCGGTCGAGGACGAGCACAAACTCACCGACGGCAAGGGCCGGGTGCTTCCCGATGCGTTCCTCATGAAGCGCGGGTCGACCCCCCGCGACCTCGCCTACCAGGTCCATACCGATATCGGCGAGGGGTTCCTGTACGCCATCGACGCGAGGACTGGCATGCGGGTCAAGGATAGCCTGGAATTGAAGAACGGCGATATCATCAAGATCGTCAGCGTCCGGAAGTGAGCCCGGCACAGGGGAGGGGCAGGCCCTCTCCTCAGTGTCCCCGGAGCGGGCCGGCGCCCCACGCGGACAAACATAAACCGGCAGACTTTAATATCGAATCGAGAGATATCCGATCATCATGAGCGGCGAGGTCTACCAGGCGCAGGTCCTCCGGAACTTCTTCGACACCATCACCGGAACGGACAGGAACCTGACCCGGATCTACATGTGCGTGATAAGCCTCGCCAAGCTCCGCATGGAGTCCCCTGAGCGGATGACGTTCCTCGTGGACCAGCTCCGCAAGTCAAAACAGAGGCGTGAACTCTCGGTCGATATTATCGATTATATGTGCGACGTGGCGCGCGACCTCGAACTCGGCACGGTCCAGACCGCATTCGGCGTGAAAGACATCAACGCGGTCGCCGACGAGTTCAGCGGAATCAGCCTCGACTCGCTCTGATTTTTGCGCCGGGAGAGGGGCCCGGGCAGCTTGACGTTTTTCTCGGGGAGATGCATATCCTCGGCAAAGAGGATGCCCGCGACACTGAGGGCTATCGAGAATACGAGCCCGAGAGCCAGGGTGTGCGAGACCCCCTTCGCCCCGTAGTGTCGGGGAGACGAAGGCGGTGTTTGCGGCGACGATGATGATGGTCATGAGCACCATCACGATCGAGGTGCTCATGGCGTCGCCGGCGATAGCCTCGTATCCAAGCCGGCCGACGAAGAAGAGGTCGACCAGCTCAAGGCCGCTCTACAGCACGTTCCCGGCCACGATTGGGGCTGCTACCGCTATGGAACCCCGGAAGAGGTTGCCTTCCGTCAGGTTGGTCATGGAGTCAACTTTTCTCTTTATATGATTCCAGGATCTGGATGACAAAGCGCTGGTGCTCTTCCAGTGCCTGCTCATCATCGGGGGAAGTCTCGATCCCGACGGCGTAGAGCAGGACCAGCGCGTTGTCGAGGTCGAGTGCTACAGGGTCCTCAATCCGGTCCGGGCGGAGGCGGATGGCGAGAGCATCGTAATCTGCCTCCGTAAAGGTATGCTCCGGGCTTGCCGTCATCCGGGAATCGGCGAGATCGCCGGCACGTTCCCGGAGGATCGAGAGGGCGGCGGCGAGCGCGCCGGGAAACGGGGTGATCGCGTCGAGCCGGGCCAGCGCCTCTGTACTCTTCTCTGCTGCGCTCTGGTAGAGCCCGAACTTATACGTCAGCAGGGACTGCGCGATCAGGTGCCCGGTCTCCTCATCGATCACAGCAAAGATCGGTGCAATCCGGCTGATATACTCATTTAGCATATCCTTCATTGTTCTCTCCCGAGGTTTTGGTGCATTAAACATTTTTTCTACCCGAACTGCAAGGAGCGTGATCGTCGCCGCGTAGAACGTCTGCACAATCACGCCTGAGCTGATCTCGTTGGGCACGATAAAGATGAGGAATGCGTAGAGCGGCGTGAAGAGCGAGACGATGTCCCGCCGTGGCTTGAGGTATGCCTGATAGAAGAGGATGCATGAGGCGACCACGCATCCTGCGATGCCTGCCCAGACAGCGTATGGGAAGCCGACGGAGAAGAGCAGCAACTCAATCCCGATTCCCCCGAACGAGACTGCAGGAACCGCTATCCAGAGGCGCGGTTTTGATCCGGATGGGGTGGTATTTGTCTTCATCAACTGTTCTCAGGAAGTCTTTGTGCGCCAGGGATAAACAGGGTTTCCTTTTTGCACCTGCGGTGCTCACGCTCCGGTTCTGGCGAACCATCGCTTTTGAGGGGGAAGCGGCTGCCGCACACCTCCCGGTCAGGAGACCGGGGGCAGGAGGTCGGGCACATCGACCTCCATATCCCGACCCGCAAGAGCAGCCGTCCGGGACCTGAGTATCTCGCGTTCCGCGCCATACGATGCCTGCGACATCTCCCGCTGGCTCTCCGCCCGGGTCCGCGCCGCAGCCTTTGCCTCGCGCTCCCGTTGCAGTTCCGCGAGTGTAGCCGTGAGGCGCTGCTCATTGATGACGCCCGGGAGTGCAGCATGAGTCTCCTGCAGTGTTGTGCGCTGCTCCCGGATCTCTCTCTGCCGGTGCAGGATTCGTCCTATCCCGGCGGGCAGGGTATCGGGGTCGGAGAAGAGGCTGATCTCCTCCTGATTCTTGAGGGCAAGATCCCCCCGCCGGATCATATCGAGAGTGGCCGGCATCACCGCTTCGGTCAGGTTGACCGGGCTCTCCTCGCCATCCGGGAGGCTGCCCGTGTATGCGTCGAGGACCCGGCCGATTGCCGCTGCCATCGCACCGTCCCCCGCCTTTCCGGCCACCTTCTCAGCTTTCCGGAAGACGTGGATGGCGGGCGTCCGGAGAGCTGCGATCTCGCGCCGGGCCTCTTCATCCATAGCATCGAGTTCCCGGATCTTCTCCTCGACCTCCTGTTTATGGGCGTACTCCGGACGCAGTTTAAGGGCGGCGAGGTCTTCCTGGGTTTCCCGGATCTTTCTCTCCGCCTCCTCGATCGCCGTCCTGCACTCCCGCACCTGGCCGGAGGCGGCTGCATGCTCCTCCCGGACCCGGGCGAGAAGTTCATACGACTTCCGGGCGTCTTCCACCCGCTGCCGGTCCGCCCGTGCCCGGGCGACCACCTCCGTCATCGTATTGATCTCTCTTCCGAGATCCCTGACGGCAGTGCGCACCTCCTTCATCTCGTCCGGGTAGAGGGCGGAGAGGTACTTCCCCTGCCCTTTCAGGGCCTTAAGCGCGCTCTTCAGGATCTCGGCAGAGGTGGAGTAGAAGGTCTCCGGA
Source organism: Methanoculleus sp. UBA303 (assembly GCA_002501655.1). Classification (GTDB taxonomy): domain Archaea; phylum Halobacteriota; class Methanomicrobia; order Methanomicrobiales; family Methanoculleaceae; genus Methanoculleus. The sequence goes on from DANY01000032.1 coordinate 40,205, forward strand.
TCGCCGGAAGGTTCGCGGGAGAGGATCTGGGCCATGGACTTTGTGAACTGGGGGAGCGCCTTTCGGGAGATATCCCGGAGCCGGGGGTGGACTCCCTCTTCGTCACCTCCCGACTCTATGCGGGCGACCGCCTCCCGGAGATGAACGAGGGTGCCGCTGATCGCTTCCCGGGACGGCGCCGTCGCATCGGAGAGTTCTTTCCGGATCTCCTCCTCGCGGGCATCCAGCCATGCCGGGAGTTCGTCGATGGAGAGTTTTAGTTTTTCTTCCACAGGCTCGGTTCGCCGAAAGAGGTCTCGAAGTTGCTTAAACATGATCCACCTGATTAGTGTACCTGGTGACGGCCGTGACTATCATGGTTTCTGGCCCGTCAGTCGCTCCCCGCGATCTGCTGCAGGCGCTCCACGCCGTGGATCTCCCGGACGACATCCACGACGGCGGGAGGGACCAGGTGTTCCCAGGGCTCACCGTCAAGCATCCGCCGCCTGATGGCGGTGCCGGAGTGTGTCTCCCGCTCGTACATGTCGGGCGACTGGACGTCCACACCCGCCTCGGTGAAGAGCTGCATGACCAGGGGGTTGCTCGAATAGACGATATCGAACGGCGGGGTCATCGACCGGACGTGGGCGACCCAGAGGGCGTTGCGCTGGACGTCCTCGATGGGGATGACGTAGAACGGACATTCGAGGTCGGCGAGCGACCGGGTGAGCATCAGCACCCGTTCTCCGGCCGTGAAGGGATTCGCCACGGAATGAGAGAGCTGGGCGCTCCCGACCCCGATGACGATCTCGTCGGCAGAGCAGGCTATTCTTTCCAGCACCGACTGGTGCCCGTTGTGGTAGGGCTGGAACCGCCCGACATAGAACCCCCTGCTCATGCCCGCCTGCCCCCGTGCGCGATCTGTGCGGCAAACGCACCTGCCGTGAACCCGGCGTCGATGTTCACGACCGCGAGCACTGAGCATGCCTGGAGCATGCTCGCAAGCGCCGCCTCGCCGGCCCCCATGTAGCCGTAGCCGGTGCTCACCGGAACCCCGATCACCGGCCGGTCGACGAGGCCAGCGACGATGGCGGGAAGCGTCCCCTCCCGCCCGGCGATCACGATGAAGACGTCCGCCGGTATCAGGTCCCTGAGTGCCGAGAAGAGGCGGTGGATCCCCGCCACCCCGACATCGTATGCGGTCCTGACATCGCATCCCATCTCCTCGGCGATCAGCCTCGCCTCTTCAGCGACAGGGATGTCGGACGTCCCCGCGGTGAGGATGGCGACGGTCCCGCCACGGGAACACGGCTCATCTCCCGTCGAGAGGACGATGGCCCTTGCCGCCTCCCGGTGCTCCATCCGGACCTCCGGCGGCAGGCGGGCCCGCACAGCCTCGATGTGCTCCGGCGAGACCCTCGTCGCGACGCACCGGCCCGACGCCTTCACCTGCGCGAGCATGATCTCAGCAAAGGTCCGGGGCTCCTTTCCCTCGGCGAGCACCACTTCGGGCATGCCGCAGCGCACGCTCCGCCCGGCGTCAATCCTGGCCATGCCGTCGATCACCTCGATACGGAGCCCTTCGATGGCGGCCGTCGCCTCGTCCTCAGATATCTCACCGTTACAATACATCCGGAGGATGTCCCTGATGGTGGCATTCGACAGCATAGGTAGATAACAAAAATAGGAGTGGAAGTATAATATTACTTCATCTCATGTCATATCTTGCCTACGTCGCAGGGTTCGGCGTTGCCGTGACCGTTTTCCTGTGGATCCGCGACTTACGGATCTTCTACCTGACAGGCCTTCCCGGCTATCGGGCGGCATCTTATCGCGGGGTTCCCTATACGGCGCTCGCCCTGCTCGGTTTTTTTGTCACCTGGTATGCCGAGGCATGGGAGTACCTCGGTCTCGGCCTGGTCCTTCTGGCCCTCTACCTCCAGGGCCGGGTCGACCGGGAGAACGTATGGCACAATGAAGGCGCCGGCGAGCGGTTCTTCGGCAGGGTGGAGCGCACAAAAGATAAGGACTCACGCAAGAGACTTTAGTTCAGGAGAATACCGAATGCTTCAAAAACCACGGGGAACGAGGGATTTTTTACCCGACGAGATGGAACGGCGGCGGCTGATCGAACGGCGGATGCGGGAAGCGGCCAGCCGGTGGGGGTACCGGGAGGTCAGCACGCCCGACTTCGAGCACCTTGAACTCTTCACAATGAAATCAGGCGAAGGGATCATCCAGGAGATGTACGTCTTCGAGGATAAGGGCGGCAGGCAGATGACGCTCCGGCCCGAAGTGACGGCGGCGGTTCTCCGGATGTACGTCAACGAGGGCAAGGTCCTCCCGAAACCGATCCGCTGGTGCTACTTTGCCGATTGTTTCCGCTACGAACGCCCCCAGAAAGGCCGCTACCGGCAGTTCTGGCAGTTTGGTGTCGAACTCATCGGTGCGGATACGGCCCTCGCCGATGCCGAGGTGATCATGCTCGCCGACGAGGCGCTTCGGTCGAGCGGTGTCACCTTCGATCTCCATGTTGGCCACCTCGCGCCGATGAAGCATCTCCTCGCCGACCTCCCCCCCGGCGATCAGCGGACGATCATGGCCTACCTCGACAAGCACGATCCAGATGGACTTGAAACGGCGCTCGTGGAGAAGGGCCTGAACCACCTCAGCGAACCCCTTGCGGCCCTCTCCGAGTGCCGCACCGTCCAGGAGGTCTTTGAGATCGCGGGCGACGTGCCGGAGCGCGCGCGGATCGAGGAGACATTCGCGCTCCTCGACTCCCAGGATATCAACTACCGGCCGGACTTCGGTATCGCCCGGGGTCTTGACTACTACACGGGTATGGTCTTTGAAGGGTTCGCGAGGAACCTCGGCGCGGAGAACCAGATCCTCGGCGGCGGCACCTACCGGCTCGCCCACCTCTTCGGCGGCGACGACGTCGCCTCCTGTGGGTTTGCCATAGGGTTTGACCGGGTCATGGTCTCGATCGGAGACTTCATGCTCGCGCGCGGGCCCGTCGTCGGCGTCGTCTGTACGCCCGAAGCACGGGCGCGGGCGCTCGAGGTTGCCCGGGCCTTCCGGGATGCAGGAATCAGGGCCGAAACTGATCTGATGCAGCGGGGAATGGGCGCTCAGGTCTCCCACGCCGCAAAGACCGCGGACTTTGCCGTGGTCCTCGGGCAGCGCGAGGTCGAGGCAGGCACGGTGACCCTCAAGGATCTGCACTCCGGCGAGCAGCAGGAGAGGAGCCTTGAGGATGCCATCGCTGAGGTAGCACGGCATGGTGCTTGCTGAGGATCTCGCCAAACAGCAGCGGAGCATCAGCGTCGCGGAGTTCTTCGAGAAGAACAAGCACCTGCTCGGCTTTGACTCCCCAACGCGCGGGATCATCACCACCATCAAGGAGGCGGTGGACAACGCGCTTGACGCCTGCGAGGAGGCGGAGGTTCTCCCCGACATCTTTGTCGGCATCAAGAAAGTCGACGCCGAGGTCTACCGGATAACGGTCGAGGATAACGGCCCGGGGATTGTGCCGGAGAACGTCCCCCTGGTCTTCGGGAAGCTCCTCTACGGCTCCCGGTTCCACCAGATCCGGCAGAGCCGAGGTCAGCAGGGTATCGGTATATCGGCGGCGGTGCTGTATGCACAGCTCACCACCGGCACCCCGGCGCTGGTCACCTCCCGGACGGGAGCAAAGGCGAGGGCCCACCGGTTCGAACTGATGATCCGGACCGAGACAAACGAGCCTGAGGTCCTCGGCCACGAGGAGATCGACTGGGACCGGATGCACGGCACAAGGCTCGAGATCCAGTTCAAGAGCACCCTTGCCGCAAAGAAGCGGCTGCTGGACTATCTCCGCCTCACCGCGATCGTCAACCCGCATGCCCGAATCACGGCTGATATCGACGGCGAGGTGACGACGTTCGAGCGGGTAGCGAGCGAGGTCCCGCCGTGCCCAAAGCCCATCCTCCCCCACCCCCACGGGATCGAGTTCGGGGCATTGAAGAGGATAGCGGCCGCGAGCACCGGGACCGTCGAGGAGTTCCTCATCGGCAGTTTCTCCCGGGTTGGGATGAAGACCGCGAACGAGATGATCGCTCTTGCCAAACTCAAACCCTCCCGGAAGGCGAAGAACCTCGACGCCGACGAATTGAAGCGGCTCCTTGACGCCATGCAGGGCGTGAAGGTCCCGGCCCCCCCGGCGCAGCAGTGCCTCTCCCCCATCGGGGAGGACCTGATCTGCAGGGGGCTTGAGAAGGAGATCCAGCTCGACTTCATCAGGGCCCGCACCCGCCCGAGCGCGGTCTACGGTGGACACTCATTCATCATCGAGGCGGCGATCGGCTACGGCGGCAAGATCCCTCCTGAAGGGAGCGCCCAGATCTTCCGGTTCGCGAACCGCGTCCCGCTCCTTTACCAGCAGGGCGCCTGCGCTATCACCAACTGTGTTGCACAGGTGAACTGGAAGGGCTACGGCCTCTCGCAGCAGGGCCTTCCCATGGGCCCGGCGCTGATCATGGTCCACGTGGCGTCCACGAACGTCCCCTTCACGAGTGAGAGCAAGGATGCGGTCGCGTCCATCCCTGAGATCGAGCGGGAAGTCATTCTCGTACTCCAGGAACTCGGCAGGGAACTGAAAGCCTACCTCTCCCGCCGGGACAGAAAGAAGCAGCAGGACGACCGCGCCCGGGCGATATGCTCCGTTATCCCCGAGATCGCCGCCAAGGTGAGCGAGATCGTTGAACTCCCCCTGGTGGACACCTCTCCGATCGAGGGCAGGATCATGCGCAAAGTCGTCGCCAAGAAGCGGACGAGCGACGGGAGGGTCCATATCGACGTGAACAACTACACAGCAAAGGAAGTGGCCCTCGTCCTCTACAACCTCTCACATGATGCGGCTGAGGATGCAAAGCCCCGGCCGGACTTCGTAGACGATATCGACGGGGAGTACAACAAGGTCTGGCGGTGCACGCTCGGCGCCGGCGAGGCCTGGCAGGTCGTCTACACGGGGGCGGGCGACGGGTCGCTCGACCTCCGCGGCGTGGAGGACAACGTGAAAGTGGTGGTGGATCTCGATGTCTAGGGAAGAGATGGATGCGCTTGCACGCGAGCGGCTCGTCGGGATCGCCCGCGGGTGGTATGACCAGATGCGGGACGGCATCGTGCCGTTCATCCGGCTGCCGACGCGGACGAAACAGAATATCGCGTACGACGACGAAAGCGAGGTCTGGAAATACGGTGAAAGGGAGAGCACCCGGGCGGCGACGACCGAGAAGGGTGCGGTGCATCTCCTGAAGATGGCTTACGTCATCGGGTTTTTGAAACAGCAACTTGTAGAGAACCGGTCGTCGACCTTGAGAGAACTCTACTACATATCCGAAGGGTGGAAGAAAGCGAAGTTCGCCGCCCAGGACGAGAGCAACCTCCTCATCGAGGACCTCGAGATCATCACCGATGTCCAGCGGGAGGCGTTCCACCTCCGGCCGGAGGAGGATGGCGCCTCGATCTTCGGGCCCCTGCGGATCCGGGAGACCACCCGGCGGGGTGTTCGGGAGATGCACTGCCAGGAGGACGTCGGGGAGGCGGGCTACCCAATCCCGAACAACGTCGATAGCCTCGACTTTGTCGACCACGACGCGAAGTTCGTCATCGCCATCGAGACCGGTGGTATGTACGCCCGTCTGATGGAGAACGGGTTCGACGAGGAGTATGGGGCGATCCTGGTCCACCTCAAGGGGCAGCCGGCGCGCTCCACGCGCCGGGTCCTGCGGAGGCTTAACGAGTCGCTCGACCTCCCGGTCGTGGTCTTCACCGACGGCGACCCCTGGTCCTACCGGATCTATGCGAGCGTCGCCTACGGCTCGATCAAGAGCGCCCACATGTCGGAACTCCTGGCGACCCCCCAGGCGCAGTTCATCGGGGTGCAGCCCTCCGATATATCCGACTACAACCTCCCCGCCGACCACCTCACCGAGCAGGACATCAACGCGCTGAAGGCGGAGCTGACCGATCCGCGGTTTGCGACCGACTACTGGAAAAACCAGATCAACCTGCAGCTTGAGATGAAGCTGAAGTCGGAACAGCAGGCGTTCGCGAGCCGGGGGCTCGACTTCGTGACGAAGGAGTACCTGCCGACGAGGCTGTCGGAGATGGGGATTATCTAGAGCGGGGTTCTGCCGGGAGGGGGAGCATCGAGGTCCTCTGGCGGGAAGAGATCTCTGCTATCGTTTGGGCTCGCTCTCCCGCCTATCCGAGAGCATCTCTGTTTTCTCAAGATCATCCCCAGAGTCACTCCCAACTCGACTTTTTCACCCGGTATCGCCTTTGGGGGTGGAGACGGGGGAGGGGTCCCCCCTCCCCGTCAGCCCCTCCTGTGGGGATAGCCACCACGGTCCACTATCCAGGGATACCCTGGGAAATCCCGGGTCTGGCATACTTGCACCTGTTACCCTGGTTTTGTTGTTCAACCTCTCGCCGTGCCATGGACGGTTCATGATACCCCTGAAGGTTGTCTCCAGAGCCGCTCCCGGGCACGGCTTTCTACCGGGCTGCGCACCTCCGATGCTCGAACTCCGCCTGCTCCTCCGGGGCACGCATCGCTAGTCCAAGACCTGGCGGTCTTCTCCTGCTCCGTCCCTCTGGAACATCGATCTCCACGCACTGTCTCCCACCCCGAGGTGCGGGGAATCGACCTGCCGGAACGTGCGATGGTTCGGAGTGCGATGTTCTGGAGAACGACTGTCAGTAGGACAGGAGTTTGAGAAGACCGGTGGTTCCCGAGTGGGGGTTCGCGGGTATTGCCTTGTGCGGAGAGGGAAGACCCCTATTGCAACTGTCCATTACGGTTCACCGCTACGTCGGCGCTCCTGGGAACAACCCAGGTCCGGCACCCACCTCATTTGGATATGTCTTGAAGAGTGAAAATGTGATCTGTAAAAAGAGATGACATAACAGCATAGAAGGTTATATTAACTTAACCTCCAATAGCACTCGTTGTCGAAAGGTAGGAGAGGAAAATGAGTGAGTATGTAGCACCAGCAATTGTTGAACTTGCTAACGGTGAAGGAGGCATACTGACCTGGAGATAAATTATGGTCGTTGAGATCTTTTTGAGTCTGCTTCTCATCGCTCTCGGAGCGATCTTTATTGTTGTGCCATTCAAGAGAAACCGCATCTTTGGCTTGAGAATACGGTCGACGTATGAGTCTGAGGCGTTTTGGAGAAGAAAGAATCGATATTTCGGTTTTTTCCTCCTGATCACCGGTCTGCTCCTCTTGCTCTTCATCGACACGGCATATTACCCGCCGTTCCTCCTCTCAGCCATCCTGATCTCGTTCCTTGCAGCATATGTTGAGGAAAAAAGTCCGATCATAACGCCTCTTGCGATCTTTGCGCTCTCTCTCTTGACATATCTCTGCGCCTATCCCATCCTGCCAGAGCAGATGGCAATTCACTTCACCGGACTCCACGCAGATGGATGGGGCGCGAAGACCTCGTACCTCCTCGCCATGGTCGCACTCTCCTCTTTCATCTTCCTCGTTTCGGTCTTCGTCGCACGGTTTAGAGAGGATGTGTTGCCGATCATGAACGGCTCGCTGCTTCTTCTCCTGTCTCTCAATGCGTTCGTTATCTCTGCTCAGCTCTACGGCGAGCAACTCATCGCCTTTGGCTATCTCTCCCTGATCGCTCTTCTGGTGTTTATAACTCATCAATATCTTACAAAGATACGGATGTCGGGCGTGATGAGGTGAGAGGAAGCGTTAAGGTCGGATCTTTGCCTTCTTTTTTCTTCACGTTTTGTGGCGAGCACGTCCTTATTTTTCGCCTCCCTGGACGGCGACCCTTCAACGGAGGGCTTCAGGAAGGTCATGTCCCGGGCGAAGAAAGAGACGTCACACCCCTTCCAGCCATTCGGCGATCGAGACAATGTGGACGGCCCGCCCGTCGATGGTCGTCTCTGCTGACTCCGACGCAGTGACGATCGTTCCTTCATCAAGGCCGTGTGCGTCCATCGCCTCGACAAGACCGCGCATCTCCCGCTGCTTCGTGGCGTTGTCCTGTAGGGACTGCGTCACCTGGATGGCCAAGACAATCGTCCGGCCTGACCTGACCAGGAAGTCGCACTCGTAGCGGTCCCGGTGGTAGAAGACATCGCCGTACTTCTTCATCAGGGCGATGAAGACGATGTTTTCCAGGAGCCTTCCACGATTTTCGGAGAATGCAAATGCAACTGCGTTTACCAGGCCGGGATCCACGAAATAGATCTTTTTTGGATTTGCAACCTGTTTTTTTACAGAATAATCGAACTTCATCAGAGAGTAGAGGAGAAACGCGTTCCCGGCGTACTCGATGTACTCCCTCACCGTATCTGGTGCGATATTGAGGGTCCTGGCGATCTGGTTGTACGAGACGGCGTTCCCGGCATTCGATATGAGATAATAGAGCAGATCTGCAACCTCGCTGTTCTTCCTCACCCTGTTTGGATAGATGATATCCTTGAGATAGATCGTCTCGTAGTAGTTTTTGAGGATCTGAATCTTCAGGTCCTCGTCCTTTTCAAGGACCACCCGGGGGAAACCGCCATATTTCAGGTACGTCTCGAAATAATGCCTCTTCTCGATGATTGTCGGGCTTACAATACCCTGAATGCGGAGAAATTCGGGGAAAGAGAGAGGGTGCACAGTACAGGAAAAATACCTGCCGGAGAGGAGGCGACTGCTCTCCTGCCTGAGCAGCGAGGATGTGGAACCGGTCAGGATGCATTTGACTGTACTCTTCGTGTCATAGAGGGTCTTGATGGTAGGCACCCAAGAGGGGTAGTGCTGAACCTCGTCGATACAGAGATAGAGCCGTTCGAGACCGGGGTGGCGGGCAAGATGGTCCTCGACAATGCGACGGATCAGCCAGGGATCGTCTGCCATCGAGAGGAGGAGCGGTTCGTCCATGGTGATGAAGAGGATGGCCCTGCCGGGCACACCTCTTCCGAGAAGGGAACTGATGATCTGGTACACCAGCGTCGACTTCCCTGTCCTGCGCGCACCGATGAGGAGGAGCACCTCCGGTGCATCAAGGTACTGCATCAGGGAGGGAAAGAAAGAAAGCCGTTCAACGCCGGTTTCAAACTCTTTTCCGAACCACCAGGGGTTCTGGCTCTCGAGTGCGATCTGCAGTTTTTCATCCATCTATCGATCATACTCGATGATAATTCATAAAAGTGTCGATTATGATCTATGATTTTTCCACGTCCCGGAGAACTCCCTCTGCGCAAACAGGGGGATGGAAGCGGCGCCCCTTTGCCTGGTTCGCGAATCCTCCGTATGGCCTACCTCCATATCGGGGGGTCGAACACGATATGTTCCGGGTAGCTGATCAGCGCCGCTTGAACTGGGAGAATGGTAGCCGCAAAGCCCTGTCATCCGCAAGGATGGGGTAGTTCACAGCACACAGTCGTGGCAGTCCTGTGCCCCGCATGCAAGGTTATCGATCTTCCACCGGAGCGCCCACTGCTTGATATCTTTGATCACCTCGACCATCGCAAGCCCGCTCGCAGTGAGTGTGTACTCGCTTCTGACGGGGACAGTTCCGGCCTCTATGTTCTTCTCGACGAGGCCCTCCTCCTCCAGTTCCTTCAGCCGGACCGAGAGGACTTTTGCCGTGATCCCCGGGAGCCGCTCCTTCACTTCGGTGAACCGCCGGGTATAGCCGTCCCCTTTGTAGAGCTCGAGGATGATCAGGAGGGTCCACTTCCGTCCCAGGTATTTGACGGTCTGATTGACCGTACACTCATCCTGCATGGTATAGTTAGAGAAACCTCCTCCTACTTATACTCTAGTATCTAATTGATACTTCGTATACAAAAGATACTATGGAGTGAGCATGAATGTTCTGCAACCAGTGTGAAGAGACGGCAAAGGGCTTCGGATGCACCGTACGCGGCGTCTGCGGCAAAGATGCGGAGACTGCCGGGCTCCAGGACGTCCTGATCTACACCCTCAAAGGGCTCTCGGTCCGGAACCTTGCGGCAACGAAGACGGGCGGCGGAAACCCTGAGGCAGGGGGGTTCGTCGCCCGCTGCCTCTTTGCCACCCTGACCAACGTGAACTTCGACCCTGCGCGCTTCGAGGACGCTATCCGGGAGGCGGCCCGCATCCGCGACGCCCTCCCGCCCGCCGGGGACGCGGAGCCCGCGGCCTGCACCTGGGCCCCGGAGAGCCCGGCGGCGATCGCAGCGAAGGCGCAGGAGATCGTCGCGTCACGGGAGAGCGTGGACCCGGACCTGCAGTCGCTCCGCGAGCTCCTCGTCTACGGGCTCAAGGGGGTCGGCGCCTACTCGCACCATGCTGCCGTCCTCGGCTACGAGGACGGGGAGGTCATGGCCTTCCTGCAGGAGGCGCTCGCCGCCACGCTGCAGGACCTCACTGTCGAGGAGATGGTCGGCTACGTGCTCGCGTGCGGCGAAGTCGGCGTGAAGACTCTCGCCCTCCTCGACACCGCAAACACCGCTACCTACGGGACGCCGGAGATCACGAACGTCAGCACCGCGGCGGGCACACGCCCGGGTATCCTCGTCACCGGCCACGACCTCAAGGACCTCGCCGAACTCCTCGAACAGACCCGCGGGATGGGAGTGGATGTCTACACCCACGGCGAGATGCTCCCGGCGCACGCGTACCCCGGCCTTCGGAAGTACGGCCACCTCGTCGGGAACTACGGCGGGTCCTGGCCCTTCCAGCGGGAGGAGTTTGAGCGGTTCAACGGCCCGGTCCTCGTCACCACGAACTGCCTTGTTCCCCCGAAGGACTCCTACCGCGACCGGGTCTACACCACCGGGCTCGTCGGGTATGCGGGGCTCAAGCACATCGACGCCTTGCCGGACGGGAAGAAGGACTTCTCGGCCCTGATCGAGCACGCGAAGCGGTGCAAAGCCCCGGAGGACCTCTCCCGCGGCGACCTGGTCACAGGATGCGCCCACGCCCCGGTCCTCGCTATAGCCGATACGGTCGTCGATGCGGTGAAGTCCGGCGCCATCCGGCGGTTTGTCGTGATGGCGGGCTGTGATGGGCGCCATGCTGAGCGGGACTACTACACCAGGTTTGCGAAGGCCCTCCCGGCCGATACGGTCATCCTCACCGCCGGGTGCGCGAAGTACCGCTACAACAGCCTTGGTCTCGGGGATATCGGCGGCATCCCTCGTGTCCTTGACGCCGGGCAGTGCAACGACTGCTACTCGCTGGTGGTCATTGCGCAGGCTCTCGCCGGGGCGTTCGGTGTCGGGATCAACGACCTCCCGATCTCCTACAACATCGCCTGGTACGAGCAGAAGGCGGTGCTCGTCCTCTTAAGCCTCCTCTCGCTCGGTGTCAGGGATATCACCCTCGGCCCCCGCCTCCCGGCATTCGTCTCGCCCGGTGTCCTGAAGGTTCTCGTCGAGAACTTCGGTATCCGGGGGAACACGACGGTCGAGGAGGACCTTGGCCGGATGGTGCCGGGGAACTGAAATACTCCTTTTTTGAGAAGGCCTGGATCTGTGGGATCCAGCAGGACACACAATTAAGAATTGCTGATTTGATACATTCGGTCTTCGACTTAGATCAGCCCTCAATGCTCTCAGCAACGACTTTTAGCGCTCGCAGATAGGGTGCCGTGGAGATAAGAGAACCCTTAAGCGATTGAACTGAGGAGAAAATGTATGAGAGTGGACGGGACATGGACCGAAGGCGGGCTTACGAAGACCTGAAAAGTAACCCAAAGAATGTGCGGTTCGATGACCTCTGCCGTGCAGCGGAGGCATTTGGATTCCGCTTCAGGGGAGGGAAGGGAAGTCACAGAGTCTATGTACAATCAGGAGTCGCAACGATCCTGAACTTCCAGAATGTAGGGGGGGAAGGCAAAACCCTATCAGGTTCGCCAGCTGCTTAAAGTGATTGAGGACTATAGTCTTTTAGGGGATGAGGATGCCACATAAATACGCGATCGAGATCATCTACAGCGATGAAGATGAGGGGTTCATCGCCGTGGTCCCGGAGCTCCCGGGATGCTCTGCCTTCGGTGAGACCGAGGAGGAAGCACTCCAGGAGGTGAAAGTTGCCGTCACCCTCTGGCTGGAGGCCGCGCACGAGGAAGGGCGGGCAATCCCTGAACCAGCCGGCAGGGAGCGGCTCCGAGATATTCTTGCTGGGAAGGGTGCGGCGTGCTGAAATGTTTCGCGTGATCCGATTAACTCACGTGAAATCCGTGGGATTGCTACGCCCTCTTCGCGCGAATGGTGATCTGCACCGGAACCCGCATAATAGGTGAAGCACCCCACCAGCACGATTTTCCTGCATGAATCTATAGGCCCATTTATCCTGAAGGCTCCCCGGCTCATCCAAACTCCGCGAGCGCCACCACCGGCACACCGTCCAGATCATCGAAGACCACCGGATAGATCCGCAGGATCCAGGGCTCTCCAAGCAGCCGGTCGTAGGAGAGGTCCACGTCCTCAAGCAGGAAGATCTGCGGGGACCGGCAGAGGAACGCGCGGTGGGCCTCCGCGCCCACCTCCGGTTCCCCGGGGACAGCGATGGATATGGTATCGATCCCGAACAGCCTGAGGGCCGGGTTCTCTCTGCAGAGGAAGCCCGGCACCTCGTGGTGCACCCAGGGGTGCGCTCCTGCGTAGGCCTCCGGGTCGGTCCCCCGGAGCAGACCGTTGCCGGTTCGGACAAAGAGCGCGCGGGCGCTCCGGACCGCATCGAGGTGCCCGAGGAGGTCGTGGATCCGGACCGGCTCCTCCCCGTCTTTGGGCACCTCGATGCACCGCGCGGGTTCGAAGACCGCCTCAGGCGCGAGGAGGGCCCTGACCGAGCCCCCGCCCGGGCAGAAGTGCCGGGGCAGATCGATGTGCGTCCCGGCGTGGCTGGAGAACGTGATCAGGCTTTTCTCTTCCACGTCCCCCCGTTCGAAGGACTTTGTGGGGGTTATCGCGAGCGGTTCTGTTCCGGGATAGAGTGGGGTCGCCCGGTTCAGGGGGTATGAGATCGGGATGAGCATACGCTCCCCCGTAAGTACTCCCGGAGTTCATGAAGGTTATCCACGATCCCCTCCACCCCCGGCCGGCCCGAAAACCGGTTTGAATCACCGGGCCGGATCCTCGCGACGAACCGAACACCTGTCTCGTATGCCGCCTCCCAGTCGTTCGGGGCGTCGCCGACGAAGAGGGCCCCTCCGGGTGCGGCGCCGGTCTCTACGAGGATCTCCCTGATACACTCGGCCTTCGTCTTCGGCGAGCCGTATATCCGGACGAAGTATTTCGTAAGGTCCCGGCGGCGGGCGATCTCGTGCATCTCGCCCTCAGGAGTCGCAGAGACGATGTAGAGCGGGAGCACCCGGGAACACTCCCTGAGAAGGCCCTCCGCCCCCTCGACGTATGGGACGGTGAGCATGGCATCGAAGATCAGCCCGACGTACTCGTCGGCGAGCCGCTCCTCCTGCTCCGGGGTGAGGTCTTCGTGGAGGATGTTTTTGTAAATGTGGCGGAACTTGTCGTACCGGGACATCCCGCCGTTCTCGAGGTGGAATTCGATGATCTCGTCGAGGTGCTCGGGGGGCGCGAAGGAGAAGATCTTTCGGAATGCGACGGTCTTTAGGGGAATGGATTCGACGATGACGCCGTCGAAGTCGAGGATGAGGGTGGTGAGCATAATGAATACTTCATCAATCGCTGGCTACTAGTACCTAACGGCTGTCGGGTGAGACGGGGCACGGCAGGGGCCCCGCTGGCTGCCGGTCATTTGGATGCGGAGGCTGCACCGTCCAGGTTCTGATATGTCTGCAGAAGATATGACTCCATTCTGGACCAGTTATACGTCTCAAGAACCGCTCGTCTTCCGCTCTCACCCATCCTCCGCGCCTCTTCCGGGTGGTCGAAGAGGTAGGTTATCGCGTCGGCGATATCACTCACGCTCCCCGGATCGACGAGGACGCCGCAGTCTGCCCTGTCGACGACGCTCTGGATCTCCGGCAGGTCGCTTGCAATAACCGGAAGCCCGAGAAGCATATAGTCGAAGAGTTTGTTCGGCAGGCCGATGGAGATATTGTAGTATGTCGGCTGGAAGACAAGGAGACCCGCGGTGCCCTTACTCAGTCGCTCATACATCTCCCTGTAGGGAAGGAATCCGGTTGAAGTGATGAACCCGTTCCGGCCGGATCCACTGATGTGTTCGCTGAGGTCCTCCCGGACGTTCCCGACGAGCGTGAGGGATACATCGGGATAGCGTTCCCTGACCCGGGAGACTGCCTCGATGCATTCGCCGACCCCATGAAACGACTGCATGTTTCCTGCCATGAACATGAGGTTCCGGCCGTTTCGGTTCGGGCTATAAGGGATATCGAGGTCGGCGATAGAATAATTCGATAGGATGACCGGCTCAAGTCCCCTCTCCCTGAATCGCGCGGCAACACTCTCGCTTACGGCAAATGTGCTCTCGGCCCGGCGTGCCAGCGCAATCTCCACGCTTGAGACAAACGCAGACAGTGCCCTCTGTATCAGCGAGCCGTTCGGGATTCTGAGGTCAAACGGGATCTCCGAGGGCCAGTGCTCGTGGATATCGTAGATAACCCGCTTACCTTTGAGATACTTTGCAAGGACTCCGATGAGAAGGGCGTCAGGCTCATGGCAGTGGTAGACGTCGGCATCCTCGGCGAGGCATGCCCGAAGGAGCCGGAGAAGTGTTATGGGGTGGAGAGCAGTAGAGTCCGGCCTCTTTACGGTGACAATGCGGATTCCCTCGGTGATGCTGCTGCCACTCTCGTTCGAAGGAGCGATGATCGTGACATCGTGCTCCTTCGCAAGGCTCTTCGCCTCTTTCTGGAATATCCTGCCGTCGCCGGGTCCGTGCGTGGACGTAAGCATGCAGATCTTCATAAACCTCTCAACCGGGCCCTATCGATCCCACGAGTGCCGGATTAGACCGTTATGCATAACGATCTGATGCCATGATATATCCTGCTTGCCCTCTCCACCCAGGTGTGGCCTTCGCGTATACGGTATAACGCCCGGGACATCTCCGTGCGCACTTCCGGGTGGTCAATCAGGTGCTCGATGGCTTTCGCCATCTCCGGCGCGGAATAGTCCACATACATGAAACCGCCTCTGTCATCGATACTCATGAGGGATTCGCAGTTCGTGCAGAGGATCGGCTTTGCCGCCCCTATATACTCAAAGATCTTTGTGGGGTACGTCAGGTTCAGGTAGCGTTCCTGTGGATTATACGGCAACACGAGAAGATCCATATCGGTGAGCGCAGCCGGAATCGCACTTCTCGGCAGTTCCTTCCTCACGATAAAATCGCTGGTTTCAATAATTCTCTTCAGGTCGTCTGGTATTCCGGGACCATATGGGCCGATGAGGTGTAAACGGACTGAAGGGTATCTTTCTCGCAGAAGAGTGCACGAGTTGACCAAAAGATCGATACCCCTGTTCTTCGTCAGTGCTCCTATGTAGCAGATGTTGAACCTCCCTTCAGCCGGAGAATACGGTGCTGGGTGCTGTGTGAAGAATTCCTCTTCAAAGCCATGAGGGACAAATATTACAGGTTTTTCATCGAGATGATACGTCTGTTGTATGTGCCCCCACATAATCGGATTTAATGTGATCAGGAGTGTCGCTCTGGTGATGCAGTATTCTTCCGTCCCCTTCCGCACCCCAAAATGCCCGTCGCTGACTGCAGCGGCCTGCTCCCGGGTATCGTGAATATCTACGATAGTCGGGATCCTGCAGGCTGTGCAGAGCATGAACAGAAGCCTGTTCTGGAACGTTGTCAGCGAGTGCGGGTACGCAAAAAAAGCCAGAGGCCTGTCTTTCAAGAGGCGATACGCGGAGCGGAGAGCGACAACAGTTTTGATGACGTTATTGTAGAGCCTACCCGGGGCATCCTGTTTTGGGAGGAGTTCAAATGAGATTGAGTCGACCCTGACATCGTCATACCGGGCAAGTTCCGAGAGCAAAAACCGAATCCTTGTGTAGGTGGGGGACCAGTTCCGGTCGTCGTTGAGGATGGCCCCATTGAGGACCGCAAAGATCCGGATCATACGGGATTTTCCTCGATAATGCTCTGGATCTTTTGCTTCCTCCCTTCAAGGGAAAATTCTTTCTCGACTCTAACTCTTGCCACCCTGCCTCCATCAGATTGTAGTGCCTTTACTATCGCCGTCGCCGTCGCTTCGGTATCGCTGTAAGGCACAACAAACCCCGCATCTCCCACCACTTCAGGGAGGGCACCCCTGTCTGTCACCACGGGGACGCATTCGCAGGACATCGCCTCAGCGAGCGCCACTCCGAAGGACTCTCGATACGAAAGCTGGCAGTAGACCTTTGCCCTGCGGTACCACCGTAGAATTTCGTCCTGGGAAGGGAACAGGACGAACTCGATGTTTGGCGGGGCATCCCGCTTCAGGTCTTCGATGCTCCCGTCAAGGACGCGGCCGATGATGGCGAAACGGAGGTGGGGAAGGAGCTTTGCGACGTTGAGGAATGTATCAAGGCCCTTAAGCGTAATGTTGTTCCGGCTGATCTGGCAGACCGTGATGACGAGCTTCTCTTTCTCCTCTCCCGGATTGAACTGCGCGCAGTCGATACCGTTATAGACGACCGCAACGTGGCGACGCTCGCACAGATTCAATATTTCTCGTTTGTTGAACTCCGATACTGCGAGGATGTGATCGGCGTTCTGGATGATGTAGTTCACCCTCTTTGCGAGTTTTGGGTCGAGCAGGGCACCGTATCCGATCTCCGGTACTCTCGCAACCTCATACCCGCCGATGACGACTATGGTTCTCTTGCCGAGGAGGTTTGCCAGCATCACGGCAAGGTACGAATGGTTGTGGGCGAACCAAGAGTAGGTGAGATCGGCCCAGAGGACTCCCCGGAGGATCTCAAATGAGATCAAGAGGGATCGCTTCAGGCCGTTCCTTCCCTGATAGTTGCTGATGACAGTCTCCCGGACCAGGTACTCCTGCCTGAGAGCCTCCAGGTCGCGCTTTGTGAACGTGGATGGAGAAGGAGTTACCAGGAATATTCTCTTCTGCTGCTCGTTTTGCTGCCCCACGTGAGTTCCCCCGGACTCTGCTGGACTGGATCCAGAGTGATGTTGGGGGCTGTGTCTACGCTGGAGGAGATATAATTTTAGTAAAATAAATGTCGATTGTTGGAATGAAGGTAAAGAGAGCCAGATAGAGACTGTCGACGAACGGAGGATAAGCAGAGAGCATCCAACGGGGCCAGGAGCAAAAACAGGTCTATAACCATCTCCGGTTTCAAACTACCCCCTGTTCGAGGTCCATGGATTGCTTTTTACCTGAGTGGTATTGCCTCTTATTTCTTTGAGTATACATAGATATCGACTTAATTCTCGATATAGGCAGATTTAAGCCACCATCTCAAGGAGAGTCCTCGCCTCAAAAACCTTCAGTATGTTATGTTCTGTTCTTCGAACATCGAGCACCTCAAGTTCTGGAGAGTATGAGTTATCCAGGTAAAAACGATCTCAACATCATTATCTATGGATAGGGGGAATAAAGTTATCACATGGGTAACGGCAACGCAGGTAAAACAATCGCAATAATCCCTGCAAGAGGAGGTAGCAAGGGAATACCCAGAAAAAATATCCGGTTGCTTGCAGGAAAACCTCTCATCGGACACACCATAGAGGCAGCATTAAGATCGGAATACACCAGCAGGGTGATTGTATCGACTGAAGATCAGGAAATCGCCGATGTAGCGGGAGACTATGGCGTGGAAGTTGTTAGACGACCTGAAGAATTGGCTAAAGATGACACGTCAACCGTCGATGTGGTGCTCCAAGTAATACGAGAGTTAAGGGAGCAGGGGCATGAGTACGATACTATTATCCTTCTTCAGCCGACATCACCTATGAGGACAACTCAGGATGTTGATGGGGCCTTAGAATTATTTTTAAATAATGAATGTGAATCGGTGATTAGCGTTTCAGAAAGTAAACATCCACCGTATTGGGCGTTTAAAGTTGATGGCAACTATCTGAAGCCGCTTTTTGACCAAAAATATTCTGAAATGAGGAGACAGGACTTACCTAAAACATATTTCCCAAACGGGGCAATATACATCGTGAAAACAAAAAAATTTGAGGAATGTGCAAGTTTTTGCTTGCCGCAAACAATCCCGTATATAATGCCCGCTGAAACGAGTGTAGATATCGACACTAAAGCGGATTTGATGTTTGCCGAAACGCTCCTAAAGAAGAAGAGTGGCCGATTCTAAATCGTTTCAATCAGTTAAAAGGGTTGATTATGACGAGAACTATACCGATTGGAGAGAAGTCTGTCGGGGATAACGAGCCCTGCATGATCGTGGCGGAGATCGGCGTTAACCACAATGGGAATGAAGAATTAGCAAAAACGTTAATATATTACGCCAAAAGATGTGGAGCAGATGCCGTAAAGTTCCAGACCTGGAACACTGAAGAGATAATCTTAGAAGACGTAGAACTAGCCTTATACCAAAAAGAAAGTATAAAAAGCAACTCTACGCAATTTGAGATGCTTAAAAATTTAGAGATCTCATACGATCATTATTTCGCATTGAAAGAATATGCAGAAGAATTAGACCTCATATTCTTCTCTACAATGGAGGATAAAAAAAGTGTAGATTTTTTGATGAAAGACCTAAACATTCCGCTGATTAAGGTTGGTTCCGGCGATTTAACGAATTATCCTCTCTTAAAATATACCGCAAGATTCCATAAGCCCATGGTTGTCTCGACAGGAATGGCGACATTAAGCGAGATTGATCAGGCAGTGCGAACAATAGCAAATGAAGGTAATGAGGACGTTATCCTGCTGCAATGTACGACTCAATATCCCTGCCCATATGAAGATATTAACCTGAGAGCGATATTAACGTTAAAGAATGCTTTCAAGACTGTCGTCGGTCTGTCCGATCATTCGAAAGGAATCGAATGTGCAATTGCTGCTGTTGCGCTGGGCGCAAAATATATTGAAAAACACTTTACGTCAGACAATACATTACCCGGCCCGGACCAGCAGGCCTCACTGGAGCCTCATGAGTTTAAGAAGGTGGTAGAGGGCATAAGAAATGTGGAAAAAGCTATGGGAGATGGAATTAAGAGACCAATGGCATCAGAATTGGAGAACAAGAATATCGTAAGGCGAAAAATCGTAGCAGGGAAAGATATACCAGCGGGAGAGATCTTTACCGAAGAAAGTATCTCGTTAAAACGGGCAATAAATGGGCTTAGTCCAGAGCATTGCCCACTAATTATAGGCAGAAGAGCTAAAAAAGATTTAAAATACAATCAAATAATAGATCTTCAGGATATAATATAATTCTATAGCAAGGTGTGTTATGAACCCGAAATTTCCAGAATCCCCAGCACGGGATAGAGATTGTACACGATTGAATACCTTTAGGCCGAACAGTGTCGTACCAGCGGGTGCTGCCTACCGTAGGTGAGGGGCATGGAAGTTGGGGGATTTTTTGAATTTGCTGAACTCAATTGCCACCATAATAAAGAATCTGTTTTGAATTATCTGCTCGGTCAAAACGGTTCATCAGGACCTGTGTTTTATAGAGACGGACGTCAAGCCATTAAGTCCGTTTTACTGGACATTGTAGGTTTAAATAAAAAGATATGCTTACTGCCTTCATATCTCTGTAAATCCATTAAACAACCTTTCAAAGAGTTGGAACTCAATACCAGATACTATGGTCACCAACCGGGGTTAAAACCTGTGATCGAATCTCGGGTGAAAGATACATTGATGTACATAATCGATTATTTCGGCGTTGAAAAGATATCAAATGATGAAATATTGGAGTTGACTGAGAATAACATTGTTATATTAGATATAACACACTCGATCTTCGATGAGAAGCGCCTCAGATTGAAGCATGAAAACTTGTACTCGATAGCAAGCCTAAGAAAATCTTTCCCTATCCCAGACGGGAGCATAGTCCACCACTCCAGTCCTGATCTTGAAGCGATCGAAGATACCCCGGAGGGCTATGAAAAGATGCTGGAAGCGATGTTCCAAAAGAAATACTATGTTAGCAATCATTATGCCGACAAGGGGCTGAAGCGGCATTTTTTAACCCTATACAGAGATTATGAGAATCTAAAAGATAATAATACCATCAAATTGGAGCGTCTTCCAGAAATATCCTGCCATATCATGAAACATATAGCAATAGATCCGATTGTACGCAAAAGGGCATCAAATCTTCGATATATATACGACAACATTGATCGAAAACAGGTATTATTCGAATTCGATCAAATAAAAAGTCCTTTTTGTGTTCCGATAGTCTTCGATACAGAACAAGAGAGAGAGGAATGCAAGCGCAAGTTAATCGGTAATAATGTTTTTCCTCCAGTGCATTGGGAGCTACCAAACGATGTACCCAGATCGTTTGCATATGAGCATCTATTGAGTCGTAGGATTCTCTCAATCCCAATTGATCAGAGATATTCGGAAGAACAGTTAAGCACCATAGTAAACACTCTATGGAGATAGGATGAGCCAGATTGTTTTTGTAACCGGGTCACGGTCTGAGTACTCGCTGATGAGAAGACTACTGTTGGATTTAAAAAAAGAAAATTGGATCACTGTGATCGCAACGGGGATGCATTTAAGCCCGAAATTCGGAAAAACCATCAGCGAAATCGAAAAGGATGGTTTCGAAATAAAAAAAGTGGACTCCCTTTTGGATACGGATACCCTTGGTGGGATGATCAAATCCCTGAGCATATCCCTTCATGGAATAGCCAGCGCAATTGAGGAACTATCGCCAGAATTAATTCTCATAGAAGGGGACCGAGGAGAAGCATTAGCCGGAGCCCTTGCCGGAGCCTACCTCAACATTCCCGTCTGCCACCATGGAGGAGGCGATTCTAGCGGATCTGTTGATAATAAACTGAGATCTGCAACATCGATGCTCTCAGATTACCATCTTGTCGGAAATATCGACAGTTACAATAATTTATTAAATATGGGGATTCCAAAAAACAGGATCTTCATCGTCGGAGAGCCCGGAATTGACGATATTATTTCGGGAGCATTTGAACCGCTCGATGTGATCTGCAGTAAATATAACCTGGATCCCAAGCAACCATCGGTATTGTTGGTGTTTCATCCAAATACCGAAGAATACGGTGATATCGACAAACAGATAACCGAGCTGATGATGGCGATTGAAAGTCTTAATTTCAGGACCATCGCGGTTTACTCCAATGCTGACGCAGGGGGGCAGTTGATCAACCAGAGAATTGCCGAAGCCAGTGAGTTATTACCCTGTATCAGCATATATCCAAACCTTTCCCGAAGAGACTTCTTAGGCTTGATGAATGTGTGCAGTGTGATGGTCGGTAATTCGAGCGCGGGAATCGTTGAGTTGCCCAGCTTTAAAAAACCATTTGTTTGCGTAGGCACAAGGCAGAAAGGAAGATTAAAGGCAAAAAATGTATTTGAAGTCGAAGCAAGAAAAAGTGATATTATCAGTGCAATCCAGACATCAATATACGATGAAGACTTCAAAAGAGAATTGCAACAGTTAGAAAATCCTTATGGAGATGGCAGATGCAGTTTAAAGGTCTGCAGGATAATTCAAAAGATACTGGAGAAACCAAATGATCACGATAAGTGAAAATCCGAAGTGGGATCAAATACTAAATACAGGATTTAATCCTTACGATGATGTATACTTCAGATATGGCTATTTTAAATTGTATCAAAAGCACTTTAGGGCACGACCTGAAGCAGTATTTTGGGAAGATCCGCATGTAAGTGTCATTTATACACACCTGATCCGGAAAATAAATTTAACTGATGAATACAGGGGTTGTAATTACTTTGATTTAACAACACCATACGGCTATGGCGGCCCAATCGTTATATATAAATCCGAAGATATACAGGAAAATATTGCATCAATCAGAAAATTCTATGATGTATATAGAGCACATTGTGTAAAGAATCAATATATTTGTGAATTTACTCGATATCATCCAATTTTTGAGAATTATAAATACTCATTAGAAGTGCCCCTCAGCCCGATCTATGCCGGAGATGTCGTCGTTGTTGATCTGAGACCCGATTTAGACGAAATTATCTCCAAAATTAAGAAAGGCCACAAATACAATATTAGAAAATCCCTACAAGAGGGGTGCTCTGTCGCTATCACCAGTAGTCCTTCAAAGGCAGATATTCAAGATTTCATGCATTGCTATAACAGCATGTTATCCATGAGAAGAGCTGCTCAGAAATATAACTTCTCGTTTGAATTTATCGAAGATCATTTTAAATTATTTGACTCGATATTAATTAAAATTCTCTTCAACGATACATGTATAGGGGCAGGGATCTTCATTAGGGGAAACAAAATCTTGCATTATCACCTTTCCGGCTCATCTCGAATAAGAGGAGTGTATCCTACAGATATGATAATATTTGAAGCAATAAAATGGGCAAAAGGCCAGCATCTAGAATATCTACATTTAGGAGGCGGTTTGAGTAAAGATGACTCACTATTTAATTTTAAATCAGGATTCTCAGAGATATCTATGAAATTTTATATAGGCAAAAATATCTACCTGAAAAATGTCTACAACCGAATGGTAAATGGGTCAAGCGCAGGTGGATCGAATGAATCATTCTTCCCGGCATATAGGTTAAATTACAACGATACTATTGTTTAAGCGCCTACTTCCTGCGAAAAACAATACGAAACCTAAATGAAGAAAGAAGAGTAAAAAATCTATCAGATGTCTTGGAAGTTACCGTTATTCAAGATCTATACCGACGAAGCGGACCTGCAGGCAGTAACAGAGGTTCTCCGTCGGGGGACCTACTGGGCAGAGGGGCCGGAAATAGTTGAATTTGAGAGAGGACTTAAGGACTACCAAGAGAAAAAGTATGCCGTAGCATTCAACTCGGGAACATCAGCCCTGCATGCCGCCCTTCTGGCATACGGGATTAAGGGGGGAGATGAGGTAATTGTACCCTCTTTCACATTCATCGCCACGGCCAACGCTCCCCTCTTCGTGAAAGCGAAACCGATTTTTGCCGATATCGAGGAACAGACCCTCGGACTGGATCCTGAAGATGTCGAGGCAAAAATAACCCCAAAAACGAAGGCAGTTATCCCGGTACACTATGCTGGTTGTCCCTGCAAAATACGCGAATTGAGAGAGATCGCAGACGATCACCATCTTCTTCTCATAGAAGATGCTGCAGAGTCATTCGGTGCAAGCATCGGAGACAAAAAAGCAGGTTCCTATGGGGAAGGGGGAGTACTTAGTTTTTGCCAGAATAAGGTTGTCCCTACTGGAGAGGGAGGGGCACTGGTTACCGATTCCAGGGAAATTTATGAAAAAGCGAAGTTGATCCGGTCGCATGGGCGACAGGAAAATTCCGCGTACTTCTCCTCTATCGAAAATCTGGATTATATCACACTCGGATATAACTTCAGGATGCCCAGCATGATTGCTGCCCTGGGGATCGCTCAACTAAAAAAGATAGATATGCTCATTTCGACACGGAGGCAGAATGCAGAGTACCTTACAGCGAGGTTAGAAAAAGAAGTAAGAGAAATTACTCCCCCAGCTCCACCAGAAGGATACCGCCATGTCTATCAAATGTATACGGTGATGGCGGAAAAGAGGGATGGTCTTATGAGACATTTGGCGGATAGCGGGATAATGACAAAGATATACTTTAATCCAGTTCATCTCACCCGCTTTTATAGAGATATACTGAAATACACTCCATATCTGCCTATTACAGAGAAAGTGGCGGATCTGGCCCTTACCTTGCCAGTCTATCCCGGCCTCACAAAAGAGGAGATGGACTTGCTGGTTAACGAGATCAAGACGTTTTATGAGTTGAATTGACATGGGCGTCGATACATTTTTCGAAGGCAAAGTGATCCTTGTAACCGGCGGGGCGGGATCTATTGGGAGCACGTTAGTGAAAAATCTCCTAAAACTGGGCCCCGAAGCAATCCGGATCCTGGATAATAATGAGACCGGCCTCTTTGATCTTGAGCAGGATCTGCAGGCAGACAGAATCAGAACATTTGTTGGAGATGTGCGGGATAAAGAGCGACTTCTCAGAGCATTTGAGGGCGTAGATATTATTTTTCATGCTGCAGCCCTAAAACATGTACCCCTCTGCGAATACAATCCGTTTGATGCAGTAAAAACAAATGTTATTGGAACTCAAAACGTAATTGACGCCGCACTCGATAGAGAAGTAAGGAAAATAATTCTGATCAGCACAGATAAGGCGGTCGATCCCGTCAACGTTATGGGTGCGACAAAGTTGCTTGCCGAGCGATTGATGATCTCGGCCAACAATTATAAAGGGAATAGAGATACAGCATTCTCCTGCGTAAGGTTCGGGAATGTACTCAATACACGCGGATCAGTAATTCCCCTTTTCAAGAAGCAGATTTCCTCTGGAGGTCCAATCACGCTCACTGATCCAGAGATGACCAGATTTATGATGAGCATACCGAAGGCCATAGATCTAGTCCTGAAGGCAGCGGAAATGGCGACGGGGGGAGAGATATTTATTCTCAAAATGCCTGTTCTACGAATGGATGATCTGGCAGAAGCAACTATCAAAACGTGGGCATCAACATACGGCTACAATACAAATCAGATTCTGATCAAGACGATTGGAAAAAGGCCCGGTGAAAAGTTATATGAAGCACTAATGACCGAAGAAGAAGCGGAGAATGCGTATGATAACGAAGAGATGTTTATTGTTTTGCCGCAGCAGGATAAGATGAACGGAAGAAATACCTGTATGTTGCCAAGCACTTTTGAAAAAGCACGCGTTATGGCATATACCTCAAGCCATGCGGCACTGCTTGGCAAAGAAGAAATAAAGGTACTACTCCAAAGATCAAGTTACGACTAAATCCCTAAAGTAGTTATCTAAGGATGCGCAAAGTGGGATACTCGGAATAGATTTCCCCCCATATCCTGGGGTGCTACCAACTTCGGCAGGGGTATGGGTGAAAAATATATTCAAAATGTTCAGAAACTGCCGATTTTCATAGAATCCCCATCCTGCTGCCGTTAAGCCGATTGTCCAAAATTATTCCTTCATGCCTTTCGGCACTCAATGACCCACTCACGAATCTCGTAGCGGCGATTTTTTTCACTTCGTATGACATAATCGACATTTACGATGTTGAGCGCTCCATAAAGGTCAAAAAGATCATCTTCCGTCGTGAATCGCGTGATACCATACCCACTTTTCAACGCGCCATCGGGAAGCTCTGTATAAGTGTTCGGTTCATCGTCCAAGGTGGGGCCGAGCCCCTCCCCGTAGGTCCCCGTCATAAAAGTTTTACTGAAAAGCATCCCCCCAGGTTTCAGAACCCGTCCAATTTCCGCGAGGATCGATCTGGAGTCTTTCAGACTGTTAGCATATATGCACTCGATGTCAATGACCGCGTCAAAAACCTCGTCCGGATGGGGAAGATGCATTGCGTCGCCAACGCACAGGTCAGCACGTAAATCATCGCATTCTAGGCGGTCCCGTGCACGCCCTATAGCCACTTCGCTTCCATCAATCCCGTATGTTGAGAAACCCTCCCGAGCAAGGTACCACAGATTCGCGCCCGGACCGCAACCAACCTCAAGGATAGCAACGTCCGATCTGTTCGCCGCATGGTAAAAAGTCCTTGCGATAAACCGGATTAACTCTTCAGGGGGGTATTTTCCCCATTCGTGTTGCCGGAAGATGTCATCCCAACCAGAGTTCCATGCCACCTGATGCGTCCCTCGCATAGAGTGTTTCTTGCAGGGGAGATATAAGTTAATCCTAAACTCAAATGCGCCCACTAACCTTCAGAGTAAAGAACGCATCTCCGGTGCACATCATTTGGGCTTCATCCTCGCAGAGACTCTTATTATTCCGCATACAGGGGCTTCAGCCCATCTGGCTTGATATCCGGTCATTCTTGTCATACTGATACAATATATCGCCAATATAGTGCGCAGGGCCTCGGCCTCTATTGCACCTTAGCGTCTTGCTATTGTACCCATATATTCCGCATCGAAGTCTCCAAAACAACTTGGAATGGTGGGAAAAATCCATGCACCCCAACTAATCATGCCCTCTGCCGGTGGGCTGCCCTCACACCTCTGGCTTCTATGCACTCTTCAATCAGAGCAACAACTCGCTCTGTTGCTCTCCCATCAACCCGGTGGAGATATCTCCGGATAAACTTCTCTCTGTTCTGTGCCAGGCAGGTATCGTCGTGCAGGAGCTGCTCTATGGTCGATTTGAGGTCTTCGGACCTGTAGACGCCGCAGGCAACACCCTCCTGAACATAATCCCCAATGTCAGGCTGGCCACCAAGGTTCATTACAATTAAGGGCTTCTGGAGCGCTACTGCCTCAAGTCCCGTTGTTGAGTTCAGTACCAGGACAAGGTCGCTCACGGCAAGCAGCCCTAAAGTATCTGCATCTTTGGCAACGATATGAGCGTCGAGCGAATAGCCCTCCAGATGCTCCCGGATCATTGTGTCATACCGCTCCGGCTCCCCTGGGTGCTGTTTAATGATGAGCTGTACATTCCCGATCGATGAGATACTATCAAAAACAGCACGAAAATTCAATTTATTCTCAGCGTCAGATACGCCATGGCATTGTGTCGTCCACAACACGATCTTTTTCGACAGGTCCAGGCGCCATTCTTCAACCAGCTTTGAACGGACTGACTCTCGATCCAGATCGATCATCCGATCGTAGCGCGGCTGGCCCGTTACGACAACAGCGCTCTCAGGATACCCGCCTGTCCGGGTCAGCAGATCTTTATGATACTGGCCATACACCGCAGTAACGTCGGCAATGGGCACGAACGGCGATTTGGCGGAGCGATCCGGCGAGATTTCACCGGATTGGTATAGATACCCTTTATGTAACTCGTGGATAACACCGTGCTGAATTGCAACACAGGGTATATTTCTCTTCTTCGCTGCCACGATAAGAGCCCGCTCAAATACACTGTATTCGTCCTCAATGACGATGACCGCAGGCCTGATGCTTTCGAGCATGGCCTCGGCCATGGATATGAATTTGGCAAACTCGGCAAAGACGTATTCAGGTCTATCGTACGCAAAGTAGTTCCTGATCTGTCTTCGGATCTCCCCGTATGGATCATCGGGCCGGTCTAAGAGGCTGGCAAGTTTCCTATCGCTCTTCAGCATCTTCCATATCTCTCTGAAGTAGCGTTTCGCCTCACTCCTCTCCTTCCCGATCCGATGCCGGAAGAAGAAATTGAACGGTATATGGAGTACATCCCAGTGCTTGCACTTGCTGATGACGGCGCGTACCGATGAGGCGTAGGGGCACTTCAGGGGGAACGTTGAGACGATCCTGTACTTTCCCGTTTCATTGAGTTTCTGGATGATTGTGTGAAAAAACTGATCTGAAAGGATTGGTTCGGCCCGACTGCTCGCATAAAACGTCCTCCATTCGATGTCTTCGCCGGTGATAAGAATCGTCCTTTTCCCTGATCCCAACGATCTAACCTGCTTTAATCTATTACACCGGAGGAGAACCAGATGTGCAACCATCGCGAGAAGATGATCACCGGCGTAGTATATCCGGCGGACGAGTGCCATGAAGAATCTGCTCGTCTCGATCTTGTGGCGAAGTCCTGCCTCTCTGCCCGAACCTGCATACTTCCGATCAAACAAATAGTAGTAGAATGCCACGTCGGCGAACCACCAGAGCGCAATCCCATTATAGGCGGTTAATTCCAGCAGCGTCTTACCACAGGTAAGTTTGGTATCTTTTAGCCGGTTGACGTAGGCCATAACTGTTTCCGGTTGCATAACACCTCATGGTACAAGTATTATACGTCCACCCTTTTGTATACATAAGGCCCGTTATCTGGGTCCTATTTTCTAGACAACAAGACCGCATCAGGGAAGATCTAAGTTTATTACAGTCCGTCTTCTATTGAAACGACCGGATCTGCTCTCCACAATATAACATCAAGAAGAGGCCCGATGGAATCGACGGCTTCAGGGGTTTATCGAGAGCGGCAAGGACCTTGTTCAATTCCTTGATCGCCTCCCGGCCGCTCCGGGAACTGCCGGCAACCCTGCAGATGGCGAGCTGAGATACCTGAGCCGAAAGCCCGAAAGTCTCCCGGATGTGAGAGTACAACGCCCGCCGTGCGTTGGGAGAGGCGTACAGCCGCAACCTTGTTGCCGATTGCACACACTCTCCACGGGGTTCCCCAACATCAACTTCGGCCGCACACCGTGAAAGTGTATGGGAACCCCAGGGGCCCGATTCCTCCCCGGACTCAAGTCAGAGGGCACTTCGGTCCAAGATCCTGAAAGTGCGAACCGTTGTGAATGCACTGGATTGGTAAGGACTGCATACAGCCAGACTCACGTATCCGGAAGGTGTGAGGATCAATCGAGGATTTTAATACTACCCTGAACTCCCGCGGAAATTAGG
>DANY01000032.1:68948-96347 GCA_002501655.1 Methanoculleus sp. UBA303
CTAAGGTTGCCGGGAGTTCAGGTACTACCCATTTTAAACCACTATGATAGACGAGGTCGACGTTCAATGGCGGTTCTAGATTTCATCCAATATCATATCATCGATTCCGCAAAAAACGCATACTGGTGCATCCGCAAGCGTTTTCCGCTTCGCCTTCTCCTTTGTGATGTGAATTGTCGGGAGATCCCGGAATCCACCTGGTTCGGGCATCCGTACGGGATCACCATCCGGGACGGCACCCGATTCGGGGAGAACTGTGCTGTCCGATCGAATGTCACCATCGGGCAGAAGTCAACTGAAGAAGAACGGGCCGTCATTGACAACAACGTCCAGATCGGCGCCGGTGCGATCATCCTAGGCCCGGTCCACATCGGTGATAACGCCATCATCGCTGCAGGTTCAATTGTTCTCACCGATGTGCCGCCCAATACGACTTATATCTCCAAACATCAGGTTATTCTAAAATAGAAGAGATCCAATGTCCGCTACAGGCACTCAACCTAATACCTCCACGGGGAGATCAGGTACTGGAGCGTACGGTGGAACCTTGAGTGGTGATCGTAGTCGAAGTTCCGTTTCGGGGCCGCATGGAGAACTGAATCCATCTCCTCTTCAGTCAGCTCGAGCGTATCGGCAATGAATTTCCTGTCTCTCTCTTCCTGCTCAGCCGAATATATCGACTCCCGCATTTTACTGAATGCTTCTTCCCTTGTCATCTGCTTCGACAGAACAAGCGTCGCGTAGTCGGTAATTCTCTTGTCGATCCCGAACTTCCTTGGTAACAGGAAGGCAAAGGCCCAGCGAGTGAACACCGATTCGAAGTGGTGTCCGCCGTAGTACTTCCAGCCGAGTTCCCTCTCCAGAAGCGGATCCACATCCCTGTGGCGGTAGTCCATCCAGTAAAGCGGCCGGATCTCCCGAATTCCTTTCCGATACCATCTGAAGACGTCAGCGATAGTGCGCAGAGGGTAGTTGTCAAGTCTCATTGTTCCATGTCGGCTCTGTATGTCGAGTATGAAGCGTTCGTCGTCATGAAGTGACCACTCGATCGACCCCAGACCCTCCGTCCGGAACGATGCACCACTAAAAACGTATTCAATATTCTTCTCCTCCGCTATATCGTATAAAACTGTAACAAACGCGTGATCTGATGGGATATCAACAGAGGGCACCGATGCAAAAAGAAAAGATCTCTGCAGATCTTTGAACTCTTCCCATTCGACAGTGTGGTTGTGCAGGTCAACATCGAGTTTCCGGCAGGTATTTTTCATGTTATCCACAGCGATAGATGAGTCCATCCTGTTGTCGACGTGAACGGCAAGCGGGTTGAGGCCCCACTGCTTGAGAAGGTATAAGGTATACGTGCTGTCCCGGCCCCCGCTTACACCCTGGATACAGTCGTACTCCAGACCCCTACCCCTCGACTTCACCCTTTCAACGAGAGACCGGAGTTTTTTCTGGTTTTCCGGATTGACGGAAAATTTGCTGCATCTTTTGTCGTATCGGTGGCAGTGATTACATACACCATCTTTATCAAAGTTAATATTTGGAAATGTATCGCCCAGGATACAGCGGGAGCAGGTCTTTTCCATACGATAAAATCTGTTTTGCTATGATAAAAGAGCTCTGAAAGATGCTGTTAGGTGCGAATGGTTCATATACCCTGCATGAGGATGAGGGATAGAATTGCACATACCGGGAAAATCGAGGGAAGTGTATCAGTTCACATTCTGCTCCGGTATGAGTCGACGCCGGTTGTAAGTCTACGATGAATTTTCCTGTTCTTAGTTTTTCCTGTTCTTAGTAATACTCAGATAGAATCTGTGCAACCTTAGAACTGGCAGTACCGTCTCCAAAACAGGGTCTCTGCTCTCCCTCAGGAGCGAAACTCCAGATCGCCCGGAAGATCTCCCCCCTCTCCGCCCCCACCAGCACGTTCCACCCGGCCTCGACCGTCTCGACCCACTCGGTGTTCTCCCGGAGCGTGATGCAGGGCACGCCGAGCATGTAGGCCTCCTTCTGGACGCCGCCGGAGTCGGTGAGGATCTTTGCCGCATGCGCCATCAGGCGGATCATATCGAGGTAGCCGAGCGGTTCGGTGACCCGAACATTCTCCGGCATACCCGCAAGAAGGCCGTATTCGCCGAGGTAGCGCCGCGTCCGGGGGTGGACCGGGAAGACGGCCGGCATCCCGGCCTCTCCAAGGGCGCCGAGGATGGCGGTCATGTTCTCCCGGCTGTCGGTGTTCGACGGCCGGTGGACGGTGACGACGAGGTACTCCCCGGGCCGAGCCCCGACATCCTCAAGGATCCGGGAGCGCTCTTCTGCGATCGCGCGGTTGTACTCCATCGCATCAAGCATCACGTCCCCGACGAGAAAGACGCCCTCCGTGATCCCCTCGGCCGCGAGGTTCGCGACCGCCGTCTCCGTTGGGCAGAAGAGGAGGTCCGAGCAATGGTCCGTGAGAACCCGGTTCACCTCCTCGGGCATCCGGCGATCGAAACTCCGGAGCCCCGCCTCGACGTGCGCCACCGGGATATGGAGTTTCGCCGCCGCAAGCGCGCCTGCAAGGGTCGAGTTCGTGTCGCCGTAGACCAGAACGACGTCGGGCTCCTCCTCTTCGAGGACATCCTCGATCGCCCCGAGCATCGCCCCGGTCTGGTGGCCGTGGGTGCCGGAGCCGATGCCGAGGTTGTAGTCGGGCTTCGGGATACCGAGTTCCTCGAAGAAGACCTCAGACATGCCGTGGTCGTAGTGCTGCCCGGTGTGGACGAGGATCTCATCATGCTCCTTCCTGAGTTCCCGGGAGACAGGAGCGCACTTGATGAACTGCGGCCGCGCGCCGACGATCGATACGATCTTCATGGCTACCGCCGGACCGGGTGACTGTTTCTGTCGCCACGCCCGATGCCCTTGTATATGAAGCCCGCGCGGATGAACGCATCCGGGTCGACGACGTTCCTGCCGTCGACGATGATCGGGTGCTCCCGGCCCGAGAGTTCCTTTACCCGCGCCGCTTCAAGGGAGGCGTAGTGGTGGTGGCCGGTGAAGATGGTGACGACATCCGCTCCCGCAAGGGTCTCCTCGAGGTCGTGCGAGACCTCGATACCTGGATAGTCGTCCACGAACGGGTCGTGGACCCTGACCATGGCACCTGCGTCCTCCATAGCCGCGAGATAGGGCTCCGCCGGCGTGTTCCTGGTATCATCCGAGTTCTGAATGAACGCCCACCCGAGGAGCGCGACCGTTGCACCCTCCGGAGACTTCCCTGCCCGCCCGAGCCCCTCGAGGGTCAGGTGGACCATGTGCCGGGGCATGAACTCGTTGATCTTCCGCGCGACGCCGAAGATCGACTCCGCCCCGTGCGGATACCAGAGGTCTCCCCCGAGGACCTGTGCCCCCCGCTCAAGGTGCCATGAGTCCTTGGTGAGGCAGTGGCCACCGACACCGGCACCCGGCCAGAGAATGGCCCGGGTGATCCCCTCACCCTTGAGGGAGTCGATCCCGGCCCGGACGTCGTAGACATTGACGCCCATCGCCTCACAGTGCAGCGCCAGCTGGTTTGCGGCGGCGATCTGGAGGTCGCGGAAGGCGTTCTCGGCGGTCTTCGTCACCTCGGCCGCGGTCGCGGTCATCGGGATGATCGTCCCGGTCGTGAGCACCGGGGCGTAGAGTTCCATCGCCCGTCGGGTGGAGACGTCATCGATCCCGCCGACGATCCGGTCATGCTCTTGAATATTCCGGAGCAGCCGCCCGACCATCACCCGCTCGGGAGCATGGGCGAGCGCGAAGTCCTTCCCGGCGACGAGGCCGGATTCCGCCTCCAGGATCTCCCGGGCCATCCCGCCGGTCGTGCCGGGGGTGACGGTCGATTCAAGCACCACGAGCGTCCCCGGCGTCAGGTACCGCCCGACGTTCCGGAGCCCCTCGATAAGGGCCGAGAAGTCCGGAATGAGGTCTTTTGGATCTTTAAATGGTGTCTGGATAGCGAGTGTCACCGCGTCGCACTCCGCAATCTCCGAGAAGTCCGATGTGCACCGGAACTTCCCTGCACCGACGACCTTCCCGAGGAGATCTTCAAGCCCCGGTTCCTCACCCTTGAGGGGCGACTCCCCCCGGTTCAGCATAGCGACCTTGTAGCCTGAGGACGGAGAGTTCCGCTGGAATCCCCGGACAGATTTAAACGCGGGAGCGTCCGCAAAGAGTACCGCGGCGGGGATGCCGACGTAGCCCATCCCGACAACACCGATATTCTGGATCGGCCCAATCTCGCCGATGATCGACTCTAATCCATTACTCATGCAAAAACCATCCTTATGCTGAGAAACACCGCGCGACATCCTCGCAGATCTCCATATTCAACAGCGCCTGTGCAGGGCTGACCGGGAACTCCCGCCCCTGTGCCACGCAGTCAAGGAACGTTGAGAGTTCGAGTTTCAGCGGTTCCTGCTTGTTCACGAGCACCTTCTCGATGATGTTCTCCTGCACGTAGCGCTCGTTCTCTACCGAGTACTGCCCGGGTTTTCTGTGAATGTAGATCTCCTGGGCCATAAAGTCGCCCTCGACGGTGAACTCCTCCTCCTCGATGTAGATCATACGGATCTTCTTTGATGACTTCCTGCTTGCCGAGAGGTAGACCGGGGTACCGTCGAAGGAGAAGAGGGCGCTGCAGACATCCTGGTTGCCGCTGCCGGCGAGGCGGTAGGCCCCCTCAGGGAGGAGGACGTTACGCATGATGTCCACGTCGTGGATCATCAGGTCCTCGACGACCGAGGAGCCGCTCACCCGGGCAGAGGCCGGGTTATGCCGTTTCATCTCGATGTAGAGAGGGTCCCGGACGATCTTTTTGATCTCGGGGACGATCGGGTTGAACCGTTCGATGTGCCCGACGCCGACGACGAGACCGTCGGGGATCTTCTCGATAAGCCTTCTCGTCTCTTCCGCCGTCGCGCAGATGGGTTTCTCGACGAGGAGCGGCACCCCGGCATCGAGCACCGTCTCCGCAACCCCGAAGTGATAGGGCGTCGGGACGCAGACACTCACCGCATCCACGCGACGAAGCAGGTCCTCAACGGTCGGGGAGGCCGTTGCCCCGAACGTTGCGGCAAGGTCGCCTGCCGCCTTCCCGTTGAGGTCGTACAGGTGGAGCGAGTCCACCGCTTTCAATTCCGAATACACGCGGGCATGGTTCCTGCCCATCATCCCGACACCGATTACCCCTACGTCCAAGATTTCACCGCCGATAGTATGCACGTACGCTCACCTGGGAGCCCCGGATGATAATAGTAGTATACGTTAGCATCGCTCTGTCATGACGTTATCGTGGAGGGGTGTCCCCTCGTTCCTGGATAGGGAGGCCTGCCGGATCGCGGCTGTCTCGCTCGTTATGGTTCAAAATGAATAAGGCCTTTCCCGGCGAAACCAATGCTTGTGTTCCGGCCCTCCGGGTATCTTGCCCGTATCATGCGCATCGATCCCGTCCAGCGCCAGAGCCTCATAAGCCTCGGCTCGACGATCGGGCTTACCGCGATCGGGTTCCTCTCCACGATGTATTTCGCCCATACTGTCGGTCCATCGATACTGGGCGCCTACTTCCTCTTTGTCGCCTACTTCAGCGTCTTCAACCTGATCGGGGACGGCGGATTCGGGGGAGCCGCGGTGAAGCGGATCAGCGAAGGGGAGGACCAGAACGCCTACTTCACCGCGTTCCTCCTCCTCCGGGTAATGCTGATGGCCGTCTCGGTGGGCTTCCTCCTCGTCGCACGGCCATACCTCACCGACCTCACCTCATCGGGAGTCTTTCCCTGGCTGGTCCTCGCGCTGGTCGTCAGCACCTTCACGAATATCGCCTCAAACAGCGTCTACGGCAGAGGAATGGTCGGCGTCAACCAGATTAGCAGCCTGATCGATAACCTGACCCGGATAGTCGTCCAGGTCGTCGCGATCATCCTCGGCTACGGCGTTGCAGGACTTGCCGGCGGGTTCGTCGCCGGGCTCCTCGTCTCTGGAATCTTTAACTTCCGTTTCCTCGACCTCTCGCCGGCGCCGTTTGGCCGGTCGCACATCTCCAGCCTCTTTGCCTTCTCGTTCTGGACATTCCTCAGCGCGAGCGGCTACCTCGTCTTCTCGTATGCTGATACCATCATGATCGGCCACTTCATGACAGAGACCGACGTCGGCATCTACCGTGTGGCGCTCCAGCTCACATCGATTGCGACGTTCGTCACCATAGCGCTCCATACCACCCTCTACCCGAAGGTCAGTTACTGGGGGAAGCGGGACGACCTCTCTTCGGTGGAGGGTGCGCTTGCCCGCGCCTTCACCTACTCGCTCCTGCTCGCGGTCCCGGTCCTCGTCGGGGGCTGGATCCTCGGCGAACGGCTCCTCTACTTCTTCTACGGGGCGTCATTTGCCACCGGGGCGGGGGCTCTTGCGATACTCCTGCTCGTCCAGGTAGCGAGCGTCTTCATGTTCCTCCAGACGATGTGCTTAAACGCCCTCGACCGGCCGAAAGACTCGTTTCGCGTGACGGCAGTCGCGGTCGCCGCAAACATCGGGCTAAACCTCTTCCTCATCCCGGCATACGGCATCGTCGGGGCATCGGCGGCCACGCTCGTCACCATGGTGCTGAACGCGGCACTCGCCAATCGCGCCCTCTCCCGGAGCATCCGTGTGCGGATAGAGCCCCGGGCCGTGGGCAACATCGTCTTTGCCGCGCTTGCCATGGCGGCTGTCGTAGTCGGCTACTCGTACATCATCCCGCTCACGAACGTCTTCATCGTCCTCGGGGCGGTCGCACTCGGGGGGCTGATCTATATCCTGCTCCTCCTCAGGATTGACAGGGGCATCCACGACGAACTGAAGGATCTCGCCGGAAAACTCGGGCTTCCCTGGCCCAGTTCGCTCTGACGGTTGGTGGATGCTCACCGGTGCATCGGAAAGGGCTATCCTCTCCGCACCTGTTTGGACGGGGGCCCTTACCCGTGCAGTTGAAATAGCAGCTGCAGCAATTTGTGGTTATACGCGAGGAAGATGATGAGGAAAGAGGTCCGTGAACTGAAGCATGATGAGTTCCCGCTTGCAGAGAAGGTCTGGAAACACTATCGCGGCCAGAAGGCAGACACAACAAGGGAGAGGATCTTCGGCGCCTTTGTTGACGGCGTCCTTGCGGCGACAGCCCGCTGTACCCGGCACCCGGGCGGCCTCGAAATGGACTGCGTCTTCACCCTGGACGAGTACCGTGGAGGCGGATATGCAAGGGAGGTCGTGGCGAGACTTCTCGATGAATGCGGTTCCGAGACGATCTACATCCACTCAACCCTCCCCCTGATCGGGTTCTACGGGAAACTCGGGTTTGAGCCCATCCCCGAGGCGAGACTGCCAGAGAGTATCAGGGAGCGGTTCATCTTCTGCTTCGGGGAGATGGCGGGGTGTAACGTCGCCCCCATGATGCGGAAGCCCGGTGGGGCAGGATAGTTTGACCGTTGCACCCCTCCCGATGCGCACGATGGCAAACCTGATGTATGATGAGACCGGATAGGCCGAGATATTTACCAGTGCGGAGGACATCGATTACATCGTTCCGACCTGGAACAGCGAGTCAACGCTGGAGGTGACACTCTCCTCGATCCGGGAGTACGGGCGCCCGAACAGACCTCATCGCCTTTGTCGACTCCGACGTAGAGTTTCTCCCGGAGTGGAAGGACGTCCTGCGGGCCTCTGCCGGCCGGCGCTATCCCGATCTCGCTAAATCGGTCCGAAACGGCAGGTAACAGGAGCGAGCCTCCCTTAATGCTCGATCATTCTAATATGCTCGATAGCGTTCTCCGCAAGTTTCTCCCGTCCCTGCAACTCGGCGACGTCCCGTATCGCTTCGAGCATATGGACGGAGTCCTCAAGGAAACTCAGGATGTCGGCAGGATAGAGGTCGATACCATATTCATCGAGGAGGTGGGCGCTGATCTGGCGGTGGTCGAGCCCCATCTCCCTGAACTCGATGATGGCGAGGGTGAACTTCCGCTCCGGGCACCCGCAGAATGGGGCATCCTTGCATTTACAGTCCATGAAGTCGCGAAAAAAGGCCAGGAGTTGTTCGTGCATCCGGCGATCGAGGTTCTCGAAGTTGATCGCCTTCCCGAGAGAGTCAAGGAACGCGCCTGAGAAGACATGTTCCGGGAGCCGGAACCCGGCAGCCCGCTCCAGCCTCCGCGCCGCCCGGAACCGGGCCTTATCCGCAATCACGACGTCTCTCCGGGCTCCTCGTCGAACTTCGCAAGAGATTTCATGGCGTTGCTCATGGTCTCGACCTCAATGAGCCACTCATCAAAGAGGCCGGGATTCTCCGCATCGTCCTTGATGTACTTCGCACAGCAGGTGGCGCCGTCGATCACGGCGGCCCCGATATTCGCCGCGACCTCGAGGGCCTCCTCGAGGTTCTCCTCGTCGAGACCCCGGCCCTTCTTCACGAGCGTCTTGATGTCCTTGTCGAACTCGCCCCCGAGGTACTTCCGGCAGGCAGTGAAGAGAACCAGCAGGGAGAGCTGGAGCGACCCGATGATATCTTCGAGTTCTCCCTCGGGAAGCCCGGTCATGACGATCAACTCCACATCGTCGAGTTTCTCCGTGGCCTCCTCCTTTGTGAACCGGCCGTTCTGGTGGAGACGGATGATCTTTAAGACCGAGAGGGTGATATCCTCGGTGAAGCCGTAGAGCATCTGCTCACCTTCGGAGACCTCTTCGCCCTCCGCAGGCTCGAAGTCAGCGCCTTCGAGCGTTGTTATCCAGTTGTCCCAGCGCTCCTGATTGTAAAAAATATAGAAGAGTTTCATGGGTTCTGCCTGTTTGGCTTTCGCTTTCTTCGCCATATCAGTACACATTCGGAGTGCCTCTGTTAAAAATCATTTGCTCCTCATGCAGAGAGCCCAAATTGCCGCGATTCGCGAACATTCATGTAGGACGAGCGAGCATAAGAAGAGCAGATGGCGAGAGATTGCAGGCTTGACGCGCTCCTGAAATCCTACGAACCCATTGCGGTCGCGCTCTCCGGAGGAACGGATAGTTCGGTTCTGCTGGCCAACGCCTGGCGACACGGGATCCGGGCGGTCGGCATCAGTGTCGATACCGGTCTTACCCCCCCGGGAGAACTCGCGGCAGCGCGGGAACTCTCGGACCGCCTGGGCATCCCGCATGTCGTGATACCGGTTGATATGCTCGATATCACCGCGGTCCGGGAGAACCGGCCGGACCGGTGTTACGTCTGCAAACGGGTGATGATGGAGGCGATCATCACAGAGGCAGAGCGACAGGGATGCCGGACGGTGGTTGACGGGACCCACGCCGATGACAGTCTCCGGACGCGGCCGGGCATACGGGCGCTCCGTGAGCTTGGTATCAGGAGCCCGTTCGCCGAATGCGGGATGGGGAAGGAAGATATCGAGGCCCTTGCAGGGAAACTCGGCATATCTGTCCGCCCGCCGTCCGCATGCCTCGCTACCCGCATCCCTACCGGCGATGCGGTCACCCGGGAGTGCCTCGCGCTTGTGGGGGCCGCCGAGGCCCTCCTCGCGCGGGAGATCCCCGGGACCATACGGGTCCGGTGCACCGACGGCTGCCGGGCCTCCATCGAGGCCGACCCGGCGCATCACCAGAGGCTGGAGCGGCTGCTCGGTGCGGTGAAGGAACTCGGATTTAGCGATGTAGTGATCGCCCCGGAGGGGTACCGACAGGGAGGTGCGGATTCGTGGAAGCGGTGATGGTCAGGTACGGCGAGATCTTCCTCAAGAGCGAGCCGGTGAAACGGCGGTTCATATCAATAATGACCGGGAATATCAGCCTCGCGCTGGAGGTCGAAGGACTCACCCACTGCATCGAGACCCCCCGAGGAAGGATCCTGATCTTCGGTGACGAGCCCCGACGCATCGCCGCTCTTGTCGCGAGAACCTTCGGGGTGGTGAGCGTCAGCGTCTGCACGGTGACCACCGCCGACATCAACGGGCTCGCGGCCGCAGCCGTCGAGCATGCGGAGCGGCACCTCCGGCCAGGGATGTCGTTTGCGGTCAGGGCGCGACGGTCAGGCGTCGAGGGGTTCAACAGCCAGGAACTCGGGGCTGCTGTCGGCTCAGCCGTCCTCGACCGGGTGCCGGAGGCCACGGTGGACCTGACGACGCCCGACTATGAGGTCTTCGTGGAAGCCCGGGAGTTTGGTGGCTTCGTCTACGATGAGAAGATCAGCGGGCCGGGTGGGCTCCCATACGGGACACAGGAAGAAGTTATGGCCCTGCTCTCGGCGGGCATCGACTCCCCCGTTGCGTCGTGGCTGATGATGCGCCGGGGATGCCGGATGGTGCACGTCCACATGCACAGCGGGCGGTTCGGCGGGGCGGATGGGGAGAGAAACGTCCTGCAGAACCATGCCCGGCTCTCTGCCTGGGTCCCGGGGCACCCACTCGACCTCCTCGTTGCGGATATGGAGCCATTCTTTGAGGTCGTCACGGCGTTAAAAGAGCCCCGTTACCGGTGCATTCTCTGCAAGCGGTTCATGCTCCGGGTGGCAAGCATCCTTGCGGGAGAGCGCGGCGCCTACGCGCTCGTCAACGGCGACAACCTGGGGCAGGTGGCTTCGCAGACGCTCGCGAACATGACGGTGATCGCCCCGGCGGCGTCCGTTCCGGTGCTCCGACCACTCATCGGGTTCGACAAGGAGGAGATCGTCGATCGCGCCCGTGCCATCGGGACGTTTGAGGCCCATCCGGGGAATGTCGGATGCACGGTCGCCCCCCGTTACCCATCGACGGCGGCACCCGCAGCGACAATCGCCCTGATTGAAGAGGAACTCGACGTGGAGAGCCTCGCGGCCCGGGCGGCGGGGACGGTGCGGCGGTACCGCGCAAAGAACGGGGAGGTCGAGGAGGCCGGGTGACGGTCCCTCACGGTTCCGGAATACTCTTGTTTTGCTTGCGGCCGATCTCTCAGACAATATTCAACCCGTTCTCCCGTGCAACCTCGATAAACGACTCCCCGACGTGCCGGATCTGCTTATCGGTCAGCCCGAAGGTGTTGAACTTCCAGACTTTGGTCGATCCGGGGATGACCCCGGTGATCCCCCGCTTCTTTAAGTCGCTTGAGAGGAAGAAACCGCGCTTCTTGTGATGCTCTGCCACCGTATCGAAGGATTCGCGGGTATCGATCCGGGTCAGGGAGTGCTGCCTCGGGTAGTCCGAGAGGACCTTCGTCCCCTCGATGGAGAGGAGGGCGTCCACGACCGCCTGCGAATGCGCCACCTCGGTCTCCCAGTGTTGCACCCGCTCCCTGACGTGGGGGAACGAGGCCATCATCCCGACGACGGTGACCCCCATGAGGGTGCATCCCATCATCTCCACCTCCTTCATCCCGAACGTCCGGCCGGTCACGTCCCCCTTTGCCTGCGTCGTCCGGAAGACCTGTCCTGCGTGCTCCTTCGTCGTCGCGAGGACGCCGGAGGGCGCCGGAGCCGCCATGCTCTTATGGCCCGACCCGACGACGAAGTCGGCACCGAGCGCTTTGCCGTCGACCGGCATGATCCCGACCGTATAGGCCCCGTTGACGAGGACCGGGATGTCGTACTGGTGGGCGACCTTGATGATCCCCGCGACGTCGTGGACGTTCCCGAACTGGTAGTCGACGTGGTCGACGAAGAGCAGCGGCGGTGTGTGCGAGAACTCCCGGATCACCGCCTCGATCTTCTCTGCCGCGGCGTCGGGGGTGATGTGGTTCTTCGCATCCTTCGGGATCTCCCGGGGGACCCCGCCCGCTGCCTCGATCGCCATGAACTCGGTGTAGTGGGCAAGCGACGTGACGATGACCGGGTCGCCTTTCTCCACGTAGGTGCTCGCGACCGCCTGGAACCCCCGGCGCGCTCCCGGGACCACCCGCGCCGTGTCCATATTCAGCCACGTGGCAAGGTCTGCGTGGAACTGCGCAATGGGGGGTTTCTGGATGTAATCGAGTCTTGGGGGGTTTCGGCAGTTGTCGCAGACCGAGTAGCCGTCGCCGAAGGAGATTGCCGCCTTCATGGCATCGGCGGTGAGCCGCCCGCCCGCCTGGATGGGGTCGATGTTGATGTACATCTCCTCGACGTCGCGAGCCTCAATATCGACTGCGCACTTCACTGCACCAACTCCTCTTCGATGATTGCGATCTGCCGCTTCACCTTCTCAAGGGAGGTTGCGGCGCGCTTCTTCTGCGCTTCATCAAAGTCATGCTGCGGAGCTGTCTCACGCAGCAGGAACCGGAGGTCGGAGAGGATGAAGAGCGCCTGAAAAACTGCATCTACGGCTCTTTTTGACACGAGATCACCATACAAATATCTGTGAGGATATATTAGATTAAGCGTATTATGGGCACCGACCCGGTGCCGGACACTTTCGCGCCGCGCGGATCAGGCATTTATGCGCGAGAGGCATGGAGACTCATTGGGCATGAAGATCGTTCACATTGCAGACACGCATCTGGGATTATCCGCATTTAACCGGGTCGATCCGGATACCGGGATGAACCTGCGCGAGCAGCTCATCTACGACAACTTTCTGGCCGCCGTCGACCGGATCATCGGCATGCGACCCGATGCGCTCATCCATGCGGGCGACCTCTTCCACCAGGTCAAGCCGAAGACCCGCGCCTACACGACGGCGCTCGACGCCCTCTGCCGCCTGCAGGACGCGGGAATCCCCGTGCTCGTGGTCGCGGGCAACCACAGCATGGCAAAGACCCGGTATACGGCATCGCCGTTCGAGGTCCTCGAACGGGGGGGGTACCGCACAGGCGACTTCTACGTCGCCCACCACAACCGCTACCGGCGGGTTGAACTCGGGGATGCGGTCTTTCACCTGATACCGAACATGCTCCAGCCCGAAGGGTACCGGGCGGCGTTTGAAGGGATTGAGTTCTCGCCCGGCACAAACGTGCTTGTCACCCACGGTCTTGCGAGCATTCTCTCGGACAGGCGGCTGCATACCGTTGCGGAGCACGAACTGGATGCGACCATCATATCCGACCGGTTTGACTACATCGCGCTCGGCCACTACCACGGTCAGGTGCAGGTCGCCGACAACGCCTGGTACAGCGGGTCGCTTGAGTACTGCAACTATGGGGAGATCACAGAGACCAAGGGAGGCCTCGCCGTGGACCTGGCAACCGGGGACGTCCGGAAGATCGACCTCCCGCACACCCCCATGCTCAGTCTCGGGCGGGTCAACTGCGACGGGCTCTCCGCACGGGAGGTTGTGGACTCCGTCCTCACGGCGATCGACGATGCCGGAAAGGCAGCCTCCCGGGCAATCTGCCAGATCACGCTCGATGGAATACGCCGCGAGACGCTCCGGGCGCTCGACCAGAAGGCTCTTTCGGACGCCCGGAGCCGGATGCTGGACCTCAAACTTCGGGTGATAGCCACCGACGACGTTTCCCAGATATTTTATGAGGAATCCCTTGTCGGCGTGGACTACATCG
Source organism: Methanoculleus sp. UBA303 (assembly GCA_002501655.1). Lineage (GTDB taxonomy): Archaea > Halobacteriota > Methanomicrobia > Methanomicrobiales > Methanoculleaceae > Methanoculleus. The sequence continues at coordinate 82,434 of DANY01000032.1, forward strand.
CCGAGTTCGAGCGGTTCGTGGAGAGGGAGCACCTTGCTCCCGACGAGGAGGAGTACGTGAAGAGGGCCGGGGCCATGGTCCTCAGAAAAGTCATCGCACGCCATAAAGAGGGAGAGAGTGCTGCTGAATAAACTGCGGATGCGGAACTTCAAGAGGTTCCGGGACCAGGAGATCACTTTCCAGGACGGTATCACGGGGATCGTCGGGAACAACGGGACCGGGAAGAGCAGCATCGTGAGTGCCATCCTCTTCGCTCTCTACGGGCTCCAGGGGACCGGCCTGGATGGGAATTACGTCGTCAGTTCCTTTGCGGGCCCGCAGGACGTCTGCGAGGTCCGCCTGGACTTCCTGGTCGGCGGCAACGAGTATGCTGTCGTCCGTAAATTCAAGCGCCGTCCTTCCTCCACCCTCCACGAGGCAAACCTCTACCTGAACCAGAGACTCCTCGCAAGCAGCGTCCAGAAAGTGGCCCAGGAGGTGCAGCGGGTCGTCGGCATGGGTCCAGGTGACTTCCGGAACACCATCTATGCCGGGCAGAAGGAACTCCTCGCCCTGATCGAGAGCCGGGCCGGGTCCCGGAAGGACTGGTTCATGCAGGTGCTGGGCATCGATTACCTCAAGAAGGACAGCATGGATGAACTGAGGGAGGTCATCGATGCCAGGGAAGGGATCGCCCGGGAACTCTCCGGGCGGCTCCAGGAGTTGAACGCGAGCGGGGTTCACGACCACATCCAGGCGCTCCGCGCCGGGCTCGCTGGTGCGGAAGAGGAGTCGGAGAGGATCGCTGCCGTAGAGAGGAATGCCGGGGAGACGCTTGAGCGTGCCCGTAAGGAACGCGATCGGCTGCTCCTGGTGCGTGACCGCTACCTGCACCTCGCGAAGGAAGAGGAGGTGCTGACAGGTGAGATCGGGCGGCTCCGCACCGAGTGCCGGGACGGGGAAGCGGAGATCGCGGAGCGCAGAAGATTCCAGAACGACCTTGAAGCCTTCTCTCTCCTCGCCGGCCGCTACGAGCCCCTGAAGGTAGAGGTTGCCGCGATGGCGGAGGAGAAAGCACTCGCCGACCGCCTGACTCTCGAAATGGAGACCACAGGGGGACAGATCCAGGATTACGACGAGCGCCGCCGGAGGATCGAGGCGGAACTTGCCGCACTTGCTGAGGATGAGGGGGCGGTCACCGGGCTTGCCCGGAAGGTCGGGGAGTGGCAGGCTCTCCGCGACCGCATTACGGCGATGAAGACGCTCCAGCCAGAGTATGACGCCCTCCGTGAGGAACTTGCCCGCATGGATGAGCGATTTTTCCAGACAGAACGACGTGTCCGGGAGAACCGGGCGGAGATCGAGGGAGTCGAGGAGAAGGCCCGGCAGTTCGCGGCGCTCGAAGCGGACGTCAGTGACTACGATATCCTCCGGGCCCGTGAAGAGGTGCTTCTTTCGGCCGCGGAGTATACCCGACAGGAAGAGCGGTGCCTGCGGGAGATTGACGCCGGGTCCGAAGAGATGAGCCTGATCGAGAACGAGATCGCCGGCCTTGCCCGGCAGCTCGCCGGGATGGGCGCTGTCGAGGAGCAGATTGAGTCGGCGGAGAGCCGGAAGGACTACCTGACCGCCCGGATCAGTGCCTGCGCCGAACGCCAGGAGGCGATCCTTGAAGAGATCCGGAGGCTGGCTGAACACCAGGCGGAGATCCTCACCGCGGGTCCGGAAGGGTCCTGCCCGACATGCCACCAGGCCCTCGGTGAACACTACGAGGGGCTGGTCGACGACCTTGCAACCGCTACCGCGTCGATGCAGGCTACGCTTGCAGGCCTCGAACACGAGCATGCGAGGGCGACCGCCGACCACCAGGGCCTCGCCGCCGAGTTGCAGGACCTCCAGCGGCAGCGTATCGCCCTCCAGCACACAAAAGAGCAGCATGCGCTTTACTCGTCCCGCTACGAGCAGAGCGCGGGTGTCGTGCAGAGGTGGCAGGCCGAGGCCGGAGAGCACCGTGCCGCGATACGGGCGCTCGGCGTGGAGAGGTATGACCAGGCTACGCATGACGCCCTCAAGGAGCGGATTCGGGAACTCGCAGAGAAGCGGACAAAGGCTGATACCCTCCGTGGTGAGTGCAACCGCCTTCCCGCCCTCCAGGAGGAGCGGCAGCGGCTCATCGTCGAAGTCGAGGGCTATCTCGCCCGTAAAGAGAAGACCGAGGTGAAGATATCCCGGCTCGGGTTTGACCCGCAGGTCATGCAGCGCCTGGAAACAGAAGCGCAGGTGCTTGAGGCATCTTACCGCGCCTATGCGGAGGCACAGGCCCGTCTTGCGCGGCGACCGGCACTCGAAGAGGAGCGGAGGGTCGTCGCCGCCAGGACTGAAAGGCTCCAGGAGAGGCTGCAGGAGATTCGCGATGAACTCGTCCGCCTCTCGTTCGACCCTGAACGGTTCGCATGCCTCGGCGAGGAATGCAGCCGTGCCGAAGCGGCGCACCGGAAAGCACTTGAACTCCGCGTCCGCCTCGAGGAAGTCCCGAGGCTCCTCCAGGCGCTGGAGGCGAAGCGGGACCTCCTCATGAACCGGGAGGCCGAGTTGCTCCGGGTCACGGCGGCCATCAGTGATCAGGGTTTTGACGAACGAATGGTCGCGGTGGCGGAGGAGGCGCTTGCGGGTTCCGAGAGAGACCTCGCGGCGGCACGGGAGCAGAGGTACGCAATCGCCACCCGGATAAGCAGCCTGAAGGCAGATATCGGGGAGATGACCGGGAGACTCTCCCGGGCGGATGATCTCGCCCGGCAGCAGGAGTCGCTCCACGAGGAGATCGGGCGCCTGAAACTGACCCGCTCGCTCATCAGGGATTACACAGATTACCTCCTGCAGGTGGTCAGGGACAGGATCGAGGAGGAGGCGGGGAGGGTGCTTGCCGAGATCACCGATGGGCGGTATGGCACGGTGATGCTCGACGACGACTTCACCGTCCTCGTCCATGATATGGGAGATGACTACCCGGCCGACCGGTTTAGCGGCGGAGAACAGGACGACATAGCCATCGCTCTTCGGATCGCCCTCTCCCGGTTCCTTGCCGAGGTGAACGAGGTGCATGACTCCACGTTCCTGATATTTGACGAGATCTTCGGGAGCCAGGATGAAGGGCGGCGAAGCAACCTCCTCCGGGCGCTCAGAACCCAGGAATCTCATTTCCCCCAGATTCTCCTTATATCGCATATCACCGAGGTCCAGGATGAGTTCTCGACGACGTTCATGGTCGAGATGGGGGCGGACCAGGCAAGCCGGGTCCGGGAGTTTGAGTGATGGACCGAAGAGATCTCTACCAGGACGCGATCCGGCGGGTCGCCGGACGGATCCGGGAGTCCGCCCCGGAGGACCTTGCCGGGCAGTTCTCGGTGTGCAGCGGGTTTGATGCGTCATCCTACCACCGCTGCCGGCCCGGGTCCGGCGGGGCCGTCTGCGCCGTGGACGGGAGCAACACCATCGTCCTCGATGCAGGCAGTTTTGCCGTTGCCGCCGTCCGGGCATCGGTCAGCGCGTATGCCGGCAGCACGCGCCTCTACCACCGGACGACGCCCCTGCAGGTCGTCACCGTCAACCCCGGGGCCGGGAACGAGGACTTCGACACACTCTTCCACGACTGCTTCCACTGCCCGCCGAAGGTGCACCTCGACCACGACGACCCGGTCCGGAACACCGCCGTTATACGGGATACCCTCGAGTACTGGGCAGCGATGGAGATGGCCGCGGAACTCGATACCGGGGACCTCATCGTCCTCGACGGCACACTCCAGGTCCGCCACGCGAGCCACGACGAGGTCATCGAGAACCTCCTGAACCTCTGCAACCTCCGGGGGGTGCTCATCGCTGCGGTGACGAAACGGACATCCCTCACCTGGGGCGGGGGGCACCCGATCGTCCCGGCGGCAGAAGGGCTCGCCCGCGATCTTGGTGTCCCTGAACCCTGGTATCTCTGCGTCTCCGCTGCCGAGGGCCTGATCGACCGCCGGGAGACACGACCCTGGAAGCAGCGGGGCGAGCAGTACGTCGCGCGGCTGCACCCGCGGGCACAGCGGGCGTTCAAGGTGGAGATACCCAAGTACTACAGTCCGGAGATGGTCGAGCGGGTCTTCTCTGCGCTTGCCTTCTTTGCCGACGATGGGAGGGTCACGGGCTACCCGTATCCGCTCCTGGACGCCCACCTCACCACCAAAATCGGGAGGGATGCCGTCGGCCAGGTCCGCCAGGACATCATTCGGGGCATGGACCTGCTCGGCATGAATCTCGCCGACTACACCGGCATCTTTGGTGATTACCATGATGAATTTGATCGATATTGACGGCGACGACGCCTCAAAATACCGCCTGATCGGGGACCGGGTGCTCAGTTACCGGTTTGCTGTCCCCCACGATGCAGAGATCTACCTCGGAGACGTCTTGAAGATCACCGACAACATCAAAGGGCTGACGTTCTTTGCCAAGGTGAGCGACCTTCTCCACGACTGTAACTTCTCCGACCCGAAATGGGATACGCGCCCTCATACCGAGCACTTCTACGGGATGGGAGAGGATGTCTTCATTCTCGTGGAGGCGATGCCGCTCGGGTACATGACCGAAGACGGCACCTTCCGGAAGCCCCGGACGATCCCTGCGAAGTTCTCCCGTGTGGAGCGGCCACAGTCCAGCGACTTTGCGTTCCTGCGGCAGGTGATGGGCGAGATCGAGGTCGGCGTGATGAAGACCGGTCAGGGTGTTCTACAGGACGTGAAGGTGGCGCTCCACGCAGCGGTCATGCGGCAGCATATGGGAGTCTTTGCGACAACGGGTATGGGGAAGAGCAACTTCATGAAGGTCTTCTGCGCGTCCTGTATGCAGGCCAGGGCGTTTGGGCTCCTCATCGTCGACCCGCACGGCGAGTATGTGAAGGGCGGACGGTCGTCGAGCGGCCAGGACACCCAGGGGCTCATTCACTATCAGGCAGGTCGGGACGGCCTCACCGTCTTCTCCACCCGGCCGCACCAGTTCAAGCGAAAATACCATTTAGACGATCTCTGCCTGGATTACGACGACTTCAGGATGCCCGACCTCCTCCTCCTCTACGAACACTCCCCGCCCCAGCGCGAGGTCGTGGAGATGCTCGAGAGCACGCCCGGTTCCGACGTGATTGACTTCTTCCAGACCACCGACTTCGCAACCTTTGATGCCGATACCTACACTGGTCGGCACCGCCGGATTGCCCGGGACCTGAAGAACTTCTCGGTGAGTACGCTCTCGGTGATGCAACGGCGTATCACGGGCATGCTCAACCGGAACAAAGGTTTCCTTGGGAAGCAGCGCTCATCGATCCCGGATATCATCAAGGCGCTCCACGAGAACAAGGTCGTCCTGATTGATATACCCGGTATGAGCGAGCAGAGCGAACTCTTCGTCCTCTCGATCATAACGCGCAAGATCATGCGCAACCACCAGGGTGAGGATGCCGGAGGCGGGGAGGAGCCAAAACAGGTGCTGATCACCATCGAGGAGGCCCAGCGGGTGCTGGGGTCAGGGCTCGGGAGCACCAGGACCTTCCGGGAAGCAGCGATGGAGGGAAGGAAGTTTGGTGTGGGGCTCTGCGTCATCACCCAGCAGCCAAAGAACATCGATGCACGGGTTCTTGCCCAGTTAAACACCTTCGTGGTGATGGGGCTCTCTGACCGGGGCGATCGCGATATCATCGCAAGCAGCGCAAAACAGGACCTCTCGCGCCTCGACACAGAGATTCAGACACTTGAAGCGGGAGAAGCAGTCATCAGCACCATAGGGATACCGTTTCCCGTGAGCACCCGGATCCATCTCTTTGAGGAGTACATCCAGGACCTCAACGGAAGGCCGGCGGCGAGGTCGATAGATGACGGCCTTGACTCAACATTTTAACGACAAAACGCGCGAAGGTGATGGTGGCAGGATCCTATCCCGTGTCAACCGTCCCCTCACTGAACACTCTGGCGCCCCGAGGGCCGTCAGGATTGCTGATTTTTCTCGACTTTTCGGATGGAGACGCAATTGATGACCGCATCTCCGGACAGGATATAGCGTTTGACGATAACTCCGAGTACCTCGACCACATCCCCCTTCTCGACGTCTTCTGCCGGTGAGGTGAACATCTTGACTGATATCTCACCTGTCCGGTCGGCGACGAGATACTGCGGCCGGTTGAGGAACTGGAAATACACCCGTTCGACGACTCCTTTCACACGCACCGGTTCGCCGAGCATGTTTAAGTTGATCTCCCGGATACGGGTTGTTCTTGCTTCTGCTTCGTAGACCGGCACCAGCGATGCATACTGCGACTGGCTCATGTAGTTGAGCGCCAGCGGTATGATGAGCAGCATGACGGCTGCCGGAACGCTCCAGATCAGCACGGATACATTCCCGGTAGCGAGGATGTAGACTGCGATCAGGACCATAAAAAAGAGGAAGACGGCCAATGCAACGGCCGTCACCCTCACTTTGATATTTCCGATCTGCATCGTCAATCAGGTTTACTTAAGGGCTGCAATTTCCTTTCTGAACGCGACCCAGTAGATGACACCGACGAAGAGCAGACCGCCGACGATGTTACCGAGCGTGACCGGGATAATGTTGTTGGTCCACATGGTCACCCAGGTGAGGCTTTCAACTGCCTTTGTGGGGTCAAGGCCCGTGCAGAAGAGGCCCGTGGGGATGAAGTACATGTTCGCAACACTGTGCTCGAACCCGCTGGCAACGAAAGCGAAGATCGGGAACCAGATACCGACGATCTTTCCTATCGCATCGTCAGCGCATATACCGAGCAGGATGGCCAGGTTGACGAGCCAGTTACAGGCGATTGCCTTGAGGAAGACCGACCACAGCGCCATACCGCCGACGTAACTCGTCTTTGCGGTCGCTATGCCGATTGCTCTCAGACCAAACGCGGTGAGCGTTGCGGTTCCGGCGGCATTGAAGCTGACGCACGGCCCGTATGCCATGATATACGCGAAGATTATGGAACCGATCAGGTTGCCGATATACACCCAGAGCCAGAGGTTGAGCACGCCTGCCCAGCTGACCTTGTGGATGAACGCTGCCATGGGGGCGAGCATCGCGTCACCGGTGAAGAGTTCTGCACCGGTCATGACCGTGATGATAAGCCCCACAGGGAAGACAGCACCCAGGATGAACTGGGCCATACCGGCACTTGCAAAACCAGACCTCATCGCGGCGTCGGATGCCAGGATACCGGTCGAACAGACCGTTGCGAGCGCACCGCCCATGGCGATGTAGGCTCCGGACATGATACCACGAAGGACCATGTTCCAGGCCGGTAGTCCGACCTTGTACTTCCCGGTATCACCTGCTTTTGCTACTATAGCAACTGGAGGATGGAACACCATTTTTCATACACCTCTCTAAACGTCCTACCTATACCGTCAAGTAATCCGAATGTATAGGTCTAATTAATCAGTAATTTGAGAGTGCTATTAATAAGTTTCGAATTGATCGTTATGCATGGAGTGTATAATCCAGATTCAGGCGTTTATCACTGTCATAAGTTAATTCCTGTCGTTAAACATCAAGAATTGAAAAACGATGCTTTTGCCTGTGATTTTGGGACCACGCGGAATATAGGTGGTTTCCGGGGGATATTTGAGCGAGTATATGGAAGCGGGCGCGCAGTTCTTCTGATATCCATCCGTATTCATGCTGGGGCGGGAGATACCCGGTAAAATCACTGGAGATGCCTGCGCGTCGAGATATGTCTTTGGAACAGGCGCTCAGGCCGGGAAATTGACGCTCTTTTGGGAAAAACGGCTTATTCCTTCCCGCTTTAGGGGTCGTCCCGGGTCCCGGATCAGATCGCTTTCCGGGCGGTTTACGGGCACCGGGATATCCAGGCTGCGGCACCCCGCCAGGTCCGGCAGCCGGGAGAGCGCGGGCACCCCGGTTGCCCGGGAACCCGGGCCCGCGCCCGGGGCCAGTCAGAGAGGCAGTGCTGCGGAGGAGCCGGACGCTGTTTCAACCACGACCCCCGGGTTCCGTTACGGTGCCGCCGCACACACCGGGTGACCAGGCGGTTCTCTCCCCGGATGGCCACCCCTATCTCAAAGGGAGGTCTTCGGTATGGCCAGTCGTGAACCCCTGCCCGGTGCTGCACCCCCGATGAGACACATATGCCTGACTTCTGGCGGTTGCAATTCCGGCCGGCGCGGATTACATCAGCCCGGGGATATCCGGGACTACAGGAGCGCTGAGGGGCCTCTCCGGGGAGCCGTGCGGCGGGCTCCGGGAAAGAACGCAAAGAAAGCGGGGGGACCCCGGTTCCGGGCTGCGTACCTGCGGTGCTCGAGCTCCGGGCGTCCCGCCCGTCGTCCTTCGAAACCCTTCGGGTTTCTCAAACTCCGCTCCTGCGGAGGAGCGTTACTTGAAGATATCGAAGATCTGGTCGCTGCCGGTGGCGATGAGACGGTCGCGCTCCGGTTTCTCCTCGACGAGCGCAAGCACCGGTGGGGTCATGTCTTCTCCCGGGTGGAACCCAAAGAGTCTCTCAAGATCGGTCTGGATAGCATGGAGGAAGACCGAGTTTGATATCTCCACGGGGCAGAGTTCCTCGCACTGGCCGCAGTTGACGCAGGAGTCGGATATGTGCGCGAACCGGATCAGGTGGAACATGAACGGCGGTGGGATCACGCCGGGTTCGACCAGGTAGTCCTTCCTTGTGCTGCAGTCGATACAGTAGCAGATCGGGCAGTTCTCGATGCAGGAGTAGCATTTGATGCACCGGGAAGTCTGCTCCCGGATCCTGTGTAAGCGCTCCGTGCCCTCGCCGAGCGCCCCGAAGTAGCGGGCCCTCCACCTGTCACCGAGCTTCAGCATAGCGTTCTCGACCTTACCCCGGATCTCGATACCCTTCGGGTTCGCGGGCTCTGTGGCGACGACCCCGGCCTTCACGGCGCCGTTCAGGAGGTTCGCCCCCTTTTCAGACCCCACCTCGACAAACGTTGCGTTACCGGCCCGCTCGCCGATGACGCCCCAGTTCCCGCAGGCGAGGTCTGCCTGGCGTGGGATCTTAATCTTGCACCGGCGGCAGTTTGACCGGCGGCCGAGCCCCTCGTTCCCGAGGAGGTCTTTTTCCCCCTCTTCGAGTTCGTCGATCGAGACGGAAGCATGCTGGCCGTCTCTTGTGATGACGATGAATTTTCCTTTGTCGATCTCCTCCTTGACGACATCGTCGGGGTCAAGGCCGAGTTTCTCCCGGACGATGATCCGCGCTACCTCCGGCCGGATGGTGCCGCCGCAGTTTAAGCCGATCATGATGATGTTGTCCAGATTGACCTGGTTGCGCTTGGCCATCTCATACATCGCCTTGACGTCGCAGCCCTTGAGGACGGTGGCGATCCGCATATCCGGATCGGTTGAGAGGAGGCACCGTCTCATCTGTTTGGGGAGCAGCAGGCTGCCGCAGTGAAGCGATCCGGCAATGCCCGCGATCTCGGTCGGGTCGGTGATGAAAGCCGGCACTGCGTCATAGACGTCCGCGCCCTTCCTGACCGCAAAGACCCCGTCGACCATACCGCTTTCAAGAGCGTAACGCAGCAGGGCGGTGACCGCTCCGCCGGTCTCCGCCTTCTCCCGGAGGCTCTCATCCGTTGTCCACGCATAGAGTAAATCGCCTTTTCCTGCCATATCTCACACCTCCGCAATCTTCTCGACCTTCACGGCACACGCCTTATATTCGGGGATCCTGGCGACCGGGTCGAGCGCGTTGTGGGTCAGGAGGTTCGCTGCGCACTCCTTGTAATGGAACGGGATAAACATGACACCCCTGATGATCTCCGGGGTGACCCGTGCAGGAATATCGATAGAGCCGCGGCGGGTGCTCGCCCGAACGACCTCGTCGTCCTTGATGCCAAGTTCTTTCGCATCCTCCGTGTTGATCTCGATCCAGCCCGTGGGCGCCTCTTTCTCAAGGCTCCACGACCGGCGGGTCATCGTGCCGGTGTGCCACTGCCAGATGACCCGCCCGGTGGTGAGGACGTAAGGATACTCGGCGTCCGGGACCTCGGCAGGTGGTTTCCACTCGATGGCGGAAAAGACGCCGAGTCCATCCGGCATGGCGAACTTCTCCCGGTGGAGGATCGGTGTCCCGGGATGCTCCGCGGTCGGGCAGGGCCAGTGCAGGCCGTCCGGGTCGAGGCGGGCGTAGGAGATGCCATGATAGGACGGTGTGACGGCGGCAACCTCGTTGAAGATCTCTTCGGGGCTCTTGAACGCAAACTGCTTTGCGTAGCCCATCCTCGCGCCGAGTTCGCAGATGATCTGCCAGTCCTCCTTTGCTTCGCCGGGTGCCTGCTGGGCCTTCTTCCAGCGCTGGACACGACGCTCGGTGTTCGTCTGAGTGCCGTCCTTCTCCGCGTAACAGGCGGCAGGGAGCACGACGTCCGCGAGTTCGGCGGTCTCGGTCAGGAAGATGTCCTGCACGACCAGGAACTCGAGGTTCTTGAGCGCCTCCTCGACATGCTGGAGGTCCGGGTCGGAGAGCATCGGGTTCTCACCCATGATATACATGCACTTGAGCTCGCCGGGGTTGTCGGCGAGGATGTTGATCATCTCGGTGACAGTGTAGCCGACCCTGCCCTCGGCGATATCGTCGACGCCCCAGGCGTCCATCATCTTCTTCCGGGCAGCCTCGTCGTTGACTTTCTGGTAGCCGGAGTAGACGTTTGGAAGGCATCCCATATCGCAGGCGCCCTGCACGTTGTTCTGGCCGCGGAGCGGATTCACGCCGGTCCCCGGCCTGCCCAGGTTGCCGGTGAGCATCATCAGGTTGGCGGTCGATTTGACGTTGTCGACGCCTGTGGTGTGCTGGGTGATGCCCATCGAGTAGATGAGTGCGGCAGCCTCCGCTTTTGCGATCCATTCGGCCGCGGTCCTGAGGCTCTCGACCGTGATGCCGGTGGTCTTCGAGACGTTCTCAGGGCTGTAGGCGTCCTTCATGACGACTTCCTTGAGTTTCTCGAAGTCTTTCGTCCTCCTGGCGATGAACTCTTTGTCCTCCCAGCCGTTCTTGATGATCTCCTGCATCAGGCCGTTGAGAACGGCAACGTCGGTCCCGGAGATGAACGGCATGTAGAGATCAGCCTGCCGGGCGGTTGGGGTGTTGCGTGGGTCGGCAACGATCACCTTCGCGCCGCTCTGCCTGGCGCGGACGATGCTTCGCGCGATCAACGGGTGCTGCTCGAAGGTGTTGCTCCCGAGGACGAAGATGCACCTGGAGTCGGCGATGTCCATGATCGAGTTGGTCATTGCGCCGGAGCCGAAGACCGCCGCGAGGCCCGCGACGGTGGATGAGTGGCAGAGCCGGGCGCAGTGGTCGACGTGCGGGGTCTTGAGCGCTACCCGGGCGAACTTCTGCATCAGGTAGTTCTCCTCGTTCGAGGTCCGGGCGGAGGAGAGGCAGGCCATCTCCGCGGGCTTGTATGACCTGAACTTCTCTGCGATCAGGTCGTAGGCCTCGTCCCAGGTCGCCTCGACAAACTCGCCGTCCTTCTTGATGAGCGGTTTTGTGAGGCGGTCCGGGCTGTTGATGAATTCGTGGGCGTAACGTCCTTTAGGACAGAGTTTGCCCCCGTTGACGGGTGCGCGTTGCCAGTGCGCCACGTCGAATACCTTGCCGTTCCGGACGACAAGGTTGAACCCGCACCCGGTGCCGCAGTACGGGCATGTCGTTGATACATACTTGATATCCATCGTTGTTCCCCTCTGGCAGGGACTACATACTGCCCGTATTATATAATATACGTGGTCCGATTGGATTTTTTGAGGAGTATTGGTGGCACACGGCGGAGATCCGGCTCCACGGCTGCCCGCCGGGAACGCCGTGGGCGTGACGAGGCCTGCAACCGGGGGCAGTTCCACACGACACGGGGAAGCCGTTACCCCTCATTCGCGGGAGCAGCCGGAAGATTGCGCTGCAGGGCAGGAAAGCATAAACGGCCCGGGAAAAGGGGACGGCCCCGGACAAAAAAATGTCCGCGTCAGTCCCGCTGTTCCTGCCCGCGGGCTTCGGCGATCCGGGTCTCGGCAATCTCCCGGTAGGCCGGGTCGATCTCAAAGCCGATGTAGTCCACCCCGAGGGTGATTGCCGCAAGCGCCGTGCTTCCGATGCCCATGAAGGGGTCCAGGACAAGCGTCCCCGGCCGGCAGCCGTGGAGCCGGATGCACATCTCAGGGAGTTTCTCCGGGAAACTGGTCGGGTGCGGCCGGGAAGAACGGATGGTCCGGTAGGGGATGAACCAGGTGTTCCCCCGGTCGCGGAGGTCCCGCTCCCCCTTCCACCTCCTGATGTTGCTCTTGTCCTGGTAGGGCACGCCGATACCCAGTTTGTCCAGGGCTACGTCTCCCTTCTTTGTGAAGTGGAAGATGTGTTCGTGGCACTGGCTCAGGTAACGGGCGCTGTTCACCGGCTGGTAGTGGCCGACAGCGATATCGCCGGCGATATTCTCGTAACTGCCCACATCCTCTTTCCCTATCGCGATCGACTTAACCCAGTGGATGACGTTCTGCAGCTCGAAGTGAGGACGGAACTGCTGGACAACATCGAAGGGTATCCAGGGGTCCCGGGGTTTGCCGCCGACATTCAGGAAGAATGAACCGCCGTCCGCGAGAACCCGTGCCGCTCCGGCGGCGACCAGCCCCATCCAGTCGAGGTAGTCTTCCCGGGGCTTTTGATCGTTGTAGGAATTATACTCCTTTCCAATGTTGTAGGGCGGCGATGTGACGATGACGTCGACCGAGCCCGCCGGGAGGCACTGCATGCCCTGGATGCAGTCCATGGTATGAATGGTGTTGACGGCAAGCCCGCCGGGCCCGGGCGCCCCTTTCTCTCCTTCTGCCACTCCGATCATCTACAGGTTCGCAGTCCTCCGCAAAAAGGTGAACGAACCGGGAGGCCGGCCGCTGCCCATATAGCCGTCAGCCCGTTGCGGCCACGCATGCCGGAGCAAGCGTATCAGGGGGCGCCGGCCACCGCATCGTCCCCGTCCAGCACCTTCTGCCGGGCCCTCTCGAGCGCGTCGATGAAGTCCTCGACCTCGTAGGGGTTGAGCCCCTCGCCCCCGGAGCCTCCACGCTCGATGTGCACGACCTGGAGGAGTGCGTCTTTCAGAACATCGAGGCGGCTCTCCGGCTGGAGGATGATCTCAAACCGACGGAAGATGCGGTCCGAGACACACGCAAAGTCCCCGTGAATGGAGGCAAACGATATGATCTCGTCTGCGGATGGGACAGCCCCCTGGTCCACCTCGACCTCCAGGACCGCCGGCGCATCGGCGCTCTCTTCTGCAAAACAGCGGGCGACCCTGATCTTCGTGGTGACTCCTCCGCACTAGTGGTGCTCCGGCCGGGATATTCTCTCCCGGGGATGATAGTTGTTATGCCGGGCGGGGGAGGCATTCCTCGCCGGCATCCGGTATGAACCGCTGCACCATGCCGGCGCGGGCAGCATGCGGTGCGACCTTCCGGCGCGGCATGAACGAGGGTAGGGCGACAGGGGATGGTGCAGGGTGCGGTTCTCGATCATAAATAGCATAAAACAAGCCTTTCTAAAAACAGGACATGCGTGAACTACCCCCCGCTTGCGCAGGGGGCTTCCTGCGAGTGTCCGGGGACCACGGGGATCCTCGGACCTGTTTGTCGCAGATTACCGGCGAACTGCCGGTAGCCCGTCCACAGGGCATCTTGTGATAGGAACCGCACCATGATGTTGACCGCACTGTTTTGGTCGCGATCAATGCAGTTCCCACATTCACAGTTCATAACTCGTTTCCAGAGGGGCATATCGTGAACCGCACCACATACACAGCAGGTCTTCGTCGTGTACCGTTCATCGATCTTTATTACGCTCTTACCTGCAAGGGCTGCCTT
>DANY01000039.1 GCA_002501655.1 Methanoculleus sp. UBA303
CCCGGGCCGCCACGATCCTGGTCGGGGACCTCTCCGTCAAGCAGATGCCGAAGTCGAAGCAGGCCACGCCCGGACTCAACCGAGCCACCCAGAACGCGGGACACCTCTCACGGTTCATCGGATTGTTAACCTACAAGGCAGCCCTTGCAGGTAAGAGAGTAATAAAGATCGATGAACAGAACACGACGAAGACCTGCTGTGTATGTGGGGCGGTTCACGATATGCCGCTCTGGAAACGAGTTATGAACTGTGAATGTGGGAACTGCATTGATCGCGACCAAAACAGTGCGGTCAATATCATGGTGCGGTTCCTATCACAAGATGCCCTGTGGACGGGCTACCGGCAGTTCGCCGGTAATCTGCGACAAACAGGTCTGAGGCTCCCAGAGAGCCCCGGACACTCGCAGGAAGCCCCCTGCGCAAGCGGGGGGTAGTTCACTCACTGTACCGGAACCGGTATCCCGGTATACAGGGCCCGGCCGGACGGGTGAATGCCGCCGTCTGCGAGAGAAGGACCATGTCGACAGGAATACCATCGGAAACCGCCTACACCAGCCCCCGGAGGCTTTTTGAACAACTGAACAAAAAGCCGTTGCGAGACGATCTCCTCTTCTATTTCACGATAGTCATAGCCGTCTCAATCCTGTTCATGGTGGTACCCTTCTTTACGGGGCCGTACCCGGAGACTGAACCTGGGACCGGTGGATTGCACTGGATCGTGATATCGGGCACCATCATCAGCTTAATACAGGGCCTGATAACCGGAACCATCGCACTCCTCGCGATCAGCCTCGTTGAGCATTTCTTTCTGCTCTTCGTCGACGTACACCGGGAATTCGAGAAGACGATGAAATCGGTGATCTACTCCCTGTCGCCCTGCATCCTCTTCTCCTGGGCGGTCGTGGTAGTAAAGGCCCCGTATGCAGGCCTGCTGCTCCTCCTCGCTTTCTGTCTGATAACCTATCTCAGTGTGCGGGTATTCCATGAAATGTCGGAGGACCGGGCCGTATTCGTCTCTCTTGCAACCAGTGCGGTTCTCGCGATGTATTTCTCCAGGTGGATCTTCGGTCCCTGGTTGTCCCCGTGATCTCCCTGTTCTAGGCCGGGTCGCTGTACGGACAGGGTTCTCCAGGAGCGGAATCGGTCGGGGCAGCCCGACATGGAGAGGCTCGTGAGAGTGAACGTTTCTAGAAGAGGGTCTGCTTCTCATGCAGAGTTACAGGATCCGACGGGCCGAACCGCGAATTTCCATCCCCGGTTCACATCGCGGTGTGGTGCAGATATGTTCAGGTAGCGTCATCCCCTCTCTCCTCGGGAGGCGGCTACGGCCGGTAATCTCATCGCTCGGTTGCGGTCGTGGCTCGTCATCGTCACCTTGTCAGTCGCGGGAACCGCAACCTCGTTCCCACTCATCGGGTGCCGTTTCGGTCCACAGGCAACAGCGGGCGACGCTTACCGGCGTTGCAGCCCAAGTCCCGTTTGTCGTCCTGACGAGGAGGGGTAAGGGACGGGTCCGGAAGATTCTCTCAGCAAAACGCCAGATACAGGAAATAAACCCCAATCGCGATGATCGCGACGCCCACAAACCGGTCGAAGACCTCGCCGCTCATCCTCGCCTTCTCCTTGACCCTCTTCCCGAGCGCACCCCCGAGCGAACTGATCGCTATCAAGGGAATCGAGAGCCCCACGGCATACACAAGGATCGTGAACAACCCCTCAAGCGCCGTCTGGTAAAGCGCGATGTAGGTCAGGACGATAAGCAGCATCGGCGCCCCGCGCCCCACGGTGATCGCCCCGAACGAGAGCCCGAGGAGGAACGCTCCCGTGACGGAGTAGGAGATGGGCGCCCGAAAGAAGTTGAAGATGCTCCGTATCGGCGGTTTATACACGTGCAGGAGCTGCAGCCCCATCAGGATCATCAGCACCCCGCCGATCGCCCACGCGATAGTATCGTTGAGGAAGAGCAGGTACTCCCCGAGGTACCCGGCGACCGCCCCGAGCGGCAGGAGGACGAGGACCGTGCCGAGCGAGAACGCTACGGTCAACTTGAGGATGTTTGCCAGCGAGAGATTCGTCTTCCCGCTCGTCAGGTAGCCGATCAGTCCCAGGCAAAGGACGCTGTTGCACGGGCAGATGCCGGCGACGAGGCCGAAGATGAAGATCCCGAGCACCGACGGGTCGAAGGATGCCACGAAGAGAGTTTGGGTTGCATCCGGAGATATATCTGTGGTTCTGAAACCCCCGCCGGAGTAGTAGCCCGGTGAGGAATGCACCACCCGATCCCGGGGAAACCCCCGCCGGAAACACATTTAGAGAGGTATTTCAGGGCAGAGATACTATATTCCTGGAGCATCAATGGTCCCGTGGGAAATAGTATTCGCCGTCGTTCCCGGCCTGATCCTCTTCTTCTACGGAATCGAGAACTTTTCCCGGGAGATTCTCGCGGTCGCGAAAGGCAGCTTCGCGAGGATCCTCGGCAGAGTGACAGAGCGGCCGATCCTCGCCGCACTCCTCGGCGCCGCCGTCACCGCCCTCGTCCAGTCGAGCGCGGCAACCACGATCATCACTGTCAATCTCGTCAATACCGGGACGCTCTCGTTCATCCAGAGCCTTGGAATCATCATCGGCTCAAACGTCGGGACGACCGTCACCGCCCAGCTCGTCGCCTTCAAGATGACGGCGTTCGGGCAGGTGCTGATCCCGGTCGGCTTTCTCGTCGGGATCTTCGGGCGGCGCTACCGGTTTCTCGGGAAACCCCTCTTCTACTTCGGTCTGGTCTTCTTCAGCCTGAACCTCATCTCCACGGCGCTCGTACCGTTCCAGAACGACCCCGAGATCATCGGGCTTATCACAGAGTTCTCGGCGCTCCCGCTCGCCATCCTGATCGGGTTTCTCGTGACGACCATGGTGCAGTCGAGCGCCGTGACGACCGGGCTTGCCGTCGTCCTCGCCCAGCAGGGGCTGCTCACCCTCCCGCAGGCAATCCCGCTTCTGCTCGGCGCAAACATCGGTTCAACCACGACGACCCTCATCGCCTCCACCCGGATGAACCTCTACTCACGGCGGGCGGCGGTAGCCCACTTCACCTTCAATCTCGGAGGGGTGCTCCTGATCCTGCCCTTCCTCATGCCGTTCACCGAACTCGTGACGACGATCGGCGGAAGCGAGGCGCAGATGGTGGCAAACGCCCACCTCATCTTCAACCTGCTCACGGCGGGGGTCTTTCTCCTCTTTATCAGGCAGTTCGGGCAGGTCGTTACATGGGCGGTGCCCGGGAGCGAACCCGAGATCCTGATGCGGACACGCTACCTCGAGGGCGACATCCCCGATGATACGCACCTTGGGTTCGAGCTGATCCGGAAGGAACTCGGGCACGCCCACGAGGTCACGCTCGACCTCTTCCGGGCGGCGATGACCTACCTCGCCACGTCAGAGGAGGCCGACTACCAGATGGTCGAGCGGCTCAAGAACCTCAACAGCCACCTGGACAGAAGGATCGAGCAGGCTCTCCGGACGATATCCGCGAGGCAGCTCTCGGACAGGGAGGCGACCGAGGTGGTCTTCCTTGTGCGGATGTCAAACGAGATCGAGCGGCTCGCCTATCTCGGGGCGGATCTCGGGGAGTTCTTCCGCAGGGCGTCCCAGAACGGAAACGGTGCCCGCGTCGTTCTCGTGCAGAAGACAGAGAGCGTCTACCGGATCCTCGACGAGAACATCGTTGGGCTCGGGCTCCTCTTCCCGGAAATCCGGGATACGACCGTCGCAGAACTCCGCGCCCGGGACGCCGAACTCCAGCGCGCCATCAACGGGCACTACCGCGAGCAGCTCATCAGCCTCAAGAGGGAGGGCGATCTCGGGGACAGCCGCTATCTCGAGGTCCTCTCCGTCATCGAGGCGGCCAACGCCAAAGTGCGGGATCTCCGCAAGCTTGCCGAGCAGTACTCCGTCCAGAAGAGGAGCGAGCCGGCGTCACTCCGGGTGGAGGACCCGCTTCCTCTGCGCCATCCGGTAGCCGGAGACGACCAAGAGCGTGTCGCCGAACTCCCGGTCGAGCGCCGCGTCCCCGGTATCGACGTACAGGAGGGGCGTGGCGGCGAGTTTCCCCGGCGTGGCGACAACGATCAGGTTCCGTAGTCCCGCCTTCCGGAGGACGCCCGGGCTGATCTGCTGGTTTCCCCTCCCGAGGACGAATCCCTGCGCCCCGATGGGGCTCGCGACGATCTTTGCCCGCGGATACTCGTCAAGAAGAGCAAGAAGCGTCTGCTCGTCGGCGTTGCGGGCGACGACCTCCCCGTTCCTGACGGCATCGACCCCGAGCAGCGTCGGGGCAAGACCGAGCCGCTCCAGGACCCGGGTCGTCGTGCTCCCGGCACCGACGATGTAGAGAGTATCCGGGAGCATGATCTCGGTGATAAACGCGGCAATATCGTCCTTCGCCCGCTCCTCGTCCTGCTGCTCGAAGACCTGCTTCCCTCCTTGAGTCCGCTCCGGGATGAAAGGAACGCAAGCATACCCGTAGAGCCGGGCGGCGAGCCGGCCCGAGCGGTAGGCCTCCTCGTCGACGTCCATGACCTCGGAGTCCCGGCAGTCAATCCGCCCGGCCTGCCGGATGAGGTCGGCCGCCGCCGCCGGGTTGACGGCAAAGACCGCCGAGTACATCTTCACCCCGGCCGGGATGCCGAGGACCGGCACCTCCCGCCCCACAGCGTCAAAGACATCCCTTGCCGTCCCGTCCCCGCCGCAGAAGACGACGAGATCGACCCCGGCATCGAGGAACGCCCGGCACGCGGCCTTCGTGTCGGCGGCGGCGGTCGGGACGCCGGGCTGGTAAAGGACGGTGAAGCGGTCGATCTTCGCGCTTGCAATGGCGTTCTCACCCATCGGCGCCGCACAGGTATACCACGCGATATCGACGCTCCGGAGGAGGGAAAGGGTTTGCACCGCCCGGTCGTGGGCATGCGGGACCGCACCGCGCCGGATCGCCTCCGCGACCTGTCCGTCCGTCCCAGCGAGCCCCACGGCGCCGCCCATCCCGGCGACCGGGTTGAGCAGAAACCCGACGGTCTGCATCATCCCTCTACTCTCTCCCGCCGGGGTATATCAGGACCAGGGTCGGGGACGATCCCGCACCGCATCGCTTTGATCGCGGTCCGGAGCGCTTCGTGCATCCCGGCCTCATCGCCGAGGTGCTCCTCGACGATCCGGACAAGCGCACTCCCCACGATGACGCCGTTTGCACCGACGGCTGCGACCGCACCCACATGCTCCGGGCGCGAGACCCCGAACCCGACGGCGAGTGGGAGATCCGTCTTCTCCCGCACCGCGCCGACCAGCCCGGCGACATGGAGAGGGAGCCGGTCGCGCTCGCCGGTAACCCCCTCAAGCGATATCAGGTAGACGAACCCGGAGGCCTCCCGGAGGATCGCGTGTTGCCGCTCCGGCGATGTTGTCGGGGCAATGAGGGCGATCCGGTCGATGCCGTGCCGGAGGGCGGACGGCGCGACTTCGCCCGACTCTTCGACGGGGAGGTCGACGATGAGGACGCCGTCGGCACCGGCGGCCGCGGTCTCCGCGAAGAACCGGTCGAGACCCCGGCGGTAGACGATGTTATAGTAGGTGAAGAGGACGACCGGCAGGTCCGGCGCGTGCTCCCTGACCTGCCGGACGAGGGCGAAGACGTCGTCCGGCGTGGTGCCCGCCCGGAGAGCACGGGCATGCGCCCGCTCTATCACGGGGCCGTCCGCCACGGGGTCGGAGTAGGGGATAGCGATCTCGAGGAGGTCGACGCCCGCATCGATCATCGTTTTCGCTACCCGAAACGACGTCTCGATACCGGGGTCTCCGGCGACGGTAAAGCCGATGAAGACCGGGTTTTTTCGGGCAAAGAGCCCGTCGATCCGGCTCATGCCGCACCTCCGGGGAGGTTCGCAACCTCGGCGACGTCTTTGTCGCCTCTCCCCGAGAGGTTGATGACGAGGATACCGTCCTCCCCGAGATCGCCGGCCGCCCGGAGGGCGTAGGCGACCGCATGGGCGGACTCGAGCGCTGGGATGATCCCCTCGGTGCGGGAGAGGTAGCGGAAGGCATGAAGCGCCTCGGCATCGGTGACCGCCTCGTAGCGAACCCTTCCGGAGTCTTTCAGCATGGCATGCTCAGGTCCGACGGAGGGGTGGTCGAGGCCCGCGGCGATGGAGTGCGTCTCGAGCGCCTGGCCGTCGCCGTCCTGGAGGAGGTAGGAGAGCGCGCCCTGGAAGACCCCGACCGAGCCTCCCGAGAGCGAAGCCCCGTGATGGGCGGTATCCAGGCCCTCGCCTCCCGCCTCCACGCCGACCAGCGCCACGTCGTCGTTCACGAACGGGTAGAAGATGCCGATCGCGTTCGAACCCCCGCCGACGCAGGCGACGACGGTATCGGGGAGTCGCCCTTCCCGTTCGAGCACCTGCCGTCGCGCCTCCTCGCCGATGACCGACTGGAAGTCGCGGACTATCCAGGGGAAGGGATGCGGGCCGACGCAGGAGCCGAGCAGGTAGTGGGTATCCCGGGAGTTTGCCACCCAGTCGCGCATCGCCGCGTTGATGGCATCCTTGAGCGTCCGCGTCCCGGAAGCGACCGGGATGACCCGGGCCCCGAGGAGCTCCATCCGGAAGACGTTCAGCGCCTGGCGCCGGGTATCCACCTCGCCCATATAGACCTCGACGGGGAGGCCGAGGGCCGCACCCGCGATCGCCGTCGCGACGCCGTGCTGCCCGGCGCCGGTCTCAGCGATGAGCCGGCGTTTGCCCATGAACTTCGCCATGAGCGCCTGGCCGAGGGTGTTGTTCAGTTTGTGCGCACCGCCGTGGAGGAGGTCCTCCCGCTTCAGGTAGACCCGGCAGCCGAGGTCGCGGGAGAGATTCTCGCAGTAGGTGAGCGGGGTCTCCCGGCCGGCGTACTCGTGGAGGTACCAGCCGAGCCGGCGGGAGAACTCCGGGTCCAGAGAGACCCGGCCGTACGTCTCCTCGAGTTCGATCAGCGCGCTCATCAGTGTCTCGGGCACGTACTGCCCGCCGTATACTCCGTATCGTCCTGCTTTCATAGATCCGTCGTCCTGCATATCTTTACAAACGCTCTCATGAGACGGCCGTCCTTGACCCCCGGCGCCGTCTCGACGCCTGAGGCGACGTCGACGGCGTACGGCCGCACCGCCCGTATCGCCCCGCCCACGTTCCGGGGGGTGAGCCCGCCCGCGAGGATGACCGGCACCCGCGATGCCGCCACGCATTTTTTTGCATATTCTGGGTCGAACGCCCGTCCGGTGCCGTGGCTGCCGTCGACGACCACCGCGTCGCAGTCGTCCCGCAGGGGATCGCCGGGTGAAAGCATCCGGATGACCCGCACCGCCGCATCCCGGGGCACATCGAGGCGGCCCCCCACCTGCACCGCATCCGGGCGGCAGGTGAGGATCGCCGCGAGACTGTCCGCCCGGTCGGTCGATGTGACGGCGACCGTGATCACAAACGGCGGAACCGCCGCAAATATATCCCGTGCCCGGTCCGGTGTCACGACTCGCGGCGATGGGCTCGCAAGCACCACGCCGATCGCGTCGGCTCCCGCCGCCGCGGCCAGAAGAGCGTCGCCGACCGTGGTGATCCCGCAGATCTTCACGCGAATACAAATCCCTCCAGCCTCTTTTGGCGGTTCCGGGCCGACATAAGGGTGGACCCTATCAGGAACGCATCGCAGTGCCGGCGTAGGTTCCTGACGTCCCAGGGCCAGGTGATGCCGCTCTCCGAGACCACAATCCTCCCCTCGTCGCGTGCCGCCTCTGCAAGGCGGACCGTCGTCGAGAGGTCGATCGTCATCGTCTCAAGGTTGCGGTTGTTGATCCCGATGAGGTTCGTTTCCGTCGCGAGGGCACGCTCCATCTCGCTTCTGTCGTGGACCTCGACGAGCGGCTCGAGGCCGAGCGCGAGTGCCGCGTCGACGAACACGGGGAGGCTGCTCCCGAGCACCCGGGCGATCAGGAGGACGGCGTCGGCGCCGAGCGCCCGGCTCTCTACGAGCTGGCGTTCGTCGATGATGAAGTCCTTCCGGAGGATCGGGACCGTTACCGCACGCCGTACCCGGACGAGGAACTCGGTGCTCCCCCCGAAGTAGGTGGGTTCGGTGAGCACCGAGAGGCCGGCGGCTCCGGCGGCGGCAAACTCCCGGGCGATCGCTTCGGGGGTGGAGCCGTCGTGAATCCTGCCGCGGGACGGGGAGGCGTACTTCACCTCGGCGATGATAGCGTTCTTCCCCCGGCACGCCCGTATGGCCTTCGCAAGACTCCGGTGAGGCAGAGCGCCGGGATCGACCGCCGGAAGAGCCTCAAGACTGTCGAGGCGCTCAGCGGTCGACCGGATGATATCGTCGAGGATCATGCCCCGCCTCCGGTCGCCTCGATCAGCCGGTGGAGCCGGTCGAGCGCCGCTCCCGAGTCGATCGACTCCTCCGCACGGGCGATGCCCCGTGCGATATCGCCGGCCTTCCCGCCGAGGTAGATCGCCGCCCCGGCGTTGAGGAGAACGATATCCCGGGCGGGCCCACAGTCGCCCGAAAGGACACAGATGAGGGTCCGGGCGTTCTCCTCGGACCCGCCGCCCCGGAGTGCCGAGACGGGCGACGCCGGGATACCGAACTCCGTGCAGTCGAGGGTGTAGGTCCGGACCTCGCCGTCCCGGAGCTCCGCGACCGTCGTCGGCCCGGTCGTCGCGATTTCGTCGAGACCTGCACCATGGACCACCATCGCGCGCTCCGCCCCGAGGTCCCCGAGCACCCGGGCGACCGGAACGGTCAGGCGGGGGTCGTAGACGCCGAGGAGGTGCGCCCCCGCACGCGCCGGATTCGTGAGGGGACCAAGGAGGTTGAAGACCGTCCGGATCCCGATCTCCTGCCGGGCCGACCGTGCGTACTGCATCGCCGGGTGGTAGGCCGGGGCGAAGAGGAAGACGATCCCGGCGGCCGCGAGGACCCCTGCGACCCGGTCGGGCGGGATCGCGACGGAGACGCCGAGCGCCTCGAGGACGTCGGCCGAGCCGCACCGGCTCGACACGCCCCGGTTCCCGTGCTTCACGACGGGAACCCCGGCCCCGGCGGCGACGAAAGCGGCCGCGGTGCTGATGTTGAAGGTTCCCGCACCGTCGCCCCCGGTCCCGCAGGTATCCACCCGCGCCTCCGGGGCCGGGAGGGAGACCGGGACGGCCGCCGCCCGCATCGCCCGGGCGAACGCCGCGATCTCCGCCACAGTCTCCCCCTTCATCCGCAGCGCCGTGAGGAATCCACCGATCTGGGCGGGGGTCGCGGCGCCCCGCACGATCTCCTCCATCACCCCTCCCGCCTCGGCAGGGGTGAGGTCCGTGCCCGAGGAGACCCGGGCGATCGCCTCCCGGATCATGCCCGGTCCCCCGTGCCGGAGAGGAAGTTTGCCATCAGCTGGTTCCCGTCCGGAGTGAGGATGCTCTCCGGGTGGAACTGCACCCCCTCGATCGGGAACTCCCGGTGCCGGACACCCATGACCGCCCCGTCGTCGTCGCTCTGGGCGGTCACTTCGAGGCAGTCCGGGACCGTGGCGGGGTCGATGACGAGCGAGTGGTAGCGGGTCGCGACGAGGGGGCTAGGCACCCCCGCGTAGATCCCCGCACCGTTGTGCCGGATCACCGACCGCTTCCCGTGCATCAGCCGGTCGGCCGGGGCTATCCCGGCACCGAAGGCGAGGCCGATCGCCTGGTGGCCGAGGCAGACCCCGAGCGTCGGGACGGTGCGGCTGATCGTCGCAAGGACCTCCCGGTAGAGGGTGCACTCCCGGGGATGCCCCGGGCCGGGAGAGAGGACAACCCGATCGAATCCGCCGCAGCGGAGTCGCTCAAACGGGGTATCGCTCTTCACCACGACCGGTTCCGCCCCGAGCATCCCGATCTGCTGGCAGAGGTTGAAGGTGAAACTATCGTAGCTGTCGATGACGAGCACCCGCATCATTGCACCTCCGCGCCGAGCGCCGCAAGCATCGCCCGTCCTTTGCTCTCGGTCTCAGTCCACTCCCGGCCGGGGTCGGAGTCGGCGACGATCCCCGCCCCCACCTGGGCGGAGGCGACGCCGTCCTGCACGACGACCGTCCGGATGGCTATTGCAAGGTCCATCATGCCGGCAAAGCCGATATAGCCGACAGCTCCCGCGTAGATCCCCCGCCGGAGCCCTTCTACCTCGTCGATGATCTGCATCGCCCGGACCTTCGGGGCGCCGGAGACGGTCCCCGCCGGGAAACAGGACCGCAGAACGTCGAAACGGTCGCACCCATCCCGGAGCGTGCCCGATACCGTAGAGACGATATGCTGGACGTGTGAGAACCGCTCGACGGTCATGAACCCCTCCACCGAGACGCTCCCATAGGTCGAGACCGCCCCGACGTCGTTCCTCGCGAGGTCGACGAGCATGATGTGCTCGGCCTGTTCCTTCTCGTCGGCGAGGAGTTCGGCAGCGAGCCTGTCGTCCTCCGCCGGGGTCGACCCCCGCGGCCGGGTGCCGGCGATCGGGACCGTCGTCACCTCCCCGCCCTCCACCCGGACGAGCATCTCGGGGCTGCTCCCGGCGACCACCAGGTCCCCGAAGTCCATGTAGTACATATAGGGGCTCGGGTTTTTTGCCCGCAGCCGCCGGTAGACGCCGAACCGATCGCCGTCGATCCGGCAGGTGAGCCTCCGGGAGAGGACCGCCTGGAAGATATCGCCTGCCGCGATATGCTCCTGGATCCGGAGGACCGCTCCCGAAAACTCCTCCCGGGTGCAGGACGACAATGCCACGACCCCGGAAGGGTCCGGGTCAGCCGGAGCTCGCGGAGCGATGTCGCGTATCCGGGCGATCCTTTTGGCGACTGCGTCCCGGGCCCGGCAGTACTCCACCTCAGGATCGGCCCCGTCGGTGATGAGCAGGTTCCTGATGACCGCGAGCCGCCGCTCCCGGTGATCGAGGGCCAGGCAGTCCAGCGCCAGCATGAGCCGGGCGACGGGTTCTTCCGGGTCCTCCGCCGCATCCGGCCGGACCGTCGGGTAGATAGAAGAGATGAGGTCGTAGGAGAAGTAGCCGGCAAGTCCCCCCGAAAACCTCTGGAGCGGTGAGGGGACGACCCGGAACCGGCCCATGAACGAGCGGACGGCATCGATGGCGTCGGCGGCCTCGATATCCCCGGCTATCTCACGGATGCGAGGGTCGCCGGAGACTGTCGCCGCACCATCGGAGGCTACGGCGATCGTCGCGGCCGGGGCGGTGCAGATGAACGAGTAACGGGCGGCCTTCCCGCTCCCTTCAAGCGACTCCAGCAGGAACCCCGGGCCGTCCCGGAGGGAGGCGTAGAGGTCTGCCGGAGGAGAGGCGGGGAGAGGGATCTCACAAAATAGAGGAACAATGAGAGGCCGGCCGCTCTCTGCCGCCGCGGCGACGACCTCCTCGCACCCCGGCTCAGTGTTCAGCTCTCTTCGAGCTCTGTCCATTCCACCGGCATCACCCCGTCACCGGCAGCCGGGAGAGCGACTCCTTGATCAGCTCCGCCGGGTACTCGTAATCGGCAAGTTTCCCTGCCATGTAGGCGTCGTAGGAGGAGAAGTCGAAGTTGCCGTGCCCGGAGTTGTTGAAGAGGATCACCTTCGCGTCACCGGTCTCCCGGCAACGAAGGGCCTCATCGATCGCGGCCTTCACCGCATGGGCGGACTCGGGTGCGACGATGATCCCCTCCGTCCGGGCAAAGGTCATGGCGGCGTCGAAGACCTCGTTCTGGTGGTAGGCGACCGACCGGATCACCCCATCGTGGGCGAGCCGGGAGACAAGCGGCGATGCCCCGTGGTAGCGGAGGCCGCCGGCGTGGATCGCCGGCGGGACGAAGTCGTGACCGAGAGTGAACATCTTCATCATCGGGGTTAACCCCGCAACATCTCCGAAGTCGTAGGCGTAGAGCCCCTTCGTCAGGGTTGGGCAGGCGGCAGGCTCCACCGCGATGATATCCGTATCGGGGTGCTTCCCTTTCATCTTCTCGCCGGCAAACGGGAAGGAGAGCCCGGCAAAGTTGGTACCGCCGCCGACACACCCGATCACGACGTCCGGGTAGGCATCCACCATCGCGAGCTGCTCTCGCGCCTCCTGGCCGATGATCGTCTGGTGGAGGCAGACGTGGTTGAGGACGGAGCCGAGCGCATAGTTGGTGTTATCGTGGCTCGCCGCGTCCTCGACCGCCTCCGATATGGCGATGCCGAGAGAGCCCGGTGTGTCAGGGTCGCGGGCGAGCACCGCCTGGCCCGACCGGGTCTTATTCGACGGGCTCGGCAGGCACTCGGCGCCGTAGACCTGCATCATGCTCTTCCGGTAGGGTTTCTGCTCGTACGAACTCCGGACCATGTAGACGGTGCACTCCATGTCGAAGAGGCCCGTTGCAAACGCAAGCGACGAGCCCCACTGTCCCGCCCCGGTCTCGGTCGCGAGCCGCTCGATCCCCTCCTCGCGGTTGTAGTAGGCCTGGGGGATGGCGGTGTTGGGCTTGTGCGAACCCGGCGGGCTCACGCCCTCCCACTTATAGTATATCTTTGCGGGGGTTTTCAGGGCGGCTTCAAGCCTTCTCGCCCGGTAGAGCGGGCTCGGCCTCCAGAGGGTGAGGATGTCCCGGACTTCGCCGGGTATATCGATGTAGCGCTCCGTACTCATCTCCTGCCGGATCAGTTCCATCGGGAAGATGTGGCGGAGGTCGTCGGGGACCGCCGGCTTTCCGGTCGCCGGGTGAAGGACCGGGGCCATGGGCGTCGGGAGATCCGCCTGGATGTTATACCAGCGTTTCGGCATCTCCCCCTCGTCAAGGAGGATCTTCGTCTGCATACCCACATGGTGTACTCTGCACACCAATATACATTACGGACCAACAGTGTACCATTGAGGACACAGTCGCATGACGGGATCATCAGAGTCCTTGCCCGGCCCGGAAGTGCCTCCGGGAAAAAGAGTATATGATTGTTCTGCTACTGGTCAGCGATGTACCTCCTCGCCCACGTCGTGGCCGGCATCCTCATCGGCCTCGTGCTGGTCGCGTTCACCAACGACCGCCGGGTTGTCGCGCTCGCCGCACTGGGCGCCGTGCTCCCGGACCTGATTGACAAGCCGCTCGGGCACATCATCCTTGCCGGGACCGTAGACTACGGCAGGATATACTTCCACGGCCTCACCGTCCTTCTGCTGGTTACCGCCCTCGGCCTCGTTCTCTACCACTACCACCACAGGATCGGCCTCCTCGTGCTGGCTGCCGGGATGGCGAGCCACCAGTTCCTTGACGGGATGTGGCAGCAGCCCGTCGAATGGTTCTGGCCGCTCCTCGGACCCCTTCAGCGGCACAACTACCCCCAAGACTACCTCTGGAGTTCCATATGGCGGGAGCTCTCCCAGCCGAGCGAATGGCTCTTCTTCTTCCTGATTGTCGCGCTGTTTGCCGTCCTTTACCGTCGGGAGATCAGAACCGCCGTCACCCGGCTCTCGAGCCCACCCAGCCGCCGGGTGCTCTTCGCCGCGCTCGGCCTCGCCATACTCGCCGCGCTGGTCGTGGGGGGACGGCTTCTGTTGTGAGGCGGTCACCCCCGTTTCCGCCACCATATCGCGGCGTAGGTCGAGGCCCCGGAGAAGGCGAGCCCGCCGTCCTGCCGGATAAGGTGTTTCTTGAAGTAATTCCGGAGGGTCTCCCTCTGCCGCGGGGTCTCCACACTCATCCGGGTGGCGAAGTGAGCGACCGCATCCTCCACGGTCACGAATGTGGTCGTGCCGTCGAGCGGGCGCATCATGATGTTCGGATAGATCCCCATGCCGTAGAGGACGTTGAAGATGCAGTCAGCCTTCGGCTTTGGGCGGTATGGCGCCCCGTGCAGATCCTCCCAGAGCGCCAGGTAGAGCCGCTCCCAGAGCGGTTCGTCAGCGAACCAGTAGAGGTGGACTGACCCGGAGGCGACTGCATCCATCGCGGCGAGGGCCGACCGGACATCCGGCATACCAAGAGAGAACGAGGCGACCACCCGGTCGTAAGGGGGGTCAAGGTCACGGTCAGGGTCGATCTCCTCCCAGAGGCCCCGGACCGCGGCGATTGTGGTGATCCCCTCCCGTTCCGCCGCCGCCCGGAGTTCGGCGAGCATCCCCTCCGCCGGGTCGACCGCCGTCACCGAGGCGCCGGCCCGGGCAAGCGGCAGAGCGAGGGTTCCGGGCCCCGACCCAATATCCAGCACCCGGTCACCGGGAGCGACGCTGAGGTCCTGCATCACCTCGGCGATCCGGCGTGCGTGGCCGGCCTCTGACCGAACGGCATACCGCTGGGCCTGCTCCCGGTCGCCCCAGAGATCGGCACCCTCTCGGAACTCCGGGGTCGACCGGTTCAGGGCGAGCCTCCTCTGCCAGACCTCGTTCCAGTCCACGACGATATCATCCTTCATCAGCCTGTCGGTCGCCCTCTCGGCGTAAGTAGGTATCCATACGTATCCTGACGGGCATCCTGCGGCCCCCGGAACACCCCAACCATTATATACAAGGCCGGTGACAGGAATACCTGTGGTGAATAGTGTGACTGGCGAATCGATGCTCCAGATAACCGTCGATCAACTTGCAAGAACACTCTGCGCGAGCGCTGTCCTCGGTGCCCCGGTCGAGGCCGGTGACCGGGTTATCATACCGGTCGCCGAGTTCGGGTTCGGGTTCGGTGGCGGGGAAGGCACGGGAGGCAGTAAGGAAGGCAGCCAGAACGGCGGGTCCGCGACCGGCGGTGGAGGCGGCATATCGGCCGTGGCCCTGATCATCATCACCAAAAGCGTCCCCGGCCCTGAGGGCATCCAGGTGATGTCGCTGAAGAAGAAGAGCGAGATCGCCGAGGTGATCACGACGATCGGGGAGACGGTCGGCCCGCACGTCGCTAAAGCGCTCGAAAAAGGCTCTGAGATGATGATGCAACGCAAAGGTAGTAAAGGTAAAACGCCCTGGGTATCGGAAGAGGGAAAGGAGATCCCGGTCAGCGGTGAAGAAGAGGCATAAGGTTCTCTTCCCCTCCATTCTATGGCCGCGACCCTTCTCTTCTCCATCCTGCTCGCCGTCGCCATCATCATCCTCTCTATCCTGCTTGCCCTATACCTGATCCCGGTGACCCTCTCGACAGTCGCCGACTGCAGGCGGGAGAGCCTCCGGGCGACGGCAACCGTAGCCTGGGGCATCGTGGGGGCGAGGGTCCGGGCCGACGACGGGGTGCAGGTGCTCGAGGTCCTCCTCGCCGGCCGCCCGATCATGACCCGGGATCTCGCAAAAATAGCCGCCGCCCCGCCGGAGAAGAAGGCAGAGGAGAGGAGACCGGCCCTTCCGTTGAGAGAGTACATCGATGCCGCCGGCGACCTCTGGCCCCATCTCCGGAGGATCCTCGCTGCCGTTTACCGGTCCCTCTATCTCGAGACGCTCCGGGGAGATATCACCCTCGGTCTCGAGAGCCCGGCCGACACCGGCATCATCTACGGCTACTGCACCGCCGCCCGCTACGCCCTCTGGCCGGCCGAAGCGATCGACTTCGTGATGACCCCGGTCTTTGACCATGAGATCTTCGAAGGCACCTTCACGCTCCGGATGCAGATCCGCCGGCCGCTCCTGATCGTCGTCGCGGTCGTAAGAGCTCTCCTGCAGAAACCGGTCCGGCAGCGGCTCCGCCAGGTATCAGGGAGAGGTGCTCCGGGTGCGTGAGGAGAAGGAGGGGGGCGACCTCGTCATCGGCGGCGCCCGGAAGATCGGCGGCCGGTGCATCATCCCCATCATCAGGGCACTCGTGGTGCGGCGGGAGGGGGGCGCCGCGGTCAGCCTGGTGCCGATTGCGCTCCTCTTCACCGAAGGAGAGCACGAGTGCCTCACCCTCCTCCCGGGAGCGCCCGGGGGAACCGCGGAGATCCTCAGCACGCTTCGCGACGATATCGAGCGGGAAAAAGAGAAGTGCGCGGGGTAGATCCCCGTTACTCGTGGCGAAGCGCCTGGATCGGGTTTAATTGCGCCGCCTTCCAGGCCGGGTAGAGGCCGGAGGCCGCGCTCGTGAAGATGCCAAACGCCATCCCGAAGAGAATGTAGAGGAGGCTCGTCGGGTTGAAGAGGTAGTCCGGGTTCTCGACGATGACCGCCGTTATCACATACCC
This sequence comes from Methanoculleus sp. UBA303, assembly GCA_002501655.1. Lineage (GTDB taxonomy): Archaea > Halobacteriota > Methanomicrobia > Methanomicrobiales > Methanoculleaceae > Methanoculleus. The sequence continues at coordinate 16,182 of DANY01000039.1, forward strand.
GGCACCGAAACTGAGCGCCCCCCCGATGACGGCACCCACAACCCCGAGGATCAGGGCCTCGTAGATGAACATACGCATCACCTCGCGCCGGCGGGTGCCGATGCTCCGCAGGACGCCGATCTCCTTGATCCGTTCGGTGACCGACATCAGCATCACGTTCAGGATCGAGACTCCGGCGACGATGAGTGATATCGCGCCGATGCCCAACAGGAAGACCGTGATCGAATCGGCGGCCGCAAAGACACTCTCGAGGATCGCCTTCGTGTCCATAACGCTGACGACATCCTCCCGCCGGTTCATCTTCTGCTCAATCCCCTCCTTGACCACGTCGAGGTCCTTGACGTCCCGGACCTTCACGACCACCTGGTCGTACCTGTCCTCGTCGTAGTGTCTCGAGTACCAGGAGTAGGGCACAATGATGGCGTAGTCGGGATTGATGTCGAACCCCATCCCCCGCTCCTTGAGCACGCCCACAACCCGGAGGGTCTCGTCCCCGATCGTGACCCGGGCGCCGAGTTTCAGGCCGGTCTCCTTGTTCAGCTCGGCAAGCCGGCTCCCGATCATGCACCCGGAGCCCGTGTCCCTCGGGTAGGTTCCCGCCTCCTTCTCGAGCAGGAGAGGGATATCTCCGGCAGGCATCGCGTAGATCATGGTGCCTCCCTTCTTTTCGCCCACGGACATCTTATCGAAAGTGCTCGCGAATGGTATCGTTATGACCCGGTTAGCACCGGCCGCCCGGGTGATATCGTCAACCTGCCGTTTGGTGAGTTTGTCGCCGCCCGTACCACTCATCGCCGGGGAGACGACGATTGTATCGCCGACGTCGCTGACCATATCGTTGAACATGAGGCCGATGCTGTTGCCGAGGATTCCCATCGTGGCGATTGCGACGACGCCGATGACGATCCCGGTGACAGCAAGGGCCGACCGGAGCCAGTGGCGGCTGACGTTCCGGCGGGCGAGGTCGAGGAAGGTCATGCCAGCCTCCCGTCCACCATCCGGATCGTCCGGTCGGCGTATTCGGTCATCCGGGGATCGTGCGTGACCATAACGACGGTCTTGCCCTCCTCGCGGTTCATCCGGGCGAGGAGATCCATGATCGCGGTCCCGGTCTTCGTGTCCAGGTTACCGGTCGGCTCGTCGCAGAGGAGGAAGTCGGGGTCATTCACGAGCGCCCGGGCGATCGCCGCACGCTGCTGCTGCCCGCCCGAGAGTTCGCCCGGTTTGTGGGTGAGGTGCGTCTCGGTGATCCCGACCGCCGCGAGGACCTCTTCTGCCCGCTCCCGGGACCCGTTCCGTCGGCCTTTCAGGATGAGCGGGTACTCGACGTTCTCGACCACCGACAGCAACGGGATGAGGTTGAACTGCTGGAAGATGAACCCGATGTGGTCCCGCCGCATAAGGGTCAGCTCGTCGTCGTCCATCCCGCTGATCCGCTTTCCGGCGATGGTGACCTCCCCCGAGGTCGGGACGTCGAGCGACCCCATGATGTTTAAGAGCGTCGATTTCCCCGACCCGGAGGGGCCCATGACCAGGACGAACTCGCCCTTCTCGATCGCGAGATCGATCCCGGCGAGCGCCACAACGTCGCCGGCCGGGAGGGGATAGACCTTCGTGACCGCGTCGAAACTGATGACCGGCATCGTCGTTACTTCCGTCTCCAGGAGTAGTAGATAGCCCCGGCTATCCCGAGCGCGACAAGCGCGGCAACGATTATGCCGACGAGCGGTATGCCGCCGTCACGCTCCTCAAGAGGCGCCGCCGCCGTGCCGCCGGCGACCTCGACCATCGTCGTCGTGGTGTAGCGGTTCCCGTCGCTATCACGATACTCGACGGCGATCGGAACCTCCGTCACATTCGCATCGGTCCGGAACGTCACTTCGAACGGAGAAGCATCGTCCGGGTCGAGGGTGCCCACAACGTAGACCCGGAACGGGTCAGTGGGCGTCGCCGGCGCACCGGCGGTGACGAGCACCGAGCGTGCGGGCTCCAGACCTGCGTTTGTGACGTCGCCCACGATCCGGTATCCCCCGGCTTCCGGCGTGACCTCGACGTTGGTGATGAGCGGGTCCGCCTGCCGCTTATCCTCGCCGAAGGCGACCGGCAGGGCGAGGTCGACGGAGTGGGTGTTGATGCCGTTACGCCAGACCACCTGGAAGGTGACGTCCGTCTCCGCGGTTGGAGTCAGGTTGAAGAGGGCGGTGGCGGAGCCATCAGACGCCAGAGCGCCGACAAACGCTCCGGTCGGTGTGACGGCAAAACCCGTTCCCTGCGGGATCACCTGGACGCCGGAGGCGGCGTTCGGGCGGGGATTGCCGACCCGGACGGTTATGTCGGCGGTCCTTCCTTCCGAGAAGGCGTCAGGCTTTCCGACCACTGACGCACTGAGCGGGGTGTCCTCGACCTGGACCGGGACCGGGTAGCGGAGGCTGCCGGCGTCGAGGAAGTCAAGGACGAACATGGGGTAGAATGTCCCCTCCCCCCCGTCTGCCCGGACAGTGAAGGTGAACGTCTTCGCGTTCCCGGCACCGATCTCCCCGACCGATGGGTAGGAGTCACTTAAGGCCACGACACCGTTCCCAAAGAGCCGGGCGCTCTTGATGGTGACGGACCCGGCACCGTTGTTCTTGATCTCCACCGTGAGCGTCCCGGTGTCGCCCTTCATCAGGACAGAGGGGTCGAGCGTGGAGGAGGTCACGGTGATGTCGGCAGGTCCTGCAGAGGCCGGTACGGCGACCACTGCGACGGCGCATATGAGCGAAATGATAGTCAGGTGAAGGAGTTTCATCTTACAGCCATCCGACGAGTGTGATGAGGATATAGGCAATATAGAGCGCCACTGGTATCCCGACGGTGAGAGCCGCGTCCCGCGTGGAGAGATTGCGCGCGTATTTCATGCCGAAGATCCAGATGTTCGCGCTCCAGAGAACGAAGAGGATGCCCAGGAGGCCGGCGATCTGTGTCAGGGGGTCGGCCGCAATTATGCCTGCCAGACTCTCGGATATCTCCGCGATCTGCTCGGGGTTTGTTACCGAGGGGATTGTCAGGTTCGATATGACCTGGTAGGAGAAGGCAGTCCCGATGATGCCCCCGAAGATCTGGGGCAGGAGACCGTAGCTCGTAAACTCCAGCGTCCGCGTGAACGATCCTTTGCCCTTGAAGAGCATCGAGAAGATGTAGAAGACAGCGGCGCAGATGATCCATGCCAGGAATCCCATGATAACGGCACCGACCACGGCGAAAGCCACCCCGATCGCCCCGAAGGCCTGCGCTTCCGCGGGCAGTATGGCGATGACCATATTCACTGCCAGCGCGGCCGCGACCGCACTGATAAGCCCGTAGACGAGCACGATCAGCGCCGGTATCTTCAGGCCCGGCTCGTCCTGCATACGTTCCTCGAAGAAACGCCCGGGGTCGAGCAGCACCCGGATAGATCCAGTATTCATGACGATTGTGCCTCGCATACCCATAGCAGGCGAGAGGGGATAAACTTTTTCGGGGACGGGAATTCGGGACAACACGGATTCGCGCTAAAAGGACGGTTATTTTCGTCGCAAATTTTCTTCAGGCGGATGAAATGCCGGGTGGCTGTATTGTTGGCAACCCAGTTCCGATCGTGGTAGTACTCCAGGGCAGCTACGCATTGCAGATGTCCCGGGTAACCTCACGCAGAAGTGCGCGAAGGACGCGAAGTCTGTAGAGTTCCTGCCCCCCCTTCGTGAACTTCCGCGTGAAGCAACTCATGCTGTGTGAGACCCACACGGGGCTATGCAAGAGGCTGCACGCATGAAAACGGCCTCTCCTCAGGCTTATCCCCGGGCAATGGACCGTGGTGGGAATCACCCCGGAGGGGGTGGGGACCTGGGAGGGGACTCGCCCCCACCCCCGCAGGCGGGTACCCGTACGTTCTTCCTCAAAGCCCCCGCTCCCTCCGGGAGAGGGACGGTGCATGGGGATATCCGGGAAAATCCGTGCCCGGGGACGCAAACTCCCGGGTGGTGCGAAACACGATCGATGATCTCCTCCGGTGAAAGTGCTGGTAATTGAGAATCGATGCACTAGAGGTGCCCAAGTTCTTTGAGGCTCACGTAGCCCCTCTTCGTGACGATGATGTGGTCGAGCACCCGTATGCCGAGGATTGACCCGGCCTCGACGAGTTGCCGGGTGATGCTGATGTCCTGGGTTGAGGGGTCCAGGGTGCCTGACGGGTGGTTGTGAACCAGGATGACCGAGGCGGCGCGGTCGGTGATCGCCTCGGCAAAGACCTCCCGGGGGTGGACGAGACTCTGGTTCAGGATCCCGACGGTGACAATCCGCCGTTCGATCACCTCGCCGGCACCGTTGAGTGTTATGCAGAAGAAGTACTCCTGTTTCCTGTCCCGCCACTCGGCGACCAGCGGGAGCACGTCCCGGGGACAGGCGATTCGGCTTCCCGAGACACCGTCGTCCCCCAGGTAACGCCGCCCGAGTTCGAAGCAGGCCATGATCTCACAGGCCTTCGCCGCTCCGACTCCCTCAATCCCAAGGAGGGCGTCATACGACGGGCTGCCTTCGGCAGTCCTCAGGTACCGTTCGACGTCGCCGGCGACCTGCGAGACGTCACGCCCCTTGATGCCGCGCCCGAGGAGAAGAGCAATCAGTTCGGCATCGGTGAGCGCCTGGGGTCCTCGTGTTGCCAGTTTCTCACGCGGACGATCGCGGTTCGGTATATCGCACATCCTCTTCATGCCCATCCGGCCTGATCGGGTAACCTTGATTCCCGGTTTTGATCCCGGAGCATGTATATGTTGCCAATCGGTCCCACTCACCGACGGGTGCAGTGCCGGGAAAGGAGATATGATGGAGGAAATTTCTTCTCCAGGTCAGGGAATTTACCCGGAACTCTATCGAAATCCTTTTGCCTAAAGACTGCTATCACTCACGGAGTGGAACTTCCCTGGAAGAGCGCTGAGGCCTGGTGCAGGAAGGGACGGACGTACGGTGAGCGTGGGCAGTACGACCGGGCCATCGAGTGCTACGACCGGGCGATCAACCTGGACGCCAACGCTACCACGGCCTGGTACCACAAAGGACTCGCCCTCACTACCGCCGGACGCTACCGGGAGGCCGCAGAATGCTTCGACCAGACCATCAGGCTCGACCCGACCTCTGCCCGATCCTGGTACTCCCGGGGACAGGTGCTCTATAACCTCCAGAAGTACCAGGAGGCAGCCGAGTACTGCGGCCAGGCGGTAAAACTCGCACCCGACTCTGCAAGTGCCTGGCTCACCCGGGGGCATGCCTTCAAGAATATGGGGCGAATCCCTGACGCGATCGCCTGCTACGATCGGGTCGTCACCATCGAGCCGGGCCGAATCGAGGCCTGGTTCGCCCGCGGAACGGCGCTTGCCACCGAACGCCGGTACGACAGAGCGATCGACTGTTACGACCGGGTCATAGCGCTCGACCCCGAAAACGCCGGTGCCTGGTACGCCAGGGGGACGATGCAGATCCTCCTCGCCCGGTACGGCGATGCGCTCGCCTCATTTGACCGGGCCGTCACCATCGACCCGAACCACGCCGATACCTGGTACACCCGGGGATGCACGCTTGCGGCGCTCCAGCGCTATGACGAAGCCGTCGGGTGCTTCGACCGGGCGATCGCCCTCCGTCCCGATGACGCCGATGCCTGGTACAACCGCGGCCGGGCACTACAGCACCTGGAACACTACGAGGAGGCGCTCGTCTGCTATGATCGGGCGCTCCGGATCAGGCCAGAGCATACCGGGATCTGGTACCAGAAGGGCATGGCGCTGAAGAGGCTGAGACGCTACGACCTCGCGATCGCCTGTTTTGACCGAGCGCTCAGGGAGAACACCGCTGATCCGGAGATATGGTACCAGAAGGGCTTTCTCCTCTTTACCCAGAAGCGCTACGAGGAGGCGATCGAGTGCTTCGACCTGGCGCTCAGGATCCGGGCCGACCATACGGACGCATACTACTACCGGGGCGAGAGTTACTACGCCCTCGGGAACTACGAGGCAGCGACGGCCTGCTACCAGGCCGTGGTCCGGACGGACCCGGAGAACGCCGTCGCCTGGAACAACTACGGAAACGCGCTCTACCGGCTTGAGCGCTACGAAGAGGCGCTCGTCTGCTACGAGCGGGCGCTCGGGATCGACCCGGAGAACCAGAGGGTCTGGAGCAACAAGGCAAACGTCCTCTCGATCCTCACGCACTACGACAAGGCGCTCGCCTGCTACGACCAGGAACTCCGGGCGCACCCGGAGAATGCGGACGCATGGCATAACAAAGGCCTTGCACTCTTCATTCTCGGGCGCTACGGCGAAGCCCTTGCCTGCTATACGCGGGCGCTCGAGGCTGACCCCGCGAGGGCGGAGGCCTGGTGCGCCCGGGGCAACACCCTCGTCATCCTGGAGCGTTGCGAGGAGGCGCTCGACTGCTACGACCGGGCGCTCGCCACGAATCCCGATGACGCCGACGCGCTCAAGGGGAAGGCGATGGCGCTCGTCTACCTCGACCGATCCGCCGAGGCGGTCAAATGTTACGAGAGGCTGCGGCGGGTGCCGAGGTGAGGAGGGGTTCCTGCACTACTGCCCGGGGGCGGGGGCCGTCTCCGGCAGTCTCTCGACCAGGGATGCTTTTGCCAGCTGATCTTTGGTGAACAGGGTCAGGCACGGCTGCTCACACCCCCGGCCTGCACCCCCGGTGGCTCCCCCGCCCGAGCGGTGGTCCGCTGTTCCGTTCATGGTGGGTTCAGGGTAGTTGCACACACTCAGATAATACACCATCTCGTCCTGGGGGAACGTTACCAGTCGCAGGGGGTGCAGGCGGCCATTGCTGTATGCAAAGGTCCGGATATACTCGCTATCGAACACGATGTTGGCACCGTTCCGGAGATCTGCAGATGTGATCGTCCCGTCCTCCCGGGGTGTGGTCCGGAAACAGGTGTCCAGTGCCTCGAAGACCCCGGAGGGATGCGGCCCCGAACCGGACGATTCCGGTCTCCTCTCCTGCCGGAGGACGACCCGGTCGGTCCCGGTGAGCGCTGCGTCGTACCATACCGTTCTCTCGTGCCGCACCCCTGAAAAGAGGATGTGCAACGAATCGGCATCCCTGCCGGCGTCCGTATGGATATCGAATGTCTCCAGTCGAGCGGTCTCGTTCCGGAGGTCCGCGGCCTTGAGGATCTCCTCCCATACCCCGGTCATCGGCCCCTCCTCGATCTGCAGAGGATGGGCAACCGGAACGCTGATCACTCCCGTGCAGCCCGAAGAGATCACCATGATCCCGAGGGAAAGCGCCAGCAGGGCTAGATTATCTACCCTCATTGTTCCACCTGCAGAACGGACGCCTTTGTTCGCCGGCTCCCATCCGGCGCGAGGGCACCGGCACGACCGGCAGCGAGCAGCACGAAGAACGCTATGGCCGGGTTAGACGGGAACCCCCTGCGGGGACCTCGCCGGCAGCATTGCCGTCCCGACAACGAGCAGCACGAGGACGATGAATCCGGTTGCAATCTGTTTCATCATGGTCTCAACATTTCACGAAAAAGGGGTCAGTACAACCCCTTCCCGAGTTCCGGGGCCGCCGGGACGTACTGGAAGAAGGTCCCGGTCCCGTTCTCCCCTTCCACGGTGCCGCGGATGGAGTAGGTCGGCTTGAGGTAGGGCTGTTCGGTCCCGGGCGGGGTTGCATAGTAGCAGAGCTTGATCTCCTCGACGACCGCCTTCTTCGGCGAACCTACCGTGGTGACGACCCCGGTCTGTTTGAGTTCCTCAATCGCTTCTTCGGGAGAGAGGATCGGGAACTCCTTGTAGGGTTCGGCATCGCGCCAGCGTTTACCAACCTTGAGGACATCGCCGCCCCCGCCGACCGTGGCGTAGATCCCACTCCCGGCCACGGGATAGCCGCTCAGGGTGTCGGTGAAGTGGACACAGGTGTCTTTATAGGTGGCAATACTGATATTTTTTGCAACATTGAAAGCAGATCCCTTCCCGTGCGATATACCCGAATATGCTGCCCCTTCTGGCATGAGCCCGTGGGAGGTGAGGAACGTCTCAGCGATCTTCCGGCACTCCTCATCGGTCGGGAGGTTTTCGGGGCGGTCCCGGGGGTCCACCCCGGAGTAGCGGTCATTCCACGTGTAGGTCATATACCCGGCCTCCTTCTCGATCTCGAACGTGTAGGGTTCGTTTTTGACGACGTAACACTTGATCCTTCCTCCGCTTTCCTCGACCGCTCCGGACATACCGAACCTCTCCGCTATCTTCAGGGCATCGTCCTTCGACACAACGGAGTCGACCGTCTTGTAGACCATGGTCTGTTCGGGATACCGCGGGAGGGCTGTGCCGAAAGCGATCTCAGAGACACTCTGCACGCCGTACGGTCCGACAATCTCGATTCCCCCGTTTACGCCTTCATTGTCCTGTGGAGACGCCGCCGGTATCAGTGCCGTCCCGGCGACGAGCAGTATGAGGACGGCAAAGCCGATTGCAATCTGTTTCACTACCATACTATACCTCCAATTTACAGGAATCTGTTTTGTACTGGAAAAGCGGAGGATCGCCGGGCGGATTGATCGACGACCCGTACCCGTAAATATGGTCGTCGAGGCAGTCAGGCGTGCTCAGGTCTCCGTCAATATCGGCGGCGAGAATCGCCGATTTCAGGCTGCCGTCGTTCGGGAAGACATATCTATCGGTTGCCATAAACCACGCCTTTTTGATTGTTTCACCATTCATCAGTTTTTGCGCGAAATACCACCCCAGATCCGGGTGAGCGCCCCCGATGGTGTCGAAGCCACATATCGAGTGGAGCCCCTCGAAGGCCGGTCCCCAGTACTCCTTACATGTTGATTCATTCAGGACGTTGCATGAGGCAAGGACAATCCAGTCGGTCTTCGTGTTGCCCCAGCGCGCCTCGCTGTAGTTCAGCTCGTAATCGTCGGCGGCCGTCCCGAAGACGAACCCGCCCTCCCACCCGTGACCTACGAAGAAGGCCAGGTGCGTGTTGTCGATGTAGTCCGAATCCACCCCGCCGAAGGCCGGGTCCTTCCAGTGCCGTTCCATCGCGGTGTCGTTGCCGTTGATAAACTGGCCGGTCCATGAACTCGACCAGGAAAGCGTGTCGTAGAAGCCCACGGCCTCCGCACCGGCGCTGGGAAGGGGGTCTTGCATGCCGTGGTAGTCGCCCACCCACTCGGCGCAGAAGGAATAACTCCTGTAGTACGAACGGATCAGGTCTCCCTCTCCCGTCATGTACACCCAGTATGCCTTTCCCGGAAACATCAGGCGCTGGTCGCTGTTGCTGCCTGTCCCGCCATTAACCATACTGACCTCGTAATCCTGTGTTTCCACATCATAGCCCTGTGCCGTTGCCCATGCGCTCCCGAGGGGGAGAAGCATGTCCCGTGCGCAGGCCTGGTGCACGTCCCAGAAGCCGACAACGTTCCAGCCAGAATAGAGATGTTTTGTCGCTGACGTCTGCTCCTGCGTGGGTTTGAGGTAGAGCGGGATCTGGTACGACTTGTTTGCATAGATCCATATCCCCTCGAGCGGCCTGAACTCATCCTGCGAGCCCATTAACTCCCAGCCACTCGAACCGTTGTACCAGAGAACGGAGTGGCCGGCCGTGTCCACCTCGTCGAAGACCGCTATCGTGTCATGCCCGTCGGCGAGCCAGAGCGG
>DANY01000033.1 GCA_002501655.1 Methanoculleus sp. UBA303
CCGACCGTCTGATCCGGGATCGGGTCGGCGGGTTGCGGGGGCTTCCGCCCGTCCTCGACCACGATACTGAGGAAGTACCGGCCGGTCGATTGGCGGATGACGGTTGTAGACTTCATCGTGCCCACGAAGGTGCGGTGATACTTGACTTTGAGCGAACCGATCTTCGGGAGCTTCACGGTCCCCTGCTTGAAGTCCACAGTGTATGATTGGGGTACCGTGAACGCCTGTTCTGGGGCGTGCTTCTGCTTGAAGGTCGGCGCTTCGGCCCGGCCCTCGAAGAAGTTCGTGAACGCACGGGAGAGATGGATAATCGATTGCTGCAGCGATTGGGCGTTGACCTCTTTCAGCCACGGCAACTCCTCTTTGAGCGCCGGAAGCTGGTTCGTGAGGTCGTATCTGGACAGGCTGATGCCCCCGTCGTGGTACGCCGTGTTCTTGAGGTTGAGGGCCCAGTTGTATACGAACCGGCAGCACCCAAGGTGCTTGGCGATCAGAGTCTTCTGATCCTCGGTCGGATACAGCCGGTACTGGTACCGCCGCAACATACGATAGGGTCATGGTAACTCCCCTCCGGCATAAAGAATACCCGGGCGGTGTGAAAGTGAAGAAGAGGCGCCGCTTTCACCTCCCCCCTTGCGGAGGGAGTCTGCCCGCTCATGCCGCCTTCAACCCCGCAGAGATAAACCCCTACAAATCGTGACGAATTTGGGGATCTCGCGCACCCGCACGATACCCTTAAGATGCCTCCGGGAGAATATGATGCAGCACCATATGTGCTGGCTATGGTAAGTCCGACGTGCTCCCGGAAGCACGGCCCGCAAGGGCTCGGGATTACAGAGATTAGTCAGTCAACGGACTCTTTTCTGGACTTAGCATAGTATATCTAACGGAGGTGTATGAATGGCAAGAATGTACGCTCGGCGCCGCGGAACCAGCAGTTCCATCCGACCCTACCGGAAGGAAGCACCCGAGTGGTCCAACACGGACGTACCGGAGATCAAGAAGATCGTCGTCGATCTCCGCAAAGACGGCATGTCGACCAGTCAGATCGGCCTTGCGCTGCGAGACAAGTATGGCGTCCCTGACGTCAAGCTCGCCACTGGCAAGCGCGTAAACGAGATCCTCCGCGAGGAGGGGCTTGAGTCCGAGATCCCCGAAGATCTTCGGAACCTGATGCAGAAGGCGCTCGGGCTGAGGAAGCACCTTGCGGAGAACAAGAAGGATGTTCACAACGCCCGGCAGCTCCAGATCACCGAGTCCAAGGTGCGCAGGCTGACCAAGTACTACGTCAAGTCCGGACGGATGCCGAAAGGCTGGACTTACAAACCGGAGACTGCGGAGATCCTGCTTACCCGCTGATGATCCATGTCGCTTGACGCCGCTGCTGCTCGCCTGGCCGGCCACCTCATCGAGCAGGAGTTTGTGGAGGTGCTGGCGCACCACGATGCGGACGGCATAGCCGCCGCATCCATCCTCTGCCACGCTATGTTCCGTGAAGGCGGGCAATTCCGGCTGAGGATCCGCTCAAGCATCACCACGGCCGACGTCCCTCACGACGGCAGCGTGCTCCTCTGCGATTTTGGATCAGCACTCTCGGACCTCCCCGACGACGTGATGGTGGTGGACCACCACCTGCCCCACTTCGAGGGCGACTACCACGTCAACCCGCGCCTCGCCGGGATCGACGGCGACCGGAACCTCTCGGCGGCCGGTGCGGCCTACCTCGTCGCCCAGCGCATGGGCGACAACCGGGACCTCGCGGGCCTCGCCCTCCTCGGGATCATAGGAGACGGCCAGGAGAACGAAGGGCCGAACCGGGACATATACAGCGAAGGCATCGCAAACGGGTTCATCGCACCCCGCCGCGGCATCCGCCTTCCTGGGAGGGGGCTCGTCGAGCAGCTCGCGCTCGCCGTCAACCCGTACCTCGCCGGGTTCTCGGGCGTTCCCGACGCCGCCCGGGCACTGGTCGCGCAGGTCACCGACGAGGACGACGTAGACGTCGAGTCCCTCCTCTCCCGGGTCGTGCTCACGGCCGCTCCGACGGCCTCGCACTCCGCACTCTGCGGGATCTGGGGCACCACCTACAGCCTCGGCCGGGAAGTGATCGACGAGGCCGTGAACCTCGCCGCCGTCGTCGACGCCTGCGGCAAGGCCGGATCCGGGGATATCGGCGCATCACTCTGCCTCCGCTCGACGCACGCGCTCAAGGAGGCCTGGGAGATCACCGCCCGTTACCGGCAGGCGGTCGTCGCCGGCATCCGCGGGGCGCGCCGTCTCGACGAGCGCCTCGCCCTCTTTGCGGTGGACGACGGATCCGTGGCAAGCGACGTCGCGGATGCACTCGCAAACGACTTCGTCCAGAACGGCCCTGTATTCGTCATCGGACAGAGAGGGGACCGTTACTCCGTATCGGCACGCTGTCCGCCCGGCATTGACCTCGACCTCGAGGCGCTGATGCGGGGGCTCGCGGAGGCGTGCGGCGGCCAGGGTGGCGGGCACCACCGGAGGGCCGGCGCCCTGATCGGCGCCGACCAGGTGGATCGGTTCAGGCAGGGACTCCTGGAGGCGGTTCCCGCATGATCCGGATCGAGGGCACCATCGAGACGCCGCACAGCCTTCCCGGATGTGTGGCGGCGGCGCTCGAGCCTGACAACCTCACCCTGATCAGGACATACCCGATCGAGGGAGGGGTGCGGGCCGAGATCGACGGGACCAGACTTCGGTCGATCATCGCTTCGATGGACGACTACCTCATGAACCTGGCGATAGCGGAGGACGTATGCACCTGCGCTTCAACGAAACGGCGGAGAACTCCGGAGTGCGTTCAGGCTGAAGAATGATATAATCAGAAAGAAGTGATACCATGGCAAGGAAGAAACAGGTTGGAAGAAGGGTGGAAGGCTGGAAGGCCAAGAAGTGGTACCGTGTCTACGTACCCGACGCCTTCGGCAAAGTTGAGATCGGCGACACCATCTCGGCCGACCCCGCGAACATGGTCGGTCGGGTTATGACCGCAACGCTCGGCGAAGTTGTGCAGGACTACTCAAAGTCCCACATCAAGATGAGGTTTAAGATCAACAACGTGGCCGGTGACGCCGCGTACACCGAGTTCATCGGGCACGAAGTGACCCGGGACTACCTCCGGTCGATGGTCAAGCGGCGGGCATCCCGTATCGACACCATCCACCCGGTCATCAGCAAGGACGGCAAACTCCTGCGGGTGACGGTCGTCTGTCTCACCTTATCAAGGGCCGAGCAGAGCCAGGTCCACGCTGTGCGGCAGGCGATATCGCAGGCCCTGACTGCCCGGGCGGCCGAGAGCGACTTAGAGACACTGGTCAAGGATATCGTCTCCGGCGACATGGCACGGGACGTCTTCAAGGTCGTAAAGACGATCTATCCGATCCGCCGGGTCGAGATAACCAAGTCCAAACTGGAGCAGATCGCGACCGTATAAGGTCGGCTGCTCACCCCAATTTTAACTTATCCGTATCTTCACCAGTCACAGGATCCGTGCGACGGAGACGGCACGAAGGGTATATACCCTATGGCCGGGTTATACCTCCGCCGGAGCGTGCAGGGGGTGAAGATAGTGACGGCCGAAGAGCAACCGGGAGGTGCGCGGCGGGCAAAGCAGACTGTGCTCTGCCCCGGGACCCCGGACGAGCAGCAGAAGGTGGCCCTCTGGATCATCAGGAGGATGCTCGTCCAGTTCCACCGGGAGTGGACCGGCCTCCGTGAGAGGGAGAGCAGCGGGGCCTGGGTTTCCATCGCAAACGCTCTGCTCGACCGATACTCTCACCAACTCTACGATGTCATATGCGACGTGGAGGCGGTCATCAGTGACGACCTTGCCGTGGATATCCGGTGCCTCTCGGCCGACATGATCAAGACGGCCAATATCCTCATCATGATCGACTGCAAGGAGGAGTGCTGCAGGCGGGGTGATGCCCTCGCGAAGGAGGCGCTCCGCCATGCAAAGCGGTGTGTCCCTCTTCAGAGGTCAGCCCACCCCCGGTGACCCGGACCTTCCCCGCCCACCGGGAAGAGTAATCAGGTTCGGGATCTCACCTGTTTTCGATGATTGCTCACAAGGTATTATTCCTGGTGCTGGACGGTATATCCGACCGTCCCTGTGAAGCGCTGAACGGACGGACCCCCCTCGCCGCCGCACGGACCCCGGTCCTCGACCGGATCGCCGCGGAGGGCGTCTGCGGCATCATGGATACCATCGCTCCCGGCATACGCCCCGGCTCCGACACCTCCCACCTCGCACTGCTCGGCTACCCGCCGCAGGAGTACTACACCGGCCGGGGCCCGCTCGAGGCCGAGGGGACCGGCATCCACATGACCGCCGGAATGATAGGGTTCCGGTGCAACTTCGCCACGGTGGGGGGGGATGGCCTCATCACCGACCGCCGGGCCGGGCGGATATCCGGGACCGGACCCCTCTCGGAGGCGATCCGGGAGAGCGTGGACCTCTCACCGCTCGGTCTCGGGTTCAGGTTCGAGTCGGGCGCCGGCCACCGGGCGGCCCTCGCTCTGGTGGGGGAAGGTCTCGGTGATAAGGTCTCCTCAAACGACCCGAAGAAGGAAGGGGTACGGCCGCTCACCATCCGGGCCTGCACCGACGATCCGGCAGACGCAAAGACTGCAGAAGCCTGCAACGAGTTCATCCGCCAGTCCGCAAAGGTTCTCTCCGACCACCCGTTGAACGCCCGGCGGATCGAGGAGGGCCTCCCGGCCGCAAACCTCCTCCTGATCCGGGGCGCCGGGAAGATGGGCGCGTTCCCGCAGTTTCAGGAGCGTTACAGTCTCTCCGGGAGCGTCATCTCCGCGGCTACGCTCATATCCGGGATAGGGAAAGTTGTGGGGCTCGAGCATATACCGGTGCCGGGAACGACCGGGTCGGTCGACTCCGACCTGGACGCCAAGGTGAAGGCAACGCTCGGGGAACTCGACCGAAAAGACTTCGTGCTGATGAACATCAAGGGCGCGGACGAGGCCGGCCACGATGGAAAAGGGATCCAGAAGCGGGACTTCATCGAGGTGATCGACGCGGCGCTCGAGCCGCTGCTCGGTCTCGAGGATACCCTGCTCGTCGTCTGCGCCGACCACAGCACCCCCTGTTCGATCAAAGACCACAGCGCCGACCCGGTGCCGGTCGTCATCAGGGGCCCCGGGGTCAGGGTGGACCGGACGGTCCGGTTCGACGAGGTCTCGTGTGCGGAGGGCGGCCTCAACCGTATCCGCGGCTGCGATCTCATGCCGATCGTCCTCGATCTAATTAATAAGAGTCATAAGTATGGCGCATGAAGATCATACCAGGTAAATGGAACCGACAGGAGACCACGACTGGATCAGGGCCTGCACCCTCCCGGACCATACCGAACTCCAGGAGAGGACGCTCAAGACCGGGCAGGATATTGTCATCGGTGAACGGTGCCGGATAGATTACGGCCTCTCGGGAAACGATGTCGTGGTCTGCGAGTTCAGCAGGATCAACGGCAACATCACTGCGGGCGGAGACGTCCGGATAGACAACTGGTGCGAGGTCGCTGGCGATGTCGTCGTGGAGGAGGACGCCTACCTCGGCGAGGGGGTGAAGATCCAGGGGAAACTCGTCGTCAAAGGCGACCTCGATATCGGGGACAACGTCCAGATCGAGCGTGGATTTGAGGCGAAGGGCTGGATCTCCATCCGCAACCCGATGCCGGTCATCATCTATATCATGATGTACCTGGTGGCCGTCCTCGGGATAGAGAAGGAGGATGAACTGGACGCTGTCCTCCAGAAACTCTTCAACGATGAGGAGGCCCCCGCCGCCACACCGTTGATGATCCCGGCCGGCGCCGTCCTCAATATGCAGACCTTCTCGGTCCCGGAGAGGATGACCGTCGGGGCGGGGTGCCGGCTGCACGGGAACATCCGTGCGGAGTCGATCGCGATCCGGGAGGAGACGACGGTCTTCGGGAGCCTCCACCTGCGGGAAGGCGCGAGCATCGCCAGAGGATCGGTCATCCACGGTGACGTCCAGAGCGACGGCGATGTGACGGTCGAGCAGGAGGTGCATATCCTCGGGGACGTCTCCTGCCGGGGTCTCACCCTGCACGAGGATGCCCGCGTGGATGGGGTCATCCGGGCGCCGGGGGGCCTGAAGATCGAGAGGCGAGAAGTATGAAGGTTGCAGATATCCTTGAGGTCGACGGGTGCCGGATGGTTGAACCGTCGTTTGCGGAACTGACGGAAGACTTCTGTACAGCCCTGCTGCTCCGGGCGAGACCGGACGAGGCCCGGTTGTTGGTCGATGAGGAGGAGGGGCCGCTCGCGCTCGCGCTCCACGACGGTTCGAACGGCTGGCAGGCCATCTCGTTCCTCTTCCGGGACCCGACGCTCGCGGCGATCGAGTGCTTTGAGGCCGTCGGCGGCGAGATCTATCAGGAGAGCCGGGAAGCATGGCTCTCGGCGGTCCGGGAGTACTACAGCCTCGATATCTGCGCAACCGTGCACTCTGCCCTCGAAGACCTGCGTCCCGACCGGGAAGGAAAAATCCGCGACCTCCTCGACGAAGTCTGGGGTGACCGTGCGGGAACCTGCTGCCTCGACTGCTGCTGCGGGTCGGGTGTCGGTACCGCGGCCCTCCGGGCGGGCGGCGTGCGGGCGCTCGCCTACGACAACGACCCAGGCCTTCTCGCGCTCGGGCTTTCCCGGGGCCGCCTTGCGCCGGAAGACACCATGTGCATCGACGCACAGGAGGCTTCCTGCTACATTAAGCCGGTGCCCCTCGGCGCCGTGTTCATGGCCGGGGAGATCTACTCCTATAACGCTTCCCTCTGGGAAGGGATCATCACCGGGCTCCTCGACCTCACCGGCGAAGCGCTGATCACCGTCGGCACAGAGGCCGAGGCGGCCCGGGTAGAAGGGTGGTGCGCCGGGCAGGGGCGGGATGCCGGGGTCTTCGAGAACCGGCGTGACCCCATCTACGACCGGTGGTGCTGCGTCACGCGACGGGTATAACTTCAGCCGGCGGACGACCGGGTCAATATAAGGTCAATCGCTACCAACTATTTTCACCGCATTTGTGAACGATTACCGCAAGACTCATCTTGCGGCTTTGATCCCGAATCAGGTGTATCCTGCATGAATACTGCCAAACGAATTTATAACGTCTTATTTATATCCGTCTTTGCCACCATGCTCGGGCTCGGTGTCGTCAGCCCCCTCCTCCCCATCTACGCGGAGAACCTGGGTGCGACCGGTATCTGGCTCGGCATCATATTCTCAGCCTTCGCGCTCTCACGGTCAGTCTTCATGCCCATCATCGGCCGGATATCGGACCGGCAGGGGAGGAAGTGGATCATCCTCATCGGGATGTTCGTCTACGCGGTCACGTCGCTCGCCTACCTCATCGCCGGCAGTGTCTACTCGCTCACGGTTGTCCGCCTCATTCACGGGCTGGCGTCGGCCATGGTCGTTCCGATAGCCATGGCCTATATCGCGGACCTCTCGGAGAAGGGGAAGGAAGGGAGCCAGATGGGGAACTTCTCCATATCGATGTTCCTTGGCATGGGGGTGGGGCCGCTCCTCGGTGGGTTCCTGAACGACACGCTCGGGATGCCGTCGGTCTTCTACGTCATGGCCGGCCTCTCGGCGTTCGCCACACTCCTCGTCGCCATATCCCTCCCGGAAGCAAAGCCGGGTTCTCTGGCGCTCCCGGACTCCCCGCACGTTCCGATGCGTGCGATCTTCTCGCTGCCGGTCATGCGAGGGGTCATGGTCTTCAGTTTCATCAGCGCCCTCGGCCGCGGGGGCATGATGGTCTTCATCCCGGTCTTTGCTCCCCTGATCGCTTTAAGCCCTTTCGAGGTGGGTATCGTCCTCTCCGCGAACACCTTCCTGATGGCGCTCCTCCAGGTGCCGATAGGGAGGCTCACCGACACCGGGAACAAGGTCGTCCTGATCATCATCGGATCAGCCATAGCAGCGATAGCGCTCGCAGTAATTCCCGTCTCCCGGTCGTTCTGGCCCCTGCTCGTGATCACCTCCATCATAGGCGTCGGGGGCGCCATCCAGCAGCCGTCCCTCATGGCCCTGACGGTCGATGTGGGCCGGACCATCGGGATGGGGACCTCGATGGGTGCCTATAACACGGTCTTTGGCATCGGCATGATCATCGCACCGCTGATGGGGGGTGCGTTCATGGACTTCGTCGGCGTCGAGGCCGTCTTCTACATCGGCGGGGCAATAAGCCTCCTCGGAACCGCGATCTTCGCCATGATGATGCGGAGGAGCGCTCGTGAAGGCGCCAACGGTGAGGCTCCGGGGCCCGGATAGGCCACCTTCTTCTCACGGCCCTCCCGGAGAGATGCAGCCGGCAGCCGTTCAGATGCTCTGGATCGGTATCGGCGACAGACGGCATCGCGGAGCTTGAGATAGTTCCAGGGGTTCGAAAAGAGGGACTCGGGCGCCGTTACGGTGTCTTCTCCTCGGCGCACTCGAGCTCCGCGATGACCTCGGCTGCATCGTCCATCTGCCGGACCAGGTCCTTGATCTCGATCAGGCGCTCGGCGCCGATGAAGTGCTCGGCCATCACCCGGGCCATATCGGTGAGTTCGATACGCCCCGCCCGCCGCCGGACCAGCCCATAATCGAGGAGGGTGGGGAGCGCCGGCTCCAGCGTCCCGACCATTGAGCGGGTCATCCGGATGACCTGCTGCTCGTCGCCGCCACAGACCACAGCGTTCGCTACGAACTCCTCCGAACTCTGCTCCATATCGTACTCGGGAGCGACCTCTTCCATCTCGCCCCGCAGGAGGCCGACGGCGACCTCCTCCTCAGTCTTCCCGGACGTCCGGGAGTACGACCCGCCGGGCTCCGCCATGATGACCACCCGGCCAAGGTCGTGGAAGTCGGGCCGGCCTGCCCGGCCCATCATCTGGTGGAACTCCTGTACGGTGAGCCACTTGATGCCCATAGCAAGGGCATCAAAGATCACCTGAGACGCCGGGAAATCGACGCCGGCGGCAAGCGCCGCCGTGGTCACGACAGCGGCGATCTCCCCGCTGGCAAAGCGCCGCTCCACGTCCCGGCGTTCCTGTGCGGACAGCCCCGCATGGTAGGGAGCGGCGTTCTTGCCGAGGGCGTCAGCGATGACATGGCACCGGGCCCGGGAGTTGGTGAAGACGATCGTCTGGCCCCGGTAACCCTTGGATGACCGCACCTTGTACTCCTCGGCGACCATCTGCTTGATGAACCCGATCTTCTTCGACCGCTCCACGAAGAGGAGGTGGCGCTCCAGGGCGACCGGCCGATCCGCATAGCGGACCAGGTTCGCCCCGAGTTTCTCTGCAAGCAGTCCCGGGACCCCGATCGTGGCCGAGAGGTAGAGGAACTGGGCCTCGGGGGCGACATGCTTGAGCCGGGCGATCAGCCCGTCGAGGCGGTGACCCCGCTCGGGGTCTTCAAGCATCTGGACCTCGTCGATGACGACGGTCCCGATATCCTTCAAGGACCGCCCGGTCCGGAGAGCGTGATCGATCCCCTCGTAGGTCCCCACCACGAGGGGTGCGTTAACGTCCCGGTCCCCTGCCGGGCGGGTCTCGGGGAGGTTGAGGCGGCTCACCCCGGTCTGCAGGGTGACCCGGACAAGGTGGCCGTAGCGGTCGCGGAACCGCTGGTACTTCTGGTTCGCGAGCGCGACCAGTGGGACCAGGAAGAGCATCCTCCCCCGCCCTTCGAGGAAGTTCTTCATACCGGCCATCTCCCCGATGAAGGTCTTGCCGCTCGCCGTGGCGGAGACGACGAGGAGGTGCTGTCCCTCGAGAAGCCCGTCCTGGACGGCGAGCTGCTGGACAGGCATCAGGTAATCGACCCCGGCAGCCTTCGCAAACGCAGGGGGCAGCGGGAGATCGGTGATATGGGCAGTCTTCTGGACCTCGTGCGCCTCCAGCCGGTCAAAAAGGGTCCGCTTCCGGTCGGGATGCTCAGGCCCCACCGATGCCAGAACCCGGTCGAGATCCCGGACCTGGAGGAGGAGTTTCTCCAGGTGGACCAGGACGGAGCCGCCGAATTTGCCCAGGTAGCCGAGTTCCCGGCGCATCTCGCGCTTTGCGCAGTCCATGCAGATCCACTCCCCACCGTACCGGACACCGGTCGCCTTATCGACGGGAACAAACCGGTCCTCGATCTGGCAGAACCGGCAGATGTCGATCCTCGATGACGGGATCTGGAGGTCGGCAAGGAACGACTCAAACTCCGGGCTTTTCGCTGCAAGGTGCACCGAAGACCGGCGCAGCAGTGTGATCAGGTCCCGGGTCGGGGTGGGCTTGAGTTGCTTGCCACGCCTGCGCATCTTGAAGTTCTTGGGCCGCTGGCCCTTCGGTGTCGCGGTCAGGTCGACGAACCCGGAACCCTCGACGCGGCCGCCTTCGACAAACAGCAGTTTATATGTGCCTTTCTGGGGCTGGACAATAACCATCATGGTGCGATCAGGTCGTGGATCGTGTAGGTGAGCCCCACCGTCTCCAGCCGTTTGAGGAAGTCGGTAAACTCCTCATCGACGATGAGTATTGCGCACTCCCGGCCGTGGAACGCCGCCTCGATGACTCCCTCCCGGGACCCGAAGAACATATCCGGCTTGATATCCGCCTTCCTGAGAGCTACGTAGGACTCGAGACCGACAGCGGCCACCATCTCTGCGTCCCGGATGGCGGCCCGCAGGAGATCCGGGCGGACCTGCCGCGACCCGCCCCGCTCCACCCGCGGCACCTTGCAGACATGGATGAGTCCCTCCGCGTGCTCGATGATGCCGTTTAAGTGGGCGACACCGAGATCTTCCCCGGGCTCTGCGTCCATGGTCGCCCGGCCTGTGGCGCTCTGCTCTTGCTTCGTCGCATAGAGCCACCCGTCCTGCATGAAGACACCGACCGTATCCCCCTTCTGGACCCCGTCCCGGGCAATGGCCGTCCAGACAGCCACCTGCTGTATGATGTCCCGGTTGACGTGGCGAGCATAGGACTCGAGCGCCTCGGCGTGCCGCAGAACCCACTCGATCCCGCTCTTTGTCACCTCGTAGCGGCCCCGGCCGTGAGCGGTGACCAGTCCTTCATCCACCATCTCCCGGATATACTCGGAGACAGCCTGGGGTGTCACGCCGAGTTTCCCGGCGATCTCCTGCTGGCGGATGGACGGCTGATGCTCGGCGATCTCCACCAGGATCTGGAACCGGGTGGCCTCCCGTTTGCTGCGCAGGATGATGTAAAGGGGATCTTCAGCGTATTCGGTCAAGCAACACCATTCCCTGCCCTTTCACGTCGAGACCGGGGATCCTTTTCGCCAGCCCCTTGATGAAGGTCGAACTGACCCCGTATTTTCTGGATATATCACCGATCGAGGTGGTCCCGGCCACAATCTCCTGTTCGACCGAGTCCACGATTGAACGGAGCCCTGCGTCGTTTGAGACGGCGATGTGCAGCAGGTCTCCAATGTCTCCCATAGAACACTGGAAACTGGCCCTGAATTTGCTGTATGTCGCCCGGTATTCTTTCGTTGGCTTCTCTCCGGGCTTCGGCATCCGCCACTGTTCTTCGATCAGGTTTCCCTTCCTGAGGATGGAGAGGCACTCGATCACTGTCGAAGCCTCGGCGTGCGTCCCCAGTTCCTCCTCGGTCAACCAGGTCTTGTTTAAGAGTTCATAGATCTTTTTATAATCTGCATTATTGAACGTTATAAGAAGAGGAACCAGTTCTACCGGATCGTTAAGAATTTTAATATGTCCCGTCAATGCGATACCCTATTATTATATCGTTGTATAACTCCATAAATTTTTGCTGATTTTTCGATGCGTACACGTGGCACCATCATCATCCGGGGCATCGTTCAGGGGGTCGGTTTTCGTCCCTTTGTCTACGCTAGGGCCCAGGAATTCGGAATCACCGGGACCGTCAAGAATCTCGGGAGCGAGGTGGAGATCCATGCGTTTGGGGATCGCTTTGAAGAGTTCCTGGCGGCCGTTTCCCGGGGGACGCCATTATCTCATATAGATTCCGTAGAAGTCCAGGATCTGCGCGGCGGCGCACCCGATACGTTTACTATCCTTGAGAGCGGTTCCGGGAACCTCTCGGGGTTCATCCCGGCCGACGTTGCCACCTGTGACGACTGTATCGTCGATATATTTACTCCGGGTGGGCGGTATGAGGGTTACTGGGCCACATCCTGCGTCAACTGCGGCCCCCGGTACAGTATCATCAACACCACTCCCTACGACCGGGAACGCACTTCCATGGCGGTGTTTCCTATGTGTGCTGCCTGCGGGAGCGAGTATACCGACCCGTCGTGCCGGCGCCACCACGCCCAGACGATTGCCTGTGCCGCCTGCGGGCCGCACCTCACCCTGATCCGGGCTGACGGGACGCAGGTCGAGGGCGATCCCGTCCGGGAGGCGGCGGCCCTTCTCGATGCGGGCTCGATCGTCGCCGTCCGGGGGATCGGGGGGTTCCATATCGCCTGCACAGAAGAGGCGGCCGGTGAGCTGAAACGCCGCCTGGGTCGGACGGAGCAGCCCCTCGCGGTGATGGCGACCCCCGAAGAGGTGGAACGGATCGCGATAGTATCAGACGAAGACCGGCGGATCCTCCACTCGCGGGAACGGCCGATCGTGGTGCTCGCAAAGCGGGATTCTGCATCCCTCCGGGGGATCTCGAACCTCCACACCATCGGGTGCATGCTTCCTTACACCGGGCTGCACCACCTCCTCTTTGCACACCTCGCCCATCCGCTCCTCGTGATGACGAGCGCGAACCTGCCGGGCTACCCGATGATCACCGATCTCTCGGTCGCCCTCGACCGGCTCTCAAGGCAGGTGGACTATATCCTCACCCACGACCGCCGGATCATCAACCGGTGCGACGACTCGGTCGTCCGGGACGGCTACATCATACGCTTATCAAGGGGCCTCGCCCCGAAACGGACGGCGATCGACCTTGGTGATGCGTGCATCCTCGGCGTCGGCCCGGAGTTGAACGCGAATATCTCTGTATACCGTAACGGGTTCTGCATCACATCGCCCCATGTGGGAAACGTCAGAAACCCCCAGACCCTCGCCTACCTGCAGGAGACGGTGGAGAAGATCGGGGGGCTTGTCGGCGCACGATACGACCGGGTTGTCCACGACCTCCACCCGCAGTTCCTCTCGACCCGCTACGCCCACGAGGTTGCGGAAGCGGCCGGGGCGGAACTCCTCGCCGTCCAGCATCACCGGGCGCATATCGCCGCCACGACCCGGGAGGAGTGCGTCGGGATCGCGATCGACGGTGTGGGCTACGGCGACGACGGGACAATCTGGGGCGGTGAGGTCTTTGCCGGGAAGGTCCCCCACCTCGACCGGGTCGCCCATCTCGAGGTTGTCCCGATGCCGGGCGGCGACCTCGCCACACGGTTCCCGGAGCGGATGCTGTACGGGATCCTGCCGACATCGGGGGTCCGAGACCTCTTAGCGTCGAGAGGGTGGAGCGATATCGAACTCGCAGTCCTCACCCGGCAGGTGGAGCGGGGGTTAAACGTCGCCGCCACATCGAGCACCGGCCGGGTGCTGGACGCCGCCGCAGCCCTCCTCGGTATCTGCCGGGAGCGGACCTATGACGGCGAGCCGGCGATGAAACTTGAGTCGGCGGCATGCGCCGGGAGGGCGGCGGCCTGGGACCTTGAATTCTCGCGCGATGGAGGGCGCGAGGTCTTCTCGACCCGGTCGCTCCTTGCGGAGGCGTACCGGCGGATGGCCGCCGGGGAGCGGCGGGCGGACATCGCCGCGTCGTTCCAGTACAACCTTGCCCGGGGGGTCGCTGCGATGGCCGTCCGGGCGGCACAGGAGCGGGGGATCCCCCGGGTGGCGCTCTCGGGCGGGGTGGCGTATAACCGGGCGATCCGGGAGACGATCGTCGGTGAGGTTCGCGCCGCCGGACTTGAGGTGGTTGTGAACCGGGAGTATCCGCTCGGGGACGGGTGCATCAGCTTCGGGCAGGTGGTGTACGGGGGGAGCGTGGGGGAGTAGGGCGACGACCGGGTCGATCAGGTTTGTCTGGAGGTTCTACCGGCGATCTGCTCGGGCAGCGCCTTCGGCGGGTCATGCGGCAACTGCGGGAACCGATCCTGCAGTATCTGCAGGCCGGGTCGCGGGCGGCAAGGTGGTCGTTGTTGTCCGGCCCTTTGGGACCGCGGTATCCTTCTGCAATCTTTCGCCAATCCCAGGATTACAGTATCAACGCAAAACAGGTTATTTCGCGATCCCGGTCCAAATATTTGGCGCCGATTCGACAATCTTCATCCAATCTTCGTCCAATCCCGGGTTTACAGTATCAACGCAAAGCCACTTATTTCGCAATTTGAGTCCAAACATTTGGCATCACTTCGACAATCTTCGACAATCATCCCCCCAACCAGATCCCCAATCATGCCTTCTCCGGGGTTGAGGGGGTGAGCACCCATTTCGCGCTCCTTGTCTTCCCGATAGTCGTGATCGTTCCCTCTATCCGCATCTCCTGGAGCAGATCCTTAATGAAACGGCGTCTTTGATTCTCATTCAGAGCATCGGAAACCTTGTCCAGCAGCAGGTCTTCAATATCTGCTCTCTCCGCCTCATGATAGGTCTTGAGATACGCTACCACCATATCCTTGAAGTATGCCCTGTCAAACGACCGCTTCCTGATATAATCGGCCCGTGTATCGGTCTCGGCCGCAACACTCTCCGAAACATAGAGATTCGGATGCCGCCCCTCAATGAGTTTCTTCTTCCGGAGAACAGTCCGCTCCTCCGGCGTGATGGAATAACCCTTCTGTACCTTATCAAGGGCGATCACATCCATCAGCGTCAGATCTTTTCGCTTGATCAACATACGGGTGTAGCGCTCATCGATCACCCGGCCGGGAATCGTGACCCGCACCACACCCTCCTCGTTGAGATCGTAATCCGGCATCGGAAAATTGCGATCCCGTTGTACCCGAAACATGCGCTTGATCCCGCTGCCGATGGTGTCGATCATCTTCAACTCGACCATTGCACCGGCAAGGAAGGGGTTTCGATACCGGTCAGGCGGCATATCGCGCTCGATCACATTCCGGACGCTCCCCGGTATAAAATCTCCTCGATTGGTAAACATCAGGGAACCCGGCCTCTCGGTCACGGTGATACGGGCAGACTGCTGGTAGTCCTGGTGGGCGATGCAGTTGTGCAACGCCTCACGGATCACCCAGGGATCATACTGCGTCACCTCAAGAGGGAACAGTGTCTCCCCCGGGATGTAGCGGACTGTGAGGTTTCGGACCTTGCTAAAAACCCTGTCGACGGCGAGGATCAGCGGCGGCCCGAAATGGGCATAGTCGATCTCCACCTCGCCCTGGTCCCTGAGAACCCAGGTGATGTGTGCAATTGCGGGTGAGAGGAGGGACGCTGCCTCACTCTTTCCAAGGAGAAGGACTGCAGTATTCGTAATCCGACCCTGGTTACATACCTTCGCCTTCGTAAGGAAAGTAAGATCATCCCACTCATCAACCTCTTTCGCACGATCTGGGTGTTTCCCATCGTATCTCGTTTTGTATTTTCCCCGCGCAAAGGCAATCGCCTCAGGATCGAGATCCGCAAGTGTGGCACCCTCACAGATCATCGCCGACCAGTCATCCTGAGGAGCCTGCCTGCGTATCTCTTCAATCTCATGGAGAGCAAGGGTCCGAGAGACTCGTGGATACGGCCATATGCAGCGCCATTCCATGTGGTCGGAACGCCGCGTGGAGCCGGAGGGATCTCAAACATCACCACTCGCTTCTCATCGACCGCAAGGTTGTGGACGGCGACAAACGTTATACGATGGTTCGTATGCTGCGCAATCTCCTCTTTGAGACGATCGAGACCGGGCGGGGTAAGACGGTAATTTGATCCGACAATCTTTCTGGGCAGTTTGTCGGTGACGCCGAAGATCAGCCAGCCCGCCGGTTTACCATGCAGGTTGGCTTCATTGCTCAGTGCTGAGAAGTATTTTCCGATTTTATCGAAGCCGTAATCGTTTTTTGCTTCCTTAAACTCGATGCATTCAGTTTCCTCCGGAAGTTCCATCATCTCCCGTAGTTGAACAATCAGATCCCCAGACATCGCCCTCTCCTCCCGATCGCCCTGTCCGCATGAATGATTGGGTCAGCTCCTCCTTTAAGCCTCTCCTGCGTCTCCCTCACCGCCGCCGGGACCGCCCGGTGCCGGGCGAGCCGTTTCACCGGGTCGCCGCTCTCCTCCACCGGCGGTTCCGGGCTCTTAACGCCCGTATTGCAGTTGTTCCCGTCCACACGACCGTTACCAACGGTCCACATCTACGAATAGGTCCACTATGGGCGTCAAATATCTATAGGTGACCCCGGATAGCGATAAATTCCTGGATTGAAGCTTCCGGAGGGTTGTGATGGTTGTTCCTGACGAGAAACGGGAAAAAACCCCGGGCCTCTGCTGCACTCATCGTCCGGCCTGAAGCGTCATCCCGGCACGTCTTTCCCGACAGGGTGCCGGGCAGTTTCTTCCTCCCGGCACGGGCATGGCCCGGGACAGCCCTGAACAGAATCGTTCCAGGAGAAGTTAGCGCGAAAACCGGGGGTTACCGGCAACATCCAGAGAATTGGGTTGGCCGGTTCGTCGAAGACAAAGGGTTAGCCGAAGAGGGCGCCGGGATCGGCAGGCAGCGCGCACAGGTGGGGGCGGTGGGAGTGGGGCAAGGCCGGCAGATCGGCGGGGCTCCCCGGTGCCCCATTCTGGCGAAAAGTCATTTCGTGAGAGCGATTTTGATGAAACGGATTTGTCGCTCCGGCGGTTAAAGAGAAATGTTTTTCCCCGCCGGGAGATCTGTATCTTACATAGCCTGATAACCGATCTGGCACCTTGAGTAACCGGCTTACCCAAAGCGAGAAGCGTTCACCAACCACCGCCGATCCTCTAGCATAAGAATCAGCAATTTTCAGCTAATTACAGGCAGGGAAACCAAATCCCTCAAAAAAGAGTCGGCAGTTGATCTCGCGATGGTTCATGTGTGCGGGTATATGTCAACATCGATTAGTGGCAATTTGAGAGGTAAAATAATGATGCTGAAGAGAGCAGAGTCTGGAAAAAGGGTTGCGCGCAGGAACGGATTCTATACTGGAATTTTAACTTTTATCGTGGTTGTGTGTTTTGCTGCAATGGCCATACCCTATGCGGTCGCATCTGTCGGGGCGACCAGCATTGAAGGTATATCGCAGAATGAGAGTATTGTCTCAGGCAATATGACCACGATAAGTATATCTAATAGTGAACAGGGATCAAATTGCTTTTCTGCCGAACCCCCTGAAGAGCTAACGCTGACCCAGTCACCGATGGAAGAAACAATTCCATCACCTACGGAAGAAGTCATCATACCTAACTCAACAGCAAACCAGACATCGACATCAGAGATTACAGTCACGCCTACGCCGTCCACTTTGAACAATTCCCCTGCACTTGAGATACAATCATTAGAGTGTGTAGATGTTCCACTGGAATATCCGATATACCGATCCTCGGAAAATGGACCAAAGTTAACAACGGGCAATGCTGAGTTCGTTACTGATAGCAGTGCAATTTTAACCGGAACCTTAAGTAATTCTGATCCAGATATATTGTATCAGATCCGGTTCAGGTATCAGATCAGCGGAAATGATGGAAAGTTCTTCTCTCAACCAATAAGCGTCAAAGGAAATAGTAAGTTTAGCATACCAATCACTGATTTAAGACCCGGAACAACGTATATCTTCAGAGCGATCGGGGGCATCTCCGATCCATACATCAACGATGCCCCTAACCCCTCGAGGAGTTTCAAAACCGCAGGGACAGAACTTCCCGGAACTATATCATCAATAAGTGCAAGTATCGACAAAGATTTGATCGATTATCTTGATGAATTGTTGCCG
This sequence comes from Methanoculleus sp. UBA303, assembly GCA_002501655.1. Lineage (GTDB taxonomy): Archaea > Halobacteriota > Methanomicrobia > Methanomicrobiales > Methanoculleaceae > Methanoculleus. The sequence continues at coordinate 17,956 of DANY01000033.1, forward strand.
GACGATGGCAATTGTGAATATTACAATTCAGCATGGGAGATATCACCCGCACAGTATAAACTTATGATTCTTGCCGGCATCTGGTCTGAAGGAGGAAAATGCGGGTATTCTGCTCATAGTAATTGCGTTCCAGATGATGCTTGCACGCATAGTGCTATCTCTAACTTTGTTTTTTCGACGGGAATTGGTCCCGCTCAGGTTGATCGTGGCCAGGAACATATTTTAGATGTAGGATGGGATAATTGGAGTACTATCGAGAAATTGGACTGGACAAAATCTTTAGTTTCATCATTGAGGGTTTTAAAATACCATCTGGATACTTGTCAAAAGAAAGGTAAATTAAATTGTATTGAGGATATGAGGGCATGTATAAAAACCACATGGTTTGGGTATAAGATCGAAGAAGAAGGTGGTTTATGGGCTTCTGATTGGTCTGCCGTTACAGGCACTACCTGGGATACTGTAAAAAACGGTAATAAATCCTGTGCCACACTACTGGGGAACTCGGATATCACTTTAGAAGATATAAAGGGCAATGTAAAGGGTGAATGGGAGGATTATCATACTGTTGTCAGAAAGATAGGTAAATTGCGCTGGAAAGTTATGACAGACGCTGATATCAATGGCTACTTTGATACATACCAGATCTTGGCAGGACGCCTCTATGGCGAGCAGAATACATATTACTATATGAATACTGGATCTGATGTTAAAGGAACAGAGATCTGGGCATATTATAATCCCGAGGATTCAGTTCATAACTTAAAAAGCGTTTTTGTAAGAGACTATAATGCAGCCAAGTTATATCCTCTAAATGCATTTCCCGTAACTCGATCTGGGAGCACTATCTCAAAGGGTGTTATTGAAAATATGCCTGAAGTAGGGATCTTCACATGTACTCCCTCAAACCCAAAGGTAGGAGAACGAATTATTTTCAATTACAAAGTTTCAGCCCCTGAGGGTGTCTCAAGTGTTGAACTCTGGAGAATAAACGATGCCAGTAAACATGATGATTGCAATATTGCAGATGATAGATGGGAACTGATCCGATCCGTACAATCTATCACCGAAATCGGAACAATTGAAGTTATCTCCCCAGTAACTGGCACCCACTGGTATGGCCTGCATGTCGTCGATGACACTGGTGCTTGGGCGTGCGAAAAAACTCCTATCAGACTAACAATACTCGAGGATTCTCACATCCCCGAGGTGATCTCACCTGATGCAGGTACACAATATGACTCCGATTCGGTCTGCGTCATGATTAACCTGAAAGACATCGATATTGCCGATAAATACGAAGTAGTCCTCTCGGATGGTGAAACTCGGAAGTCTAAAGAATACTCATCGTTACCGGTAACAATCACGGATTCGGAGATCTGGGGAAGTGACCTCCCTGACGGAGAGTACACCGTAAAATATCGTTATCACTTCGATGAAAATGAACAATATGGATACTCAGAGGGATACTCAGACTTCAGCACATCAGTGAGTTTTACTGTCGGTGAGGTTGAGGATAAAAAGATATTTTTCGATTCGGCACAACCATATACTTCCGTTTCAATTAAACTAAAAGAGAGGACTGGTACTGCCGCACTACCAGCGTCAGACAGTTGCGTTGAAAGTCTACAGAACAGTGAATCTCCCGGAGTGTACATTTACAGAGGTACGACCCCGCTTAACATCTCGATATCCGATCTATCACAATCTCTCCCTTCAGACATTGTCTCCTCCGAGACAGATTCAGAGGACTATGCGCTCGGTGACAGAGTGGAGATAAAATTCTCCAAATATGGGTATGCAACAGAATTCGTGAACATCACACTTGGAGAAACAGAAAATTATACTGTCGATCTTGCTTCCGCCATGCCCGAGTCCGGCCTCACCGATCTCATTGCAAAGAGAATCTTCACCACTACCGAAATCCGCCGCGGGGAAGAGACATCCTTTTACGTTGAAGTCATTAATGACGGTGATGTCGCTGCAGGACCTTTCAATGTAGGACTCTGGTTCTTTAACGGTACATTGAATTTTCTTGGCAAAAATGAAGTATCGTTAATCCCTGCAAAAGAATCTCTTGTTGTAAGTGGGTGGTCCGTGGTGTGGCCAAACGATAATGGATCATATCCGGTGATTGCGTGGGTGGATTGTGATGATGCCGTCGTTAACGAAACTGATAAAATAAATAACCTCTTTCCAGGGATCGGGAGGGCAACCAAAGTAAATGAGACAACTAAACTTCGTCCACCAACACTCCTCTCTCCAGCGAATGGGTCTACCATCGATGACGACACGCCTACCTTCACCTGGTCTCCCGTTGAGGGTGCAGATTATTATTGCCTCAACTACAGTGGTCTTGATTACCCTTACCTATCTACAATTAAAGAATTGAATGGCGCCTCATATGCTCACCACTGGTTAGATCGATTTATCCGGGATGGAACATTTCAGTGGAATGTAACATCTTACAATATAACAACCGGATGCAGCGAAGTTAGTCCCGACTCCTATTTTACATTAAAAATCGACAGAACAAAACTGCGTGGCCCTAAGGCAATCGAGATCGGCAGTGACGGATAGGCATACGTTCTTGATGAAGGCAATTTCCAGGTGCAGGTTTTTGCAACAAATGGAACACCCATACGTAAGTGGGGCAGATATGGTAGTGGTGCCGGCGAATTTGGGGGAGATACTATGAACGGGCCTTGGGGGATGGCTGTAAGCCCCGATGGCAAAGTATATGTGGCCGATACGTTTAACTCCAGAATCCAGGTATTCTCGTCGGATGGAACGTATATCAGTCAATTGGATAGCACTGTCACCTCACTATGGAAACCAACTGATGTTGCCATTGACAGTGAAGGAAATATATTTGTTGCCATTAGCGCAGGTTCATTTAACTATGTGGTTGTATTTGACTCAAATCATAATTTTATAAGGAAATGGCCAACTGAGCACAAATGCCCCTTAAAAACAATTTTTGTTGATTCGCACGATATCGTCTATGTCAATGGCTATAATAAAATATTAAAATACACTTTGGAAGGAGAACTGATTGGAGAAATCGGACCGATCAATTACGACCCACGCGGTATTTATGTGGACAGCGATGGAACTATTTACGTTGCTTGTGAAGAGGACTTTAAAATTCTGTCCCCATCAGGCTCGATAACTGCAGGAATTGGTTTGAATGTCGACAACTATGGATGGCCTCGTGATATCGTCGTTGGACCTCATTCTGTGATATACTGTGCATCGGGTTTTATTCATTGGGATTCCAGAAATTACATCACTAAACACTATTCAAACAACAGACTTATTGGCAAGTTTGATGGCACGCCACCCCCAGACACAACTAACTTCGCCGCCAACGTCACTACCGGCCCAACTCCACTCACAGTGCAGTTTATCGACGTCTCCACCGGGAACTTAACGGCATGGTTGTGGGACTTTAGTGACGGTGCAACCTCGACCAAGCAGAATCCTATCCATACCTATACAGCAGTGGGAACCTACAATGTCAGCCTTACCGTGAGCAACAGCGGCGGGAGTGATACCGAAACAAAGTCCAGATACGTCACCGTCCTCGACGCCATGCCCGTCAGTCTCGGTGATGCCGCGGTAGCGAAGGGACAGGTCACGCAGGCACTGCTGACCATCCGCAACGCATCGGCCATCTGTGCGGTATGCCTCGACCTGACCTACGATCCCGCCATCGTGACGGTGGATTCCATGAGTTTTGCGTCGCCCTGGGTGGGTGCTTCAAGTATCAACAACGCAAATGGCAAGACACGCATAGCGTGTACCACGTGCAACGGCCAGAGCGGTGATGTACCCATCTGCACCATAGCACTCAGAGCAACTGGAAAACCCGGCGATATCAGCCCGCTGAACATCACTGTAGATTCGCTCGCAAACGCAGATGGCAAAGACCTCACATCTGCCACCCTGCCGATCCCCGGTGTGTTCCAGGTACTGTATCCCAACGCCCCCGATCCCGTCCGATACTGCGACGCCGGCGACCTCTACAAGGGCATTCTGAGCGGGAACACGCTTTACTTCGGCGAAGAGGGTCTGAACCTCACCCGGTTGGGCAGCGTGCAGCGGCTGATCCACTACAGCAACTTCTCGGCCGGCACTATGGACGCAACCATCGACGTGCCCGACTGCTGCTCCTTCGACCTGGTGACTAGGGGGGATCTGATCCCCGGGCGCTACTACGCCTGGGGAGGTGGCGGCATTCTCAGCGGCAGACCCTGGGTTGAGATCCGAGAGCTGTGCATCGGGCTGGATGTTCTCCTGGGCGGCACAAGCACCTCCGTCGACGGCATCTCCCTCACCCGCAACGCCGTTCTCGACTTTGCGCTGGAAAACAACCTTGAAGGTCTCCACGCAACCCCGGCGGCCATCTTTATGGACATCGAGGTCACGACACCCGGCGGCGGGAAACTGACGCAGTTCCGCGGTGTGGATCTGAGGGACATTCCCCTCAACGCCTCAACGATATACGCCCGCGGGATCTCCCTGAACGATACCGATCTTGGATTCTATACCGCAAGGGCTGTCTGGCCGTCGACGAGCGACTTTGCCGGAAAGGGATACGACTCGAACACAGTATCGTTTGAGATTATCAGGAGTACAACCCCTCCCGTTGCCGACTTCATGGCGAACGTCACCATCGGCACCATTCCGCTCGCCGTCGCGTTCACCGATACCTCCACCGGCAACGTGACTTCATGGGCCTGGGACTTCGGCGACGGGAACACCTCCACCGACCGGAACCCCATCCACACCTACACAGCGGCAGGCACCTACACCGTCAGCCTGAACGCAAGCAACGCCGGTGGCAGCAGCACTGAGACTAAGACTGGTTACATTACGGTAATGGTTCCTCCACCGGTCGCGAACTTCACCGCGAACGTCAACGCTGGCGTCGCCCCGCTCACCATCCGGTTCACTGACACCACTACGGAGAATCCGTCGTCCTGGTTGTGGGACTTCGGCGATGGAAACACCTCAACTGACCAAAACCCGATCCACACCTACAGGGCACCGGGCACCTATACCGTCAGCCTGAACGCAAGCAATGCCGGTAGCAGTAGCACTGAGACTAAGACCGATTACATCACGGTAATCATTCCTCCGCCGGTCGCCGCGTTCACCACAAGTGTCACCGAGGGCAACGCGCCTCTGACCATTCGATTCACCGATACCTCAACCGGTGAGATCACCGCCTGGCTCTGGTCTTTCGGCGACGGCGCCACAGCAACAACCCGGAACTCCACCCACACCTACAGTGAGGCCGGCACCTACACAGTTCGCCTCACCATAACCGGCCCGGGTGGAAACGATGTCGCAGAGCGGATCATCACTGTCACACCTCCCGCAACAGGTGCCGCGTTCACCGCCAACGTCACCGCCGGGGTAGCCCCGCTCACCGTCCGGTTCACTGACACCTCGTCGAACAGTCCGACCACCTGGCTCTGGACCTTCGGCGACAGCGCAACCTCGACGGAGCAGCACCCGGTGCATACCTACACCCTCCCCGGCAACCACACTGTCACGCTCTCGGTAGACGGCGGCGCAGAGGCCTGCACGAAACCCGGTTACATCAAAGTCACCCCGATCCTCTTCGGCGACGCCACCGAGGACGGCGAGGTCAACCAGGCCGACACCCTCCTCGTGCTCCAGCAGGTCGTGGGGCTCCGTGAGAAGCATGTCGCCGGCACCGATGAGTTCCAGAAGACCGACGTCAACCAGAACGGAGCCATCGACGTCGGCGACGCCCTCTTCATCGCCCAGTACAACGTCGGACTCCGGGACGTCTGGTTCGGGGTGCTCTGACGGCACCGCGGGACCGGACAGAGACGTACTTTTTTGGATGGCCACCCCTCGTGTCCTGTAAACTTCAGGAAACATCCCAGCAAGAGAGTTCCCTCGTAGAGACTACAGTAGCAAAAGAGAGGTGAAATACCGGCACCAGCCAGCCGATCGGTACATGAAAGAAAAAGAGGTTTATCGAAGAGGACACCGAAGACCCCATGCCGGCCAATGCGACGGCAATTTAAGGGATTTTCATTAAACAGATCAGATTAACACGGAACGGAATGATAACTGCTATATTCAGATGTCACGAACCCCGGTCTCACCAATCAGGGGAAGAATTATGAGACAGCGACAGAGAGATACGCATCACAGTCCCGCCCAATGGATTGCTGTGGTGGCAATTCTGCTGCTGACTGCAGTCAGCACGATACCAGCGGCTGGATCGGTATCACAGCAAGTAATGCCGTCAAACAAAGACATGCCGTTGCGCATCTCAAACGATGAGGGGGTAAGGTTCAACGACTACGGCAACAGCACCTATCATTTCTCCAGTCCGACCCAGGGCCCCACGCAGGGCAGGAACACCCTCCACATTACGACCGACGCCTCCGCGGGCACGGTTACATCCAGGGCATGGGACTTCGAGGACGGCAACACCTCCACCGAGCAGAACCCGGTCCATACTTACACTGCCCCCGGTACCTACACCGTCAACCTCAGCGCTGGCAATGGTGGCGGGAGCGGTTCCAGGGTCAGGACGGACTACATCACCGTCACCGAGCCTGTCGTCATCCCCGGATACAACAACATCTTTGTGAAAGTTGCAAACGACGCCGGCGCGAAGTACAACGCTTTTGGTAACAACACCTACAACATCAGGTTTGAAGGCATCAACCGCGGCCTCAACGCCCTCCACATCTCCACCGACCCAGTCCAGAACTTTGGGCAGGTGACGGTCTCCGAGGACCAGAGCAGCACCTTCTATGCGACCGATTCCGGCGGCAAGGGCTACGAGGACGAGATCATCGTCATGGTCGCCGTCAACGGCACGATCCCAAACGACTTCAGGCTCCACATCACAGCAGACGGCTACACCTGGACGCCGAACCCCCTGCGGAACCGGGCACCCTCCCTCGACAATGTGACCTACCAGTCAGCCTCGCTCAACGAGACCTTCACGAAAGAAGACTTCATCTACGGCCCGCAGATCTGGAAGCCGACCGGGAACGAGGTGGATTACCCCCTCTACGCAGGCCAGGACATGAGTGACGCAGAGAACACCTTCCATCTCATGTTTGTCGACCTCAACACTGGCGTCCTCCGGCCGAATGAGGCCCTTATAAACCGCGGTGCGGTCCGGATCAACTACACCTTCGAGAACCTGAAGTCGTTTGCCGCCTTCAGCGTCTACGGATACTGCAGGAACTCTAACAACGGCGATGACATGATCGCCTGGACAAACGCCCTCACCTCAGATAAGGCAATGAGCGGCTACTCAGTCATCGGGGAGACGGTGTTGCCTGTTGGGGCATTCACGGCCGAACCCCAGAGTGGTACCGCACCGCTCGCGGTCACCTTCACCGACACCTCGACCGGCTGCCCAACCGCGTGGCTCTGGGACTTCGGCGACGGCGGCACCTCAACAGAGCAGCACCCGGTCCACACCTACACAACCCCCGGCAACTACACCGTCACGTTCTCGGTGGACGGCGACATCTCAGTTGTCACAAAACCCGACTACATCTGGGTCACGCCAGTCCTCCTCGGGGACGCAAACGAGGACGGCGAGGTCAACCAGGCTGACACCCTCCTCGTGCTCCAGGAGGTCGTGGGGATCCGGGAGAAGCCTGTTGCTGGCACCGACCGGTTCCGGAGGACCGACGTCAATCAGAACGGGGCGATCGAGGTCGGCGACGCCCTCTTCATCGCCCAGTACAACGTCGGGCTCCGGGACATCTGGTTCGGGGTGCTCTGACAGCCCTGTCAACCGGGTTGAAGACCACCCCTTTTTCCCCGGGCGGGGGCGATAAAATGGTCGAGAAGAAGCAGCCCTATCGTCGAGGTCTACTCCAATCCTACCCTAACCACGGTTAAAAATATCAATCCAGAGCCGCCTATCGTGGGATACCGGGCAAAATATGGCGACCTTCGCCGGCGGACGCCTCACCGAGCCCCGGGAGGAGAGGAGGCCGGTCCCTCCCCGCCTCTCCTCGGCTCCTTCTCCTCGATGAGGCTTGCCGCCTTCATCGCGGCATAGACCCCCTTGACCTGGAGATCCCCGCCCCTCCTCATCGCCACCCTGATCAGCCGGACCGTCTCGCCATCCCCCATCATCTCAAGAGACGCCACCGCCCCGTCCTGGATCTCCCGGTCCGTATCGAAGAGAGCATCGATCAACGTGCTCTCTGCCTGCTTTCCAAGCGCAACAACCTCATCCCACCTCCTGCCGGCGATCAGCACCGTTGCATACTCATCCGGCAGACCCGGTCTCCATCCCATCGCCTCAAGCGCGAGAACTGCCTCCCGCCGGACAGAGAAACTGCCTGCCCGGAGGAGTGGGACGAGGCAGGACACGGCTTCCTCATCCCCCGATATCGATTTCAGGGCGTCCAGGGTGTTTTTACGGACGGCCGGATCCCCGTCTTTCAGGAGCAGCGGTATACGCAACCCCCAGTAGCCGGCCAATTTTAGCAACGATGACAGCGCAGCCGACTTCACCCCGGGATGTGCATCGTTGAGGGCAACGAGCAGGGCGCGCACCGCACCGTCGTCCTCAAAATCGCCGAGGACCGTGACGGCAAGCGTGCGGCTGCCGGGGTCCGGGCTCTTCGCCAGCTCGGTTAGCGGGAGGACCGCACCCCCCGGTTTCAGGACCGAGAGCGCTTCAGCAGCCCGCCGCTTCACCTCAAACACCGGATCCTCAAGCGCAACAACCAGAGACCCGAAGGCCTTGTGGTCACCCAGCAGACCGAGAGAGAGAGCCGCGCGCCCGCGGATCTCTGCATCCGGATCGCACAGCGCGTTCATCAGCGGTCGAACTCCCCGGAGATCCCCCAGGTTCCCCAGCGCCTCGGCAGCCTTGAGCCGGGCCGGCATATCCACATGCGGGTTGTTGAGCACCCCGATAAAAAACTGCAGGCCCGGAACGTCCTCATGCACCGCGACACCCGTCTTCCCGCCACCGGACGCCTCCCGGTCCTCCTGCGGGGTTCGCTCTTCCGGATTCACGGTGCCCGGAGGGGCTGCCCCCACCCTGCCCTGCAGACCATCGGGCAGCAGTGCCGGTTTAGCGCTCTTCTGCGCTCTCGCAGGGTCAGCCAGGAGACCCAGGCGCTGGATCTCCTCCCAGTCCTCCTTTGCAATAAGGTAGGCTAATTGTTCAGGGGGACACGATGGTTTCCAGCCGATTCTCTCAAGTGCCCTTGCGGCCGCCTTCCTCACCCCGGTATCCGGGTCCTCGAAGAGTCTGAAGAGCGGCTGAACCGCAGCGACTACCTTGCGCCTGCCAACCTGCCGGGCCGCCTCCCGCCGTATCCCGGCATCCAGATCTTCGAGGGCCCGGATGAGGAGGAGGTCGACTTTTCGGCCGGAATACGGACTGACTGCCCGCACCGTCTCAAGCCGGACGAGGGGATCGGGGTTCTGTAAGAACGGGAGCAGGGCAGGGAGCACCCGTGCATCCCGGATCCAGCCCATGGCTCGTATGGCGCTGAGGCGGACACCGGAACTCACATCGCCGGATGCTGCGATGATGGCGGCAACGGCCCGCCCTGACCCTATCCTCCCCAGCGCAGCAACGGACTCACGGCGGAGGTCCGGGTTACCGGTTGTGCATGCCCGGATGAGGGGATCCACCGCTTCTTCATCATGGATCTCGCCGAGTGCGACCGCGGCAGAAGACGAAACGCGCTCATCCGTATCCGCCAGGGCCGCAATGAGCGGTTCGACAGCCCGCCGATCACGGCTATCGCCCAGGATCGAGGCTGCCCGCCACCTGATATCGGGATCCGGGTTTCCAAGCAACCTGATCATGGCATCGGTCGCCGGGCTGCCGATGGCCCCAAGCGCCTTTGCGATACTCGTCCTCTCCGCGCCGCATCGCTCCTGCAGCTCCCGGGCGAGAGGATCGACGCCGCGCCTCCTGAGCCGCACAAGGCCAATCCAGTCATCTTTTGCGCTCCGAAACAGGATCTCATGGTAAATGCTCCGGGGTTCCCATGCAAGGCGATCAAGTGCCCCTGCCGCGACCTTCCGGGTGCTTAAATGTGGGCTCTCGAGCCCGTGAACAAGGGCCTCTTTCGATTCGGGATTCCCAATCTCCGCAAGCGCGGCGGCCGCCTCATAGGTGACGCACTCTTCCGGGTCATCAAGGGCTCTGTGGAGGTGCCGGACAGCGTTCCAGCTTCTCGTTTTACCGAGGATCCTTGCGGCGTGCATCCGGACATCAAAATACCCGTCGTCCAGCGCCCAGATCAGAACATCCGCCAGCGCTCTGCTGTAACGTGACGCTTCCTTCCAGTCTCTTCGCGCAAATGCGAAAGCACCCCGTTCCCGGTCATCGGACGGTTTCCACTCGCACTTCTCCAGGGACTCGGCTGCCTTCGACCGGATACCCGGGTGCCGGTCCAGCAGCATCTCTCGCAGTGCGGCAGCAGCATCCCCGCCCCCGATGGCCCCGAGCGCCCAGATTGTCGCGATCTTCATGTCGTAGTCGGGATCCGCCAGCAAGGGAATGATATGCGCCGTCGCACGCGGATCCCGGATCTTCCCGAGCGCCCAGACCGCCTGGAGCCGCATGGTCCCGTCAGGGTCGTTGAGGAACGGGATGAGCGCTTCCGTCGCCCGGGCATCCCCGATAGAACCGAGCGCCTCCACGGCTTTCCACCGGACGTCCGGATCGGTATCGGCCAGCGCCCGTATGAGAGGATCGACCGCACGCGGGTCGCGCAACTCCCCAAGTCCCCCCGCCGCCATCCACCGTGTGTCCTTATCCTCGCTCCTCGCCGCCGCTATCAGGCCTCCGAGATCCCGCTTTGAAACGAGCCTGCCGATATCGGCGGCGATGAGGCGGAAGGGCATTATAATCCGCTCCCGGCAAAGAACCCCGCCGGTAGATGCCCGTAATCCTTCCCGATTGACGTCATATCGTCACGTCCCAAGATAGTCTTTGAGGATCTCTCTCAATAGCGTGGGTTCGACGGGTTTGGTGATGACCTCGACAATCTCATCCTTGTAGGGGGCAAGTTCTTCCTCGGTCAGCCTCCATGCCGAGCAGACCACCACCGGGATCGCCAGTGCTCCGGGAATCTTTCTCCGTTCGTCCAGGAACTGTGCACCGTCCATCGGCGACATCATGAGGTCCAGGAGTATCAACGAAGGGGGATCTTTTGAGATTATCCTGAGTCCCTCCCGGGGGTCATTTAACGGGAGAGGAGAGTACCCGAACGATTTTATAAGCAGCTCGGTGATTCGAAGGACTTTATCGTTGTCGTCAATTAGCATTACTTTCTTTGCCATACCCGGTACCATCTCTCTGATCCCCGCCGGGGTGAGCGACTGCGGTCCTGCAGGAGATCTGGTTTTGGATAGTTGGTAATCTGGAGGGGGTGTTTTTATATCTACCCATACGCGACGGACGAGCATGCCTGCTTTGAGAGGGCGCTCAACGAAACTACAGGCAACTGGATGTGTGCCTGCCAGGGGAACTGCAGAACATCTTTCTGGCAGGCACAATACGTGACCGTGCCGTGTCGCTCCCGCCCAGCCCCTTAGGGGCTCATGCATATCCCCGGGTTCCCTCTCACAAGAGATTTCAGAAGAATCACAACGCGGAAGCCGCGGAGTACCGGGAATTACCAGACCGGCCAGCCCATCGACCAGTGAAAGAAAAAAAAGGTTTACCCGAAGAGGGCGCCGAGACCGGCCATGCCGCTCTCTTCTTCCTCTTCCTTCTTGGCCTCTTCCTCGGCCTCTTCCTCGGCCGCGGGTGCAGCGGCTGCAGGGGCGGCGGCTGCGGGTGCAGCGGCGACCTGGGCGACGGCGGCCTTGCTGATGGCCTCCTCGATGTTCACGTCCTCGAGTGCGGCGATGAGCGCCTTCACGCGGACGTCCTCGACGGCAACGTCAGCCGCCTTCAGGACAGCGGTCACATTCTCTTCAGTTACATCCTTGCCTGCGTTGTGCAGGAGCAGTGCAGCGTAGATATACTCCATAATGTACTCACCTTTTTTTTGAATAAAGTATTAGCCGAAGAGGGCCCCGAGACCGGCCATGCCGCTCTCTTCCTCCTCTTCCTTCTTCTCCTCTTCCGTCTCCTCTTCCTCGGGCTTTGCCTCAACGGCTGCCGGGGTTGCGGCGGGTGCCGCAGCGGTTGCGGCCGAGGCAGCCTTCAGGGTCGCCTCATCGAGCTCGAAACCGTGGCTTGCCGCCGCGAGCGCGACGACCAGCATCTCCCGCTGTGCCCGTCCGATGATCAGGTCGATGATATCCTTCTCATAGATGCTCGCCTCGACGCCCACGTTCCGGGCTTCACGAACCGCCCTGCCGATGATCGCACCGATCGTCAGCGGGGTCGGGATGGCGGCATTGACCGAGAGGTTGAACGCCTGCCGGGTCGCAAGCACGATGTTGTTGTAGTAGGCCTCTTCATCGACGGCCAGGAGGTCCGGCGTGAAGATGGTATTCCGGTAGTATGCGGCCTGCAGGGCGAGACCGACGTCCATCGGCTTGATATCGAGTTTCACAAGAGCATCGGCAACCTTCTTGCTGATGACCTCGCCCTTCTTCACGATCGTCTTCGTCTCCCGGATCTTGACCTTTCCGCCCTCGATGGCCGCAGGAATGCCCACCTGCTGAAGCTCGCCCACAATGGGGCCGGGCTTGAAGGTGGTCGGACCCTTCGGGACGACGACATCCTCCGGCGCAGTCTCGCCAGGCTTCGCCGCCATCTTCGTCTTGGTCTTCTCCAGCAGCTTGAAGAGTTTGAAGGGATTCGCGTTCGTGAAGATCAGGGCGCTCTGGCCCTCGGCGTGCTCTTTCAGGCTTCCGACGTTGCCGCCGAGTTCAGTGAGGGCATGCTCGATGAGCGTGTTCCGGGCCATCTTCACCGTCGCCGTGCCACGGAGATTCCGCCGGATATGCTGGACCTGCGAGGCGGGGATGCCGTACATGTCCACAACGCCGACGAGTGTGTGCTCCTCGACACCGCGCTTGATCGCGTCTACCTCTTCCTTCTTCCACCGGGGCAGGTGCTGTGTGTAAAGTGCCATCAGGCCACCCTCACAGCCGGCCCCATGGTCGTCTTCACGTAGACCGAGTGGATATTCATCGTCCCGCTCTCCAGAACGGACTCGACTCTCCGCAGGACCGCATCGATGTTCTCAGCGATCTCAGCAGGCTCCATTCCGGCGGATCCGACCTTTGCGTGGAAGACTTTCTTGTCCTTCGTCCGGATCTTCACGGAACTCCGGAGACGCTGGACAATGGGCCGGATATCCATTCCCTGCGGAACCGGCATCGGCATCCGCCCGCGCGGACCAAGCCTGACACCAAGATAACGGCCGACGAGAGGCATCATTGCCGTCTCAGCAAGGAAGAACCGGTATTCTTCCGCCATTTTACGTGCTTCCCGGGGTTCTCCCCCGAGCCGCTCGATCTCCTCAGGTCCGATGATAAGGTCCACATCCACGTCCTTTGCCTGCGTGGTGATATCGCCCTTCCCGAGAACTGCGATCTTGACGTTGTCAAAACCGTTCGGAAGGAGAATCGTCTCATCGATACGATTCTTGGGCTGGGACATATCGATATTCCTGAGGTTGACGGTGATATCCACGCTCTCCTTGAACTTCCGTTCCGGAGCCTTCTCCAGTGCCGTCTTCACGGCTTTCTGTATACTGGTTTTATCAACCATCCTTTGCCTCCATAGTACACGACCTCATGATCTTCTATGGTTGTCTGACATCTATGCGACGAGTACGCCGTCGTATGCTCCGTCGTTGATGGCCCGGATGATCTCGCGGGGCTTCTGGCCCTCAACGGTAACACCGACACTCACGCACGTTCCAACGACCTCTTTGACCGCTGATTTCAGGTCGTACGAGAGCATGCCATCAAGTTTCATACGGGCAATACGGATAGCGGCCTCCAGCGGCAGGTTTCCCGCCACCAAAGTACCCGGCTCTGCGGAGCCCTTCCCGATACCGGCCTCTTTCATGACGAGAGCCGTTGTGGGCGGAATACCCACTTCAATCGTGAAGTTGCGCTTATCGTCGACTGTGACCATCACCGGCACCTGCATGCCGTTGAAATCGGCCGTCTTCTTATTGATCTCTTCGACGACTGCCTTCACGTTGATACCGAGAGGTCCGAGCGCTGGGCCCAGAGGCGGACCTGCTGTAGCCTTGCCGCCGGGTACCAATACTTCGACCGTTTCTGCCATACAAGTTTCTCCAGCTTATTCCTCAGGGGAATAGTTGCCTGGGTTATCTAAGGTCACCGTAAGAGGATTTAAAGTATAGTGCCCGGGGGTTCCGCTCCGGCGACCGGATTTCACACAAGCGGGCGCGTCCGGTCGATGGAAATCCCATCACCGGCGGCGCAAAGACCCGTGCCCGGATTGGAAAAGGAGAATGGAGTGATATTCTTCAGTTAGCGTCTTCCGACCGCTCCACGACGCGGACGGAATCGCCGCGGACCGTGATTGGAATGGGGACCATACTCTCGTAGAGTTCGACCGTGATCTCCTCCTTCCCGGAATCGATCCTTTTCACGACCGCCTTCTCACCCTTGAAGGGGCCGGCGATGATCTCGACGATGGTGCCCTCGGTGATACCGCTGACCACCGGTTTCGGCACCAGGAAATGCGCAACCTCCGAGAAGGCGGTCGAGCCCTGCACCACCGCGCGCGCGTGGGGGATCAACTCCACCAGCTGCTCAATCCGGGCGATGGCGTCAGGGCTCTCCACAAGGACGTAGCCCTTCAGTTCCTCGGGAACCATGACGGCCGTCACATGGATGTCTTTCTGGTCTCGGGTCACCTTCTCGATGTTGTCGGCAACCGTCCGCTCCTGCTTTGCGGTCGTCTTTATTGCATATACTCTGTTTACGCTCTCAGCCATATCCATCATTTGGGCAATACCAGCAGGATCTCGTATATAATAAAGCCGACAAGGCCGATGAGCATGATGCCGGCCGCCGCCACGATCGCAATCTTGGAGAACTCATCACGGGTCGGCGTCCGTGCCAGTTTCAGCACACGCCAGTACTTCTTGAAGAGTTCCTCTTCGATCTTGAACGACTTTACTTCCTCAAACTTCTCTTTATAGTCCATCATACCGGCTCACTTCAGGAAGTCGATCTCAAACTGTTTCATCATACGTGGCATACTCTTTTCGTTTCTCCCATATATTTGTGGTGACCGGACACCGGTGACCACGAGCAGCGTCCGCATCTTGCCCTGCATATCGGGGTCGACCTGAGCCCCCCATATGATGCGGGCATCGGGGTCGATGCGGTCGTAGACCTCCTGGATGACGGCTTCAGCCTCATACATGGTCATATCGGGCCCGCCGACTACGTTGACGAGCGCGGCGGTCGCCCCGGATATATCCACATCGAGCAGCGGGGAGCGCAGCGCCTTCTTGACCGAGTCGGCGGCTTTGTCCTCACTGTCGCTCTCGCCCATACCGATCATCGCGACGCCGCCCCGTTCCATGACGGTCCGGACATCGGCGAAGTCGAGGTTCACGAGCCCGGGCATCGTGATCAGTTCGGTGATGCCCTTGACCGCCCGCATCAGCACCTCGTCCGAGACCTTGAAGGCGGCGTGAAGCGGGAGGCGGGGCACAACCTCGAGCAGGCGGTCGTTCGGGACGACGATGACGGTATCCGCCACTTCGCGGAGCCGCTCGAGGCCGGCCTCGGCGTTCTGCGCCCGGATAGAGCCTTCTGCCGTGAACGGCAGGGTGACAACGGCGATGGTCAGGGCACCCTCTTCCCGGGCGGACTTCGCGACCACGGGTGCGGAGCCGGTGCCGGTGCCGCCCCCAAGCCCGGTGGTGATGAAGACCATATCACACCCCTCGACGGCCCGCTTGATCTCGTCCTCGTTCTCGAGGGCCGCCTCCTCGCCGACCTGGGGGATCGAACCTGCACCGAGACCGCGGGTCCTCTGCCTCCCGATAAGGATACGGGTATCCGAACGGGCCCGGATAAGGTGCTGGGCGTCGGTGTTGATGGCGATCAGCCGTGCCCCGTTGATGCCTTCCTCCGCCATCCGGGTGACCGTGTTCGAGCCGCCGCCGCCACAACCGACGACTGCGATCTCAGTCCGGAGCTCCATGAGGATATCTTCGAGATCCTTGTCGACCCCTGTGGGCTCAGCAAAGCGCTGCTCCTCTCGTGCCCGTGAAAGTGCCTCTTCTACGATAGATTTCATATGTATCTCTCCAATCCCGGGATATGTATCCGCTTCACACTGGTTGCCTGCACTGCATCAGGCGTGATCGTCTGCCCCTTGATCTCAACCGCTTTTCCGCCGGCAAGCATGGCAAAGAGCGGTCCTCTCGGGACCCCAAGCCTACGCGCCTTCTCGGGGTCAAACCGCACCTTCCGGAGGACAAGGTGATCACCGTCGATAACAGCGCCTTCACAGATAAGTAAGAGTTTTACACACAGGGTAGTTATATCACTTGCGAGTCGGGAAGACTCGCTCTCGAAGCTGATAAACGTCGATAATATCTCTGTTGATCCTTTCGTGATATGAATAACGGGCAATTCGTCGAGGGCATCGAGAAAACCGATTTTATCACTTTTTACCGTTTCTTCAATCAGATCAGGGATTATCTGCACCGAAACGGGGGTTCCCTTCCCGGCAAGGCCGTGGATACGGATGCGGGACCCCGGGGCGATCTCTTCGGCGAGAGACCGGACCCTGAGATAGGTAGCCCAGTCGAGGCTCGAGGCCTCTCCGATCTCCGACTCGGAGAGGAGGAGGATTCCGGCGTCGCTGAGTATCCGCTCGATTTGCCCGCCCTCATCGGTGGGGAGCGATTTCCTGTCGATGTAGGCAGCAACGGCACGGCTTGCCTCTTGCATCCGCCGTATGAGACCGGGGCTGAGAGCGCCGGCCTGTCGTGTCGGAACGATGTGACCGAAGGCGCCCCGGGAGGAGAGGGCGATAGCGGTCTGCCGCATGGCGTAATGCGTCCCGCCAAAGCCGATGAGGTTGATCGTCTCCCCCGGCGTCGCCGTGAGGATGCTCTCGGCCACCGCTCGCCCGGCAGCCGGGTCGGCCCATTCTGTGGGGGTGGACCCGATCTCTACGAAGAGCGAGGGCGTGGCGAGCGCCGTCGGACCGTGGTGCGTCACTTCGTAGGAGACCCGGTAACCCTCCGGGGCCCGGGCGGCGAGGTTCCTCAGGATGGCGTGCATCCACGCAGGAGCCGCTGGCGCAAGCGCTCCCGGCTCCCCGCCGAGGTCGGCGGCGCCGTAGTTGCCGGTCACATGCACAGTCAGGGCCGGCGTCGGCTGCGCGCTCGAGTGCCGGGATATGAAGATGATGAGGTCGGCATCGACCTCTTCATCGATCCGGCCCTGGTAAATCAGCCGCCCGTCGATCTCATGGAACGTCAGCGTATGGTGATCTGCGAGCGGCCATCGCCCGGACCCTGCAAGCAGGGCCAGGAGGTGGTCCCGGATGTTCACCCCTGCTACATCTTCCTTTGAGTTAATCAGCGCGATCCGCATCGGATACGTACATGGACGGGTAGCATGCTAAATGGTAGTGCTTGACTGGTCCAATAGTAAATCCTATCACTTTGCAGGAAGACCATGTGGGTACTATGGACGAAGAGAAGGTACGAAAAGCATTCGAGGCGTATGGCATAGAGAACGAGATCACCTGCCCCCAGGCCTTCGAGATAGCGGAGAAATACGGTATACCGAAGATGGATATCGCCCGGTACTGCAACCAGCGCGAACCGAGAATTAAGATCCGGAGCTGTCAGCTGGGCTGCTTCAGATGAGCCTCTTCCTCGAGGTCGTCCCGGTCAGCGAGGCCATTGAGGCGGTGCGGAGGATCGCGCCCCCGACCGGGTGCGAAGACGTCCCGCTCGAAGACGCCCTCCATAGAGTCCTCGCGAGAGACGTCTGTGCCGATATCGACATACCGGGGTTCGACCGGTCGACGGTCGACGGCTACGCGGTCGCCGCAGCCGAGACCACCGGGGCCGGAGAGGCCATCCCGGCGATGCTCCAGTGCCGGGGCCGGGTTGGGATGGGGAGCGCGGATGCCGGAAGCGTATCCCGGGGATCGTGTAAATACGTCCCCACCGGCGGCGCCCTGCCGGAGGGTGCGGACGCGGTGGTGATGATCGAGCACGCCGAGCAGATCGGGGACGATGTCCTGGTACACCGCCCGGTGGCGCCCGGTGAGAACGTAGTCTTCCGGGGCGAGGACTTCCGGGCGGGGAAGGTGGTGCTCGAGCGAGGCCGCGTGCTCTCTCCCCGGGACATCGGCGTCGCCGCGGCGGTCGGCGCCGACCGGGTCTCCGTGGTGACGGCCCCGAGGATAGGGATCATATCCACGGGGAACGAACTTGTCCCCGTCGCCGGGGCCCCGGGACCGGGCGAGGTGCGGGACGCGAACTCCTACCTCGCCGGCGCCTTCGTGACGGAGCGGGGCTGCCACCCGGTCTACTTCGGAATCGTCAGGGATGAGCGGGCAGTGCTCGAGAGGGCGGTCTCTTCGGCGCTCGACCGGTGCGACGCAGTCCTGGTATCGGGAGGCTCCTCGAAGGACGAGCGGGACAACACCGCAGCGGTCATCGCAGACCTCGGGGAGGTGCTGGTGCACGGGATCGCCCTCGCGCCCGGGAAGCCCACCATCATAGGGACGGCGCGGGGAAAACCGGTCATCGGGCTCCCGGGGCATCCGGCCTCGGCGTTCGTCGTGCTTGTCGCCATCGTCGACCACCTGCTCGCGGCGATGCGCGAGACTTCCGTCTCCCGGCGAACCATCCGCGCGCGGCTGACGCAGAACGTCCCCTCCACCCGCGGGCGGGAGGACTATATCCGGGTCAGCGTCAGGGACGGCGAGGCGACACCGGTCTTCGGGAAATCCGGGCTCCTTAACACCCTGGTGCAGAGCGAGGGGTTGGTGCGGATCCCGGCGTCGAGCGAGGGGTTCGAGGTCAGTGAGGAGGTGGAGGTGATCCTGTGGTGAAGCGCTACCTCTCGGTCATAACGCTCGACCAGGCGCGGGCACTCGTCGAGCGCTCCTTCCCGGCGGTTCCGGGGGTCGTACAGGTCCCGGTGACCACCGGGGCGGTGGGGAGGATCACCGCCGCGCCCATATTCGCCCGGTTCTCGGTCCCTGCTATCCACATATCGGCGATGGACGGGATCGCGGCGAGAAGCGCCGATACCCTCGGGGCGAGCGAGCAGCACCCGGTGACCCTCCCGGATGCGGCGAGGGTCAACACGGGAAACATCGTCCCGCCCGGCTACGATGCGGTGGTCATGATCGAGGATGTCTGGGTCGACGGTGAGACCTACACCGTCAGAAAGCCGGTCAGCCCCTGGCAGCACATCCGCCCGGTCGGCGAGGATATCGGGGAGTCGGAGATGATCGCCCCGAAAGGCCACCGTATCCGGCCGCAGGATCTGGGAGCGCTCGCAAACTACGGGGTCACCGACCTTGTGGTCAAGAATGTCCGGGCCGGCCTGGTCCCCACCGGGAGCGAACTCGTGCCGGCGGGCGTTATGCCGCCTCCGGGAAAGGTCGTGGAGAGCAACACCCTGATGGCCGCGGCGGTCCTCGCGGAGGCCGGGGTGGAAGCGCACCGTTATCCGATTGTGCCGGACGACTACGACCAGATCCGGGACGCCGTCCGGCTCGGCGTCGCCGAGAACGATATCCTGCTCGTCTCGGCCGGCTCGTCCGCCGGGACCCGCGACTACACCGCCGACATCATACGGGACCTCGGCGAGGTGCTGGCGCATGGTGTCGCCATCAAGCCCGGAAAACCGGTGATCATCGGCCGGGTTGAGGGAAAGCCGGTGATCGGGCTTCCCGGCTACCCGCTCGCGGCGGCGACCGTGCTCCGCGAGATCGTTCTGCCGCTCATCGCCCGCTACGGCCTCCCCGCCCCCCGGCCCGAGCGCGTCGCCGCCAGACTGACCACAAGCCTCCAGTCGGATATCGGGACCGATGAGTTCGTCCTCCTCTCGGTGGGGAGGATCGGCGACCGCTGGGTGGCGGTGCCCCAGTCACGGGGCGCGGGGGTCCAGATGAGCGCAGTCCGGGCGAACGGCTACCTGCAGATCCCGGCGCAGAAAGAGGGCGCCGAGGCCGGAGAGACCGTGAACGTCCGGCTCACCGTCCCGCGTGCGGAGGCAGAGGAGGCAGTGCTCGTCACCGGCAGCCACGACCCGGCCCTCGACCACCTGGCGGATCTGGCAAGGCCGCATGGTGTCGAGATCCACTCCACCCACACCGGGAGCATGGGCGGGGTGCTCGCGCTCAAAAAGCAGGAGTGCCACGCAGCCCCGATGCACCTCCTCGCCCCCGACGGCACCTACAACACCCATTACCTGGAGCGGTATATGCCCGGCGCGGACCTGACCCTCCTCTGTGTGGCAGAACGGCAACAGGGGGTCATCTCCCGCGACGGGCTCGGGTTCGACGACCTGCCCGGGCGGACGTTCATCAACCGGCAGAAGGGGTCGGGGACCCGGATGCTCCTTGACCACCGTCTTGCGACGCACGGGATAGATCCGGCGTCCATCCCCGGCTACGGGCGTGAGGTGACGACGCACCTTGCGGTGGCGCTCGCGGTCCGGACCGGGGAGGCGGACGCGGGGATGGGGGTCTACAGCGCCGCAAAGGCACTCGATCTCGCGTTCGTCCCGGTGGCAACGGAACGTTACGAACTCGTTATGCACCGCGCGATGCTCGATGACCCCCGGATCGCGACCCTGGTCGAGACCGTCTCGTCGGAGGCGTTCAGGCAGATCCTCCTAAACCTCGGGGGCTACGAGACGGACGAGACAGGCGTCCTGCGCGGACTGCGAGACTGACCGCCTCCTCGGGCCCGGCGCAGGCCATCACCCCCTCTATCTTCCAGGTCGCAAGGCCATAGACCGGTTTTCCCATCTTGAGCGCGACTGCAATCTCCGAGAGCGTGCCATAGCCTCCGCCGACGGCGATAACCGCGTCCGCCGAGTGAACGAGGATGATGTTCCTCGCGTGGCCCATGCCGGTGCGGACCACCACGTCAAGATAGGCGTTCCCGTCCCCGGTATCCGGGAGGATGCCAACGGTCGTGCCGCCGCCTCCCTTCGCGCCCCTGCAGGCGGCCTCCATCACCCCGCCGAGGCCGCCGCAGCAGACGGTCGCGCGGTTGCCGGCGATGAGGCGGCCGATGGTCTCCGCCGCTGCATACTCCTCGTCGGAGCAGTTCCCTCTTCCGATGACCGCGATCTGCATGGGGGAGGGTAGGAGGCCGGGGGCATAAAGGTTGAGGGAGGAGCCTCGTGACCGCTCCGGACGTTTCGCCCGTCGCACCATCAGGCAGTCGCACAAATGCTTTGTCCCCCAAGAACAAATGGTACACCAGAGTGTGAATATGAGGGATATGAGGTGAAAGAAGTCACCAGCAGTTATAACCCGCGTGACATCGAGGCGGGAGTCCAGGATTACTGGAAGAGAGAAAATATCTATGCACACGTCCAGAACCTGAGGAAGGATGGCAAAGCGTTCTTTTTTGTCGACGGGCCGCCGTATACAACAGGCCACATCCACCTCGGCACCGCCTGGAATAAGATCTTAAAAGACGCTATTCTCCGGTACCACCGGATGCGGGGCGCGAACGTCATCGAGCGGGCCGGCTACGACATGCACGGCCTCCCCATCGAGGTGAAGGTTGAGCACCAGCTCGGGTTCACCTCCAAGAAAGACATTGAGGAGTATGGCATCGCCGCATTCATTGAGCAGTGCCGGACGTTTGCGGTGACGCACATGGAGATCATGAGCGAGCAGTTCCGGCGGCTCGGCGTCTGGCTCGACTTTGACAACCCCTACCAGACCATCAAGGAGGACTACATCGAGTCCGCGTGGTGGACACTCCAGCGGGCTGATGAGCGCGGGCTCCTCGAACGCGGTCACCGGGTCGTGAACTGGTGCCCCCGGTGCGAGACGGCGATCGCCGACTCTGAGGTGGAGTACTGGGACGAGACCGACCCCTCGATCTTCGTCAAGTTTCCGGTCGCCGGGCGCGAGAACGAGTACCTGGTGATCTGGACGACGACGCCCTGGACCCTTCCCGCGAACGTGGCGGTGGCGGTCAACCCCGCGTTCACCTACGCCCGGGTACAGGCAAAGAAGGACGACGGCGAAGAGATCCTCTGGATCGCCGACGAACTCGTCGAGTCCGTCCTGAAGATGGGCCGGTACCAGGACTACACGGTCCTCGAACGGTTGAACGGAAGCGATCTCCTCGGGACCGAGTATACCTCACCGCTCGCCGACCTTGTGCCGCACCAGGCTGAGATCCGGCACCGGATCGTGGCGGCCGACTACGTCGCGCTCGAGAACACCGGCCTCGTCCACATCGCCCCCGGACACGGGTGGGACGACTACCTCGTCGGCATCAGGGAGGGGCTTGAGGCCTTCTGCCCGGTCGATGCCGGCGGATGTTTCACCCCGGCGGCCGGGGCGTTCGCAGACATGTACGTCCGGGACGCAAACGATGTCGTCATCGACGCACTCGGGGACTTCCTCCTCGCCCGGCGGAAGATCACCCACCGCTACGGCCACTGCTGGCGGTGCAAGACTCCCATCATCTACCGGGCGACGGCGCAGTGGTTCCTGAAAGCCACCGGGCTCCGGGACTCGATGCTTGAGGAGATCGCGAAGGTGAAGTGGTACCCGGAGTGGGCAGGGAGCGCCCGGTTCCATGATTTCGTCAAGGATTCCCGTGACTGGTGCATCTCCCGGCAGCGCTACTGGGGCATCCCCATCCCTATCTGGCACTGCGAGCGGTGCGGTGAATACACCGTCATCGGCACCATCGCCGAGCTCGAGGAGCGGTCGGGGACGAAGGTTGCCGACCCCCACCGCCCCTACGTCGACGCGGTCGCCATCCCGTGCTCCTGCGGCGGAGAGATGCACCGGGTGGACGACATCTTCGATGTCTGGTTCGACTCGGCGGTCGCATCCTGGGCGACCCTCGGGTTCCCCAGAGAGCGCGAGGCCTTCGACCGCTACTGGCCGGCGGACTTCATCACCGAAGGGCAGGACCAGACCCGGGGCTGGTTCTACTCCCAGCTCGGGGCGAGCAACGTGGCGTTCGGCCGCGCCCCTTACAAGAGCGTCCTGATGCACGGGTTCGCTCTCGACGCCGAAGGGCGCAAGATGAGCAAGAGCATCGGGAACGTGGTAACCCCTGAAGAGGTGATGAACCAGTACGGGGTCGACGTCCTCCGGTTCTACGTCCTCTGGGCAAACGCCCCCTGGGACGACCTGAAGTTCAACTGGGACGGCGTGAAGACCATCCACCGGGCGCTCAACATCCTCTGGAACGTCTACCGGTTCCCGCTCCCGTATATGATCCTCGATTCATTCCGGCCGGCGTCCGGTGATGGCGACCGGTGGGACGACTCGTTCGTCCGGACCCATATTCAGGATATGCCGGAGGAGGACCGCTGGATCGTCTCCCGGGCGAACTCGCTCATCCGGGCGATCGGGGAGGATATGCAGGAGTACCACCTCCACCGGGAGACGCGGGCGCTCGCCGCCTTCATCCTCGAGGACCTCTCCCGTTGGTACGTGCAACTCGTCCGGCCCCGGATGTGGCTCGAGGAGGATTCGCCAGAGAAACGGTTTGCCTATGAGACCTCCTACTACGTCATGCGCCGCTTAATAGCGCTCCTCGCACCGTTTGTCCCCCACATCACCGAAGAGATCTACCGGAACCTCCGTCTCGCGGGAGATCCGGAGAGCGTCCATATGCTCGACTGGCCGGAGGCGGACGACCTCCTGATCGACCCGCACCTGGAGGCCGATATGGAGATCATCCGGTCGTTCGACGACGCGGTCGCCACTGCCCGGCAGGCCGGGAAGCGGAAACTCCGCTGGCCGGTCGAGGAGACCGTGGTGGTCACCGGGAGCGACGAGGTGAAGACGGCTCTTGAAGACCTAAACGACCTTGCCCTGACCCGGGCAAACGCCCGGGCGGCCAGGGTTGTTACGGGAACGTGGGACCGGATCCTCTGGCAGGCCGAGCCGGTTATGCGGGCCATCGGCCCGGAGTTTGGCAGGGAGGGCCCGAAGGTCAAAGCGCTCATCGAGCAGGCTGACGGCACCGCCCTGAAGGCTGCCATCGAACGGGAAGGAAAGGTCGAGGTCGACGGCTACGAGATCACCACGCGTCACGTCACCTTCGCCGAAGCCCTCCCCGCGGGTGTCTTTGCTGCCCCCATGAAGGACGCGACGGTCTACGTGGATGTCACCCTCACGCCGACACTTGAGGCCGAGGGCTACGCTCGCGAGGTGATCCGGCGGATCCAGGAGATGCGCCGCCAGCTGGACCTGAACGTCAACGACTTCATCGTCGCGGCCGTGGGTGTCGCCGACGAGCGGGTGGCCTCGCTCATCGGGGAAGAGGAGTGGCAGAAAGAGATCGCCGGGGAGGTGCGGGCGGCAGCCATCACCATCTGCCACACCGATGGAGAGAGACCGGGCGAGCCCTTTGCGCTCGAGAAGGACTGGGATGTGGAAGGCGTGCAGATGCAGATCGGCATCTCACGCGCCGGTGAGTGACCGGATCAGGGCTGCCCCCTCAACTGTTGAGAAGAGGGGCGTCTCCTCCGGTTCCCGGATGCAGGTCCGCATGGCCTCAACGGTCTCACCCGTCAGGGGGTTATACCCCTCTTTTATGCACTCTTCCCGGTAGAGGAGCGTGCCCCGCCGCTGCCAGGCCGGTGTTGACGCCAGGTTGACGCCGCGCTTAAACATCATATCGTGCATCGCATCCGACTGCAACCCCCGGAGCGCGGTGGCGGCCTCACGGGGGCTCATCCCCTCGTCAACCAGCGCACTCTGACAGTAGGCGTTGATGTGGTTGCGCCACGCTTCGTTCTGCCGTGATGTGAGGTACTCGACCGCGAACTCGGGAGATGCGGGGATGGTCCGGGCATCGAACGCGAGGGGTTCGGCGCACCCGAGCTCGATCGTCAGCGCGCTTGCCGCAATCGCGGCGGTCACGGAGTCGAGTTTCTCCACCCGCCCAGAGAACGGCAGCGTCCGGAAGTAGAGGCTGATCTCGTCGGAGAATGTGTAGGCGAACA
The DNA here is from genome assembly GCA_002501655.1 of Methanoculleus sp. UBA303. Classification (GTDB taxonomy): domain Archaea; phylum Halobacteriota; class Methanomicrobia; order Methanomicrobiales; family Methanoculleaceae; genus Methanoculleus. Next base: position 43,129 of record DANY01000033.1, read on the forward strand.
CGGGGGAAAGACTGCTTTCGCTGAGGAGATAGCGGCAGACTGCCCGCATGCTCGCGCTGAAGACGGGATCGAACGGCTTTTTTAGATCAAGTGCACGGGCCAGACGGTGAAAGGCCCGGCCATCGAGCCTGACAAAAACGGGAGGGAAGATGGTGAGGTTCGAGAAGATCTCGCGGTCTTTGATATCCATATTTTATCGGTAGAGGAGGATCCCCGGAAAGGTCGGATCTCGCGGTTATTCCTCTTTTGCCGGCGACCTGAAGATCCCGGGGATATGGCGGACGATGACGATATCTCCGATGCTCTTTATGATGCGGAAGGGGATCTGCAGTCCGGCGTAGCCCTTTACCTCTCCGATCTCAGGGTTGAGCTCCCCGACTGCGAGAGAGTCTATCTTTTTTTGGTCTACATCGATCACGACATCATCAACGTTTCCGACAAAGACAGCCCTGTCGGTATAGACGCGGAGTCCGAACAGCTCGGTGATCTGTGTTCTCATCGGTATCCCCTGAAGGTATACTACTATAAGTGATAAAAAGATACTCATTTTCCATGAATGCGTCGCTGCAGATCGGAAACCTTGCCGGGATTCCGGTCAAACTACACTGGAGTTTCCTCCTGGTGATCCCCCTCTTTGCCTGGATCATCGGGAGCCAGATCCTGCTCACGACTGAGTTGATCGCGGCCCTCTTCGGTGTTCCGATCGACGTGACGCTGATTGCGGCCGGGCTCAACCCCTACATACTCGGGACCGTCGTCGCGCTCGGCCTCTTTGTCGGAGTCTTCATCCACGAGATGGCCCACTCGCTCATCGCGAAAGCGAAGGGGATCAAGATCCACAGCATCACGCTCCTCATCCTCGGGGGCGTCTCCCAGATGGAAGAGACGATGCCGGACCCGAAGGTGGAACTTCCTATGGCGCTTGCGGGCCCGCTCACGAGCCTCGCGATCGGCCTCGTCAGCGCCGCCCTGGTCTACGTCTTTGATGCCATCGTCGCAGACCCGGGCATCGCCGGGGTTCTGGCCTTCACCTTCGGCTACCTTGGCCTCTTGAATATCCTGCTCTTCGGGTTCAACCTCCTCCCGGCGTTCCCCATGGACGGGGGGCGCGTGCTCCGGGCCTGGCTTGCCCGGAGGATGCCGCTCTCCCGCGCGACCCGGATCGCCGCCGATGTCGGGAAAGCGTTTGCCGTCCTCTTCGGGATCGTCGGGCTCCTGCTCTTGAACCCCATCCTGATCATCATCGCCTTCTTCATCTACATCGGGGCGAACCAGGAGGCCACGTTCCTCCGCTACAACATCCTGCTGCAGGACGTCACGGTGGCGGACGCGATGAGCAGCCCCGTCGTCACCGTAGAACCGACGACGCCGCTCTCCCGGCTGGTGGAGATGATGTATGAGACGAAACATCTCGGCTTTCCCGTGGTTGAGCGGGGAGCGCTTGTGGGGATCGTCGCCCTCGCCGACGTCCATAAGATCTCGCCGCTCGACCGGGAGGCGATGCAGGTGCGGGACGTCATGACCCGGAACCCGGCTACTCTCCCGCCGTCGGCGCCGCTTCTCGATGCGCTCCGGGTCATAACGGGCAAAGATATCGGGAGGATCCCCGTGGTCGCCGACGGCGCCCTGGTCGGGATCGTCACCCGGACGGACGTGCTCCGGGTGATGGAACTGCGGGAGGAGGAGTAGAGAGCGATTGTCCGCAGAATTGGTGTTTGAGCATCCGGAGGGGAGTCACCAACACCCGTTGCCGGACTTTGCGTGAAGCAACCGGGGTGCATGGGATCGCGGCCTGGAGCACCACCGCAACGATTCCAGATCATCGAACTCTGCTGGACCCCTGTCCCGGCTCTTGTGCTCGCCTCCACCCAAGCGGGGTGAGTGGCAGGTCCGGATCTCCCCGGGATCACCGGAGCAGGGCAGGATAAGGGTGGCCGTTGTCCCGGGAATCTCTCCTCCCCACCGGCAGCACAACGCTCCGTCCCCCCACCCCTCCCGGCCTTCGGACTCCTCCCCAGCCCCCGATGGGGCGGGGGCAGTGCGAGGCGATACCCGGGAACGGCCGTGCCCGGGCGTGCCCCGGGATGCGACCTTCCGAAGATACCCATCCACCTTTCTACGCGTAATGCAACCCGCGATCGGTGCTATCTGCCCGGAGGCACTCCTGTAAAGGCCGCTCTAAAACTTCATCACACCCTCGATCCCCGTCTCCCCGGCGATCTCCCGGAACTCTTCAAGGCTCCTAAACGGCCGGCGGGCGGCGATGGTTGCGGCCCTCTTTTTGCCGACGCCCGGAAGCCACCGAAGCGCCGCTACCGGCAGGGTGTTGACCTCCACCGGGCAGGGGAGGGCCGTCACCGACCGCATCCCCCAGTCTACCACGACGGCGTCGAGCACCGTCCCCACCCGAAGTTCGAGCGGGATCCCGACCAGGATGGGGTATGACCCCATCTGTCGCCCGAACGACGGTTTACCCGGGATCTCGATGATGATGTCACGGAGGACGGTCCCGGCCGGAAAGACCCGGCGGAGCATCGGTTCGTCGAACTGTGTCCGTGCCCACTCCTTAAACACGCGGAACCGGGCATCGTGTGCCCCGAGCGTGTTCTCTTCGTAGGCCGCCGTCCCCTCAAACGGCATAACCTGCCGGATGTTCACCCGCCGCACCAGAAGCCCGGCGTCGAGCACTCGCTGGAGAAACGCGGAGTTCGCGTCGAAGGTCGCCGGCGTCTCCCCCGCGAGGCCGACGATGAAGTTCAGGCCAGGGAGGAGTTCCGGGATGCCCCCGGTCCGCATCGCCCCGACGTCGTTGACGACCTCAATCGCCCGGAAGACATCGTCCGGCATGGCTTTGAGGTTGTTCGCCGCGACCACCTCCGGATCGGCGGTCTCCATACCGAAGGCCGCGGTGTCGCCGGGGGTGTGGCCGGCCACGATCTCCGCGAGCGCCGCCCGGGCCGCATCCTCGTGCCGGGCGATGGTTCCCGGATTGATGTTGTCGATGTGCAGGGTCAACAGGTCCGGGGCGTTCTCCCGGACGGCTGAGAAGAGTTCTCCGAGCACATCCGGGCGCGGGACCGGGAACTCCCCGCCGCTGCTCTGGTAGGCAAGGAGGTCCGGCTGCCGGCCGAGCCTGAAGTGGCGGGCGCCCGCCGCACGGAGCGCCGCCACCTCCTCCGCGACCCCCTCGATGCTCCGATAGCGCGGCAGCCCGTAGAACGGTTCGGTGCAGAAGGAGCACCCCCCGACCGTCGCCCGGGAGCACCCGATCGCGGTCTCGAGCTCGCACATAACGTACGGAAACGCCGGGTGCCGGGCGATGATCCCGGCGCCTGCCACGGACCAGGGGTCGGTCAGGGAGTAATCGGCCGCGCCGACAGGTTCGCCGCCCGAGAGCCAGGCATCCAGCGCCACCGCGGGCGACCCCGAGAGCGTGACGTCAAACCCGGCGATCGCCTGGCGGACGGCCTTTCTCCCGCCTCCGGGTGCGTAACCGAAGGCTATCGGACCGCCGATCGCGGTCTTCGGTCCCCGGAGCAGGGTCCCGAGCTGCTGGACCTCCGTCAGGGTCGCGGGCTTCCCCCCGATGTAGGCGCCGGGGACGGTCAGCCCTGCGACAATCACCACGAGGTCACCGCGGCCGTGGCCGGCAATCAGGGCCGGGTCGGACCGGACCTGATCGATGGTGACGTAACCGGGGGTGTAGCCGTGCCCGGAGAGGACGCCGGCGACCTCCCTGATGTAGGGGGATATGTAGGGTGCGACGCCGAGGCACGCAGGCTCGTCGACGTAGCCATCGATGATGAGAGCGTTAGAGGTCATACCCGATCAGGCGGAGGAGTTCCCCGGCCCAGAAGAGTTTTCCCCGCTTGACGGGGTCGACGTTCCGGTCGGAAAGATCGAACCCGATGATCCGGACCGATGCCGCCCCGAGGTCGTCGGCGGCAAAGACAGCCCGGTCGCCGTCGGTGAACCCGCCGAAGTTGTGGACGTGGGGCAAGGGCGCCGCCTGGGTGGTGGCGACGAGCGGGCCCGTGAGGAGGGGGACCCAGTGGCGGAGGAGCGGGATGTTATCGCCGTGGGCGTGCACGACCATCACCGTCCCCCGCCTGGAGAGGTCGATGAAGACGTCGGTCGCCCCGTCGAGGTCGGTGAAGACCGCATCGGGCCGGATACCGTGGCCTGCGAGCACTTCCGCAGCGGCATCGGCGGCAAGCACCGTCCCCTCGACAAGGTCGAGCTCCTCCGGGAGAGAGGGAGCGTTCCCGCAGACCGTCACCGTCCTGCCCTGGATGAGCGCCTCGAGGAGGCCAAGATCGTCCCGGCCGTCGGCCAGATCCGCAAGCAGCCGGGCGGCCGCCTCGTCCGCCTCGCGTTCGAACCCGAAATACTCAAGAATTGCGGTGTAGTGAGGTTCCCAGTCCGCAAACCTCATTGACTGCCCTCATTATTGTCCAGGCCGACTATGTTGGAGAATCGCTTGAGGATCGGGTCGATGATCAGGCCGAGCAGGTCCTCCTTCTCCTTCACCATGGAGAAGTAATTGAGCGGTATCATGGCGGCGGCCATTGTGGCGTGTCCGCCCGCCTCACCGATAGGGCCGAAAGCCTCGGCCATTACGTTCCCGAGGTGGAGCCTGATGTCCTTGTTCCGGGCCGATATAACGATGTTTTGGTCGCTGATACCGTAGACCAGCGCCGTGTTCACGCCTTCGAGGTGGATCAGGATATCGGCCGCCTGCGGGAGCGCGTCGCGGTTCCTGATGAAACCGACGTTCGAGAAGAGGTAGCCGCTCTTGACCCGCCGGTTCCGTATGGCATTTCCAATGATCTCCACGGTCTCCTGCGATATGGATGGGGATGTGATCTTGTCGAGGAGGTCCGAGTCGGTCAGCGGGAGGAGGAACGCCGCGTAGTTGAGGTCCTGGGGAGTGACGTTCCTCTTGAAGTCCCTTGTGTCGGCCCGGATCCCGTAGAGAAGCGCGGTGGCAACCGATTTGCTCACCGGGATATCGAGTTCCATCAGGTACTGGGTCATGATGCTCGCCGTGGCGCCGACCCCCGGCCTGATATCGATGAAGTCCGCAACGGTGGAAGGGTGCTCGCCGTTCTTGTGATGGTCGATGATGATGTTGACCCGGGTGGTCTTGGGGAGCTCGTTGTTCGTGCCGGGTCCAGATGAATCGACCAGGGCGATATAGTTGCACTCCTCGAGGATCTGGGGTGTGAGCCGCTCCATCTTGATCTCGAGGAGGTTGATGAACGCCCGGTTCTCCTGGTGCCCGATGTCCCCTTCGTAGAGGATGCGGCACGTAAGTTTGTTGTGGCTTGCGTGCCGGGCGACCATCGAGAGCGCCATGGCGCTCGATATCGAATCAGGGTCGGGGTTTAAGTGGGTGACGATGCAGAGCGTCCCCTCCCAGGCAGCAAGCATGTCGTAGAGCCGGAGCGCGAGCCTTGACGAGTGGAGCTTCCGGATGTGGTGGATGGCGGTCCTCGCAACCACCTCCTGTGGGTAGAGGACGATATCGGCGCCCTCCTGCTGGAGGAGGTCGACACTGACCGGGTCGGTAGCGCGTGCGATGACGTAAGTCGCCGGATACCGGTTCTTGATGGTCTTGAGCGCGGTCAGGTTGGCGTCACGGTCGTTTGCGAGGATGAACGCGACCTCCGGCACGGGCAGCCCCTCCATGAGGTTCGGGTCCCGGAGGTCGCGGACGAGCGCTTCGTATTTCTGGTCCCGAAGATCCTCCACCCGCTTCTCGTCCTTATCGACGATGATGAGATCTTCGTTCTCCTGCTCGAGCTCCTCCGCGACATTGTAGCCGGTGCTCCCGCAGCCAAAAATGATGTATTTGATACGTTCCTTCGAAACGTTCTGGACCGCCTCAGGCATGCGTACAATGGTGTAACTTCTCATAGTATTAAGGGATTCCATTTTGGTGATCTCCGGGAAGGTCCCACAAGATTTATACCCATTCCCGTGCTATACTATTAGGTCAGACACATGGGCCTGTAGCTTAGTCGGCAGAGCGACGGACTCTTAATCCGTAGGCCAAGGGTTCAAATCCCTTCAGGCCCGTCGAACACTCAATTTTGTGTATTGTTTGCATCTGGGTTCTCTGGAGATCGTTTCGGTGACGGTCTGCCTGATTTCAGTGATCACCCTCCTTGAGAGGATTCTCCCATTATGGATGGGGCGCCCGGCCGTCCGGTCAACCCCCATCGGCCTCCGTCCGCGCCATGGTTTCACACGAGAGACCGGATGTTGCAATTTTTTGGGGGTTCTGCAGGCACTTATATGCCGCTGCTATATATATTCAGCTCCAAGGGAAAAATCCGGGAGAGCGCTGTGCGGGAGACGGGGATCGCCAGGGGTTCCCTGTTCCGCACCCGCCCACCACAGGCGGGACGGTGGGGTCAAAAAAAGAGAGGATTGCGAGTACGCCGCGTTTTGCAGGCGCGATCGACCGGGCGCCTATGCCCGGCTGTTCCGGACGAGGTCGTCGAGTATCTTTTTGATGTCGACCCAGAGGATGAGCCCGGCCCCCTGCCGGCCCCTCCCGTCGGCCTGCTTCCGGTCGTCTTCGTCTCTTGCAAGTTTGATGATCCCCTTGACGAAGGCATGGACCCCGGAGGCGATCCCTTCGTCCATCAGCTCGATATCGTCCTCGGCCACCCGGATGACGCTGTGCACGTCATCCACAATGATGCCGAGATTCGACCCTCCGGTCGCCTCGGCCACGAGGACGATGATCTTCTGGTTGTCGCCCGATGCCCCCGGGATCTGGATCAGCCGTTTCAGGTCGATAACTGTGGTGATCTCTCCGCGGAGGTTCATGATCCCGGCGATGTAGTCCTGCGCCCGGGGGATGTGAGTTATGGGCATCATCTCCACGATCTCCCGGGCAAGCTGGATATCCATCGCATACAGTTCCTGTCCCAGCCCGAACTCAACGACGTCGATCATGCTCACGGCCTCACTGGAACTTGAACGCCGCGACCCTCTCGCGGAGCTGGTGCGCCATCTGCTGGATCTCGTTTGAGGCGCTGGCGACCTCCTCGGTCGAGGCGGACGACTCTTCAGCGAGCGCGGCGAGGTTCTCCGTGCCTTTCTCGGTCTCCTGGATCAAGGAGAAGACCTCCTCGATGCTCGTTGTGACCGCGTTTGCTGCATCGGCCTGGTTCTCGGTCGCCCGGGAGATGTCGGCGATGCCGCCGACGGACACGTTGACGTCGGCGACCATCTTATTGAGGGCCCCGATGGTCTTGTTCACGCTCTCGATCCCGCTGAGGATCTCCGTGTGGGCCCCCCGCATCGCCTCGGCGGTCTTCCCGCTGCTTGTGGTTACCCCCCCGATAACCTCCTCAATCTTCCGGGTCGCGCTCTTCGACTCCCCGGCAAGGTTCCGGACCTCGCCTGCGACGACCGCAAACCCGCGACCGTGCTCCCCGGCCCGGGCGGCCTCGATCGCGGCGTTGAGCGCGAGGAGGTTCGTCTGGTTCGCTATATCGGTGATCAGTTTCACGATATGGCCGATATCCTGCATCTTCTCGTTCAGGTTTGTGATCTCCCCGACGGCCTGCTCGGAGATCCGCTGCACCGCCTGCATCTTCGCGCCAGCCTCGTTCCCGAGCCCGACGGCCGCTTCCCCGGCCTTTGCCACATTCGTGGAGAGGTCACGGACCTCCTGAGCGGTGCTTGCAATCTCTTCCACGGCCGCGGAGAGGTCGCCGATCTCTTTCGTCACCCGGTCAAGCTGCCGGATCTGCTCTTTTGCGCCGTCGGAGGTCTTCTGGGCGGTGTTTGCCACCTGCTGGGATGCCCGGGCGATCTCGTCGGCACCCTTCCCGGCATCCATGACAATGTGCTCGAGGGCATCGGCCTGCTCGAGGGTCTGCCTGAAGAACTCCCTCTGCGCTTTGAGCGCCCCGTTCAGGTCCTTCTTGACTGCGTCAAGCGGGTCGCCCGGATAGGTGGGCGACGGCCGCGTCAGGTCGCCGGCAGCGACGGCGCCGAGACTCTCCGCGAGCTCTCCGATGCTCTTCTGGAGCTTTTGTTCAAGCGTCCGCCCTTCCGTGATATCGTTGTAGACCGTGAGCACGCTCGTGATGTCACCCTTCTTGTCAAAGAGCGGGATGTTGTAGCGATCGAGGATGCAGACGCCTGCAGGGAACTCGACGGTGACCTCGCCTTTGCTCGGCTTCCCGCTCTTCAGCGTATCAGCGGCACCCTGCCCCGACTGGCTGATGTACTTGAAGTCCCGCACGGAGAGGTGCGCGGACCGCTCCTCGGAAAAACCACTCACCTTTTTAAACGCCTTGTTGACGACCTTGATGGTCAGGTCGGCGTCCCAGAGGAGGATGGGCATCGGGTTTTCCTGGATGATCGCATCGGCCTGCTGCTGGAGCACCTCCATCCGCTCTATCTGCTGCTTCTGGTCGGTGATGTCCTTGTAGACGGTCATCACGCTATCGATGTTGCCCGTCCCGTCGGGGAGCGGGACGTTGTAGCGGACGAACGAGAAGGCGCCGGTCGGGAGCGCAACCGTTATCTCGCCGGATGTTGTCTGCTTTGTCCTGAAAGCCTCCGCCACTTCCTGGCCGGACTGGTTGCCGATATAACTGAAGTCCTTGATCGTCATGGACTCGGCCTTCTTTCGGTCGTAGCCGGTCATCTGCAGGAACGCCTTGTTCACTGTCTTCACGTGCAGGTCACGGTCCCAGATGATGATAGACATCGGGTTCTCCTGCAGGATGGTCTCCGCCTGCCGCCGGCTCTCTTCTGCCGCGGTTGAGATGAAGTTGTCTGATCCTTGTTCACTTGATATCATGGTTTGCCTCCTGTACGACTTCACATATTCTCTGCAGACTCCGCCGGGCCGGGCGAGGGGCAGAGCGAGCCCGGCCACCGGTCCAGGTGTCGGCTATCGTGCCAGCCCTCTCCACGCAGCGGATCAGATCTCCCAATTTTCGTCGCTAATGTAAGGCTATCCTCATTTTACCACTTAAAATAACTCTTATGCCATGCATGTTTGCCATGCATTTCCGTAAATTATATATACCATTTCCGGCATGACCTTACATCACGGTCATCCGCCATGGTCGATAGACAGACAGAGAAGAATCTTGCAGAGATACTCGGGATTTTACAGGAGCACCCGGGCGGACTGAGTATAAGCGATATCGCAACTCTCTTCCCGATGAACCGGAACTCGGTCTCGAAATACCTCGCGATACTGCAACGGCAGGGATCGGTCGATATGCGGCTGGTCGGCGCGGCAAAGATCTACTGCCCGACCCGGCGCCTGCCGGTCGCAGCCGTCCGCCGGTTCTGCTCCCCGAACCTCATCGTCGTCGACCACAACCTGGAGGTCCTGGAGGTATCCGACACGCTCGCGGGCATCCTCAGGACGACGCCTGAGGCTCTCACCTCCCGTCCGGTTTCGGTTCTGTTTTCCGGTACGTCTTCAGATGATGTTGCCTCCCTGCTCAGGAGGGCTCTCTGGGGAGAAGAGGGGACCTTCCGGTGGCGCCCGGGCTCTCGCAGGGGTGCCGCCTCCTTCCGGTTCTCCCTGATCCCCACCGTGCTTGAGACCGGCAGGCCTGCGGTCTCGCTCGTTATGGATAAGGTCCCGGAGGGGAGTGGTCCGGGAGAAGAGCGCCTGCTTGAGGCGTTGCGGCAGGAAGCACTCCGGGAAGACCGGGCCGAAGGAATCGTCCGCGTCTCGCCGGACGGGCGTACCAGGTGGGCCGACGAGGTCTACTCTCGGGTGGCGGGGAAGAGCGGGGACGACCTCGTCGGGAGGCAATTCCGCCCGTCGCTTGTCGAGGGAGAGAGAGCGGCGTGGCAGAAGTTTGTCCGGGGCCTCACGCCAGATAACCCGTCGGCGACGACCGACTGCAGGATGGTCATGCCGGACGGGAGCACCCGCTGCTACCGCTGGAGGGGTCGGGCGCTCTGCGGCCCTGAAGGCGAGATCCTCGAGTACCAGTACATCTGCTCTGATATCCACGGATTCAGGGTGCTCGAGGAATCCCTGCGCCGGCAACAGCAGGCCCTTGAGCAGGAGGCAAACAGCCGGGCGGCCGCACTCAGGGAGAGCGAGGAGCGGTTCAGGGCGATCTTCGAGGAGTCGCCCGCCGGGATGGCGATCTGCGGCATGGACGGTGCCGTGGTTCGCGTCAACCGTGCGCTTCTCGAGATTTTAGGCGTCCTGGACCTGGACGGGATCGAGGGGAAGAACGTCTTTGCAGGTCTGCAGATCCCCGCGGAGGTGCCGGCCTGCCTCCTGGGCGGAAAGACGGCCCGGTTTACTATTCCGTATTCCCGGAAAAATTACCACCACTCCAGTTGTTGCGATATGTCGGACGATCCGGAGATGATCTGCCTGGAGAGTGTGGCATCGCCGGTACTCTCCGGAGAGGGGGGTGTACCTTCCGGATTCGTGCTGCAACTCTGCAACGTGACCGGGCAGAAGAAGGTGGAAGCTGTTATTAAAGAGGCCGAATCGCGGTACCGGAACCTCTTTGAGACACTGGCCGAAGGCGTCATCTACCTGGGGGATGACGGCAGGATCATCGATGCCAATCCTGCCGCCGAACGCATACTCGGGTATTCACTCTCGGATATGCAGGGTAGAACCGAGAGTGAACTCCGGTGGCGGTTTATCGGTGAGGACGGCACCGGGTACCCAGGATACCTGCTCCCGCATATGGCAACCCTGGCAACCGGCATACCGGAGAGAAAGACCCTTGGCATCTTCAACCCCCGGGAAGGCGGGTACCGCTGGCTTGATCTCCTTACCGTTCCCCGTTTCCGGCCCGGCGAAGAGAACCCGTTCCAGGTTATCACCATCTTCTGCGATATTACCGGGCAAAGAGAGGTCGAGGCGGCACGGGCGGAGAGCGAAAAGCGGTACCGGATATTGACCGAGTCGCTGCCGGACGTCGTCTTCCTGCTCGACCCGGATGGGCGCCTGCTCTACGTTAACTCGTCCGGGGCGCGGATGCTGCACCGCCCCCGGGAAGATATCCTCGGGAAGAGTCTCCCCGATCTCTTCCCGGGCGGCCAGGGTGCAGACTACCGCCGGAACGTCGCGTCGGTGGCGGCTACCGGCACGATCAAAAACAACGTAAGCCGGCTGCCGTTGCCGGATGGTGAGGTCTGGTATGATATGCGGCTCATCCCGGTCCGCGCGGACGACGGGACGTGCCGCTACGTGATGGGCGTCGCCCGCGACATCACGGCATCGAAACGGGCGGAGGAGACGTTGCGGATTGACACTCTCCCCGGGCTTTAGCCGGGAGATTCTTGCTTCGTTGACCGGAACTTGCACCACCAGAATTGGCGGTGTAGTGGTTCTGATCTCCACAAGCGTAGATTCGGGTGTGCCCCACCCTACGGCTGCTCGTTTCAGAATATTCTGCGCGGCGTTCAGATCTCGCGGGACAGTGTATCCGCAGACCGGGCAGGAATGGGTTCGCTGCGCGAGATCCTTCTTTTCGCGGTGCCCGCAGAGGAAACAGTCCTGGGTCGTATAGGCCGGATCTATGAGGTGGACATACGTACCAGCATTCGCAGCTTTGTAGCGTATGAACTCCCGGGCCTTGTACCACGCGGCATCGAGAATAGATTTAGATCTGCCGCGGAGTTTCGCATCCAGCGACTCAACCATCGGCCTGATGTCCAGGTGTTCCAGGGCGATGTGATCGTATCGATCAACATAGTATCGGCTCCACTTGTGCAGGAAGTCGTTCCTCCGGTTCTCCACCTGCTCGTGGATCCGGGCAACCGCGACCCGTTGCTTGCGGCGGTTCCTGCTGCCCTTCACTGCCCGGGATAACTTTCTCTGAGCACGCCGGAGTCGCTTCGCCGACTTCCTGACGTTATGCGGGTGCTCGAAGACCACTCCGTCGGTATCGGTGGAGAAGTTCTCCAGGTTGAGGTCGATCCCGACCGCCCGGGTACCGGTCGTCGGCTCGGGCGTGTCCGGAGTCTCGGAGATGATCGCCACAAACCACTTGTGAGCAGGCGTGTGCTTGATCACGATCTGCTTGATCCGCCCGGGTACCGGGCGGCTGAGTTCGATCCGCATCTCTCCGATCTTGCTCAACCGGAGGCGGTTGCCCGTGAGCTTGAACCCGGTCGAATCAAATTCCATCGAGTGCACCCACTTCTTCCGGAGCTTGCCGACCTTTCTCCCCTTCGCTTTCATCGCTCTCAGGGCTCGGAGGCTGGAGACGATCCGGTGGATCACTTTCTGGAGGACGTGGCTCTGCACCTCTTTCAGTTCCGGGTGCTGTTTCTTGAGTTCCGGTAAAAGAGAGTCCCGAAAGACGTTGTTGTCGAGACAGTGGTTCCGTACAAAGGTGCATCTCGCAAACCCGGTGAACAGCTGGTGCTCAACGGTGTGAGAGGGGTATGCACGGTAACGGGTGACGTGTCTCATTGACGGGACCAATAGAGGGATTGGGCCTCATCAGTCTATACGATATGCCGTGCGGGGGGATTCGTGAACGGACCAAAGGGCGCAATTCTCCCCATGGCTCAAGCCGGGGGCTTGCTTGCACCCCTTGAACCCCAGTTTTCTGTCATGCGGAACGGTTCAGGAGGATATTTGAGGATTCCCCCACCGGGATCGCGGTCTGCGATCCCCGGGGGGTGCTGCTCCACGTCAACCGGGCCTGCCTCGAACTCTTCGGGATCGCCCGTCTCGACGATGTACGGGGGATCAACCTCCTGCAGGCCTGCAGGGCGCTCGGGAACTGCGAGGTGCAGTTACCCGGAGATGCGGCGACCCCGCTTGAGTGCCGCATCGACTTCGACCAGATCCGCAGCCGGGATCTCCTCCCAACGGCCCAGACCGGGTCCATCCACATCGGGGGCGTCATCAGCCTGCTCAGGTCACCCGACAGTGGATCCCCGGACGGCTACCTCATCCAGATACACGATATCACCAGCCGCGTTCTGGCGGGAGGAGCACTCCAGGAGTCCTGTGACCGGCTGGCCGGCATCGCCAGGCATCTGCCCGATGCCATGTTTGCAATCGACCGGAAGGGAGTCGTCACCACCTGGAACCTGACGATGGAGGATCTAACCGGGATCCCCGCAGAGGAGATGCTCGGCAAAGGAAACTATGAGTATGCCCTCCCGTTTTACGGAAAGAGGACTCCCATGCTCGCGGATAAGGTACTAAAACCCGATGAGATACTCCGGAACCGGTACCGTTCCGTCACGTATGCCGAGGGGAACGGCATCACCGCAGAGACCGTGATATCGCCCCACAGCGGTGATTCGCCACGGACATGGTGGGTGAGGGCCGCCCCGCTCTACGACGGCAGGGAGGAGGTTGCCGGTGCCATCGAGTCGATCCGGGACATCACGGAACAGAGACGGGCCAAGGAAGTCCTGAAGAAGGAGAGGATCTTTACGAACACGGCCCTTGAGATACTCTGATGTGTTGCTGACCTCGATGCGCGGGGGCATCACAAGTAGTAGAACAGCCGGCGCCGATACAGGAGAGGCAGGCGGCGGGAGCAATACCTGCGCCGGGATCAACGGTCCTCCCCGCATTCCCGGTTTTATCACAGTGTCGCTCAGAACCTCCTGACGCCCTGCCCCTACGGGGTGATATCCCGGTAAACGGTCAGTATCTCTATGACGTTCCCGTCTCCGTCCACAAGAGGAGTGCTGTACCGGATCAGGGTGCGGGTTCCTGCAGGAAGGTCGAGCGTGACCTCCTCAAGTACCGTCTGCCCCTCCAGAGCCGCGTCCGCGATCTTCCGGGCGGTCCGGTCGAGAGATTCAAAGTCATGGACACTCATCGATTCCAGGGTTTTTCTCTCATACCCTGTCATCTGCAGGAACGCCTTGTTTACCGCCCGGAGGGTCATAGCCAGATCCCAGATGACGAGGGGCATGGGGTTCCCCTGGATCACCATCTCCGCCCTCCATTCTGCGGCCCGCGCCCCGGCAAGCAGAAGGTTTTCTCTGCTGGAATCCCGGATCGAGACCGGGATCACAACGGCATCGTCGATACGGGCGGCCGCGAGGGCGATCTCAGCATCGAAGGTCGTGCCGTCCGCCCGCCGGCACTGCCATGCAAACCTCCCGGGTCTGCCGCGTATCGCATCCAGGATACAGGCATGGATCGCTTCTTCGGATGCCCTTCCGTCCGGCTGCCGTGGGGGCGAGAACCAGGAGACATCCCGTCCAATGACCTCCTCCCGCCCGGCAACACCGAAGAGTCTGCCTGCGGCGGCATTTCCTTCGATGCACCTGCCGTTCTCGACCAGCAGTACCGCATCAGGCAGAGTATACAGTATTGCCCGATACCATGTCATCTTCTCTTCCAGTGGAGAGGGTTCCTGGCACAATTTGCTTCACATCCTTCTTTCCGGACCGGGCAAACGAACGGCTCCTCCTCCCCACCGTGCGTGTCGTCGTCGTGCCGCATCTTCGGATCCGGGAAGGAAGCTGTCTGCAAGCCTTCGTAACCTGGTAATCTCCTGGAGATGGTTTCAAATCTCCGATTTGCCATGCAAAGGCGCCATGCAATATAGGAAGTATTTATCTGGACCTGCAGTATGTTGCATTGAAACCGGGTGCCGGTACGATTATGGATATGGATTTGGTGGAAGTTACGGAGAAGATACGGGAACTCCTCAGGTTACACCCCGAAGGGTTGAGCATCACATCAATATCGTCCCTATCCAGGATAAACCGGAATACCCTCGTGAAGTACCTGGAGGTCGCGCAGAGCCAGGGCCTGGTCGGCATGCGGCAGGTAGGTGCGGCAAAGGTGTACTTCCCGGCAGATCGTATTCCGGTCTCGGCTGTGCGCAGGTTCTGCCGCCATTACATTATTCTCGATCACCTTCTCGATGTAATCGAAGTGTCCGCGTCGATGCCGGCCAGCCTGGGCATGCCTGCCGGGGAGCGCGGCACCGGACGCCGTATCGGTGATCTCTTCCCCGGCCTGCGGGGGATCGCCGATCTCGAGGCGCGGCTGCGCTCCGCGCTGCGGGGTGAGGAACAGACAGTGCTCTGGCAGACCGGCAAACACCAGGGCGAGAGGGTGTTTTCCGTCTCGTTCATACCTACGGTGCTTGAGTCCGGACGCCCGGCGATGTCCCTGGTCCTGGACGACGTCACGGAGAGCGATCGCAGCGGTGAAGGGGGCGAACTTGATGTGCTGCGGTCTCAGGCGCTCTTCGAGGACCAGAGTGAATATATCGTCAGGCTCTCCCCGGAGGGGTATATCTGGTGGGCAAACCCCGGCTACTGCAGGATGGCGGGTCAGGCGAAAGAAGATCTTGTGGGGCGGCGGTTCCAGCCACCGGTCACCGGGGACGAGAGAGAGCAGTGGAACCAGCAACTCCGCTCTCTCACTATCGAGCACCCGGCAATGACGATCAGGTGCCGCATCAGCGCCCGGCATGGAGTGTCGCTGTGGCAATGCTGGACGTTGCGGGCGCTGTATGCTTCGTCCGGAAAGCTCCTGGAATACCAACTGGTGGGTCACGAGATCAGCGAATACATGACAACCCGGGGCGAACTCCTGCAATACAGGGAGGAACCCGGGAGACGGGCTCCGGCCTGGATTGTCGATCCCCGGGAGAGAGAATTTTGGTATTACGAGGATATCGCACACCGTGAACAGATCGAGAGCGCGTCGTGGTTTGCCCGGTTTGCCGTGGAGATGGCTACCGACGGCATCTGCTGGATCGATCTCTCCGGCCGCATACTCCATGCAAACCGTGCACTATGCGAGGATCTCGGGTATACTCGGGACGATCTGCGATTGCTGTATCTCCCGGAGATCGACGCCCGGTGTGACCGGGAGTCGCTTGAGCAGATGTGGGCGACACTCCGACGCGAAGGCCGCTACCGTACCGGATCGATGCTGCGGAGGCTCGACGGAACGCTTCTTCCGGCCGGGATAACTGCAAAATACCTCAAATTGAACGGCAGGGAGTATTGTTGTGCAGCCTTCCAGCTCATCTCCGGGGCCGGGGCGACAGATGATGTCCAGTGGCGGAGCGAAGACCTGTTCAGGAAGGCTTTTGACGAATTTCCGACCGGATTAGCGCTCTACGACCGGGAGGGCGCCCTGGTCCATGCCAATAAAACTTTCCAGGAACTCTCCGGCCCTCTCCCGACTTCAGGGATCAAGTTATTCCAGTATCCCGGCCTCACCCGTGAAGAGATCAGCGTGCTGCAGCAGGGTCGCCGGGTCAGGTGTTCGCGTTCCATCGCCCACGGGGAGGGTAATCCCGGCATCATGCCCCTCGAAACGACCATCACCCCGCTATGCGACCTCCCAAAGCACCCTCCCCCGGGGTACCTGGTCAGGGTGCAGGAGCCCGACGAGCAGGAAAAAACCGGAACTGCAGTTAGATCGCCCGGATACCTGCTGGAAGAGGCTATGCGGAATCTCCCGGAAGCAGTGTTTGCTATCGATCGCGACGGGAGGGTCATGGCCTGGAACCGGGCCATGGAGACGATGACCGGCATCAGTGCGGCCGATATGCTTGGGAAGGGGAACTACGAGTACTCACTCCCGTTCTACCGGGGACGGGTGCCCATGCTCATCGACCGGGTGATCGGCTCCGACACCTCACCGGGAGACGGGTATGCCTGCTACATACGGGAGGAAGGAGATTGTCTCATCGCAGAGAGGACCATCTCCCTGCCCGACGGATACTCGCGGGTGTTCAGGGAGAAAGCCGTTCCAATCTACGCTTGTGCAGGGAAGATCACCGGTGCGATCGGGTTCGTCTACGACATAACGGCCCTGCGCCACACGGAGGAGTTGCTGAAACGGGAACGGATATTCAATACTGCCGTTCTCGAGACGATTGATGCCCTGGTCGTGGTTGCGGATGATGACGGCCGGATCGTGTGGTGCAACGAACGGTGCAGGGCGTTGACCGGGCATAAGGGGCACGATCTGACCAGCCGGCGGGTTCATGAACTCTTCGGCGGAGATCACGTGGATGCGGGACGGCTGTTCACCGGGCCGGGGTTGGTGAAGGACAGGGAACGGCCGCTGGTACGGTGGTCGCGCCGGACATTCATCCAGCCGGGTGCGGGAAGATTCGAGATCTATACCGGGATATACCCGGGCCCGGTTACCGATGAAGCGCTGGAAAAATCTGTATAGTGGCAGCGCGGCCGAACGGATCCCGCGTCATCGCCCGATCTTCAAGAGCATCTCCTCAAGCGTCGGGTAGTGCGACTCGATCCGATCGATCCCGGCGCCGTCGGCCGCAAGTGTCGCGGTCGTCCGGTTCAACTCCTCGACGGAGCATGCCTCGGCGAGGTAGCGGCCGTCTCGGACGGAGTACTCGACGGATGTGGTGAAGGCCGCCGGATCCGGGATCCGGAAGGAGATCTGATAGGTGATGGAACCGAAGATCTCCCGGAGTTCGGGCATGGTCCCTTTCGCCACCACCCTCCCCCGGCGCAGGATCAACACGAGGTCGCAGGCCTCCTCCACCTGGAAGAGGTTGTGCGCCGAGAAGATCACCGTCTTACCCCCTTCCCGAAGGCCTTTGACGTAGTCGAGCACCGACCGGGAGGTCATGGGATCGAGCCCGGAGGTGGGCTCATCATAGACGAGCAGGCCCGGGTCGTGCATCAGCGACCTTGCTATGGCAACCTTCCGCTTCATGCCCTTCGAGAGTTCCCCGATCTTTTTGCCGTCCGGTTCGAGCGCGAGCCCCGCGAGGAGGTCGTCACGCCGGGTCCTGATGGCGGCCCTCGACATGCCGTAGATCTCGCCGAAGAACGCGAGATAGCCATCCACGGTCATCGTCTCGTAGAGCCGGGACTCCTCGGGGAGGTAGCCCAGGTTCTGCTTCAGGTCGAGCGGTCTTGCGACGACATCGATCCCGTCGATGACGAGGCTTCCTGCCGTCGGGGCGGTGAGGCCGGCCATGATCTTTAGGAGCGTCGTCTTCCCGGCCCCGTTATGCCCGATCACACCGAGTATCCGCGCGTCGTCGAGGTCGAACGTGACGCCGTCGAGGGCCGGGAAGTCGCCGTAGTGTTTGACAAGAGAGCGGGCCGTGATCATTGGGTATCCCCTATGTCTCCGATGCCTACTAATAGGTTGCTGCACAGAGATATGGTTCTCCGACGCCCTCCGGGATTACCATGAGTCTCGCCTCCTCCATCCGAACGATAGCCGTCTGGGAGATGAACCGGTCGATGACCACGATGGGGAGAAACGTCCTCCCGCTCGCGGCAGGGCTGCTCGTCCTCCTGGTGCTGGTGACCATGTTTGCCGCCCAGAGCGGCGTCCATATGCAGGACGGCATGTACCACATCGGCATCGACGACCCCGACGTTGCCCGGGTCGTCGCCCCCGATAACCGCTTTGCTGTCGACCTCGCCGACGGCCCTGCCCTCTGGGCGGACCGGCTCGCATACGATATCGTCATCCTGCACGGCGAGGTCTACGTCGCCGACACGGATAAAGGGCGGGCGGCCCTGACATCGCTCGAACGCGACTATGAGGCCTACGTCTCCCGTGTCGCCACCGGAGAGCCCGACCTCTTCGCCGCCTACCCGCTCTGGATAGACCTCCAGTACGTGAAGAGCGAGATCGATTTTCTGGCGACCCAGAGCGGACAGCAGGTCGGCGCCCCGGCGGATGCCCGGGAGCCTCCCATCTCCTCCGCCCCGGTCGAGGCGGTGACCCTCCCTCCGTCGGCCATGCCGGTCTCCGAGGAGGGCCTCAGGCAGCACCTCGCGGAAGCGAGGAGTGGCCACCCCCTCTCCCGCTATACCACCATCAATCCGGGAGGTTCCACGATGGACCGGTTCAAGACGCCGTCAGAACTCTCGGCGCCGCTTCCCTTCGACTCCATCATCCTGGTCTTCGTCTTCATATTTCCCCTCTACTTCACCTCCCAGTTCTTCATGATGAGCGTGATGCACGAGCGGGTGGGAAGGGCCGGGGAGGCCCTCCTCTCCTCCCCCGTCCGGCCGTCTGCTATCGTCATCGGCAAAGCGCTCCCCTACTTTACGATCATGCTCCTCGTTGCGGCCGCCATCACCCTCTTCGCCGGGGCGCCGCTTACGATCCTCCTCCCACTCATACCGGTCATCCTCTTCTTCCTCGCAAACGCCCTGATCATAGGGATGGCCGCCCGGAGTTTCAAGGAACTCTCGTTTGTCTCGATCTTCTTCTCGACCCTCGTCACATCGTACCTCTTCTTCCCGACGGTCTTTGCGAACACTCACGTCATAAGCATCATCTCCCCCCTCACCCTGGTCGTCCTCGAGATCCAGGGCGACGGATTTACCGCGGCGGAGTACGTCTACTCGACCGCGCTCTTCTTCGCTACAAGCATCATCCTCTTCTACGCCGGGACCGTGAACTTCCGGGAAGAACGGCTCTTCTCGGAAAAGCCCCTCACATCAAGGCTTGCTGACTTCGTCTCGGGCGGGATCAGCCGCGACCACCCGCACCTCTCGCTCTTCCTCCTTGCCGCCCTCTCGATACCGTTCGTCTTCATGGTCCAGATGATGACGCTCGTCCTCTTCTTCAATATCCCGATGCCGCTCTCTCTCGTCCTCCTGATAGTCTCTGCGGCGTTCATCGAGGAGTTCGCCAAGTCGGCCGGGCTCTATGCGATAGCAAGGGAGCGCCCGGGGTTCCTGACCGCGAAAAACCTGCTCGCCGGGGCGTTTGTCATCGGCCTCGGGTTTCTTGCGGGAGAGAAACTCCTCCTCTTCGCCACGCTCGCCCAGATCACCGAGTCGATCTTTGGGAGCGTTCTCTTCCTCTCCCTCGGGGTGCTCTGGATGCCTCTCCTCCTCCACATCACCGGGGTGCTGATCACCGGCGGCTTCCTTCTGCTCTGGGGGCGGCGCGCCTACGGGCCCGGCCTCGTCGTGGCGAGCGTGGTGCACAGCCTCTATAATCTCCACTTCATACTGGGAGGTCTCCTATGAACGCCCGCCATATCGGCCTTATCGCGAAGAAAGAACTCCGGGGACTCTCATCGGAGAAGACGATCGTCTTTGCCGTCCTCCTGCAGGTCTTCATCGCCATGTTCTCCTCGTTCCTGATGGTGGGGCTCACCGCCATGTACGACCCGGAGGCGATCGAGGGCTACTCGACGGTAACCTACGGCGTCGGTTACGCCGGGGCCGACTCAGCCCTTATCGATGAATTCGCAAAACGGGACGACCTCGTCCTTCACCGGATGGACCTCGGCCAGGCGCTCGCGGCGCTCCGCGAGCGGGAGGTTGCGGCGGTGGTCTATGTCCCGGATACGCCGCCGGACGCAGAAGGACCGGTCACGGTCACGCTCTACCTCATTCAGAACGACCTGCAGTCGAGCGTCATCAACGTCAAGATCAAGGAGGTTCTCCAGGGCTACGAGCGAGAACTCCGGGAGGTCCGGGCCGACCGGATGACCTCCTTCCCCATCGGGCTGAACTTCCCCGAGTCCGGGGGCGCGGAGAACTTCTTTGAGTTCGTTTACGGCCTCCTCATACCGCTGCTTGCCCTCCTCCCGGCGGTCATATCGGCGGCCCTGATCATCGACCTCATCACCGAGGAGTACCAGCGCCAGACTCTCGAAGCGCTCATGTCGACGCCGGTCACGTTCGTGGAGATGGTCTGGGGGAAGATCGCCGCCTGCGTGGTTCTTGTCCCGGTCCAGGCCGCACTCTGGCTCCTCCTCCTGGGGGCAAACGGCATCGCGGTCGGGAACGCCGCCGCGATCCTCCTCCACGCCTCAGTGGGGGGGCTCTTCCTCATCCTCCTTGCGGCCCTCGTCGCCCTGTACTACCGCGAGCGGACGAGCGCCCAGTTCATCTTCTCGACGGTGCTCGTCGTGGTCTTCCTCTTTGTCATGGCCGTCCCCTACAACCCCTTAAACCTCATGGTCCGGCTGGCGGTGGATACCGTCGGTCCCGTCCACTGGCTGATCCTCGCGCTGGTCGCGGGCGCGACGGCCCTCCTCGGGTGGACCGTCACGACCTACGCCCGGCGGGTCGGGGAAGCCACCCCGGCAGCCCGGTGAGCGGGATGGACGGGGAGTTGGGTCATCCCGCCTCCGCACCGCTCTTGGCCGGGGATCCGCCCAGGTCGTGCAAGGCTCTGACCGACCCGGTGGAGGGGCTCCTGCAGGTCGTCCTTTCGCCGATTTCCATCAGAGACAAGATATATATTAAAGGATATGCAATTCAGCCCATCGATGACCCACCTTCGCTACCTCAATACGACCTGTGCAGTCTGCGGCGAGTCCTGCCGGTTCACCATCCCCGAGGCCGCCGTGAGCGTCGGATCACGGGACCTCGATACCCGTCCCGGCGAACCCCTGCGGTCCACTATCTACGCATGGGTCAAACGATGCCCCTCGTGCGGCTACTGCGCCCCCGACCCGGGCAAATCCCCGAAGGGAGCGGCCGATGTGGTGAAACTCCCGCGCTACCGCTGGCAGCTTGACGCCCGGAAGTTCCCGGAGATAGCGAACACCTTCCTCTGCTGGTCAATCATCCAGGAGGATCTCGGCGCCCCGGCCCAGGCCGCGTGGGCGTCCCTCCACGCCGCCTGGGTCTGCGACGACGAGGGCGAGGATGTGCCTGCCCGGATCTGCCGGAAGCGTGCCGCCGACCTCCTGCGGCGGGCGTGGGAGCAGGGCGAACGGCTGGCCTCCCAGGCGGGGGCAGACGAGGCGCTCCTCGTGGACCTGCTCCGCCGGGCGGGAAGGCTCCGGGAGGCCCGCGTCGTGGTAACGGAGACACTGGAGCAGAATCCGCAGCCCCTCATCGCCGACATCATGCGGCTCCAGGCCCGGCTGATCGCCGGATCGGACCGTGGCGCCCACACCGTCGCCGAGGCCCGCCGGTTCAAGCGGCCGGCACCGCACTGACCGGGGGACCGGCATAGCACCATTATTTGTATACTGCTTTGCCGATACTGTAACCATGGATATCACGATCTTCTCCCCCGGCATCTACACCTACGGCGCCATGCTGATCGGCGGCGTCCTCCGCGACGCGGGCCACCGGGTGACCCTCACCCGGACGCCCGCCGCTCCGGCCGGCTCGCTCCTGCTCGCGAGCCTCTTCTCGACCCAGCACCTCCTCGACCCCGCGATCCGGGACCTCGTCCGGACCCACCGCGAGCAGGAAGGGACGGTCTACGTCGGGGGGCCGGTCTCGGCCGCGCCGGAGATGGTGCTCGGGGAACTCGCCCCCGACGCGGTGGTCGTCGGCGAGGGTGAGGAGACGGTGGTCCGCCTCGTCAAAGAAGGTGTCTCGGGCGCCCTCCCGGGCATCGCCTACCTCGACGGCGGCCGGCCGAACGTGACGCCTCCCGCCCCGCCGGCGCCGATCGACCGGCCCCTCCCCCTGGTCCCGGACGACATCGGGAGCCAGAGCGTCCGGGGCGCGAGCGCCTACATAGAGACCCACCGCGGGTGCATTGGGGGGTGCACCTTCTGCCAGGTGCCCCGGTTCTTCGGAAGGACAGTCCGGAGCCGGCCGCTCGCGAGCATCATCGAGGAGGTGAAGGCGTTCGCGGCACACGGGGCCACAAGGCTCTCGGTCTCCGGGGGGACCGGGTCGCTCTACGGCTCCCGCGGCGGGGAGGTGGATCCGGAAGCCTTCATCGCCCTCCTCCGCGGGATGGCAGAGGTGATGGGGCCGAGGAACGTCTCCTCCCCGGACATACGCGTAGACTGTATCACCGATGAGATCCTGGACGCTATCCGGCGGTATACCATCGGGTGGGTCTTCTTCGGGATTGAGTCGGGGAGCGACCGGGTTCTCCGGCTGATGGGCAAGGGCGCGGCCGTCCGGCAGGTCAAGGAGGCGGTAGAACGCTGCCGGGAGCACAACCTCCAGGTTGCGGGAAGTTTCATCGTCGGTTACCCGGGGGAGACGGAGCGGGACTACGAGGCCACAAAAGACCTGGTCACCGGCCTCTCTCTCGACGACGTCTTTGTGAGCAGCGCCGAGCCCATTCCGGGGACGCCGCTTGCCGACCTCGCGGTCAGGACACCCCGCGATAAGAACCCGGCGTTTGTGCCGCACACCGGGGAGTACCGGGCGCTTGATCTCACCGAGAGCGAGGCCCGGTGCTTTGACCTGATGATGCATGCCGATATGTCCCGCCCGCAGCTCCGGCTCGTGACTGACGAGGTCTACGCGGCGTATCTCACCGAGGTGAAGAAGCAGGGGCAGGATATCAGGGCGGCGACCGATCTCATCCTCCGGTACTCCCGGGTCCGGGCGTAAGGCCCGGGCCGGCAGATTCTCTCCGTGTTTCGCTGGAATCCTGGATCTCTCCCGGTTTGTCCGAACGGGAAACCCTTAAGTATCCTCGATCCTCTACCCCACCTGCCCTGAAGGGGGTACCCTTCGCAGGCGGAATATACAGGAGGCAGATACGATGGCTGAGAGACAGGCAGGGTCAATGCTGGAGACCCGGCCGAGACCGGAAGAGACAGTGGACCTGATGCGCGCACACGACATCAGGGATATCAAGGTACGGAACCCGGAAGGGGAGAACCTCGGTGACCTCACCGATATTGCTATCGACCGGGAGAGCGGCCGCATCGCGTATGCGATACTCGCCTACGGCGGGATCCTCGGGTTTGGTGAGAAACACTTCGCCATTCCCTGGGAGGCGGTCCGAGCCCGTTCCGGGGAGAAGGTCGCTGTCGTGGATATGGATAAGCGAACACTGGATAGCGCCCCCGGGTTTTCCAGGGACAGGATGCCCCGGGAAGGAGACTGGAGCCTGATCAGGACCCCCCCAACGCATGGGGCAACGGAGCCCTCGCCCCCCGTGACGGAGAGAGAACTCCCGCCGTCACGGGAGGAGAAACCAGCGGCACCAGCGGAGTCCACGCTCCCGGTCAGAGAGAGGGTTGTCCCGGTGCCGCCGGCTGTCCAGACGGTCGCGGGCGGCTGGGGAGGACAGCCGACAGGACAGCGGGCTGAGGAGCGGCCGGCCCGGACGGAGACGCAACACCCGGAGGCCAGCGTGGAGGAGATCGTCCGGAGGGAGGAGCCGGCCCGGGAAGTCGTCACGACCGAGCGGGTGGAGGCTCGCGAGACCAGGACCGAAGAGGTACGGCCGGTGTCGGAGGCCGAACAGCCCCTTACGACCCGTGGACCATCCCGTGGGCACCTCTCCGCTGCCGACCTGCAGGTCTACCTCAAGGGTATGGATTACCCGGCAGGCAAACAGGACCTGATCACCCATGCGCGGGAACGGAACGCCCCGGAGAGCGTGATCGTCACGCTCGAAGAGTTCAGCGACCGGACCTACCGGTCCGCCGCCGACGTGAGCGTGGAGTTCGGCAAAGAGACCCGCGGGGAGCCCCCAACCGGGGCGGAGACTCGAACCCGGGAGACCGTCGTGGAGGAGACCCACGAGGAGCGCCCTGAAGCCCGGAGGAGAGCGCCGTCCCGCGGGCACCTCTCCGCTGCCGACCTGCAGGTCTACCTCAAGGGTATGGATTACCCGGCAGGCAGACAGGACCTGATCACTCATGCGCGGGAACGGAACGCCCCGGAGAGCGTGATCGCTACGCTCGAGCAGTTCAGCGACCGGACCTACCGGTCCGCCGCCGATGTGAGCGCGGAATTTGGCAACGCCAGGTGACGGGGACGTATCCCCCGCTGCGGGCGGCCGCCGGGCAACATCCGCCGGGGCCTCCCCCGCACGCTCTTTTCGCGCAGGAGAACCCCGCATCGATACCCTGGTACCGGAACCCGCGCAATTTAAATAGTCACAACGTGCATCGCCCGCTCTGTGGGAAGGTGAAGATCACCTTCGGAAGCATACCAGGGAGATGGTGGTTGTAATGGCTGAAACAGTTCTGGAGCAGCAGATGCGGAGGACGGAGGGGCAGGAGTTCCTCTCTTCTGAAGATATTGTAGGAAAACGGGTGAAGAACCCGGAGGGTTACGACCTCGGTGAGATCTCAAGCCTGCGGGTCGGCCTGCCCACGGGAAGAGTAGCGTATGCGGTGCTCAAGACCGGTGGGATGTTCGGTCTCGGGGCGAAGCACTTCGCGATCCCTGTCGAAGCCATGGTCTACCGGCCGGGGGACGACGTCTTTGTGGCGAACATCAGCAAGTATAAACTCGACAACGAACCCGGGTTCTCAGAGGGGGAGTGGCCCAGGGAGGCGAACTGGAACCTGATCGAGTCGAGGCGCCCCATGGGTCCCCCGAGCCAGGAGGAAGCGCGGGCCGTGACCCGGACGGAGGCCCCGCCCCGCGAGGTCGTCACAACGGAGCGTGTGGAGATCCGGGAGAAGGCCACCCGCGAGGAGATGCCGATAAAAGCCGAGGAGGTTGAGGGCGGGGCGGGGAAGACACTGCCGGTTACGGAGGCCCCGCCCCGCGAGGTCGTTACGACGGAGCGGGCGGAGGTCCGGGAGAAGCCCATAAAAGTGGAGGAGGTGGAGACGCGCCCGGTGACAGAGGCGCACGCTCCGACGCCTGAGTCCATGACGAGGGCCGAGAAGGGGGGAGCAGAAGCAGAACGTCCTGTTGTGGCGACCGGAAGGCCGTCGTTTGCTCACCTCTCCGCCGCCGACCTGCAGGTCTACCTCAAAGGCATGGACTACCCGGCGGGCAAACAGGACCTGATCACCCACGCCCGGGAACGGAACGCCCCGGAGGACGTGATCGCCGTGCTCGAGTTCTTCAGCGAGAGGACCTACCGGTCCGCCGCCGACGTGGGTGTGGAGTTCGGCAAAGTCAAGTAATCCTTATCTTTTTCCCGATAGGCAGCCTCTCTTTGCGTAGCGCGGGGAGCCGGAGGGGAAGTGGCCCGTTACCATCGCCTCGCTCGCGATACGGGGTATCGAGGTCCGGTGCCAGGGATGTGCACGGCAGGGCGCGGCTGAGACGAGTCGGACGCACTCTCCCGGACAATAGAGGTCAAACAGCCCGGCAGCGGTGAGGCAGGAGAGGAGAGGGTCCACGAAGGGCGTTCCGGAAGCAGCGGTTCGCGGAGAGGAGAGGAACCTGCCGGGCGGGGGATGAACGGGTCCTGAGGGTGATCCTCTATTGTATGTGGGGAAACGCAATATACCGACCAATTATATATTGTGAACAATATAGTTAGTCCCGGGAACAGTATGTTTGGTTCTCTACAAGACCAGAAAAATCACATATCACGTACCGGTGCCAAAACCGCTTCAGCGCGGCATGCGGCAAAGAATATTCTTCCTTTTGAACGTCTACACGGGCGGGCGGAATATCGCCCGGGCAAAGGCGCCTACGCCGACACCATTACGACGCTCGGGCAGAGCCTGATCCACCACGGCCCGTACAACGACCGGGTCTACCTCTTCCGCCTGAACCAGGCGGACCTTCCCGTGATCACCGGCCGACTTCACGCGCTCGCAAAAGACAGGGGGTACTCGCGGATATTCGCAAGAGTCCCCGCCCCGGCACGCGACCACTTCATATCGTGCGGCTACACCCCTGAAGCGCACCTCCGGGGACTTTTCCACGGAGAGGTGGACGGCTACTACATGGCAAACTACCTCGGCGCATCCCCGGGCGATAGAGACGGTCTCGATGACGTCCTTGCGGTTGCACAGGCAAAGGCCCGGCAGGGCACGGCGAACCCGGTGCTCGAGCCCGGTTTCACCTGTGCCCCTGTCGCACCGGCGGATGCACCGGTGCTCGCGGCGATCTACCGAGAGGTCTTCGAGACCTATCCGGTCCCCATCCACGATCCGGCCTACCTCGCGCAGGAGATGCAGGGGGGACTGCGGTGTTTCTGCATCCGCACAGGCGGCCGGATCGCCGCGGTTGCCTCGGCGGCTGTGGATCCAGATGCCCGCTTCGCGGAGATGACCGGTTTCGCGACGTTACCTGATTACCGGGGCCGTGGGTTCGCGCGCTACCTTCTGCAGCGGATGGAAGCGGAGATGCGCCTGGTCGGCGTAAAAACGGTCTTTGCCATTGCCCGGGCCTGTTCGTATCCGGCGAACATCACCTTCGCCCGGGCCGGCTACACCTACGCGGGGACGCTCGCCGACAGCGTCAACATATGCGGCTCCCTTGAGGATATGAACGTCTGGTACAAGCCACCCGGGAACGGGGAAGAGGCCTCGCCGCAGGGCTGATACGGCACAACCCGCGACCGTGCATACTTTTTGGGGCAAACCATACCCTATTCCGGCGACCTCTTCCTCTCCTGAGAAAGGAATATAGTCTACGCCGGACCCTGTCATCCCGGGAGAGAAGAAGATGGAGACCCAGACCAGGTACGATGCCGTCGTCGTCGGGGGTGGGCCTGCCGGGAGCACCGCCGCCTACCTGCTCGGAGAGTCCGGGTACAGGGTAGCGCTCCTTGAGAAGCGGGCGTATCCCCGGGACAAGGTCTGCGGGGGTTGCCTCAGCCAGAAGTCCGTCCAGTTCCTCGACCGGGTCTTCCACCTGCCGGTCCCCGCCCTCCAGCGAGAGGGACTGCTCGACTCCACCGGGACAGGGTACGCGCTCTACATCGGGAGCACCCGAATCCTC
The DNA here is from genome assembly GCA_002501655.1 of Methanoculleus sp. UBA303. GTDB lineage: Archaea > Halobacteriota > Methanomicrobia > Methanomicrobiales > Methanoculleaceae > Methanoculleus. The sequence continues at coordinate 70,660 of DANY01000033.1, forward strand.
GCCGGAGATCTCGTGGAACCGCTCTACTTCACCCGGCGGGAGCACTACGACGCCCATCTCGCCCGAAAGGCGGCTGAGGCCGGGGCACAGATCCATGAAGGCGTGGAAGTGGCCGCAATCGACCACGCCCACCACATCGTCACGACATCAGACGGGGAACGGTATGCCGCCCGGGTCATCATCGGGGCCGACGGGATTCATAGCCGGGTCCGGCGCTCCCTCCCGGAGAGTGTCGTTCGCCCGGAGCAGTGGCACGAAAACCTCGGGTGGGCACTGGAACTCACAATCCCCCGTGAGGAGGCGCGGGCACTCGCGAACGGGGACGGGTCGATTCGCCTCGACGACGACTTTGCGACACCGCACATTGTCCTTGCCGCCTGCAGGCGGGGCTACGGGTGGGTCTTCCCGAACAGAGAGGCGGTCATTGTGGGGATCGGCGGGCTGCTGCAGAAGAACCGAAAGGATCTCCGCGACCACTTTAAGGAGTTCTTGAAGACCATCGGTTTCTCTGCGTTCGCGGACCGGAGACCGGTGGGCTTTTTGGTGCCGCTTGGTAACTACATCCCTTCCCCGGCCCATGAAGGGACGGTCCTTATCGGTGATGCGGGGGGATTTGCAAGCCCCATCCTTGGAGAAGGTATCTTCTACGCCCACCGGACCGCGGAGCTCGCTGCCCACGCCATCGACCGCCATCTCACCACCGCCGCGCCGCTCGCCGAGACCTACACCGCCCTCCTCCAGCGCCGCCTCATTCCTGAACTGCAGGCGGAGACGGCGCTGCGGGACTTCCTCTATGGCTGCCTGGACGCCCCGGTGCAGATCCCCCTCGGAGCATTCATGAAGGCAACGGGCGCCCGGGTCATCGATGCGGTGCAGGGGTCCCGGTCGTTTTTGGGGTTCCGGCGAGACGACAACCTTCATTCCGCCGTCTGGTGAGGGAACTCGTGATGAACGTCCCCCGCTACCCCTCTCTCTACGAGGTCAATACCCGCGTCCGGCTCCGGCACATCGCCCGGGAGACGGGTCGCCGCGTCACGCTCGACGACATCCCCGATGCCTGGCTCGCGGGGCTCGTCGGGTGCGGGTTTGACTGGGTCTACCTCATGAGTATCTGGAAGACCGGGGAGGCCGGGCGCCGGGTCTCAGGCTCGAACGAGGAGTGGCTCAGCGGTTACCGGAACCTGCTCCCCGACCTCCGGGAGGAAGATATCTGCGGTTCCGGCTTTGCCGTGACCGGCTACGTGCTCCATCCCAACATCGGGGAGCCGGATGCCCTCATCCGGTTCCGCGACCGCCTGCACCGGCAGGGACTCTCGCTGATGCTCGACTTCGTCCCGAACCACACCGCTCCCGACCACCCCTGGGTCCGCGACCACCCGGACTACTACATCCACGGCACGGAGGAAGACCTCGCTCGCCGGCCGCAGGACTTCATCCGGGTAGATCTTCCCGGCGGATCGGCTGTCCTCGCCCACGGCCGGGATCCCTCCTTCGGCGGCTGGCCCGACACGCTGCAGCTCGATTACGGCAATGTGGCCGTCCAGGAGGCAATGACCGCCGAGGTGCAGAGGATAGCAGGGTGGTGCGACGGCATCCGGTGCGATATGGCGATGCTCGTCCTCCCGGAGGTCTTCCGGCAGACCTGGGGGAGGGCAATGGACCCTTTCTGGCCCCGGGTTATCCGGGAGGTCCGGGGGGAGCACCCGGGGTTTCTCTTCATGGCGGAGGTCTACTGGAACCTTGAGTGGGTGCTCCAGCAGCAGGGGTTCGACTACACCTACGACAAAAGACTCTACGACAGGTTGCGGGAGGGAGAGGGCCGGGCTGTGCGGGACCACCTCCGGGCCGATCCGGAATACCAGCGAAGATCCGCCCGCTTCCTCGAGAACCACGACGAACCCCGGGCGGCAGCAGTCTTCCCGCCCGACCGCCACCGGGCCGCCGCCGTCCTCACTTACCTCTGCCCCGGGCTCCGGTTCTTCCACCAGGGGCAGTTTGCCGGGCGGCGGAAGTTGGTCCCCGTCCACCTCTGCCGGGAGCCGGAGGAGCCGACCGACCCGGCCCTCGAGGAGTTCTACCGGCGGCTTTTTGCATGCCTGCGCCTTCCGGCGTTCCGGGACGGGAAATGGCGGCTCCTCGACTGCAACCCCGCCTGGGAGGCCAACCCGTCCCACGACGGCTACATCGCCTTCGCCTGGGAGAGGGGAGAAGAGCGCTTTCTTGTCGTCGTCAACTACGCCCCCGACCGGGGTCAGTGTTACGTCCCGCTCCCGTGGGCCGATCTCGCGGGGAGGGCGGTCCTGCTCCGGGACCTCATGGGACCGGCGCGCTACGACCGGGACGGGGGGAGCCTCCTCTCCCCGGGGCTCTACCTGGATCTGCCGGGGTGGGGCTACCACGTATTCGAGGTCGCCGCAGAAGAGAGGTGACCGCCCCCTTCAGGGGGACTGCGGGATCTCCTGCACCGGGAACTGGACCTCGGTCAGGAGTTCGTCCTCCGGCACCTCGTGAGGGTCGTTGAGGTAGAGTTCCTGCGAGGGGCCGACCGGCATAAGGTGGTGCTCGTTCATGTAGGCAAAGAGCCGTTCATAAGCGTTCCCTACTCCAGGATAGGGGCCCGTGTGGAGCACCGAGAGGAACCGGCCTCCCGGAAGGGTCCGGACCTCGACGGCGGTCCCGTCAAGGCTGACAGGACCGACAATGGGGATCGCAACCTCGATATCGGCGTCCGTTTCCCGGTACTCCTCGTCATGGCAGATGAATATAACCGGCCCGGCCATCCGTGCTGCAGGCTCCCGCCCGTCCACAGGACGGACGAAAGCACAAAGTTCCCCGATCAGTCTCGGGATCGCTTCCTGGTAAACACCCTTCTCCCGGCGGGTGAGTGCCCGCTGGGCAGGGACATCCTTGATAACAGGTTCGGTGATCGACATATGGAATCCTCCGTTCAGAGGATCCTGCACCCGCAGGACCTCTGCAACCGCATGCAGCCTTCCAGCCTCCTGCTCGGTCGCGGCAAGTCGCGCGCGAAAGAGTTCCCGGATCGTCCCGGCATCGCCGCATTCCCGCGCTTTGAGGACGGCTTCGACCTCTCCGAGGTCGAACCCCAGCCAGAGCAGGTGCCGGATACGGAGGCCCCGCTCAACCTGGGCGAAGGTGTAGTAGCGATACCCCGTGCAGATGTCTCGTGCCGCCGGGACGAGGAGTCCCCGCTCGTCGTAGAGGCGGAGCGCTTTCTGCGAGAGCCGGGTGATCCGCGAGAACGTGCCGATAGGGATCTGGTCGACTGGCATGGATTACATCCACCTGTTGGCGTTGCCGGATAATAGGCGGTCGGAGTCTCCCCGGGGGGAGAGTTCCTGCCCGGCATGACAATCTCCGGTTGGACGGCGCTCGGTGTCAACCTTCCGGAGTTATCCGGGTGGTGCGGACCCGGAAGAAGAGGGGCGGAGCCCATCACCACTTCTGAATGAGGGAGAGGAGCATCTTACGGACCTGGGTGGTCAGCTCGCAGTCGGGCTTGATCTCAAGTGCCTTATCGGCACACGCAAGCGCGTGGCGATACATGCCAAGGTGGTAGAGGACGCTGCACTTCATACTCCATCCGGCTGCATATCGCGGATCGATCGAGAGCACCTGGTCAAAACATTCGAGAGCCTTCCGATACTCACCGAGCGCATACAGGGCACCGCCCTTCAGGCTCCAGACCCGGACGCTCCCGGGGTCGTCGGCGATGGCCCGGTCGTAGCAGGTGATTGCCTCTTCGTGCTGGTGCCGGAGGAAGTAAGCGTAGCCGAGGTCGGTCCAGGCCGCCACGAAATGGGGGTCGATCGAGAGCACCCGCTCGTAGCAGGCGACCGCATCGTCAAGCCGGCGCATCGCGACGAAGATGCCGCTCCGGTTGTACCAGGCGACTGCGGAGTCCGGGTTGAGTTCCACGGCACGGTCGTAGCAGGCGAGCGCCTCCTCGAGCCGGTTGCGGCGCCGGTGCAGCATCCCCCGGGAGACCCAGGCCGGAGCAAACTCCGGGTCGATCGAGAGCGCCCTCTCCCAGCACGCCAGCGCCTCCGGGTCCCGCCCAAGGAGATCGAGGAAGACCCCTTTGTTGTTCAACATCTTCACGTTGGTCGGATCCTCTTCAATTACCCGGTCAAAACAGCCGATAGCCTCATGAAATCGCCCCTGTTGAGCAAGGGATACCGCTTCTCTGCTCACCCCGGTGTCGGTGCCCGGGCTCTCCCGGTCTCCGGGACTACCCCTTCCAAAGAGCTTTCCTATATTCATTCCGGATATTCCCCCCATGGTCACGCTACTGGTAGCGGGCATATGTTATAACCGTTCCCCCGCCCCTGATGATGGTAAGGCGGGAAAGGTGGTCTTCAGGGATTTCCCGCCGGGCGGCCGTCGACCACGAGAGGTATTCGGGTCGGCACAGTGCCGCATCGCCGGGATCACCCGTGCCACCCGTCCGGCCCCCCCTTTCCGGCGGAGTTCGGTATGCACCCGGGCGTGGCAGATGCCGCAGAGCGTGATGAGGTTTCCCGGGTCGTCGTTTGTCGGGTCCAGGTCGATGTGATGGACGTGGAGAGCCATCCCCGAGCCGCAGACTGCGCATACTCCGCCGTCACGATCGAGAACAACAGTCCGGATCTCCCGCCAGCCCCCAAGCCCGTACTTCGCCCGCGCCCGGATGACAACACCGAACTCTTCGCAGGAGACGGCACCATTCTCCCGGACGGCGAACGGGCACCGGCAGCAGAGGCGGAGAAAGCCGTTCTGGTCCGGACGACCGTTGCAGAGCGGAGGCTGCGTACAGTCGAACGCATCAAGGCTGAGTTGCAGGTCCGAGGGCATACCGGACGATCTCTGACGGGATACGGCATAAGTGCTGGGATGCACCGGGTCTACTCCCTCTCCTCCTCCCGGTAGGGGATCGGCACGTAGGCGACCGACGGGCGGCGGGGCATCGCCTGCGGGAAGAGGTCCATCAGCCGGTAGACGCCGGCGGGCATACCGGGAGTGACGGGAAGCCCGAGTTCCCGGGCCTGCTCGAGGGTGATCGGGTAGTCGTGGGTCCACGTCCCCTCCGTGAGCAGGCGCGCGAGGCGGTCCGCCTGCTCAACAGTCATCCGATCCCGGAGCAGGCCGGTCACGAACTCCCGCATCTGGTTCTGGGCCTTCGCCGCGATATCGACAAGGATGAAGGTTGTATCATCGATCTTATCCGGCGGTTTCAGGCGCGGAACCCGCAGGATCGATGCCGCCGGGTACTCACCGATCCGGGGGTCGACCGGGCCTAGCACAGCGTTCTCGTCCATCGCCACCTCGTCGGCGGCGAGGCAGAGGAGCGTCCCCCCCGACATGGCATAGTGGGGGACAAAGACCGTCACCCTTCCCCGATGCCGCCGGAGCGCCATCGCGATCTGCTCGGACGAAAGGATCAGGCCACCGGGGGTGTGGACGATGAAGTCGATCGGCATCTCCGGCTCCGTGAGCCGGATAGCCCGGAGGATCTCCTCGGAGTCATTGATGTCGATGTAGCGGAAGAGCGGGATGCCCAGGAATCCAATCCGCTCCTGGCGGTGGATGAGGGCGATGACCCGGGTTCGGCGCTCCGCCTCGATGTCCCGGATCGCCCGCAGGCGGCGGGCCCGGGTCATCTGCTGCTGGACGATCGGCACCGCGAAGAGGAGGAGGAGGGCGGCGGCCAGCAGCACGGTCCATAGGTCGGGCATACCGGCACCGTAGTGCGCACTCCGCGTAAAGAAGGTTCGCCCCACACGATGCGTCAGGTGGAGAGGAACTCGTCGATCGATGCCTGCCGGGTATGACCGCCCTCAAGCGCCGAGAGCCTGACCCCGAGGAGCCGGACGTCCGTGCCGTTGAGGAACGGCAGGAGCAGACCGCACGTGGCCTGCCGGATCACTTCCGGGTTCGCGGTGAACCGCGGTAGCGTCCTGGACCGGGTGTGCGTCTCAAACCCACGGTGCCTGATCTTGACCGTGACGGTCCGACACCGGAGGCCGTCGGCCGCGAGCGCCTCGGTGACATCGTCCGCAAGGTCGGCGATGGTCCCGGAGAGGATGGACGGATCGGCCGTATCCTCGTCGAACGTCGTCTCCCGGGAGACGGATTTGTATCCCTCCCTGCTCTGCACCTCCCCATCATCGGTGCCCCGGGCGAGACGGTGCATCAGGACGCCGGACCTGCCGAACCGGGCGATGAGGTCCTGGACATCAGAGCGAGCCAGGTCGCCGATGGTCCGGATGCCCATCCGGTTCAGGTCCTCGCCGGTCTTCTTCCCGACCCCGGGTATCTTTGCCACCGGCAGGGGAGCAAGGAACGCCGCGACCTCGTCTGGGCAGACGATCGTCAGCCCGTCGGGTTTCTGGAAGTCAGACGCAATCTTTGCCACGGCCTTGCCCGGGGCGACACCGACCGAGCAGGTGAGCCCTTCCACTTCACGGATCTCCTGTTTGATCGCGGCGGCAAGCGCCTTCGCCGCCGGGAAACTGCCGGCACCGGTGACGTCGAGGTAGGCCTCGTCGATGCTCACCTGCTCGATGCGGCCGGCGTGCCCGCGGAGGATCGCCATGATCTCCGCCGAGACCCGGGCGTAGAGCGAGCGGTCCACCGGGAGGTAGACACCGTGCGGGCAGAAGGCATACGCCCGGGAGATGGGCATGCCGGAGTGCACCCCATAGCGGCGTGCCTCGTAGGAGCAGGTGCTCACGACCCCCCGGCCCGCTCCCCCCTTCGGGTCAGCGCCCACGATCACCGGCCTCCCGGCAAGGGATGGGTCGCGGCGGACCTCGACGGAGGCGAAGAAACTGTCCATATCCACGTGCAGGACGATCCGGGCGCCCGTTGTCATGCTATGAACTCCTCCTCCCGGTTTCTTACGGGAGTGTTGGAGGTCCGGCGATATAGGGGGTTTGGTGGGGGGAGAGAGGCCAGGTTTGTCAACTACCCCCCCTAACGGAGGGGGCTTGCAGCTGGGGCCCCTTGCGAGGCACAGGGCTGCAATTTCATCG
>DANY01000043.1 GCA_002501655.1 Methanoculleus sp. UBA303
AACTACCCCCCGCTTGCGCAGGGGTCTTCCTGCTTCAACCCCCTCCCCGCCGGGAGCGAGTCCACAGGCTCGACGGCGCTCATCCGGCGCCTGCAAGTGCGAATTGTTTGATATTGATCGCGGCGTTCAGGTCCCGGTCGTGACAGGTGCCGCAGTCCGGGCACGTCCACTCCCGATCCTTCAGCGTCAGATCGGCCTTCCGGTACCCGCAGACCGAACAGGTCTTTGATGAGGGCTCGAAGACCCCGATCTTCAGCAGGGTTTTCCCGGCCTCCTGACATTTGTATGTCAGCATCGAAAGGAACGTCCCCCAGCCGGCGTCGCTGATCGCCCGGGCCAGAGACCGGTTCTTCACCATGCCGTCCACGTTCAGGGACTCCACAGCCAGGGCTTGGTTTTCGCGGACCAGTCGAGAAGAGAGCTGGTGCTGGAAGTCCTTTCGTTGATCGGCAATTTTTTGGTGACGCCGGGCAACCTTGAGCCGGGCCTTGTTCCGGTTCCGGGAACCCTTCTGCTTGCGGTCGAGCCGGCGCTGGAGCACGGTTAACCGCGTCTGGGCGTTCCGGAGATACTTCGGGTTTGCCACCGCATCGCCGGCCCTCGAAGAAGTTCGTGAACGCACGGGAGAGATGGATAATCGATTGCTGCAGCGATTGGGCGTTGACCTCTTTCAGCCACGGCAACTCCGCTTTGAGCGCCGGAAGCTGGTTCGTGAGGTCGTATCTGGACAGGCTGATGCCCCCGTCGTGGTACGCCGTGTTCTTGAGGTTGAGGGCCCAGTTGTATACGAACCGGCAGCACCCAAGGTGCTTGGCGATCAGAGTCTTCTGATCCTCGGTCGGATACAGCCGGTACTGGTACCGCCGCAACATACGATAGGGTCATGGTAACTCCCCTCCGGCATAAAGAATACCCGGGCGGTGTGAAAGTGAAGAAGGGGCGCCGCTTTCACCTCCCCCTTGCGGAGGGAGTCTGCCCGCTCATGCCGCCTTCAACCCCGCAGAGATAGAGGCGGGGCCCATAATGGACCGGAGTCCCTGAAACAAGTGATACGAATGGATACCACCTGGATACTTCTCACAGGAGGAGTCCTGCTCGCGCTCCTCATTGCCCCCGCATCTGCCGTCCTTGAGAACACACCCGGTGCCGGGGCTGTGAGAGGAGGGGTTAGACCTATATTCCAGCAAGATATACCGGACCTGCATGTGGCGTCCCGCCGTCATCCTCCTCACGGCTGCTCTGCTCTGCAGTGCTGGCTGTGCGGTTCCTCCGCTCAAGGATCCGACCGTCACCGTCGACGGGATCGGGATCGAGAATGTTACGTGGGGGAGCACCGACCTCTCGCTCCGGCTCATCATCGATAACCCCAACCCCGTCGGCGCCACCCTGACCCGGGTCTGGTTCGACGTCCACTTTCTCGAGAGCGGGCAGGCGGTCTACCTCGCACACGGGGAGCAGGAAGGGATTGAGATCCGGCCCGACGGCGAGACCGCCGTCTCCATCCCGGTGACCGTCGATAATCCGCCGCTCGTGCAGGCGTTCCTGCGCGGCCTGCAGGACGGGGCGATCGTGCTCCGGGTGAACGGCTCCGGGACTCTCGACTACGGCATCGCGACGTTTGAGGTCCCCTTCAACCGGACGATCGAGGTGCGGCCGGGGCAGGGATGACTCCCCCGGGAGCGATCACCCCGGAGGCCGGGGGGGCCGGGACCCCGCACATCGCCGGACGTGGAGAAGCCGCCGGACGGCGGTGGCGTTCGTGGCGGCCGCAAGGATTACAAGCGCCGGGAGGACGAGCCCGGTGAGCAGTCCGGCGATCATGACCGCGATCCGCTCCGGCCGGGCGAAGATGCCGGCACGGCACGCTATTCCGAGCCCCTCGGCCCGGGCCCGGGCGTAACTGACCATCAGCGACCCGATCGCGGCCGCAAACGCCGCAACAACGCCCCAGGGAGCTGCAGCCCACGCGTAGTGGACAAGCAGCCCGGCGTAGATCGCTGCCTCCGCGTAGCGGTCCAGGAACGAGTCGAGGAACGCACCGAAGACCGAAGCGGCACCGCTTGCCCGGGCAAGCGCCCCATCGAGCGCGTCAAAGACACACGATACCGCGACAACGAACCCGGCGGAGAAGAACGAACCGGCGGCGCAGAGAACCCCGGCGGCCGCCATCCCGGCAAACCCGAGCAGGGTGAGGGTGTTCGGGGTCACCCCGGTCCGGGCGATGAGGTCTGCCACCCGCATGAGCGCCCCGTTCGTCCTTGCCCGGAGCCGCTCCTCGATCACCGACCCGCCTCCCGGGGGAGAAGAATCCCGGGTGCCCCCGCCCAATCCATGGCAGGGAATCGTCTCTCCCGGGAGATAAGGGTGTCTCTCCGGAGGGCGGGCAATGATCACCCATAATCATGGAGTTCTACAGCGGGGAGCGGGAGCTCCGGTTAATGGAACACATCATCAATGCCTCCCAGTCAACTGTTTCGCCTCGCTTAGCCGTTCGCAAGCCCCGCCCAACAGGTGCGGGGTAGTTGACCATAGGAGACCAAGGGCTTCCCTCCTGTAGCGCTCCCGGTAGTAGGAGAAGTCATAATACTCGGTGAGAGTCCTGCAGGCAAACTCGCAGCGCGCCCGCTCGTCGCGGGAGAGCAGGATCTCCCCCGTCCGGAGGACCATGAACGCGAACGAGAGCGGGGCCGCGGACAATAAGCATCTCCTCGAGCACCATACGTCCTCTACACCCTGTCGGCGTATCCTCTCATGCCGGCGGTTCAGGGACGCAGGAGAGACCCTTCCCGAGGAGGAACTCGTGCGCCTCGAGCGCCGCCTTCGCCCCCTCGCCGGCGGCGACGATGATCTGCTTGGCCTTGACGCAGGTCGCATCCCCGGCCGCAAAGATCCCCGCGATGTCCGTGTGGCCGTTCTCGTCGACGAGGATCTCGCCCTGCTCGTTCAACGCCACCAGGTCCCCGAGGAACCCTGTGTTCGGCGCGAGCCCGATCGCAAGGAAGAGCCCCTCCACGTCGAGGACCGCCTCCTTCCCGGTATCCTGATCGCGGATCGTTATCCCGGTCAGGGCCGTATCACCATGGAGTTCCGTCACCTCGTGGTGGAGGAAGATCCGCACGCCCAACTCCTCTGCCCGGGCTACGTAGACCTCATCGCACCGGAGGGTGCTCCGGACGATCAGGGCCACGGAACTCGCGATCCTCGTCATCTCGATGGCGGTCTGGAGCGCCGCGTTCCCACCGCCAATGACAGCGACCGGCCTGTCGCGGAAGAGTGGGGCGTCGCAGGTCGAGCAGATGGAGACACCTCTTCCCATCAGCCGGTTCTCGCCCGGGAGCCCAAGGGTCCGGGGCTCTTTCCCGGGAGCAAGGATGACCGTCCGGCAACGGTGGGTGTTCTCCGAGACGGTCCGGACCAGGAAGATGTCACCCTCTTTCCGGATGCTCTGGACACTGTCGAGCTCAAGGACGATATCGGATCCACGGGCCTGTTCCTCGAACTTCCGGATAAGCTCCTCGCCAGTGATTGTCGGGAACCCCATGTAATTCTCGATCGCCCAGCTCCAGGCCGCCTGGCCGCCGACATTCTCCCCTATGACGATGGTCTTCATGAACTTTCTCGCACAGTAGACCGCAGCCGTCAGCCCGGCCGGCCCGGCACCCACAATGACCACATCGTGGACCTCATCCGTCACCGGCGGCCCGAAGAGTTCCCGGAGCCTCTTCGCATCGAACCCGACGATCATCTCATCGCCAGAGACCGTGACCGGCACCCCCCGCTGCCCCGAGACCCTGATCATCTCCCGGGCCGCCTCGCGATCCTTCCCGACGTCGACGGTCTCGTATTCGACGCCGTACTTCTTGAGGAACGCCTGGACCATCCGGCAGTAGGGGCAGTTCTCCGTCGTGTAGACCTTCACACCAGCCATAAGAGGGGGTATCTCAGGACCCCTATTTAACTTGTGAGGTGGGGTTTGGGGCAGACCCCGCGGGCGGGGGGGTGGTTCGCGGAACCCCGACGCGGCGGCGCCGGACCCAAAAAAGAGATTACGGGACCTCGCGGAACATGCGCTCCGGAACCCCGCAGATAGGGCACTTCTCCGGTGCCGCTCCGAGCTCAATGTTGCCGCAGACCGGGCAGAGGTAGACCTTCTCCACGTCGAGATCCTTTCCTTCCCGGACAGCCTCAAGCGCCTGGAGGTAGAGGCCCGCATGCACCTCTTCCGCCCGCATAGCGTGGGTGAAGACGATCGAGGCCTCGTTCTTCCGCTCTTCCTTCGCCTCGGCAACGAACGCGGGGTACATCTTCGTGAACTCGTAGTTCTCCCCCTCGATCGCACCTTTCAGGTTCTCTTCAGTGCTCCCGACAGCGTTCAGGATGAAGAGGAGGCGTTTTGCATGGACAGCTTCTGCCTCGCTTGCCGCCCGGAAGAGTTTCCCGACCGCCGGGTAACCCTCGGCGGCTGCTTTCTCGGCAAAGACTGAGTATTTTCGGTTCGCCTGGGACTCCCCGGCGTACGCGTTCTGAGCGTTCTCATCAGTCGGCATATGAAATCAATTTGGGATGCCTCTTATTAAACCTTTTATCTCTGTGGGGCTCGGCGGCGGCATGAGCAGGAAGCCCCCTGCATAAGCGGGGGGTAGGTCACCCTGTGCTCCGGAAACCCTATGCCACTGGAGGCACCATTACCGGGATTGTATGCAGGGTGACCGGGTGCAGCGGGTCTTCATCATCGTCCTCATCTTAAACCTCGCCGTTGCACTTGCAAAAGCGGCCTTCGGTCTCCTCGCCGGGTCGGTGAGCATGGTAGCGGACGCCCTCCACTCGGGGTTCGACTCCTTCTCGAACATCGTCGGGATCATCGCCCTGTACCTCGCAGGAAAACCCCCCGACCCGGAGCACCCCTACGGCCACGGCAAGATCGAGACGCTCGGGACTCTTGTCATCGGGGCGATGCTCCTCCTGACCTCCGCCGGTATCCTCTTCGAAGGCTACCGGCGGCTTGTCAATCCTGTCACCCCTGCGATCACCCCCGTCACCGTGGCGGTTATGGTCGGGACACTCATCATCAACATCGCCGTCTCCACCTACGAGCGGAGACGGGGCGAGGAGTACCGGAGCCAGATCCTCATCGCCGACTCCCTGCACACCAGAAGTGACGTCTTCGTCTCCACCGCCGTCATCGGAGGATTCCTCGCGGTCAGACTCGGGTTCCCACAGGCCGACCCGATCATCGCCTTCGCCATCGGCCTCCTCATCGCGAGGATGGGAGTCGGGATCCTCTACGATGCCGCAGAGGTCCTCACCGACGCGATGAACCTCCCCTGCGACCCGGCGCTCATCCGGGCGGTGGTGACGGATACACCCGGGGTAGCCGGGTACCATGACTTCCGGTGCCGGGGAAAACCAGGGGAGATCTTTGCCGACATTCACATCACCGTCGACCCGGCTCTCCCCGTCGCCGGGGCCCACGCGATCTCCGACGAGGTGGAGCGGCGGCTCAAAGAGATGGTGCCGGGGCTCGCCGAGGTCGTCGTTCATATCGAGCCCGACGACTCACCCTGAGGCCCCACCGCCAGAGAGAAGCCGCCCGAGTTCGTAGCCCTTCCGATATGCCGCCTCCATCACCTCCGGCCGTGTCCTGATATCCTGGATTGTGTCCATATCGTTCTGGAGCACCTCGTCCCAGTAAGGGCAGTCGATGATCTCTCCAAACGCTCTCGCGGTCATCTTCGCGCCCTCGAAAACAGTCGGTAGGTTCATCCCCGCGATCGATAGAAAGAGCATCTTCCGTCCTCTTCGCCGCTCGGGGGTGACAAAGGACTTTCCCCGGTGGTACTTGGCCATGTAAAAGACCTGGAACCGGTCTATGAACGACTTGAGTCTCCCGGGGATCCCCATCGTCATCACCGGAGTGGCGACGATCAGGCCGTCCATCTCCCGGAATTTGTTGTATATCTCAATCATATCGTCCCGGATCCGGCAGGTCTCGTTCTCCCTGCAGTAAAAGATCTCCATGCAGGGCGCAACGTCCAGGTGCGTGACCGCGATCTTCTCGACCTCGCATCCGGCCTCCTCCACGCCCCGGATAGCCTCATTGAGGAGGCGGGCGGTGTTCCCGTCGATGAGCGGGCTCCCGAGCAGAGCGATAACCTTCTTTGGCATGTTGCAGGGTTGCACACGGCCCTATTAATAGGGTGCGGGGCTCCCGGGTGCCGGAGCCCGAGCCGGCCTTGCCGGGAGGATACTGCTAAATACCTTGAAACGATATGATCGCTCCGGTGAATGCCTGTGGCCGAACCAGGAACCAGAACAACAGCAAAAGCAGGAGAGAGGCCGGGTCCCGGCCGGTTCATCTGCATCGATTGTGGACGGGAGGTCAGGATCGGCAGCACCGACGAGGATCTCGTCAGGTGCCCGACCTGCGCCTGCGAGATGTACAACTGCCTCCCGATGACCCACATCAGGCCAGACATTAAAACACCGGAGGATGCTCTGCATCCCCCTGAGAGGAAGGCCAAGACCGAGTAATATGAGGTGAGAGAAATGGTGAACGTATCAGCAAAAGGGCAGGTATACCACTGCGAGATCTGCGGGAACGTGGTCGAGGTCCTGGAAGTCGGCGGCGGGGAGTTGGTCTGTTGCGGCGAACCGATGGTGCTTGAGGGGGAATAGACGTGGCAGAGGAACAGAAAAATCTGGAGGAGAAGATCGGGAAAGTGCCCGAGATCTTCAAGGAATTGAAGGAGACGGATCCCGACCTCTACAGTCAGGTTATGGGGCTTGACCAGATGATCTGGGCCGACGGCGCCCTCTCGAAGCAGACAAAGAAGATCATCGCTATCGCTATCGCCGCCGCGCTCCGGGACGGGCACGCCGTCCGGGCGCAGATGGCGGGTGCCGGGAACCTCGGCGTATCGAAGGAAGAGATCGAGGAAGGACTCAGGGTCGCGTTCCTGCTCGCGGGGATGCCGGCCTACGTTCACGGCAAGACCGCCCTCGAGGAGTACCTGGGCAACCGGCCCCGGAGATGAATCATGGAACCACAAGAGTTACCCCAGATGCCGGTTATCGGCGAAGCGGCGCCCGAGTTCGACGCGCTGACCACCCACGGACGCCTGAAACTCTCCGACCTCAAGGGAAAATGGGTCATCCTCTTCTCCCACCCGGCCGACTTCACGCCGGTCTGCACCACGGAGTTCATGGCGTTTGCCGGGATCGCCGACGAACTCGCGAAACTGAATGTACAGCTCGTGGGCCTCTCGATCGACAGCGTCCACTCGCACCTCGCCTGGGTCAGGAACATCAAAGAGAAGATGGGCGTCGACATCCCGTTCCCGGTCATCGCCGACCTCGACATGAAGGTTGCACGACGCTATGGGATGATCCACCCCGGGCAGAGCAACACATCCACCATCAGGACGGTCTTCTTCATTGATGACAAGGGCATCATGCGTGCCATGCTCTACTACCCGATGTCCAACGGCCGCTCCATGCCCGAGATACTCAGGCTCACGAAGGCCCTCCAGACCTCGGATAAGCACGGCGTCGCGACGCCGGCGAACTGGGAGCCCGGAGAGAAGGTTATCGTCCCGGCCCCAAAGACACCCGAAGAGATAGAGAAGAGGATGAAGGAAGGGTACGAGTGCAAAGACTGGTATCTCTGCTTCAAGAAGATCTAAACCCGACACTTTTTTGCCTCCGGCCGGACAGTACTCTTCATATGACCATTGACGTCCTCGCGTTTGCGACCTCGCCCCGCCGCCACGGCAACTCTGAGACCCTCCTCGACTGGGTGCTCGCGGCGATGGAGGGAGAGGGGGGGACCACGGTCGAGAAGATCGTCGTCCCGGAAGTCGATATCCGGCCCTGCCGCGGGTGCAACGCCTGCGAGAGGCTCAACCGGTGCGTCCAGCGGGACTACATGGACTACGTCAACGACCGGATCATCGCGGCCGACTGCATCGTTCTCGCGTCCCCCATCTACTGCATGGGGCTTGCGGCGCAGGCGAAGGTGCTGATAGACCGGACACAGGTCTTCCGCTCCCGGAAGTACGTCCTCCACCTCCCGGTCGTCCCGCCGGAACGGAAGGGAAAACGGACCGGGATCTTCCTCGCGACCGCCGGTCAGAACTGGAAAAATGTCTTTGATGCGGCAATCCCGTCGGTGAAGTGCTTCTTCAACGTCGTCGACGTCCGGAATAAGGATATCCGATACCTGATGGTGAACGGCGTCGACGAGAAGGGGGCGATCGAGGGCCACCCCACCGCCAGGAGCGACGCGCAAGCCCTCGGGAAGGAAGTCATCGCGCACCTCCGGGAGGTCGGGGTGACATGACCGAACCCATACGGGTCCTCGGGATCTCCGGCAGCCCCCGGCGGCACGGGAACACCGAGACCCTGCTCGACGCCGTGCTCGAGGGCGCCCGGGAGGCGGGGGCCGCGGTCGAGAAGATCGTCCTCCGGCCGCTCGATTACGCCTCGTGCCGGGGGTGCAACGCCTGCCACCGGATCGGGGTCTGTGTCATCCAGGACGACCTCACGCCGGTCTTCGAGAAGATCGCCGCCGCTGACGTCATGGTCATCGCATCCCCCATCTACTCGATGGGGATCACGGCGGAGGCGAAGGGGCTGATCGACCGGGCCCAGTACCTCTGGGCACGCAAGTTCATCCTGAAGAACCTCTACTTCGCCGCCGGGCACACCCGGCGTCATAAAGGGATCTTCGTATCGACCGCGGGGCTCGGGTGGGAGAACGTCTTTGACGCGGCGTTTCCGGCGCTCACGGCGTTCTTCAACACCACCGGGTTTGAGTACTGGGACAACATCATAGCAAACGATCTGGACCGTTACGGTGGGATTGCGGGCCACCCCACTGCGCTCGCCGAGGCGCGGGAGAAAGGACAGAGCGTGGTCGCCCTCCTCCGGAAGATGCAGGCAGCGGGGGAATCCGGGGCCTGATTTTTCCCATTTAAGGCGACAGAGTTCAATTTTCTCCATAACCCCGATGGGGGTCTGGTATCGCGAAGCGACACGGGGAACGGGATCGAAAACGTTTCCCCGGATGTGAAACCGGAACAGATTAATAGCCATTAATAAAATCCATCATTTAACTACCTCACAGGCGCTTTTGTGGGGGACAAAAGGATCGTATGTGACCCCTTTCGAACCACCAGAAGATCTCTACGGCATGCCACCGGAGTACCAGATATTTGACGACGTCGATCTAGGGATCCTCCTCGTCAGTGAAGATTTCACCGTTATCCGGGCAAACACGGCTTTCCGCCGGCTCGCCGGAGGCGAACCCATAGAGGTCCCGGGTGAGGCCGCCGGAAGGATCCGGGCGGCGGCCGGGGACGGGATCCCGGAGTTCGAGTGCCGGCTCCGCGCCCCGGACGGAAGGGAGCGGCGATACCGCTGCTCGGGCCGGAGGGTGCCGTCCGGTGTGGGCTGGCTGCTCCTCTTCCGGGAGATGCCGGGCGACTACGAGGCGATCGTCGAGTACACCGGGACGGCGACGATCCTCATCGAAGGCGACGGCACCATCTCAGTGGCGAACACGGAGTTTGAGCGGCTCTCCGGGTACACGCTCCGGGAGATCGTCGGAATAAAACGGCTGCCCGAGTTCATCGCCTCCGAAGACGAGCGCCGGCGGATCATGGGGTACCACACTCTCCGGCGGAGGGCTCCCAGCGCCGCACCGAAGAACTACTCCTTCACGTTTATCGACCGCTCCAGCAACCTTCACGCTGTCGAGGTTACCATCGGCCTGATCCCGGGGACCGCCCGCTCGGTGATGTCGCTCCTCGACGTGACCGAGCGGAGGCGTGCGGAGCAGGCGTTGCAGGAGAGCGAAGAGCGGCTGAACCTCGCACTCCTGGCGGCAAACGACGGGCTGGTCGACTGGGACGTCAGCACCGGCAGGATCTTCTACAGCCCCCGGAATTTCACGATGCTCGGCTACGAGCCGGGGGCGTTCGCGCTCACGATCCCCAGGATTCTCGCGCTCGTCCACCCGGAGGACCGCGGCCG
Organism: Methanoculleus sp. UBA303; assembly: GCA_002501655.1. Classification (GTDB taxonomy): domain Archaea; phylum Halobacteriota; class Methanomicrobia; order Methanomicrobiales; family Methanoculleaceae; genus Methanoculleus. The sequence goes on from DANY01000043.1 coordinate 10,033, forward strand.
CGTGGAGGCGGCGCTCGCCGACATGATCACCGGAGAGCGCGACCACTGCAAGATGGAGTTCCGAGCACGATCCGCATCCGGGGAGTGGTTCTACGTGCTTGATCGGCTCCGGGTGGTCAAGCACGACGGTAGCGGTATGCCGCTCCGGATCGTGGGGACGCACTCCGATATCACGGAGCGGAAGCAGGCAGAGAAAGAACTTCTGGTCCGGGAGATGGCAATGGAGTCGTCGCTCTCCGCCATCGCTATCGCCGACCTTGAGGGACGCCTGACCTACGCCAACCAGGCGCTGCTCGCGATGGGTGGGCTCACCGACCCCGGTCAGGTTCTTGGACGGAACATCTCAGAGTTCTGGGTCGAACCCGAGAGGGTCGCGGAGGTGCTCCGGACACTCGCCGAACGAGGCAGATGCACCGGAGAATTGGTCGGCCGGAGGGCCGACGGGGCGCATTTTACCGCCCATGTGACCGTGAACGTCGTCAGTGACGGATCCGGGAGTCCGGTCTGCATCATGGCCACCGTCATCGATATCACCGAGAAGAGACGCATGGAGGAGGCGCTCCGGGAGAGCGAGGAGCGCTACCGGACGCTTGCGGAGTCGGCACCGGACATCATCTTCCTCGTCAGCACAAAAGGAGACGCTCTCTACGTGAACGGTGCTGGCGGCCGCCTGCTCGGGGTGGAGCCAGAGAGCCTCCGGGGGAAGAACCTCAGGGACCTGTTCCCGCCTGCTGTCGCGGAGCGATGGCTTGCGAAGATCCGGATCGTGGCGGAGAGAGCCGGGGGGATCCTCACCGAGGAGACCCTGCTCCCCGGGGACGGCGGCGGCACCTGGCTTGAGACGCGCCTCATCCCGATGGTGGGGAGCGACGGCATCGTCCGGAGCCTGCTCGGGATCAGCCGCGACGTCACCGGCCGGAAGCAGGCGGAAGAGCAGCTCCGGTTCCAGGCCCTGGTGCTCTCGCAGGTGGAGGATGCTGTGACCGCGTTCGGTACCGGGGGGAGGGTCACCTACATGAACCAGGCCGCGGAGCGGCTCTACGGTGTTCCTTTAAGCGAGGCCATCGGCCGGCCGGGATCGGAATTCTTCACCTGCGAATGGCTCCACCCGGACGATAATGAAGCGGTAAAAAACGCCCTCCGGGCCTCCGGGACCTGGCACGGCGTTGTCCTCCACCGGAAGAGGAACGGGGAGACCATATTCGTCGACGAGACCCTCAGCACCCTGACCGGCGAGGACGGGAAGAGCACCGGAACGCTCTGCTCCCTCCGCGATGTTACCGCACCGGGCCTCGGCTACCCGCAGCGGCAGCGGGTCCTCGTCCGGAACGCTCTGCTCCCTCCGCGATGTTACCGCACAGAGGCGGGCCGAGCTCGAACTCCGGATCAAGGATATGGCGATAGCGTCATCGCTCGATGCCGTCGCCCTCATCGACCTCGAAGGGAGGATCATCTACGTCAACCGTGCCTCTCTCGCCGTGCACGGGTGGGAGCGGGAGGAAGAGGTTATCGGGGAGCCGTTCTCGACGATCTGGGCCGACCATGAGGGAGTGGAGCGGATCCGGGAAGGGACCCTCCGGAACGGATCCTGGCTCGGGGAGATGGAGGCTCGACGGCGTGACGGAACGACCTTCCCCATGCAACTTGCTCTCTCCGTCGTCACCGACGAGTCAGGGAGGCCGCTCTGCATGATGGCCTCGGGAATCGATATCACCAGGCGGAAGCAGGCCGAGCAGGAACTCAGGATCCGCGATATGGCGATGGCATCGTCGTCGAGCGGGTTCACCATCGCGGATCTTGAAGGCCGCCTGACCCACGTCAACCAGGCCTTCCTCTCGATGTGGGGTTACACCTCGGTCTCCGAGGTTATCGGGAGGTCAGTCACGGAGTTCTGGCAGGACGAGGAGGAGGCCGAGGCGGCTCTCCGGGCGCTCCGCGAGACGGGCAGGTACACCGGCGAGCGGGTCGGCAGACGCCGTGACGGGGCGACATTCTACGTCATCTTCTCCGGAAACCTGGTGACGAACGACACCGGAGCACCCATCTGTCTTGCGGCATCGCTCACCGACATCACCGGTCTGAAGCGGGCCGAGACGGAGATCCAGGCACATAACCGGGAACTCTCGATCTTGAACCAGATCATCGGCGTATCGACATCTGCAAGGGATATCGGTGATGCGCTCGGGGGCATGCTCGGGGCGACCCTCGCCCTCCTCGACCTCCGTGGCGGCGGCATCTACCTGATCGAGCCGGGGCGGCAGAGCGCACGACTTGTCTGCGTCCAGAACCTTCCGGAGGATCTCCTCCTGCCGCCGTGCATCCCGGATATCACGGCCCTGCCGTACGCGGAGGTGCTGGTGGCAGGAGAGCCCCTCTTCTTCGACGACCACCCGCGCCCCCGCTACCCGGGAGAGGGGAGCGGAACGCAGCACCCGTATGCCAGCATCCCGATTGTGGCGCACGAGAGGATCATCGGGGCCCTGAACGTGGTCCTCGGGGACGGCAACCGGTTCACCGGCGACGACCGCTCCCTGCTCGTGGCCATCGGAAGGGCGGTCGGCGCCTCCGTCGAGCGCACCATGCTGATCCGGCAGTTTGAGATGGCCGAGCGGGAGGCAAACCTCTACCTCGATATCCTCAGTCACGATATAAGGAACGCGGAGAACATATCAAGCCTCTACACCGACATCCTCATCGATATGCTCGAGGGTGAGGCGAAAGGTTACGCGCAGAAGGTCCGGAGCAGCATCAGGAAAAGCATCGAGATCTTAAGGAATGTCTCGACGATCCGCCGGATCCATCACGAGACGGCCACGCTCGCGCCGGTCGACCTCGACCGGATGATCCGGGATGAGATCAGTGCGTTTCCAGAGATCCGGATCCACTACGACGGCACGGCGCTCGCGGTCATGGCCGACCCTCTCCTCCCCGAGATCTTCACGAACCTCATCGGGAACGCCGTCAAGTTCGGCGGGCCGGAAGTCGAGGTCACTATCGGGGTGGAGGAGAGCGCCGACGAAGTCCGGATCTCGGTCGAGGACACCGGACCGGGGGTTCCCGACACAATGAAGGAGGCCGTATTCATGCGGTTCGGGCAGAGCAGGAACCGGAAGAGCGGCCAGGGTCTCGGGCTCTCCATCACCCGGATGCTCGTTGAACGCTACGGAGGCCGGATCCGGGTCGACGACCGGGTGCCGGGCCACCCGGAATGCGGCGCGGCCTTCCGGTTCACGCTGAAGCGAGCGCCCTGAAAAGAGAGGGGTTCCCCCTCACAGGAGCGACCAGATGAGGATCCCGGCGGAGGCGGCCATGAGCGCCGCGAAGATGGCCGGGTTCCAGGCAAGGACTTTGCGCCCGTCGAGAACGCTGATCGGGAGCATATTGAAGGTCGCGATCATAGCGTTGACCCGGAGCCCGACGAGGCCCACGAGGCCGATGAGCCCGCCGCCGAAGATCATGAGGGCTGCGAACGGTATGCAGAGGAGGAGGTTCGTTATCGGCCCTGCCGCTGATATCCGCCCGTTTTCGGTCCGTGTGGCGTTTCCGTAGATGTAGGTCGCCCCCGGTGCCGCAAAGACGACCCCGACGAGCGCCGCCAGCACCACAGCGACGAGGAGCATCTGGTTATCCTTCTGGAATTCGGCCCAGTAGCCGTAGCGCATGGCGGCAAACTTGTGCGCCAGCTCGTGGAGGACGAAGGCGACCCCCACCGTGAGAAGGGACATCACGAAGAAGAAGAGGAGCCCGGCGACGTCCACTCCGCCCCTGATGTAGATCAGGGTGAAGGCGATCGAGATGGCAAGCCACGCGATCAGGAGATCCCGGCGCTCGCGTGGCGGTATTCGTTCCAGCATCCGGTACCAGGTTTGTCCCGGCATGATAATATCCTTCGCTTCTCTGGGGGACATGGGCCAACCCATCAGGTTTATTCCCCGACCGGGGCAACTATGGAGTATGTCCCTTGATGCCGTCAGGAACGAGATCCGCGAGATCGACGAGAGGATCATCGATCTGATTGCAGAACGGCAGAGACTTGCGGCGAGGATCGCCCGCCTCAAGCAGGAGGACGGCCTCCCCATCCGTGATGGACCGCAGCGGAAGGCGGTCCTCGACCGGGTCTTCACCCACGCCGTCGAGAGCCGTATCGACCCGGTCGCCGTCCGGAACATCTTTGAAATCCTGATCGATATGAACGAAGAGCGGCAGCGGGAGTGCAGTGGGGACGGCAACCTACCCTGAAAAAGGGTTATAAAGAGAGCATCGTGCCGACGCCCTCGTCGGTGAAGAGCTCGAGGAGCAGGTTGTGCTCCCGGTTACCGTTCACGACATGGGCGCTCACGACACCGCTCCTGACCGCCTTCATACACCCTTCAAGTTTCGGGATCATACCGCCGGCTATCGTCCCGTCGCCGATCATCCCCTCAGCCTCGGAGAGCGCGAGGCGATGGTAGACCTGGGTCCGGTCGGCGTTCATCACCCCGTCGACGTCTGTCAGGTTGATCAACTTAAACGCCCCGAGAGCGATAGCGATCTCGGCTGCCGCGGTATCGGCGTTGATGTTCAGGCTGCCGCCCTGCCGGTCGAGAGCCATCGGCGCCACCACCGGGATGTAGCCCTGGGCGAGGAGGCAGTGGAGCACCTCGGGGTCGACTTCCTCGATCTCGCCGACCCGGCCGAGATCCACCTCCTGGACGACATCCCCCACCTTCACCCGCTGGGGATCCATCTTCCGGGCTATGAGGAGGTTGCCGTCGTTGCCGGAGATCCCGACTGCCCGGGTGCCGCAGTTCGCTATGAGGGAGACGATCCCATCGTTGATCTTCCCGACAAGGACCATCTGGGCGATCTCCAGGGTCTCGAGATCCGTAATTCGCAGTCCACCGACGAACTTCGGCTCTTTGCCCATCGCCTGCATCTTTGCGGTGATCTCGGGGCCCCCGCCGTGCACCAGGACGACCTTCATCCCCACGTAGCGGAGGAGGACGGCATCTCGTATCACCGTCTCGAGGATGCCCTGGTCGACCATCGCATGGCCGCCGAGTTTGATCACGATCGTCTTGCCGTGAAACTTCTGGATATAGGGGAGTGCCTCCATCAGCACATCTTCTCGTTTCATGTCGTATACTTCCCGTTGATCTCGACGTATTTCTCGGTGAGGTCGCATCCCCACGCCGTCGCCTTCCCATCACCCGTAGCGAGGTCAAGGTCGAATGCGACGGTACCACCGCGCATCGCGGCCTTCGCCGCTCCGAGGTCGGCGACGATCTCGCCGCGGATGACGAGTGGCGTCCGCCCGGCCCCCTCGCCCACAGAGAGTGAGACCGCGTAGGGGTCGAACTCGGCGCCCGACCGGCCTGCGGCCGCAACCACCCGGCCCCAGTTCGGGTCCTCGCCGTAGATGGCGGTCTTGACAAGCGGGGAGGCGACGATCGTCCGCGCCACGGCGGCGGCCTCATCCTCGTCGACGGCGCCCCGGACTGTGACCGCGAGAAGCTTCGTCGCTCCCTCGCCGTCGCGGGCGATCTGGACCGCAAGGTTGCGGCAGACGGCCTCGACGGCTCTCGCAAGTTCTTCGCGGTCCACCCGGCCCGCGGCGCCGGTCGCAGTGCAGAGGGCCACGTCGTTCGTGCTCGTATCCCCGTCGACCACGACCCGGTTGAACGACCGCCGGGTCGCCTGCCGGAGGATATCGTGGAGGACCGGGGCCTCGACCTCCGCATCGGTGTAGAGGAACGCGAGCATCGTCCCCATGTTCGGGGCGATCATCCCGCTCCCCTTGGTGATCCCGCCGACAGAGAATGACTCCGTCTCGACGAGGGCATGCTTCGGGAAGGTGTCGGTGGTCATTATCGCCCGGGCCGCTGCGTCCTCGGCGTCGCCGTTCCGGGCAAGGTGCGGGGCCGCCCGCTCACACTGGTCCCTGATGAGCGGGAGGTCGAGGTAGCGGCCGATCACACCGGTGCTCGCGACACCGACTGACTCCGGCTCGAGCCCGAGCGGGGCGGCAGCGACGGCGCACATCTCCACCGCGTCGCGGTATCCCCGCTCGCCGGTGTAGGCGTTCGCACACCCGCTGTTCACGACGACAGCGTCGAGCGTTCCTTTGCGCATCCGGTCCATCATCACATCGACCGGGGCCGCCCGCATTTTATTTGAGGTGAAAACGCCAGCCGCTGTCCCGCTCGCACGGATCAGCGCAAGCCCGAACTTTCCTTCCTTGATCCCCGAGGCACTGACGCCTCCTACTGCACAGATACTCTTCATGCTTCTTCCTCCTCGACAGGTGCCCCGATGCCCCTGACGATATCGGCCCGGGTGACGATCCCGACCAGTCTTCCGTCTCGGAGCACCGGGAGGCGCGCTATCCTCTCACGGAGCATCAGAGAGGCTGCATCGGTGAGATCCGACTCCTCGTCGATGGTGAAGACCGGGCTGCTCATCACCTGCCGCACTTCCATATCGCTGATATCAGCAAGCGCCCGCTTCGTCTTCTCCCAGTTGATGAACTCCCTGACCGGGACCTCGATAACCTCAAGCGGCGACGGGAGCCAGAGGTCGCTCGAGAGGTCGCCGGTATCGAGAAGCGATATGATATCGGTCTCGGTGACGATTCCCGCCACCCGCTCACCCTCCATAACGGGAAGCCCGCCGATATGGTACTTCCGGAGCAGCCCTGCCGCCTCACGCACCGGTGAGTCGACCCGGACGGTCACGGGGTCCGGTGTCATAACATCCCTGACCAGCACCACTGTCACCTCAGGGGAGCATCCCCGCGCTGCGGAGACCGTCGTTCTCGGCGAACCCGCACATCAGGTTCATGTTCTGGATCGCCTGGCCGCTTGCGCCCTTGACCAGGTTGTCGATCGCCGAGACCGCAACGACCCGGTCGCCCTCGCTCTCCACCGCCACGTCGCAGAAGTTGGTTCCCCGCACGGCGGCAAGGCTCGGCTTCTGGTAGCGGACGAAGAACTCGTTCTCGTAGAACTTCCGGTAGAGAGCCTCGGCCTCTTTCTGCTCCATCGGCTCGCGGAGGAGGATGTGGGCCGTCGTGAGGATCCCCCGGTTCACCGGGAGGAGGTGCGGCGTGAAGTAGCACCGGGCGTCCGAGCCGAGCCGGGCAGCTTCCTGCTTCATCTCCGCAAGGTGGCGGTGGTTCGTCCACTTGTAGGCGCTGAAGTTGTCGCCGACGTTCGGGTAATGCGTGGTCGCGGAGGGCGAATTTCCGGCCCCTGAGACCCCGGTCTTTGAGTCGTAGATGATGGTGTGGGCGTATTTGGCGAGCGGTGCCGCCGCGAGCGTCGCCCCGGTCGGGAAGCATCCCGGGTTCGCGACGAAGGACGCGCCCCTGATCTCGTCCCGGTGGAGTTCGGTGAGGCCGTAGGGGACCTTGAAGTAGGCCTCGTGGGACACGCCGTAGGTCTTTTCGTAGACATCCTTCGCGAGCCGGTAGTCGGCCGAGAGGTCGACGGTCTTGATTCCCCGCTCCACCAGTGTCCCGGCCACCTTCATCGCCGCAGTGTGCGGTACGGCGAGGAAGGCAAAGTCGGCATCGATATCGCCGGCTTCGGTATTCCGGAACACAAGATCGGTCAGCCCCCGGAGGTGGGGGTGGATTGAGGCGACACTGACCCCATCCAACTTTCGGGATGTCGCAGCGACGACATCCGCGGACGAGTGGTGCAGCAGGAGCCGCATCAACTCGCCGCCGGTGTATCCGGATGCACCGATGATCGCAATTTCCATAAGGAAGATGTGTCTTTTATAGAATCTTAAGGCTTTGTGGTGTATCGTTCGTAGAGCCGGGCCGCCATCGACTCGATCTCATCCTTTCCTTCGAGTCCTTCGAGGAGATCCCCTGGCAGCGCGGTTTTCCCGTAGACCGCACCCGCGTAGGCGCCGCAGATGAACGCGATGGTGTCGGTGTTCCCGCCGACGTGCGCAGCAACGGTGAGGAGACTTGTGACGTCTTTGATGCGATAAATCAGGAAGAATGCGAGTGGGACAGTCTGGTAGACGGTTACGTCGTTCCCGATAACAGAAAGGGCGCTCTCTAGGCTGATACCTTCGTTTGCAAGGCGGACGGCGTCGTGGATCTTGTTGCCGAGGGCAACGTCTTCGAGGCTCGCGTGCTTCTCGGCGAGGGAGAGTGCGTCGGATCGGCCGCGGACGGCGTAGTGGACGAGCATCGCGACGGTGACCGCACCGGCGTGCGCCGCCGGGTGGGTATGGGTGATGCTGCAGGCCTGGACCACCCGTTCGGTCACATCGACCGGGTCGCCGTAGGCGAGCGCGAACGGGATGGAGATGCTGATGCAACCGGCGGTGTTGGAGGCGACCCCACCCGGCTTCTTCCCGGAGAGAAGGAGGTGCCGGCACGCGGCGTCCACGGCGCCATCGGGAAACCGGAGCTCGTCGTTCATGTACATCCGGGCAAGGGCGGCCGCATACCCCTGCTCCGAGTAGGTGCCGTCGGTGAGCAGCCCGGCGACAAGAAGCATCATCTGGGTATCGTCGGTGAACTGCCCGGGTTTTAACCCGGCGTTCGGGTGTCCCCGCCACGCCCGGCGGTATCCCTCATGGAGGCGCTGGAAGTCGGGCGGGGTGCTCTCCCGCGCCATGCCGAGCGCATCCCCGATGGCGGCCCCGAGAAGACAGCCCTTGAACTGATCGAGCATTTAAGTAGTATCTCTCGTAAGATCCGCCTTAAGGATTGTCATTCAGCGTGCAGGGGAAGCGGGGGGAGACGGTCACGGCGATGCTGCCGTCCGGGGGACCGGAGATCGCTTATATCGTGACGGCGAACCCTCCAATCAGGATACCCGGGAAAGAGAACCATGCAACAACTATCGATACGGGCGGTCGCCGCCGTGCTTCTGATCGTGATCGCCGGGATCGCGCCAGCGGCCGCACTCGACGATCACACGGCCGATCCTGCACGGATCGAGGAGATGACCCGCGACCTCTGCACGTTCGAGCGGGCGTTGGGGTCGGAAGAGCGGACGGCGGCCGCGGCCTATATCACCACCGCGATGGAAGAGCGCGGGCTCTCGGTCAACACCGCGAGGTTTGCGTATGCCAACTGTTACTTCGACCCGCCGCTTGCCCTCTCCTCAAACATCATCGGCGTCAGGAAGGGGGCGACCGACCGGATCGTCGTCATCTCTGCGCACTACGACACTGCCGTCCCGGAAACGCCCGGCGCCGACGACAACGCTGCGGGCGTGGCGACGATGCTCGAAGTCGCCCGGATCCTCAACGCCACCCCCCTGAACCGGACGGTCTATTTCATCGCCTTCGGCGGCGAGGAGACCGGGCTTGACGGGAGCAGGCGGTGGCTCTCCGACAACCCGGACCTCCACGACCGGATCGTCGTCGCGATCAACCTCGACTGCGTGGCATCCGGGGACCGTCTGCTGGCCACGGTGCTCCCCCAGCACCGGTGGATCCTTGACGCGCTCCCGCCGTCGGCGTGCATCGAGGAGACGCCGGCCCGGCTGCTTGACGCTGCACGGGGGGACGAACATGCCTTCCGTGCCGCCGGGATACCGACGATCCGGCTCTACGAGCGCGACAGTCATGCAATCATCCATACCCCCGACGACCGGCCGGAGCGGCTCAACTACACCCTTGCCGCAGAGTGTGCAGAGATCGTCACCGGGACGGTTGTGGGGCTTGACGCGGGCGGTGACGGGCCGGGAATCGACCTTTCGGTCGAGAACGGGACAGTCATCTTCACAACTCTGAATGACGCACCGATCGAGGTGATCGTCGACGGCACCAGCCTCGGGGTGCTCCCGTCGGGGTCGGTCACCCTCCCGAAAGGTCCGCACGTTGTGCAGGCAGCCACCTACGGCCCCACCGGGGCGAAAGCGGTTGCGACGGTCATGGGGGAGGGGGTAGAGATCGTGCCGCCGACGGTATCGGGGAGCGCCGTCACCATCCCCTGGGGAGCTGACCCTGGCGAAGACCCAATGATCCACCTCACCTTTGCGGCCGTCCCGCTCTCCTACCGCCTCGACCGCCCGGAAGAGGTCGCCCGTGTCGACGGTTACTTTGACGGGGTCCTGATCCGGGATCTCAATAACGGCCAGGGGGTGATCCCAGTCCGGGGGCCGCACTCCTTCACAGTCGTGGCCTACGGAGCCGACGGCTCGGTCCTCGGGACCGACCGGACCGACTTCTTCCTCCAGCAGTTCGGGATGGTTAACCTCGACGGCGGGCTCCTGCGGGTCGATGAGACCGGCGGGGTTACCTGCTCCGCGTCGGCCCGCACCTACACCTACAACTACACTCCCGGTGAGATCTACGATATCGTGGGGGGGTGCGACTACCGGGACACTGCGGATGTATTCCTGCAGACGGCGGAGTTCCGGGTGGACGGCCCCGGCGGCCGGAAGTGTGAACGCCGCTTCTTTGATGTGCCGGTCCTCAACGACACCCAACGACAGGAGATCGGTTTCTGGCTGGAACCGGAGGGGCCCGGAGTCTATCGCTGGACCATCTCCTGCAGCGAGGGCGACCGCAGGGCTGCGGAGACCGGGAGCCTCGTCCTCAACTGAACCGGCTACCCAGGGGCCGGTCGGTACCCCCGCACCAGCGCCCACTCAGTCATCGGGCTCTTCCCGGCCTCATAGCGTCGATCAGGCTCTTTGAAAAGCTTGCAACCCGGCTCCCGGTAACATCCGGAGAACCCTCGGCCCCATCCGACAGCACGCAGCGATCGGTCGCCAGAGGCCAGAATTTCGGGATGACGTCCCGCTCATCGTAGATGACATGCACGATTCTCTGCTCCCCGCCGATCTCGACGGTCCCTGCCTGGGCGATAACGAGCGACATCGTATTACTCTTGATCGTCCCGAGGATCACGTCGCCGCCGACCGTGAAAGATGCGGAACTCTCCGGGCTCCCGGCGACCGTCCCCTCGAAGAACCAGATGCGGGGGAGGGCGACGGCAAACGTGCCCGACTCGTTCTTAACGAAGGCCCGGGCGCCTTCTGCGACGGGACCCAGCACCGGTTCAAGGTCGAGCACGAACTCTTGACCACGGAGGCGGAGCGCTACCTGGCTCCCCGAACCCGCGTCTGCGATGAATGCCCCCGGATCGGCGGTCATGAGGTCGTACTTCCGGAGGGGCGGGAGGTTTGTGAGGTTCACCTTGCCGGCCGGCGGGACCGGGGTGAAGTAGCCTGAGTCGGTCACGACCACCTGCGCCGTTGGGCCGGACGGCAGGCCCGATACCGTCACAGACTCACATTCGGGGAACGTCACGTTCTCCCCGAGCAGGATCAGGCCGGGGTACTTCTCGGCCAGTTCTGGGCCCGGGCGCACCGGTTTTTCCGTAACTATCGGTTTGTTGTACATCGACATATCCCGGGGTGTGACCCACTCGTCGAAGGTATCAAGCCAGTTTGTGTTCTCCCCACCGGCAGAGACCACCGGGATGAAGAACGCCCCGATGAGCACTGATGCCAGCAGCAGGCCAGGCAGCCGCACTTTGATGCTGTTCATCATCTCCCGAATCACTCCCCTGCATCAGCAAAGACGTATTCGATATACGGTTCAGGAGCACCGCCCCGGACCGCGATTCCGGAAAACGCATACACCGGCCGGACCAGATCCTGCACGACACCTCTCGGCTCCATCCAGTAACCGATCGTGACATTCTCAATCGTGATCTGATCATACTCCCCACCCACGTGAGGGCGGACGGTCCTTGCTGCGCGAAGATCCTCATATGCCTCCTTGGGGGATCGGAGGCTGACATTCCCGTCCGGCGTCACCTCACGCCAGGTCTTCACGAGCCCGACGACCTCGCCGCCGTCACCCAGGATCACCGCAAATTCGTCGCCATAGACCGGCTGCCCGTCGAACGACCGGCCGAACCGGACCGCTTTCGTCACATCGTACGACACCTCCGGTTCGCTCCCGCCTGCTTTCCAGACCTCCTGCTTCTGGTTCACCTCGGTCTTCACAACCCGGGCATCCGGCGACTGCATGCCGGTCTTCTCAAGGAATGCAAGAGCAATCTTCTCTGCCTCCGCGTCCGCGGGAAGGGCTGGCTGCCGGGTCACTTCGGTCGGGAACTCTTTGTCAAGGATGTGGTAGGCCACGGAGCCGGAATGTGCATACACCGATACCTGCTCCTCCGGGTCCTTCGAGGCATCGATGAGGAGGAACTCACCAGTCGCCTCGCTGGCCGCTTTCGGTTCTCCCGAGAGCCCGAATTGTTCTGCAATCTTCCGGACCTGCTCTTCCGTGATGGCGGCAGGGACTACCCGGTAGAGCGTATATGAGTCACGCACCTCTGGGAACTCGGCAGTGAGAGAGTACTTCTCTTCACCTGCGCCCGCCACGGCGGGAAGAGGATTCGCCGGGGTCTGGCACGGACCAAGAACCCATGCGCACCCGGCTATGATCGCGAGAGCGAGACAGACAAGCACACCAACCTTTTTTAGTGCCATATTAAGACCTCGATTTAATTACATTGGTACAGCCACCGGTAGATTCACTGTCAACAGTATCCACGCATGAGAACTCAACGTACTGCTATATCCCTTTTCTGTGACACGCGTCTACACGTCGGGTCTGTCCGATCGCTTCGCTACCGAAAAACAGTCGGCAAGAGCCCGGGGCCGAGCCGAACGGCGGAGATCAGATCCTCCCGGCGGGACCGCGGTCGTTCAGTCCCCCGGAGTGGCCGGGGAGGGCCTCCCGACCCGGATTGCGAGCACCCCGCAGGAGAGCGCCGCTGCTGCAGAGAGAGCACCGAAACCCGGCGCGGCGACAGCCGGGTCGTCCGGGGCCGCCACGAAGATGTCGTCTCCATCGCTCACTGCGATTGCCCGCCCGTCGGGGGACCAGTACGGAAAACCGTCCAACTCGGGAGTATCGGTGAGCCGGAAGACCTCGGCCGCGGCTGCGGTTCCCTCAGTAAGGCTTGTTCGTAGCATCAGTCCACCAATGATCGGTCTACAGCGACTAGAACGGCTCTCGGGGGGATAGTTATCGAGTTCAAAGAGCGGGGATGAGATGAACTTGACCGGAAGGTTGCTGATACCCATCGCCCTTCCCCGGCTCTCGAGTGTCCCGTACAGGTTATCCATCGCTTCGGGATCCATCGTCCGGTTTTCAGCGATGGAGACGAACACGTAACCTTCAATATCATAACCGAAACCGTGAATCGGACCGTCAGGATAGTACCAAGGCTTGATATCGCACCTGGCATCGGCCACAAACTTATCGAGGCCATCTAGGTGCGCCGCATCTCCGCGTCTTTGAGGACGGGTAGTGCCCCATACCTGCGAAGAACAAGATCATGCGCATTCAGGTACTCGACACCAGCCTGAATGTCAGCCTGAGAGATCTCCTCTACAGGCGTTTCTTCAACCACTGGCGTACCAGGACCGATCGGTGTTGCAGAAACCGTACCAGCAGATACTAGCACAAATAGTATCAGTGCTGCCAAAAACAGTGGGAACCCAAAGCCCGCCTTCATTCTTCTGTTACCTCCATTGTTCGCTACACAAACAGAGGAAGAAAGGACCGTATCCGCAAGTGCGTACTAACTTCCTCGGTATCCAGGGTGCGTCATCCGGGACGTCAGACCTGGGGATGGGCGCCCCCCGCGCATCTCAGGATACCGATTTCGGTATCCACGCATGAGAAGTCAACGTACTTCTATATACCTTTTCTGCGGCACGCGTCTACATATCGGGTCTGTTAGTTCGATTTGATACCAAAAAGCAGCCGTCAAGAGCCCGGAACCCGGGCCGTGCCGAACGGCAGAGATAGGATCCCCGCCCCGGCAGGGCCGCGGCCGCTCCGGTCATCACTCGCCGATCGATGCGGCGACCTTCGTTATCTCACCTGCGGGGAGTCGCCCCGTCATGCAGAAGGAGGCATCGTTCCAGTTCCACCGGAGCAACCAGAGAGAGCCATCCGAGGGATCGTCACCCTCGTAGACCAACCGGCCCTCGATGCCGTCGCCCTGGACGATCCGTTTCTCGTTCCCGGCGACCGTCGGGCCGGGGCACGGGGCGTCCGGGGACGAGAGCCTTGTGACTCGGAGGTCGCCGGCGGTGCTGGTGTAGATGAGCGTGACGCTGCCGTCAGAAGAGCAGGTGGCGTTTGCAAAGACGTAGCCTTCAGGGAGGTAGGACGGCACGGGAATGTCGGGGCCGAAGACCTCGCGGGCCTCATCGAGCGTGCCTGCGTATTCAGGCGTGACCGCCGCCGGCTCCGTGCCGGTGCACCCGGCAGCGGCAATGAAGCAGCAGAGCAGGATAATGGGAGGGAGAATGGGTTTCATAACGATTCCTCGGTGCGGATGCCCGGAGTTGCGCGGCCGACCATGGAGGGAAGAGAGAGGCATGCTCCCCTGTAGGGGGCCGGCTCCGGCATCCGCACAGTGAGGCTTTCGCCCCGACCTATATACCTTTTCTGTGTCGGGGACATGCATATCGGGCCGGTCAGGAGAGGCCGTGCTCATGGAAGCAGTCGGTGTAGCGCGTATCCGACCCCCGGATGTGAGTCGCCACCCACTGGCTGAGGAAGTTCATGACCTGAATCGAGAGGCCGAGCCTGCCTTCCTCGAACCCCTGCGCAAACTCGCCGACCTTCGCGACAAAGGCCTGGTGCTCACGCCGATGCGCGGCAAGGCCGGCATAGCCGAACTTCTGCATGTACTGCTCCTCGGCCGAGAAATGATACTGCGTGTAGGCGGCAAGATCCGCAAGCACCTTACCGAGAACATCTTTCCCGCGTTTTGCAAGCATCGCATCGTGGAGGTCGTTGATGAGCGATACAAGCCGCTGGTGCTGGCCGTCGATCTCTTTGACGCCGACGGAGAGGTCGTCGGACCACTTCATGAATGTCATGATCTGGGATGGTGCCTCCCTCCGCATAAATTGTTCGCTTTTTTACGAACATAGAGACGATGAACACCAACCATCGCCCATCAAGCCGGTGATCACTTATAACACGGCGGCGGACCCTCTAATCAGGACACCGGCCGCGTAATGGATTCCGCGCAGCCGGGGAGACGATACCATGCAGCAACTATCAATACGGACGGCCGGTGCCGTGCTCCTGATCGTGCTCGCCGGGATCGCACCGGCGGCCGCTCTCGATGAACCGACAGCCGATCCCGCAAGGATCGAGGAGATGACCCGCGACCTCTGCACGTTCGAGCGAGCAGAAGGGTCGGAAGAGCGAACGGCGGCGGCGACCTATATCGCCGGTGCGATGGAGGAACTTGGGCTCTCGGTCGACACCGCGAGGTTTGCATATACCAACTGTTACTTTGACCCGCCGCTCAGTCTCTCCTCAAACATCATCGGCGTCAGGGAGGGATCGACCGACCGGATCGTCGTCGTATCCGCACACTACGACACCGCCACACCGTACGACACCGCCGGCCCGGAGACGCCCGGCGCCGACGACAACGCTGCAGGCGTCGCGACGATGCTTGAGGTCGCCCGGCTCCTCGACGACATCCCCTTGAACCAGACGGTCTACTTCATCGCCTTCGGCGGCGAGGAGACCGGGCTTGACGGGAGCAGGCGGTGGCTCTCCGACAACCCGGACCTCCACGACCGGATCGTCGTCGCGATAAACCTCGATTGCATCGCCTCCGGAGACCGGCTGCAGGCGACGGCGCTCCCTCAGCACCGGTGGATCCTCGATGCGCTCCCGCCGTCGGCGTGCCTCGGGGAGACGCCTGCGCAGTCGCTGGCCGAGGCACAGGGAGACGAGCACGCTTTCCGTCTCGCCGGGATACCGGCGCTCCGGATCTACGAGCGGGACAGTCACCTGATCACCCATACCCCCGAAGACCGGCCGGAGCGGCTCAACTACACCCTCGCCGCCGAGTGCGCACGGGTCGTCGCCGGGACGGTTGTGGGGCTTGATGCGGCCGGCGACGAGCCTGAGATCAATCTTTGGGTCGAGAACGGGACGGTGACGTTCACGGCCACGGACAACGCCTTGGTTGAGGTGATCGTCGACGGCACCAGCCTCGGGATGCTCCTGTCCGGGTCGGTGACCCTCCCGGGAGGGTCACACGTCGTGCAGGCGGTCACCTACGGCCCCACCGGGACGAAAGCGGTCGCGACGGTCATGGGGGAGGGGGTGGAGATCGTGCCGCCGGCGGCATCCGGGAGCGGCATCGCTATTCCTTTTGGGAGCATAGCCGAACCCGGCGAAGAACCTCCGTTCCACTTCGGATATGCGCCAACCCTGCTTTCATACCACCTCGACCGGCCGGACGAGGTCGCCAGGGTTGACGGTTACTTTGACGGGGTCCTGATCCGGGATCTCGAAAACGACCATGCGGTGATCCCGGTCGCAGGGCCGCACTCCTTCACGGCCGTGGCCTACGGAGCCGACGGCGCGGTGCTCGGGGCCGACCGGGACGACTTCGCACTGCAGGGTTTCAGGAGCGCGCATCTCGACGGCGGGCTCCTGGAGGTCAATGAGACCGGCGGGGTTACCTGTTCCGCGTCGGCCCGCACCTACACCTACACCTACAATCCCGACGAGCGGTATTATATCGTGGTGGGATGCGACTACCGGGACACCGCGGACGTGTTTCTGCAGATGGCGGCGTTTCAGGTGGAACGTCCCGACGGTTATAAGGATGACCGCCGTTTCTTTGACATGCCAGTCCTCAACGACTCCCGGAGGGAGGAGAAAACGGTCATCCTGGACCCGGAGGGGCCGGGCACCTACCACTGGACCGTCTCCTGCAGCGAGGGGGACGGAAGGGCCGCGGAGACCGGGAGCCTCGTCCTCCGGTGAACCTACCTGAACTCCGATGCCGGTAACAGTCCAATATATCGGACATATGTCCAAAAGTTTGGACGCTCGGGGGGAGCACCTCAGGGGGCCCTCCCCTCGTTATCATATTGCAATCAGGCGCAACCATACATGCCCGGGCGAGCCCCCATGTCGCGGGTGTTTAAGGTCTTCCTCCGCCGCTAAGCCCTACTCGATCTCATAGCACCAATCAGGCCCTTTACGAGGCTTGCAACCCGGCTTCCGGTAACATCCGGAGAGCCCTCGGTCCCGTCAGGCATTACGCGTCGGTCGCCAGAGGCCAGAACTTCGGGATGATGTCCCGCTCATCATAGATGACATGCACGATCTTCTGCACTCCGTCGATCTCGACGGTCCCGGCTTGGGCGATGACGAGCGACGTCGTGCCGCACCGGACCGTCCCGAGGATCACGCCGCCGCCGACCGAGAAGGATGCGGAACTCCCGGGTTCCCCGGCGACCGTCCCCTCGAAGAACCAGATACGGGGCAGGGCGGCAGCGAATGTGCCCGACTCATTCTTAACGAAGGCCCGGGCGCCTTCGGCAACAGGGCCCGGCACCGGTTCGATGTCGAGCACGAACTCCCGGCCGGAGAGGCGGGAGGTTTGTGAGGGTCACCTCGCCGGCCGGCGGGACCGGGCTGAAATACGCAGGATCGGCCACGGCCACGTGTGTCGTAGGGCCGGCCGGCATCCGCTCTCGATCTTCTCTCACCATGACCACCGCAGGACCCAGCAGGTCTACAAGAGACAGGTCAGAATCCTGCTCCAGAACCTGGAACAGTGGGAGGAGTTCGTGGCCAGCCGATCCCGGATCGAGGATGGCTTCAAGGTGGCCAAAGAAGCGTTCTCGTTACGGAGATTACACCGCTATTCAAGACACTCAGTCGTGACTGCTCCCCCTCCTCTCGTCGGGGGCGTCTTGGGTTATCCCTGAGATTGCAGTCCCAATCTCATAATATTGATCGCTGCGTTCTGATCCCGATCCATCACCAACCCACAATGCGGGCAGGAATGAACACGATCAGAAAGCGTCTTTGCGACGACCATTCCACATCGGGAACACTGCTGAGACGTGTTTCTGGGGTTCACCAGGATCACGCGCGAGCCAGCCTCTTCCGCTTTGCTCTCAGTGATCGAGATGAACATCGTCCAGGCGACATCGGCAATGCTTTTTGCCAGGCTGTGGTTTTTCTGCATGTTTGCGATATTCAGATCCTCGAACACAATCGTCCCGAACCGATCCACCAACTTCCGGGAGGTCTGGTGAGCAAAATTGAGCCGTCTGTTGGCGATCCGTTCGTGAACGTGCGCGACGATCTACCGGGCTTTCTTCCGTTCTGGAGTACCTTTCTCCGCTTTTGAGAGCCTTCTCTGTGCTTTTGCAAGGGCTTTCTCGTCCGTGCGGAAGAACCGTAGATTCTCGATCTTTTCTCCGTTCGAGAGGGTGGCAAAGGATTCGAGACCAACATCGATCCCGACTGTGGTCTCCTTCCGTGGTGCAGGCGTGGGATCGTACTCGACCGAGAAGCAGGCATACCACTTCCCGGTCGATGACCGCCAGATCGTGAGCGTCTTGATTGTCCCTTCAACCGGGCGATGAAGGACGACCCTCACGTCTCCGATCTTCGAGAGATGGAGGTGGTTTCCATCGAGGTTGAACCCATACTGAGGATAGGTGAAACTGTCGTATCGCCCCTTCCCCTTGAACCGAGGGTATCCAAGGGTTTCTCCTGCCTTTACGCGCCGGAAGAAGGCTTTGAAGGCAAGATCAACGCGCATCTGAACATTCTGAAGAACCTGAGAATGAACCTGGTTTAGATCGGGTCGCTCCTTTTTCCATTGGGTCAGGATCTTGTTGGTTTCATAGAGAGAAATGGGACGCTGCTCCTGCTCCCACGCGTTCTTTCGCAATGCGTAATAAGGGTGCCGGAGGACGGCATTCATCCCCCACTAAAGTGGGGGGCCTTCTGCCTGTTTTCTTCGTAAAAGTCGTCGTGGTGAATGTACTTCTGGTAGGGGCGACAATAGCAGCGGGAGTTAACGAAAAGAAGAAATTACAGAGGGTCGCGGAGTGGTGAGGCGGGGAGGGGGCTAATCTTCTTGCTTTTGATGTGTAGCCGCCTGTTCTACATACCCTGGAGATGATTTTCGTAACTGTTGAAATACCGGCAATGCTCAACACCGCGCGCAAGCCCGTCGACCCCTTGCGCAGCCAGGCCACGAGGGAGCGTACAGGATCCGGCAGTTCTACGAGGCGAAGCGGAAACCTGCCCCGCTTCGTTACGGGGGTTTCAGGGACAACCGATAATCGGTGACCGATCCGGTTTCGCGTATCCGCCAGGCTTTGGGGGGTACTAAGATCTCAAATCTTGCTCCTTTCCCTTCCTCACCGGTCTCCTCGATTGTGATACCTGTGATGCTGAGAATCTCCCTGGCTAGAAATAGACCATATCCGGTATTCTTCCCGACGCCCCTGTAGAAGATCCTTTTCTTCATCTCCTGAGGGACACCAGTCCCGTTGTCCTCGATAATAATGACACCGGAACCATCCATCTCCCGGAACGACACCGTAATCTCCGTCGCCCTTCCCCCATGACGAACGGTGTCGTCTATCAGATTGAAGAACACCCGCTCAAGGAGCGGATCCGCATAGACCTCCAACGGACCCACGGCAATATCCAGGTGGACCCCTTCAAGTGGGGCGCTCTTCGCCGCTTCCTGCACCACCCGACCCACGCACTGCCACGTGGCGGTCTTCATCCCCATATCCTGATAATCGCGGGTGAACATGATCTGTGCCTGGATAGCCCTGACCGCCCTCATCACGCCCTTGAGATTCTCCTCTGCGGTCGAGCCGGGGGACACCCCCTCTTTGAGGAGTTCGAGATCCCACGTAACCGCCATGATACTGTTCAGGATATCGTGCCGCGTAATGGACGACAGCAGGTTCAGTTTTTTATTGACCTCGCGGAGCGAGCGGCGGTACTGTTGCATCTCCGTAACGTCCTTGGAGATCCCGACGCAACGGACGGGGCGACCGGACGGATCCCATTTGGTTACCTCACCCCTGGAGTACACTCCAATCCACTGGCCGGTCGTGCCCCGGATGCGGTATTCGACATCGAAACAGGGGATTTTTCCGGCAAGGTGTTCATCGAGCGCCTGCGTGACCCGATGAACATCGTCCGGGTGTATGAGTCCGAACCAGGCATTCCGGAAGCCGCCTGCTTCATCGGGAGAAATGCGGACCTGATCAACCCAGGAACTGTTCAGGACCGCCCTGTCGGCCGCGATATCCCAGTCCCAGACAGACAGATCCGCCCCTTTCATAGCAAGGTTCAGGCGCTCTTCACTTTCTCTGAGCGCTTTTTCCATACTCTTCCGCTCAGTGACATCAACGCACGAAAACAGGATGCAGAGGGGATTGCCGGACTTATCGGCGACAAGGTGCACAGAGACCTGAGCGTCGATACCCGATCCCTGTGCCTCCAGGACCGTCGATTCGCCGATCCAGCTGCCTTCGTTGAGCACGGTACGCAATATTTTCGGGGTATCGTCGTCAAACGTGATGAGATCGCCAATCGGCCTGCCAAGCAAATCCGCTTCGTTGCACCCTGTCAGCTTGAGAAACGACCCGTTCACACACGTGATGGTCCCTGCAAGGTCCGTCGTCGCGATGCCCTCAAGGGACGAGGCAATGGCGTATTCGTGTATCCGTAACACTCGTTCCAGTTGTTTGCGTTCAATTGCGTAGTGGATAACCCGCGACAGCCTATCGCTGTCGAGGTTCCCCTTGATGAGGTAGTCCTGAGCGCCTTCCTTCACGGCCTCAAGGGCCATAGATTCAACGTCGAACCCGGAGAGCACGATGATCGGAATTTCCGCCGTCTGGTTGAACACCCTTCTGAACGTATCCAGCCCCCAGCTGTCGGGCAGGGCAAGGTCGGTGATCACGATATCAAACTGTCCTATCTGTATCTGCGCCATCCCTTCGGAGAGACGTTCCACCCATACGAGATCGAACCGTTTTTCTTCGAACGCATTCAGTATCTCCCGGATCAGCAACGCATCGGATGGGTTATCCTCGATAAGAAGCACTCTGAGGGGGTACCGGATCATGACATTACGCTCCACCCGGCAGCGTAACAACGTGCAACCAGAAGTGCTCAATCGACTGGACCACGCAGATGAACTGCTCCCAGTCGACAGGTTTGGTGATGTAGCAGTTCGCGGCGAGTTTATACATCCGGAGAATGTCTTCGTCCGCTTTTGAGGTCGTCAGAACGACGACCGGGATGCATTTTAAGTTATCATCCGCCCGTATCTCCTCAAGAACTTCCCTGCCGTCCTTTTTAGGCAGGTTCAGGTCAAGCAGGATGAGATCCGGACGGGGTGCCTGTGCATACCGGCCCTCGCGGTGCAAAAATGCCATCGCTTCCACACCATCCCGGGTAATATGCAGTTGGTTGTGGACTTTCCCTTCTTTAAAGGCCTCTTCCGTCAGGGATATGTCGCTTTCGCTGTCCTCGACAAGAAGTATCTCGATTGGACGAAACATCGCATTTGCTGTCATACATTATCTCCTAAATTCTTTGCAACGGTAAAAGAGAACGTCGAGCCCTCTCCCGGTTTCGATTCAACGGATATGCTCCCTCCGTGCCGTTCGGCGATGCGTTTACAGATAGCAAGCCCAAGGCCGGTTCCGGGATACTCCGAACGGGTGTGGAGGCGCTGGAAGATCACGAATATCCGTTCGAAGAACTGTGGATCAATGCCGATCCCGTTATCCCGGACGGAGAACTCCCATGCATCGGGGAGCTCACGCGCAGAGACCCGGATCTGCTGGGTCCGATCTCCGCGGAATTTCAGTGCATTTTCGATCAGGTTCTGGAAGATCTGCCCAAACTGCGTTGCATCGCCCATCACCGTCGGGAGGGGATCATGGGAAATGACGGCTGAACTCTCCTGAATTTTTACCTGAAGATACTTCAGGACGTTGTTCAAAACAGCCTCGCAATCCGTCGGTTCGAACGGTTTTCCATGAGTTTGCACCCGTGAATACATCAGGAGGTCGTCGATCAACTGCTTCATCCGGCTGGCTCCATCGACGACGAACGACATGTGCTTCTCGGCGTCGGGACTGAGCTGATCCATGTAGCGTTTTGCCAGGATCTGGGTGTGGCTTGCAACGGCCCGAAGCGGCTCCTGCAGGTCGTGCGAGGCGACGTATGCGAAATGCTCCAGTTCCTGATTGCTCCGCTTCAAATCCTGTGCGTATTTCACCAGCTGCTTCTCGGATAGTTTCCATTCGGTGATGTCCAGCAGTGACGCCACACCCCGTTTTGTTCCCGGTATGAGCCCGATAACCAGCACGACATCCCTGATCTCCCCGTTGCCCCGTACGATCTGCGCCTCGTAACTTCGCGCGACTGATTTAGGCTCGTTCCTCCTCCGACGAAGATACTCCTCGACCCTCTCGATACTGTCCCCTTTGAAATACCCGCTCAACTGTTTCCCTTCTATTCCAGCGGCCGGGATGCCCAGCAACTCCTCCAGCCTCGTGTTTGCGAGGAGTATTGTCCCGTCATCCTCGAATATCGCCATTGCCGTCCCGGTATGCTCAAAGACAGTCCGGTAGGTCTCTTCGGATTCCAGTAGTTTGCTCTCGATCCTCTTCACATCGGTGACGTTGCGGATCGACTGGATCGCTCCGACCTCCGTCCCCGTACTGTCGTAGAGGGGCGATGCCTTCAGCCAGAAGTGGGCACCTCCCCCGCTAAAGACATAGGGGACAAATGTCTCGCCATAGAGCGTCTCTCCCTTTCTCTGGAGACCGGCATAGCGTTGCGGGACGGCAGACACGTCAAGACCTACGTAGTCGATGAGGCAGGGCTTTCTTTCGTTGTAGAACGGGAGCGCGTACTCATGGTTGCCCTTCCCAATGATCTCCGCCTTCGGCACCCCGGTCAGGTTTTCCAGAGCCCGGTTCCAGGCGATGACCACACCGTCCGAGTCTATGACAAAGGTGGCGTCGGGGAGGAACTCGATGATATCCCGATACTTATGGTGTGCTTCTATGATCGCTTTCTCCGCCTTCTTCATCTCGCTAATTTCATGAAATACAAGGACTATCCCGAAGATATTCCCGTCTGCATCCCGGATCGGTGCGGCGCTGTCATCAATCGGCCATACGGTTCCGTCCCGCGAGAGGAGTTCGGTATGGTTCGCAAGGCCGACGATAATACCTTCCTGAAGGACCTTTCTCACAGGGGTTTCCACTGCTTCACCGGTCTCCTCGTTCCGGATGACAAAGATCTCCTCAAGCGGCTTTCCCTGGGCCTCTACATCCAGCCACCCGATCAGCCGTTCGGCAACAGGATTCATAAAGATGACGAGGCCCTGACTGTCGGTTGCGATCACGGCATCCCCGATACTCCGGAGCGTTATGGAAAGCCACTCCTTCTGCTCCTCCAGCGCCAGTCCTATCAGTACCTTTTCGGTAATGTCACGGAAAACCGCCGAAAAACCGAAAATAACTCCATCCTCATCTTTGAGTGGCGACAAGGTCAATGACACATGAATCCGGCTGCCGTTTTTTTTCAGGCGGATAGTCTCAAAGTTCCCGACGGATTCTCCTTTCAGGATCTTCTCGATAATTCCGGCGGTCTCATTCCGCCGGTCGGGAGGCGCCAATACGGATATATGATGACCGATGATCTCGCCGGCGGTGTATCCGTATACCTGCTCTGCGCCCCGGTTCCAGCTGCTGATGAAGCCATCCGGCGTTATACCGAGGATCGCATCGTTAGAGGTTTCGACGATGGATTCAAGCAGGGTTTTTGCTTCTCCGGCCAGGCTCTCTCCCGTAACATCCCGGAAAACCAGCACCGCGCCATCAATATTCCCGCCTGTATCACGGATCGGCGCACCGCTGTCGGCGATCAGCCTCTCTGTACCGTCACGGGCGATCAGCACCGTACGGTCGGCGAGCCCGACGACATTCCCGCTCCGGACGACCATGTCAACCGGATTCTGGTGCGGTTCGTGTGTTTTCTCGTTGACGATGCGGAATACGTCGATAAGGTCGCGGCCGATCGCTTCGCCTTCGCGCCAGCCGGTAAGATTCTCTGCAACTCTGTTCAGCAGCGTCACTCTACTGTCCCTGTCGGTGACGATGACACCATCACCGATCGAATGAAGGGTGACGTTCAGGCGCTCCCGCTCAGTTTCAAGCG
This sequence comes from Methanoculleus sp. UBA303, assembly GCA_002501655.1. Lineage (GTDB taxonomy): Archaea > Halobacteriota > Methanomicrobia > Methanomicrobiales > Methanoculleaceae > Methanoculleus. Next base: position 34,084 of record DANY01000043.1, read on the forward strand.
CTCTTTCCACCCGGATCCAATCCGATACATCGATGAGGGACAACACCTGTTTGTCCGTACCAGGAACTATGACATTCGTAACCAGAACGTCTCTCACGTCTCCATTTCGCCTGACGAAGCGGAATTGATGACTTCTCGAAGTTTCCTCATGATGTGCGTATCGTTTCCCGAATAGTTCCTTAATCCGTTCGAGATCGCCAGGGGCGATGAAGTCCATCCACATCATCGATGCAAGCTGCTCCCGAGCGTATCCGGAGAACTCTTCGAACCGCTTGTTTGCAAATGCTATTGTTCCTTTTTTATCCAGAAGCACCGTGGCCGCGTCGGAATTCTCAAAGAGTGACCGATATCGTTTTTCAAATTCACCGTTTGCCGTGACCGCCTGACGCTCTCCTGCGAACCGTCGGACAACCGTATCGAGCTCTGCGAGCACAGTTTCGGAATATTCACCTTTCCAGAGATAGTAATTCGCACCATGGTTCAGCGCGTCGATGACGATCTCTTTATCTTCGTCGGCAGTGAACAGGATGAACGGTGTTTCGTTCCCGGACGCCCTCAGCGTCTTCAAAAACTCGATCCCGTTTATCCCGGGTATACCATGATCGGATATGACGACGTCGTACATTCCGTTCACTAATTTTTCCAGACCTGCTTCCGTAGAATTTACGGCTTCAACGGTAATGCCTTTGAAATTCTGAAAATGAGCCTGTAAGACACGCGGTAACGTTGAGTCGTCACCGATGAACAGCACTGAACTCATAAATGCCTTTCACAGCTGGCTTTACAATTTAGTCGACTTATAGTTATCGAAAGTGCATTGAACTTTTAATGTTTCAATATTGATATTTAAACGTCAGGAGTCCCTGTTATCAGGATACCCACGTTTTTATTCGGTACACCGCGCATTATGCGTGACAGTGGCGACAGGGGCGCGACCTGCCGCGGCCTAATGCTGACGCAGTCTCTCTGTCATTTAGGCAAGTCTATACAGAACAATGTGGTAGTCCGGTTAGAGAGCAGATATCCCGGGGTCCTGTGGTATTTCTGGCCTGAGTTTAAATCCCATGGGGCACGTCTGTTTTCTGTACTATCGAGAATTTCGAATAACCTTCTCTTTTTCAAGGTACTTTATAGTCTCCGATCAATCTTTTCTCATGAGTAGAGCCCATCAAATCAGAGGGGGATCATAATTTGACGACATGCCTCTCGGCATGGCTGCCCCTGTTACTCTATCAAGTTGCTCTTTCTGGCTCTCTACCCTTTTCCCGCTCTCTTCCCTCATTTTGAAGGTGCCGTCTTGGCACTCGACCAAACCGAGGTCCGCCGCAAGAAATGGTTGCTCCGCTCATTTTGCCGGACCTCTCTGTTCTTTCGAGCGTTGCCGCTCAGATCAGCGCACTCAGTACACTCGGGTTCTCGATCCCTGCCCTACACCCGACCGGACACACAGACGCTGACATGGGTGGTGACGTTGAAAGGCGAGCTGGAGGGCAATGTCCTCCAGGGAGGGCTCGTCGTCGATGCACGGGCAGGAGAAGTGCTGGTGGTGAGCCCATACCTCTAAATCACTCCTTTTCCTAAGTGGGAACAATGCACTCGATGATGTGGGTATGGGCTAGTCTTTGCGCCGTTCTCGTCCTTGCTGCGGCGAACCTCACCCTGCTCGCCGCCTTCCCACCGGAGCAGGGACACGTGCAGGAACCGCTCAAGCGGGCGGACTGGGTACTGCCGTTCGGGCCGGGGTTCGAGTACCCCGGCCCCTACGAAAGCCCGATCCTCACCTACGACGCCGATAACGAGACCTGGCACCTGCGGAACGCTACCTCCTACAACCAGGCAATCAACCTCGGCGAACGCTACAGCCTCGACCCGACTCACCCGGAGGATATCCGGTACACCCCTGATATCACAATCGAGGGCGACTAAATCAGCCTCGACTTCTTCATCCGGAACCTTGCGGGCGAAGACTGCGCCCGCGCCGATCTTGCCGTGACGACGGGGACCGAAAGCCTGAACGCCACCACTGGGTCCCCGGAGGGGGACATCCTCCCCGGCATCGCGACGACGCTGCCCATCGATAACCTCGCCGCCGGTGAGTGGCGGGAGGTGCGGGTGACAGCAGATCTTCCAAGACCTGGGCTGGAGGAACTCCTCTACCTGACGATAAGTCTTGCCGCCCCGTACGCCTTCACAACCCCGAACGGCGCGCCGGTCACCTTTGACTTCCGGCGGGTGAGCGTCGTCGAGTCCGGTGCCACCCCCACCGGCGGGGGCGGGATCGACCCCGGCTACAACAGGGCCCGTCTTCCTCGTGCGTCGGCGGCTTTATCGTAGCGGGGAGAGATGCACCCGAACTGGTCCCGCCGCCGACCCTCCGGGCGGGGTGACGGGGAAACAGCACACCCTTTTTACGAAACCCGGGGTTCCGGAACGCTTTTCTTTCCCGACAAAAGAATACCTGATCGTCTCGGGCCAGGCCCGCTGACGGAGAGATTTCGAAATATAGAAGAAACTGCGCTCGACCGGGGCGACATCGCTGCTCTCTCCTCCGACGTCCGGGTCGCAATCCTCAAAGCGCTTGATTCCCGGCCCATGACGACGAGCGAGCTCGCCGACGGGCTCGGTCTTGGCCGGTCGACCGTTCGCGAGCACCTCGCCGTCCTTACCGATGCGGACCTGGTGACGCACGGAAATGGCGAGGTTACACCCTGACAAAGAGAGCCCAGCGGATCCTTCATCCCAGAAAGGACCACCGGAACACCTTCCTCCGCGGTTTTGCCGTCTAGGGGGGAAGCGTCGTCCGAGATCCCCATCTCCTCTACGCGGGAGAGGCGCTCCTCGGCGTGACGCTCGTGCTCTGGTACCTCGCGGTGCGGTGCCGGTGGTGACGGTCGGGTTTCCCCTGCTCACTCCCCGCTCCCGAACAACCCCCGGAACTGCTCCGCAAGGTCCATCGCCGCCGCCTCCTTGGGCACGACCCAAGTGTAGTCCTCGTGCTCCGGACTGAGGCTGACCTCGGTCCTGTCGGCATCGCAGGCCATGACCAGATAGGCGATCCTCTTCGTTGGAAGGTCGAGTTCTCCGGCGCCCGCGACGTGCCTGAGGGTGACCCGCATCCCGGTCTCTTCCCGGGCCTCCCTCCTGAGGGCACGGTCGAAGGTCTCCCCGGGGTCGAGCGTCCCTCCGGGAAGGTCCCACTTTCCCGGGTTGATGGGGTCGTCGGCGGCACGCTTCAGGAGGAGGACCTTCCCTGTGCCGTCCTGGATGAGCGCCGAGACGGCGAGGTAGAACGGTCTTTCCGGCATACGGCAAGATAGATCCCTACCGGCAAAAATACCTCCCCCACGGCAGAACCGTAAAGAGTCATCAGAACCCACACTTGTGGGTCAAGAGGGAGCGCTTCTATTCATGAGTGGGATGGCCACGGATTTTCTGGTAGTTGCAGACCAGATCTTCATCTTGGTGCTGTTGATCGCCGCTGGCTACGTCGCCGTCTCCACAAAGATCATGGATCCCCGGGCCACCCGGGGGCTCTCCGGACTCCTCATCAACATCACCATCCCGGCGTTGATCGTCGCATCCATGCAGGTGCCCTTCACCCCCGCACGCCTCGCCGGCGCCGAGACCCTGCTCCTCGCAACCGGGGTTTTCTATGTCTTCTCGTTCGCCGTTGCCTGGGCGGTCTCGAAAGCCATGCGGGTCCCGCCTGCAAAGGAGGGTGTTCTCCAATTCGCGATCGTCTTCGGGAACGTGGGGTTCATGGGGTTCCCGGTCGCCCAGACGCTCTTCGGCGCCGACTCCCTCTTCTACGTCGCCATCTTCAACCTCGTCTTCAACCTCCTCGCCTTCTCGGTCGGGATAGCGATGCTCACCGGAGGAGACAGGAAGGGATTCGATCCGTGGCTGCTTGCGAACCCCGGGATCGCGGCCTCCGTCGCCGGGTTCCTCCTCTTCCTCGGGTCGGTGGAGATCCCAAGCCCGTTCATCGACTCGATCGCCCTCCTCGGCGGGGTGACCACGCCGCTTGCGATGATCATCGTCGGGGCGATGCTCGCGACGTTCCCGGCACGTGAAATGATCGGGAACTGGCGGGTCTGGGCGGCAAGCGCCGTCCTCCTCCTCGCGGTCCCGGTGGCCTACCGCTACCTCTTCTCTCCGGTCTTCTCAGACCCCCTCATCAACGGCGTCATGATCACGATGGCCGCGATGCCGGCCGCCGCAAACACCGTTATCTTCGCGGAGCAGTACGGCGCCGACTCCCGCCTCGCGTCGCAGATCGTCTTCGTCTCGACGATCGGGTCGCTTGTTACGATTCCGCTGATGACGACGGTGCTGTTGTAGGGCGGGAGAACGCACGGACTGGTGGGAGGTCGACTCCAAACTGGCCTGTCCGGGCTCTTCGACCGGGCCGGATTCTCCACCGGGACCTGCACAGAGCCCGCACCCGGTGCGTAGAGGAGGAGCAGGGGCCGCGGTCGCGCCGATCAGCGCTTACCAACCGCTGCGGCGACCTTTAGCGGTCTCGATCGAGAGGTTCCGGCCTCCCATCGCCACCCTGCAGCGTTGGCCTCTTCCCGTCATTCCTTGTCTTAATCGAGCAATCGCCTGATCTGATCCACTACCACGCTCGCCGATGCCACCACGTCGCGGGCATCGGCTTCTGAGTAAACGCAGCCATAATCCGCGCCTTCCCGCGTGCGCATGGCGAAGTTGAAGTCTTCGAGTATCGATGCCGGAAGAAGGCCTTCGTCAACGTAGAGAGCCTCTATGGCATACCTGAGGCACGAATGGCTCTTCTCATGGTATCCTCCAGAGAAGACAAGGGCGCGTAGGGCGTGAAACTGCGCATAGTAGCCCTGGATGATTGCCCACTTTATATTCTCCTCTGTGAGAGAATGCTCTGCAACAGCCAGATCCCGCTCCGCTTCCCGCAGTTCCTTTGCGACCAGTTCATGGTCGACCGGGATGCGGACAATCTTTCCCCGTTGCAGGCACTGTTCAAACCGATACTTCATCGTTCCTCCTCGATCAGGACCTTTCCCGCAAGAATCCGCTCGTAGAGAGCCGGATCGGTCGCCTTCAGGGACCGAAACTCTCCGGGCGTGAGGATGAGCGGCGATATCTCGCGGTCGAGCCCGGCCTCGACCACGGCGATGCTCTCTGCTGCAGCCCTTGCATCACCCGTCTCGATGAGGAGATCGATATCGCTCTCATGGGTATCGTCGCCGGTCGCCGTGCTCCCGAAGAGGATCACCCTCGTTACGTCGCCCCGCAGGCGAAGGATCAGCGGGTTGAGTTCGATGAGTGTGGCACAGATCTTCACTTCGCGGAGGAGCGGGCTCTCCATCGCTGCCCGATAGACCACAAGGCGCCCACGCTCTTCGCGGTGCACCAGACCCGCCTCCGCCAGGCGGGTAAGCGTCTCACTGGCCGAACCCACTCCTATCCCGAGCAGCCGGGCGAGCTCGCGGACATAGTAGCCGTCGTGATAGTGCCTGCCCAGGAACCGGAGAATCGTGAACGAGGCTCCGGAGAGTATGTTCATATCATCGAACATATGTTCAGATTTTTGAACGATTGCCTATGTTAACCTGCCGGTGCGACCCTCAGGTCCGCGGGAACTTACCTGCACAGCAGTCACACCCCTGCCCGTCAACGGGGGACCAACCCGCTCACGCAGGCAATAAGCCCCCTGGCCCGGGTGATTTTCCGACCCGACAAAGGTCATCCGGGTCCGGTGAACCCCCAGGAAAGGGGCTGCCTGCCGGGGCGGCAGAGCCTCGCCGGGCTGGGTTCTTCAGCTGTTACGGGGCTCGGTTCCTTCGGTTGCCTCAACCAGGTAATACCCGAGTCTCCTGAGCAGGTCATCCTGCTCTCCTTGCGAAAGCGTTGACTCCCCGGCGTAGATCTCTCTGATCTCTGTAACAAACCGGGTCTTCTCTTCCTCTGAAAGATTCGTGGCGGAATCCCCGATAAAAGCCCAATCCTCTTCAGTTGGTTCGCATTTCTCTGGTTCAATGTCCCTCCAGGACGAGGGAATCGGGACGCCCTGCGGCGATTCCAGGTCTCCAGTTATCACGATGACGGTCATCTTTCCGGCCTGCCCGGGCTCTTTGGCTGGGGTTTGGTCGGGGTCCGGGGTCGATATCTCTACCGAGCCCTGCACAGCGGCCGCACCCGGTGCATGGAGGAGCAGCAGGCCCACGAGCAGCGCCGCCAGGAGCGGGAGGAGGAACCATGTTGCCGCTCTTCTTTTCATCTTACCTCCCTCCTCAGATCGTACTCATCCTGCATCATAGACCGTCTTTCCCCCGCACACGATCACGGCAGCGGGTGTCCGTAATAGGTCATCAGGAAACCCCCAACAGCGGTAAGAACTGTCACTGTGGTCCCGTAGAGACGTACAGCGCCAGGACTGGCATTGGCAGCAACTTTGATGAAAAATCGTGAGGACAGGACCAGGAGAACTACGGGAACGGAGGCCAGCCCGGCCAATATCGATGATACCAGGTGTGCCGGACCTATATACCCCGGATACCAGAGCAGCGCGGTGTACCGGATGGCCGTAGCGACTATAAAAAGCACCAAAAAAATGAGAAACAATCCGATTTTTCTTTTCATCTCTTCTGCCTCCTAGTTTGGTGAACTACCCCAGCCTGAAGACCGGGAGACTTTCCGTTCCGCCCCCGCAAGTTAGCAAGTTAAAGTGCTCGGGGAAACGAGCGGCATAGAGTGAGGAGTCAACGTTCTCCTATAAATCCTTTGTGATACGCATCTACGTATCGGACCTGCTACATCAACTCCTGACCGGAACCGACCGCCACGAACCCGGTACCGGGGAACCGGAAAACTATCCACGATACAGGCAGCCCTTAAGATATCCCCGTACTGCCACTCCCGGTCGCACCAATCAATCCGGGCTCACCCCGCAGACGGGCCGTCAGTTTTCAGTCCACTCCCCCGGGTGCACGCCGCCGTTCCCAGAGATAGAGGACGGGAAATGATGCGATACCGACAAGCACGATTGCCTGGAGGAGAGGAAGAGCGGGATACCCCAGCACCAGGTAGCGCAGAAGGAGAATCGCGGAGGCTATGACGTAGAAGACGACCGATCGTGCTAAAGTGATGCGGCGCTCGCCGCCGTCGATGAAGACAATCCGCGCCAGGAGTATGCCGAGGACGACAAGAACAGGGAACCAGAAGGCCTGGCTGATAGAGGATGCAAGGGACGCGTAGAGATAAATCAGGAGGATTACAGCGATGAGAACGGCATCGACCGCTTTTTCGACGAACCTTCTCTGCTTCTTTTCCCCTTCTCCGTATTCCCCCGACCGGAGGACATGGCGGAGGATACTCGCGGGGTTTGGGTCATCCAGGTTTTCCTTTCGCCTGTACCACACCATGATGAGAAAGTGCGCCACAGTTGGTACCAACGCCAGGGGAAATATGTAGGAGAGCGGTACCGGGAGGTAGTCGTTCATGATGAGAATGCTGATGGTGATAAATGATATCGAGGTCATCCCAAAATCCCTCTGTCGGGAGGGGGACACCCCCTCCCGGTCCCTCCCCCGCGTTGCGATACCCGGTGGGAAGCCGTGTCAGTGATTTGGCGCTAAGATCCGGCCCAATTCTCTGGGAATTTGCGTAAGAATGCTCAGAATCGTGGGGATATTAGATCATCGAACACTTTTGGGACGACCTCATCCAATAGGTTGCCCCAATTGAGCGCCAGAATTCCTCTTTGACGATAGAATCGATCTTCATCAGAGCCTGAACCCCCCTGCAATAACCTGGTATTCAGCCGGAACCGGGATGAACCCAGACTCTGTGCCTGGCACGGTCGCATTCACCGTCGTTGTCCAGGTATTCTCCGCAATAAACCGCCTCATACCCCCCTCTCCCCGATACTCAAGGCTGAACGAGACCGGGGCTGTTTCTCCCGGCGACGGGAAGAAGCCGTCGAGGAAGACGACCGTGGTGTAGGTGCCGTTTGGTAACCGGCAGAATTCATCGAGACTCGTGTTTTCGGGCATCGCGAGCACGGGCACGAGCAGCCGCGGCTCCCTTTTCATCTCCCATGCAGTCAGGTTGGTAGGCCGCAAGTGCAGGGGCACCCGCCGCAGTTCGTCTTCCGTCTGCCACTCATCAAACGATACGGAGATGTCCGGCGCGTAGCCGTCCGTCGTCGTGAATGCCAGCATCTTCCCGTAGGGTGTCTCCCGCACCGCCGCCCGCCACCCGAAGACTCGCTGGCTGGAGAACACTTCCTCCGAGATCACCGGTTCGCCTTCTGCATTCGCAGGGATAGGAACCATGACCGTGGCGGTGCCGTTCACGGCAAGACCGGATAGATCGGTGATCTCGATCACGTAGGAGTTGCCCGGCAGGATGGTCTCGGTGAACGCGGGAGCAAAGAGGAAGATCGCCACGACGAGGATGCAGACCGCGACGAGCACGGCCAGTATAGTTTTCCGGGTTCTCTTACGTTGTTCGTCCATCTTCTCACCAAAGGGGGGTCCGGTCGACGTTCATGGCCATGTCGTCAGGACCACGTAGTACGCACCCTCGTACTCCACGAGCGGGTACAGCCCCCTCTCCCCTTGGGGACCGTAGGCATCGTGGAGCGCCTTGCTCTCCCGGTACGAGACGTTAGTTCCCCCGATGACGCGCTGATCCCGGTAGCCCCACTCCCACGCCGACGGGTTGCGCTCCTCGCCCCGGATGACTGCGTCGAGTGCGGGATGCCGTTCGAAGTCCCGCTCGGTCAGGGGGACGACCATGCTCTCTCCCGGCTCCGCTCTCTCCATGACGTAGAACATCGGCTGTCCGCCCGAGTTCTCGTAGGCGTAGACGATGAGGGCGTCGGCGAGCATGAAGCCGAGGACGACGGCGACAACGCCAACGAGGCCGCATGCGAGAACGAGCCCCGCTGTCTTGAGCCGGTTCCGGGATTTCGGATTCGTATCTTCTTCCATTCCAATAGCACCTGTTTTGACCCGACCCTAGGGTATCAGGATGAGAAAGTAGTAATACGCACCGTCATATTCGATGTACGGCTGGTTTCTCGCCTCGACATCGGGGCCAAACGACTCGATAAGTACTTCCCGTTCCAGGTATGTCACCGGGGCGCTCCCTATCGTTCGCTCGTCGAGGACACCGTACGGTGTGTCTCCCGAATACCAGGCTCCGGGACCCCGGTTGTCGCCCCGGATTGTGGAGTCGAGCGCCGGGTGCTGCTTGAAGTCTTTCTCGGTCAGGTGGATGATCGATGCATTTTCCGGCGGCAGTTTGCCCCTGATCTCCCAGACGTCCAATCTCGGGGATCCACCGCTTGCTTCGAGCCAGGTGAAGAAGGCGGTGCACGTGAGCACAACCGTCGCGACGAGGAGGATGACGCCGATGAACGCCAGAACCCGCACGATAATCAAACGTCTGTCGGGTTTCGATTCCATATGACCTCCTTTATCACCCGAGCCTGCTAGAAGGAGAACGCTCTACCCATTCCTCGCCTCTGACGCATGTTGGCCCTGATTTCCGCGGCCCCAAACCCATCGGTAACTTTTCGCCGGGACTCATCCATCAAAGATAGATACCCCCGGCAATAACATGGTATTCGGCCGGGACCGGGATGAACCCAGACGCTGTGCTCGGAACGGTTGCATTCACCGTCGCCGTCCAGACGTTCTCTTTTATCAGGTGTTTCATGCCTCCGCCTCCCTGGTATCTGAGGTTGAATATGATCGGGGTAGCATTCTCCTCCGGCGGGACGAAGCCATCGAGGAAGACGACCGTGGTGTAGGTCCCGCCCGACGTTCGGCTGAATTCTTCGACGCTCATGTTCTCGGGCGTCGCAAGCACGGGCACGAGCAGCCGGGGTTCTTCTTTCGTCTCGAACTCCCCGAACGGCACGGAGATGCTTGGCGCGTAGTCGTCCGTGGTCGTGAACGCAAGCATCTTCCCGTACGGCGTCTCCCGGACCGCCGTCCGCCACCCAAAGACCTGCTTGCTGGAGAATACCTCCGACATCACCGGTTCACCCTCTGCGTTCGCCGGAACCGGGATCATGACCGTGGCGGTGCCGTTCACGTCAAGATTGCCAATGCCGGTGATCTCGATTATATAGGCGTTGTTCGGTGTAGTCGTCTCGACGAACCCAACAGCAAGGAAGATGAGGAAGATCATCAGGACGACCACCACGGCGAGGATGCAGAGTGCTATGAGCAGGTTCTTGACCTGCTTTCGGGTTGTTGATGTTTTTCATCCATTCGCTCACCAGAGGGGGCCGATCTGCAGCACACCCGATCATACCCTCAACCACACAGGCGCACCGCGTTGAGCGGCCATACAATGACCTGGGCGTTCTGGCATATACCTTTTCTGTCACAATCCTCTACACTTCCAGGGATGTGCCCAAAAATGAAGGAACAGAACCCCGGTAAGAAACAAAAAGAACAAGGAGGCCTGTTCGGCTGCAGTGGATAGTGTGCCAGGAGCAGCAGCACCGATAGCTGCAGTCATAGTTCTTTAGACAACCCGGAGCAACCCTGTGGTCAATGGAAAGTAGGTGATCTCCTCGAAAGGAGGGTTCCTCCAGAGCCGCACTCATGTAAAGGTTATGCCCGGTTCCTGGCAACGGAGGACTCTGCAGACCAAACAGGGCCCGTAAAGCAAGTACGCAAGTCCTATCATCCGTGACAACGGTACCATCAACCATTGAGACTGCGCATCCTGGTCCAGGAGCCCAATAATGAAAAAGATCCCGCTCATCGTCTGGATAATCCTCATCTGCCTCGTCCTCGTGCACTACTTCTACACGCCCGAAAAACCTGAGATCGTCACGGGAGCGATGAGGATCGACCTAGGGGAGCATCAGCCCGATCTCGTGAACCTCTGGGACGCACTGGTACGTGAACAGAGGTTCGCGAACGAGTCGGCCATACTCATTCAGTTGAACCAGTTTATCGATAAGGATGGAGCGGTGCAGTGCACCCAGGTCTACTACACCGGGGACGTGGACGAAGGGCAGCACTTTTATGAGGTATACGCCTATCCAGGCGGCAATGCGCTCTACAAAGACCAGGTACTCGAGTTCCCCCTCCAGGGAGCGCATCCTCTTGCCATCTTCCGTGAAGCAACCCTGATCAATTTTGCCGACCTCACCCGGGGAGAATGCAATCTAACGCTTCAGACACTCAAACATGAGAAAGAGCGAAGATATAACGAAACCCACGGCGACCTCTGCGTCCTCTCGGAAGGCTCGCTCCGTCCCCTGAAAGAAGCGGCGTTCTCTCACGGCACCTGCTGGTACACGATTGAGATCGTCCCGGAGGTTCCGCAGCCGGAAGGGAACGCGACCACCGACAGCGTGCCCAATCGCCTCATCCTCTTCACCGAACAGGATATCGCCCTGGCCGATACGGTAATTTATGCATGATGCGGATGCTCAACCCGACCGGTTCCAATTTTGGGAGAGGTATCATCCCGAATCCCTAGATCCCCGGAGCTTCACGGCAGCGTAAGGTGCCTGCTTCCCCGCCTCAGGGTGTGCGCAGGAATTCCACGGTTCATGGTCCTCTAGATACTCATCCACATCCGGGCAGAGATAATGTCGCATATTTCGCCCGTCCCTCTCGTTTCGGATGATACCATCCCAGATCAACGACTTCATATGGCAGGTGACATTCGGGCCCGACATGATGAGCCTGAACGCGATATCCTTTCTCGTGCATCCCGGGTGCCGCAGGACAAAGCGTAATATCCGGCTCTTCTGGTGATCATGGAGATATCCGGCGATCTTCCTCTCCAGGTCGGAGAAAGGATCTGCATTGACAAAATAACTCACTCCTCCGGAGTTCTGCTCCGGGAAAACCTTACCCACCCTGCATAACACTTCCACGTGGTATCTGGTGGTCCCGATGTTCATACAGAGCACCCGGGAGAGAGCTTTCATAAGGATTCCAGGGTTCTCCTGTATGCACATATACACCGCATTTCGGTTTTCGTTGTCCAGGACGTTCCGGTACGTGACTCTTTTCTGGCCGAGGCGCAGCCATATGGAGAGCGAGAAGAGGATCTGTATCGGGATGAAGAGCGCCGGGGCGGATACGCACACGAATTCAATGGTAAGGATGTTCAGGGGAACATTCCAGATATACAGCGGAGTCGGATCCGAAGGTAACTGCTCCGGGTATGGGCCATGAACTGGCTGAATGGGAGTGGCGCACGCGACAGACGGCAGTAGCAGGATGCAGAAGACAATCAGAGCAATTCTGGCAATCCGTGACCCTGGAGCCATGGAGTTACATAAAACTAGTGGCAATAAAAATGTTTAGTTTCAGAAAATAGTTAAATGCATTCGGTTGAATCCCGGCCACATCCTCTCCGCAGACCTTAAATTTCCAGAGCCCGGGCACAGGGTTGGGTATCCCAAAACGGATCTGCCCATCTGGGGGTCACGACCGTCATCGCCACAAAGTATGACCCCAAATGGATACCGCGTTCGATCTATCTCGTCGTGGCGAATATCCGCGTCAGCGATAAAGTTGCTTGACCAACCAAGGTCACGTGTATCTCCACTTAACCTGCATCTCCCCTCCATTCCGGAACAACCAGACATCGACCGAATGATCCGCTAACGGTGGTACAAACGACGGTAAAAGCGCCGGATGACCAGTAGAACCAGGCCGACAAAACAGAATATAAGAAGTATCGCGAGAACAAGACCGGCAAGCTGACCAAAGATCATGAAAAAGGGATCGAACTCCGGATAAAACCCCTTAATGGTGTGATAAAAGAGTAAGAGGAAGAGCATCACGGCAAACAACCCCGTTAAAATTGAGTCTATTGATACCTCTTGCCGCATGCTTCATCCACCTGTTATGAAACCGTTACCGTAAACCGAACACTGTCCCAAACCGGAACTCCAGAAAGTATCTTCAGTTCGTCACTCGAAGAGATAAAATCTGGGAACCCCACCGCATTACGGCGCATCCTTCCTGCGATGCATTCGGATGAGATAGTACCCCACCAAGAGCACGATCATGGCCCCCAGAGCAACCCCCAGAAGCACAGGATTATAGAATACACTGAATACACTTTCAGATCCCTGATACGCCACCGTATCTGCGGGTTCTTCGAGCATGGTCTGCTGGGCACCCTCTGTATCAACTGACAATGCCTCGCCATTTGTCGGATCAATCTGAGCGGATGCATGCGCTATGCTGCTGCCAGCAAGGATGAAGAGCAGCAGGACAACACAGAACAACCGCCCCCTACCGATAACATTCACGTCTTATCTTCCTCCAGATGGGGGGAACCCCACAAACTATTGCGGACGCATCACCGGGCGCCCCCACAATGACTTGAACAGAACTCCACTTATAAATTCTGTCCCATTCCTTTACACGTTCTGGGGCTGTTATCAAAACTGCCGAAAACAAATCCTCTTCCTGAGTTAGAAGCACAGGAGATCATTCTTCTTGCGACGGTGTGTGCAACCGTTTCCGGCTGGCAACCCTCAAGGGATGCGATGAGGAACAGGATACTGGAAAAGTTCCGCTGCCTGACATGACCAGCGGAAAAAAGAGGGTGTACTCAATCCCCACAGGAACGAGCTGGAATATCGCGCGTTCTGCCACCGCTTTCGGACGCTTACGATCTGCCGGAGCGGAACGAGAATCCCGAGGAACGGGAGCAGGACGTCGAGCCCGAGTATATACGCCCAGGCCTCGATAGTCGGGAAGAACGAGGCGTGCAGGTAGAACAGAACGAGGGACCCGGTACCGAACCAGGAGAGTATCAGTAACGGCAGGCAGAAGACGATCACGGCAAACCAGGCATACTCCCGTATCGGGATGCTTCCTCCGGTGGAGAACGGTCGAAAGAACCGGGCGAAGAGAACGGCGATGGAAAGGGCGGTCAGGGAATATATCCCCCACAGAGAGAGGCTGAGCCAGCGGAGCGGGATCGGCATGGAAAAGAGAACGGCACCGAAGGCGACCAAGACATACTCCTTTGTCGTGATCCGCCCCCGATCCCGACTGGTGAGGCGGGGCCAGGCGTACCAGAGAAGGAGAACAACAGCGAACGTACAGAGAAGGAAGAAATATACCGGAACCATGAACACCATGGTCTCCAGAAAGATGGCCAGAAATGAAACGCCTTCAGTCATGCCCCCATGGGTACGATCACCCACTTATGCTTCGCAATCTCAGGCCAAAATAAATAAACGACAGCGTCAACGCCGAAGCATAAACTGCTCCGATCAAAAGCCGTGGGTCAGGCTCGATCCAGATTTTCAGTGAAGAGATAACCATCCACAGAGGGAAGAACGCCAGGACGATGACCGGCACCGAAGAGGCTCTCAAAAGTTGGTTGGACTTATCTTCATCCATGAGAACTCCTCCAGAGAAGTAAGCCGTTTACACCGGGATTCATGGTAGAGGGGTCAACGTCCTTCTATATACCGTTTCTGTGCCGCACGTTTACACATCGGGCCTGCCCAATCGACTTTGTGCCAAAAAACACCCTCTAGGGGCTTGGATCCAGCGCCGCGCCGAGTGGCAAAACTATAAAATCACCCCCGAACCGCCCGCATAAACCGCTCCCGGATCTCCCCGGGGGCGAGGGGAATATTCGGGACCGGTGCATTCCCGGGGGCGAGCACAACGTGGATAAAGTTCGGCCCCCGTCCCCGGCTCTCCCAGGCCTCTTTGAGTTCCCCCTCGTCCTGCACCTTGCACGTATTCCGGATCCCGGCGGCACGGGCGAGGAGTTCCATGTCCACCTGCCCGGAGGCCGGGGTGGGCTGGTTTCCCGTGCTCCCGAAGGCCCCGTTGTCCAGGCAGACGATCGTGAGGTTCTCCGGCGCCTCCGCCGCCACCACCGGGAGGACGGCGGTCCCGAGCAGGCTCCCGTCGCCGTCGAGGACGACAACGTCCTTACTCGTCGCCAGCGAGAGCCCAAGCCCGATCGGGGTCGCCTGGGTGTAACTCCCGAGCATGTAGAAGTTCAGGTTCCGGTCGCGGGCCGCGTAGAGCTCCTTTGAGGGGACCCCGATGTTTGCAACCACCGCCTCACTGTCGAGGGCGGCCGCGATCACGCGGATCGCGTCGTTCCTGGTCATCACCGGGTCGCGGAACGTCCGTTGGTAGGCAAGCGCCGACTCCCGGGCCCGGGTCGGAAACATCCGCTCCGGCAGGCAGGCCTCCTCTTCCCCCTCCCAGAACGAGGGGAGGATCAGCCCCACGTGCGGCCGCATGGAGTCGTAGGCGTCGCGGACGACCGTATCGATTAATTCCTCATCCGATGGATCGCGGATGATCGTGAAGGGTATCCCGAGCGCAGCAAGCATCTCCGGGACCGCACGGTTGAACGGCACCTGGGCCGGGATCACCTCCCGGTAGACCCCCCGCCAGCTCGCGAGGAGGGGGAGGGGGAGGCCGAAGGTGACGGTGAGCGACATGATGGCATTCAGGGAGTTCCCGAGCCCCGAACTCTGCATGTGGAGCACCGATCGTGCTCCCGCCATCGCGAGTCCGGCGCAGATCCCGACACCGTCTTCCTCCCGGGTGAGGTTCACTGCACGGAACCGCTCCGGAATCAGGGCGCAGAGGTCCTGCGTCCTGTCGCAGGGGAGCGACGCCACGGTATCGACCCCGAGGGCCCCGAGGCGGTCGAGGACACAGCCCTCACGCATAGGCCGCCACTTCCTGCTCCGCAAGCCAGGCCCCGATATCATCCCTGAGGTCCCCGTCGAGGGTCGATCCGGCCGCGACGCGGAGGAAGGGCTCGACCGGGTAGCGATCGAGGTCCTCGGCCGCACGTTGATACCCCCCGCCGGTAACGTTCAGGAGCACCTGCTTCTTTTGGTCGATGAACCCCTCCTCCACCGCCCGGGCGAGCGACGCGACCGCGACCGCGGCGGCAGGATCGAGGTCGATCTCCTCGGTCTCGGCAAAAAGCCTCCCGGCGCTCCGGGCACCCTCGTTTGCGACCGCATACATCCGACCCCCCGAAGCCAAAAGTGCGTCGCGGACACCGCCCCGGATCCCCCAGGGCGGGTGGCGGTTCGTCAGGACATCGGCGTAGACCCGGGCGATCGAGGCTTCAGCGTCGGGCATATCCTCAGCCACGATCGTCCTCCTCCCCGCCTCCCAGGCCCTGACCATCGGGACGAAGGGGAGGTTCTGGGAGAGGTGGAGTTCCGGGAGGCGGGAACCGAACCGGCCATCGGCGGCGAGCCGCTCCGCGGCCTCCCACGCGGCGATCCCCCCGGTCCCGCTCCCGACCGCCTGGAAGTAGTAGTCCGGGAGCCGGCCGGCGGCGAGAGCCCCATCGAGCATCACCGTCCCCATCCCGTCCCGGCGGGCGACGTTCTTCGCCCCGCCTTCAGGGACGATTCCCGGGAGAGAGCAGACCTCCCTCCCGAATGCTATGGAGTCCGAGTAGTCGCCGTCCACCGTGATGAGGCAGACGTTCTCTGCCGGGACGGTCGTCCAGAGCCGGCCGGCGGCGGCCGTCGGGACCACCACCACGACCGGGGTCCCGGTCAGGCCCGAGACCTGGCAGAACGCCCGGCCGGTGTTCCCCGCTGACGAGACCTGGATGACCCCCGCTCCCTTCTCCCGGAGGCGCAGGGCTGTCGGCTGGGCTTCGAGTTCCTTGAACGAGCAGGTCTCCATCCCTCCGCCCCGCTCGGGCCAGTAGCCGGAGAAGGTGACGGTGAGGTTCGAGAGGCCGAGTTCCCGGGCGAGGCCGACGCTCTCGTAGGAGACCGGGCCGGCATCGACCTTGAGGTGGCCCTCGACCGGGAGCCAATCCTTGTAGCGGAAGACCCCGGGAAGGCTCCGGGGGGTGAGCCGGCGCTCCGCGTAGACCGTCCGGAGAAGGACGTCGCATCCCGAGGGGCAGTCAAGGGTGTAGCGGTCGGGGAAGGACCGGCCGCATCCCGGACACCGGAGGAGGTATTTCCCATTCACCGCATCCCGCCCCCCGTGAAGGTGAACCGGCGGTCGAGAACCATCTCTTTTAAGTCCCGGCAGAGGTCTTCGGCGAGCGTCCGGCCCGACTGGCGGAGGGTGATCGGGACCTTCCGTCCCCTGACCCGGAGCGAGCCCTCGCCGGCCTCGAGGGCGTCGTTCGGGCAGGCGGAAAGACAGGCGGTGCAGGCAAGACAGCGGTCGGGGTCGATACCGGTCTCGCGGGAGAACGCACCCGTGGGGCAGACGGCGGCCACAACACAGGTCGAGCACTCCTCACACCACTCAGGGAAATAGGTCACCTCACGGTCGGGCCGCTGCCAGATGTCGGCGTAGGTCGCCTCCCCGAGGACGGCCCGGGTGTTGATGTCGGCGACCGGGAGGGGGATCTCCTCGTCGAGAACGCGGAGCCCCGCGACCTGCCGGTCGTCGAGGACCGGGATGGCGACGCCGAGGCTCGTGATGCACTCGGGCCCGGCGGAAGTCCTGAACCCGCCCATGTAGCGGGGCTGCATCCCGGCCATATCGGCTATGACCGTGAGGTTGGGCCGGGCCGGGGTGCTCCGGGTCCCTTCGCCGGTCACCATGCCGACGGAGCCGTTCAGGAGGACCGGGGTCCCGGCACTGACCGCGAGCCCGAGCGGGTCGTTCTGGAGGGGGTTGATCTCGCCGCACCCGCTGACCGAAACCTCCCGGCAGGGCCCTTCGAGCCCCTCGATAGAGAAGATCGTCTTTATCCGGGTCGGCTGGGTGTTGACGTAGGCGGTGTAGTTCCGGTAGGCGCTCCGGGTGGTGAAGAGCCGGGCGTAGGAGAAGTCGTCGATGGTCACCCGTGCCTCGACCGAGCGGTCGGCGGCCTCCGCCACCACCTCGATTTCGCGGCCCTCGACGATATCGCGGAAGAGGTGCCCGCCCCCGTAGCCGGCCCCGGCGTGAGCGGTCCCGGAGACGATCAAGTCGAGGAGCCCGAGCCGCTCGTTCGGGCAGGGGCCGGGCATGCAGGGGACACCGTTCGCCCAGACCCGCTCTGCCCGCTCAAACGTCCCCGGCTCAGCGACCGGCACCGAGAGGATCGCCGCGGTCCCCGACATCACCCCCGAGGTCCCGGTGGTGACCACGTCCACGTCCGCAGCCGAGACCTCCGCACCCTCGCGGATGAGGCGCTTGAACTCCGCAGCGGTGTAGACGACCGCCGAACCGTTCCGGATCTTCTCGTCAATCTCTCTCATCGTCTTCATAACAACCTGATATCCTCCACCCGCACATGGAGACCCGAGGACTGTGCGAGGACCATGTTCACGACACCCGTATGTGCGAGGTTCATCATGCAGTAGCCGGGCAGGAACCGCTGCCGCATCCCGAAAGTAGGTTCGCGCCGCACCGTCCGGCAAATCCCCTCGAAACCGACGATGTGGTAGGCCTCAATGTCCTTAAATCCTCCGCCCCGCGAGGCCTGCGGGCCGACGACCAGGCAGGTGAGAAGACCGCTCACCGGGCTTGCATGGATGACCGAGAGGACGTGCTGGACCGGACAGCCCGCACCTGCCGGCCTCCCGACGACGATATCCCCGGCTGTGATCCCCCACTTTTCCACGAGGTCCGGGCGGAAGGGGAGGATGATCTTCCGGGCCGAGACCTCGCCCGGGAGGGGCTCGATGATGAAGTCGTACTCAACACCAAGGATGTCCCGGCCGGAATGGAGGGCCTCGCCCTCGAACCGGGAGGGGGCGGTCCCGGTGCGGTAGAAGACGCAGTCGGGGAGATCCTTCTTTCCCTGCCGGATCAGGGTGAGGAACGCCTCGCAGGTCGGGGCGCCGCAGGCCCCGCAGTCCTTCCCGGGCGGTTTCCACGCCATCGGTCAGTCACCCCGGTAGAGGTAGTCGGCGCCCTCGAGTCTCCGGATGACCCCAAAGTGGTGCTGCCACCCGATCTCCGTCTTCCCGATGCAGATGGTGCAGACCCCGAGCGGCGGGGCACCCCGGAGCACGATGGCGTCCGGGTCGGTTATCGTGGGACATTCCTCGATGGCCCGGAGGAGGTAGCGCATCCCGGTCCCCTGGAGGGCGTTTGTCTCCACGATATCGAGAGCGGGGTTCACCTCCCTGATCCGCTCCCGGAAGACTTCCTTCTCGGCCTGCGAGACGAGGTCGATCCTGGTCACGACGGCGATGTCGGCGAGGGCGAGCATCGCGGCCATCTTCAGGGGCGTGTTCGTCCCCGAGATCGCGGAGAGGACGGCGACACCGAGCCCCTGTGTGGTGTAGGGGGAGCAGCGGAGGCAGAGCCCGGCGCTCTCGACCAGGAGAAGGTCGGCTTCCTCACCCTCGGCCCAGGCGATGGCGTCCCGCATCACCATCACCCCGGCGTGGTCAGGGCAGAGGTCGCCGGAGTAGACCTTCCGCGCCGGGATCCCGAACTCGGCCGCGAGTTCCTCGTCCTCGAACGCCCGGACGACATCGATCTTGAGGTAGGCGATCCGGTGGCGGTCCTGGAGGGCACGGATGGCCTGCCGGACGACAGCGGTCTTCCCGGCAGACGGCGGCCCCGCGACGACGGCGAGCCTCATGCCCCGACCGGTTCCGTGATCAGGTTGCCGGCCCGGATCTCCTCCCGCATCTGCCGGAGGATGCCGTCGAGACGGAGGGCCTCCCGGAGGGCCCCGTTCTCCCGGCCGTCCGGCTCGATGACCCGCTCGACCGCCCCGTCCCGCATGACGATCCGCCGGGCCGAGAGGAGGGAGACAAGGGGGTCGTGCGTGACGAAGATGACCGCCTTCCCCCCGGCCCGGAGGACTTCGATCACCCGCTCCTTGAAGATCCCGGCGTTCTCCACCTCGTCGAGGAGGAGGACCGGCGCTGCCGCGACCATGACCGCGTCCGCCACCAGGAGCGACCGGGTCTGCCCGCCGGAGAGCGCGGTCATCCGGGCGTCCGGCCGGATCGCCTCGCCCGTGAACTCGTTTGCAAGGTCGATCGTCCGACCGACGATGCCCTCGTCATCGATCTTCCGGGACCGGACGTGCATCGCGAGAAACTCCGCGACCGTGAGGTCGGCGAGACACCTGGTGTTCTGGGTGATCAGGGCGACGGGTTTGTGCGCCGGGTCGCGAATGAACTCTTCCGGCGGGTAGGCACCGTTGACGAGGACCGTCCGTCCCGTGGCGGTGTCGTTCCTGGCGAAGACCTCGATATCGTTGATGAAGGCGCTCTTTCCGGAGCCGGTGGGGCCGACGATGGATATCGTGTCGCCCGGGCGGATGGTGATCTCCTCGAACCGTTCCGGCTCGCCGCTCCGGCTCCGGCCGGGGAGGACCGCGATCTCATGGATGGGTTGGGGGTTCATAAAGGGAAGTCGTCGCAGGTCATGATAAGATTTGCCTTATGCCAGGGAATATCTAACCATAATAGGAAAATCTTATCTTTAATATGATACTATAGTAGAGTAATGCTTTCGAGAAGGATCTTCGAGACCGAGTTTGCCGGGGCGCTCCAGGAGGAACTCGCCCGGCAGGATATGAGCGTCCGGGACCTTGCCGACCGGGCGGGGATCCCGCCCGCCACCCTCTACAAACTCACGTCGGGAAAGGCCGATCCGCGCCTCTCCACCGTCCGGCGGATCGTCAGCGTCCTCGAGCCCCGGGAGAAGAGTTTCATCGCGGTGATCGCGGCGCGGTTCCTGCTCGACGACCTCGACAACCGCGATCTCACGATCGGTGATCGGAAGTACCGTATCCGGGGCTACTCGGCAAACTCCCTCGAAGAGTGCATCGTCGCCGCGGCGCGGGCGGACAAGGAGGGAGCGCTCGGGATCATCTGCGCCCCCATCCTTGCGCCGATCGTGGAGAAGATCGTCGACTGCCCGGTGGCGATCATCAAACCGCAACAGCAGACGCTGATCGAGGCGATCGAGACGATAGCAAAGAGGGTTTAGGGGAGGCCGGGACTTGGCGCGGTCTGGGGGCCGCCCCGCTACCAGGATTGAAGAGTCGGCTCTCCTGATGGCCCATGAATACCTGCGGCTCTAAGACCACCAGAAAACGAGCCCTGGGTGAGATCAGTCAAGTATTCCCTCCATGTTGATGATCGAGTACGACGGATAGAGATAGAAGATCGTCGTGTCGTTGTAGATCATGGCCATCCGCTTGTTCCGTTCGTCGAACACATGGTTGGTATTCGTGAGTTTATCCGTCGCCTGGTGATAGCCCTCGGGAAGGGGTCCCGAGACCGGTGTCGACAGCCACCATTCAGCCCCGCAACGCCCGTCGAGCGTCCGGCGGGCCGTTTCGTCGACCCCGATGAAGAACGACAGTCCATCGTGCCGGAACTCCACTTCGGCATACGTCCGGTTCGGGTCATCCTCTTCGGAGGCCATCCGAACCGAGGTGATGTTCCACCCGTTCTCAAGCAGAATCCCAGCCCGCTGGTCGGCCAGAAGGGTTTCGAGCACCGTCGTGAGATTGGCGGTGAAATTTCCGGGATCGTTCACGGTAATCTCCGGGAGGCTGAGGGCGATCGAGGTAGTTCCCTGCTCGTAGTAGAGGGGTGGGGCAGGCGTGATGTTCTCCGATGCGTTAACCTCCACGGAATCGGTGCAACCGGCCCCGAACACCAGAAGGATCACAATAAACAAGAAAAGGGAGGTCTGTTTCACGCTATCACCATCAGAGCATGGTATCGCGCCGGGATTGCCGGGCCTTCATGCATCATTTCACCACCTCTTCCGGCCGATGAGGAGCAACGCCTCCGTGAGCGAGAGAACCCCGACTGCGGGACCGAACCCCGGGGCCGTCCGTGGCAGCGGTTCCAGTTCCAGGTCGAGTTCGTTCGTCAGGTTCTCGAAGACAACCTCGCGCCGGAGGGGTGAATAACCCTCCTTTTCGACCGTGATCGTCTGCCGGTACCCGGGCGCGCCCTCTATCAGGTAACCGCCGTCATCTTCCGTCGCGGTTGTCACCAAGAGAGGTTCGCCATCCAGCGTCAGTACCGACTCGAACCGCACCGATGCACCGGGGACCGGGCTGCCGTCGATATCCGTCACCCTGCCCGAGACGACGATCGCCGGGGGCGACGGTATGCCGATATGGACGGTCACGTTCACGGTCTTCTCGGCCCGGTGCCTGCGGTTGTCCCATGCCACGACGGTGATCGCGTTCTCTCCGGGAAAGACTGACACGAAGCAGGCGAACTCTGTCCCGTTCCCGCACCGGATCCCCTCCGTTCCGCTCAGGATATTCACGCTCCGCACGCCCAGAGGGGCGTGGACCTCCACGGAGACGATGATATGGGGCGGAACGACGTCGATCCAGCATTCGGCACCCTCACCCGGGGAGGTGATGTTGATGGTGATCGGATCCTCATCGGACGGCGGATGCTCGTTGATGACGGTCAGGATGAGGTTCCCGGCAGTATCGAGGACGAAATTCCCGTTGTCGCGGTGATACACCCGGGAGTCGTTCGGGAGCTGGTGCAACCAGGTACAGGGTTTCTCGACGCCGCCGGGGGTGGGGACTTTTGCGGAGAGGTCGTCGCTGATGGAGAGCAGGTGGTTGCCGTCCTTATCAAAGACCAGCGTCCTCCCGTCTGCCGTATGGACGATGATCGAACCGAACGGTATCCCGGTGGTCCCGCTCCCATCCCATTCAGGCTGAAGGGTCAACACCCCGGAGACGGCGATCGTCTCGATCGACTCGTTCTCCTTCAGGTCGGGGACGACGTACCGGTCGAGGTCGATCCCTCCGCCCGCCCCTGCCGCCGGTACCGCTATTCCGCTCGCCAGCAGCATTGCTAGGAGGAGGAAGAACGCCAGTATTTCGATTTTTTCACTCATTTGCTTTCCTCAGGTTTTATCACGGCGTAGGTATCCCCCGGATGCACTGAGCCCCTTTGCCTCCGGATACGCGGGATGCATCAACCGGGAACGGGTGGACCCACGCAGAAGAGCCGGCCTCAATCCCCCCCGGCCACATCAATCCCGGTAAATCGTCCCGACCCGGTAGTACCGGCCCTCGTACTCGAAGTACTTCCGCTTGCCGGTCTCGTTATCGAAGATGTAGGCATCGATCGTTCCCTGACCGATCTTCTCCGGGTACTCCACGCTCCCCACCAGCCGGATGTCGCCGGGCATATACGGGCCTCCCCCGGTGTTGTGCCCCTCGCCGCGGAGGATTGCGTCCAGAACCGGCAGCCCCCTGAACGTCTCTTCGTCGAGGCGGATGACGATACCCTCCCGGGCTGTCTCCTCGGTGACTTCATAGAGCAGGAGATCGTCGGGCGGGATGGTCGCAGCGATGTAGGAGGCAACAGCAGCGTAGCAGCCGAGCAGGAGGAGCCCGGCGACCACGAACATGATGAGGTATCGCTTCAGCCGGGTGCTCTTTTCAGGGTGAGACGGAGTCATCGGTTCCCCTCACGAACAGTTGCATCTTCATCCATTTGTCCTCCTCCGGGGTGTTCGGTCCTCGGTGGACCCCGCACGGGTGTACCCACGCGGAAGAGGTCGACGTACTCCTATAAACGATTTCTGTGACGCGCATCTACACGTCGGGCCTGCCGGAGCGGTCCCGATCCTGAAACGGCCCCCTGTGGGCAGGAAACCCGGGGCGCGCCCGCCCTCATAGGACGAGCATCACCTCGCCGTTATGGACGACGTAGGTCGCATTATAGACCGTATGCAAGAGATATCCAGGCGGAACCTCGACAGAGGTCTTCTCGATACGCGTGCAGTCGGTGTTGACGAGGAAGTCGATCGTCATCTCCCCGTACCTGACGCGAACCGCAGGGTAGCACCCCGGGCCCACGGGTTCGGACGCGGCGGACGGCGGACATGCGATAACGACACCCACGATCTCGCCCCGTCGGAGAGGAGCCCGCTTGCGGTGGGGTTCTCCCGGACGAGGTCGAAGAGCCCGCCGACGGCCTCGACGAACTCCCCAGTCTTCGAGTAATCCTCGCAGGGTTCGTGGGTGGGACCGGTGCCGATCTCCCCGGACGGGTGGGCCGACCGGTACCGCGCCACGACCCCGTCGAGATCGGAGAGGTTCTCTGTTGGAACGGCACCCCCTTCCGGCCCGGCCGAGCAGCCTTACGACTCGTTCAGGTACAGGAGCGCTGTCTTGTTGTAGACTATGATCGGGGCGTCTCCCAGGTAGACGGTATCGGTCCCGGTCGAGAGATCGTGGGTCTTATAATACGTCGGGGAGGGCGTGTTCGGCACGAGCGCGGAGCCGCCGAGCACCGTCCCGGCTGCCTCGTCGACGGTGACGGCAAACCGGATCTCCCCGTAGCGGATGACGAGGCTCGGATCAAGGTTGCAGTACGGGTCGTTTCGCGGGCACGAGTGGAAGAGCACGGCAATCGATTCGGGTTTGCCGCCGTGCCGGATGAGAGCCCGTGCCCGCTCGTCGCCGAGCGCAATCCCGGCGATGTACGAGCCGTTGGTCCGGATAAGTTCCGGGGTGGCTACCGGGATTTCCGATACGTTGATTTCGGGGAGCTGCTGCGCCGACGTCTTCTGCACGTCGTCGGCCCCCCCATCGGTGCAACAGCCCACGACACAGACCGGGACAAACAGCAAAAGAACGATGAGTGGAGCATTCCTCATCTCTCAATCCTCCTGACCGTCGATGCGCACCCCGGACCCCGCGGAGTTTCCACGCACCACACGGTTCCGTTCACGCACTCCCACAACTTCCCCGGCGAGGGGCGACACCCCAGCATGAGAGCAGTCAAGTCTCCCCTCCATGTCAATGATCGAGTACGACGAATAGAGGTAGAAGAACGCCGTGCTGTTATAGATCATAACGACCCTCTCGTTTTGGTCATCGAAGACATGTCACCATCCCTGCGGGGCGTCCGGATACGCCACAACTGCCTCCCGGCCCGGATTGCAAGCGCACCGATAGAAAACGCCGCGACAGCAGAGATTATCCCGAAGCCAGGAGTAGCAGCAGCCGGGCTGTCCGGAACCGCCACGAAGATGTCGTTTCCGTCGCTTACCGCAATCTTCTGCCCATCGGGAGACCAACGGTGCATCCGGAAGGTCAGATACCCCGGAGCAAGAGGCTGTAGGTCGGAACCCCCGGTGTCCATCACCCAGATCGACGACGGGGGACGAGACTGCGAGTAGAACGCGATCTTCTCCCCGTCCGGGGACCAGACCGGTGCGGTGTCGACGTTCCCCGAGGTCAGGTGCCGCAGGCTGCTCCCGTCGGCGTTCACGATCCGGACCCCGAACGAGACATTGTCGGAGATGGGGTCGTAGGTCTGCACGGCATAGAGGATCTTACGCCCGTCGGGAGACCAGGAGAACTGCAGGACATCTTCCCCATCAGGAGTCACCTGCAGTTCACCCGACCCGTCGAGGTTCATCACCCAGACCACGGCCGTGCCGGAGGCCCGGGAGAGGTAGGCGATCCTATCGCCCCCCGGGTGCCACCGGGGCATCAGGGCATCGCCCGAGGAGGTGAGCCCCCGTCCTCCGCTGCCGTCGGGGTTGATAACCCAGATGTCGGCCTCTTTACGGATCTCCGAGAAGTTGATATTCATCGAAGCACGACCGCCATGCTCATCGGCAGTTGCCTCCCTGATATCCGCGCCTCCGAAGAGGCACGACGTATACGCGATCATCCTGCCGTCCGGGCTCCACTCCGCCTCGCAACCCCGAGGGCCGTGCAGCCAGGGGACGACGTTTGTCCCGTTGGTCACCTGCACCGGACCGGTTCCGTCGGCGTTCATCACCCAGAGGTCGTATGAGCCCGATCTGTCGGATATAAATAAGATCTCCTTTCCGTCGGGGGACCAGGGGTTCGTGACGAAGAAGTCCCGCGACCCGGCCGGAGTCAGGTCCGTCCCGGCGGTCCCGTCGGCGGCCATCACCCGGATGGTCATATCCCCGGTGACGGGGTCGAACGAAGTGTACGCGATCCGTTCCCCGTCGGGAGACCAGAAGGGAAACCCGTCCAACTCAGGGGTATCGGTGAGCTGGAGAACCTCGGCCGCGGCTGCGGCTCCCGGAAAGAGGAGGAGGCAGATCACGAACGGGATGATGCAGAGCCTTTTGAAGTTCATGCTCTATGCCTCTTCAAGGAGTGATTATACAGGAACACGTAGCCTCCTCGGTCAGTATCGGCACACCGCTGATGCAATAGCACTTGGCCTGGGTCGTAACCTCGACCGTGTAGGAGGGGGGAGGAGACGGAGACGAAGCGCCTATGTCTACCGAGCCCGCCTGTGTCGAAGTGCCGGGATAATGATATTCATACCGTCCATACTGACCGTCCCAGCTGGCCTTCACGATCACCGTCAGGTCGCAGCTGTAGCCCGGCCCGCGACACTCTTTCTCATGGAACGTGAAGCAACCGTTTGCAGACCATTCCACCGTAATGTATCGCGTACCGTCCGTCCTCTGGTATAATTTTGCGGAGATAATTTTTGCTAATGCATTATACTTGAGTGTATGGACGGGACCACATGAACCAAGAAGTTGATCCGCCATAGTTAGTCCCTCCGCGAGAGAACCGGGTCTTCGATCTTCTCATATCTACATTTCAGCGGATTTTCGTCCGGCCGTCTCAACGAGACTCGTCCGTGAAGAACATCTCGATCAGCGGCATCAGGTCCCCATCTCTTGCCGATTCCTTCACATCCTGCCGCTCGGGGTCGCATACTCACACACTTGAGAGCAGCACTAGGGCCACCAAGGAGTGACCTCGCTTTGATGTTTCTGTTCATCTACTTTCCTCCGTCTAATTATCCGGAGGTGAACGGAGCATACATTCAAGTACAGAGAACGCATACATCCTCTTGCCTCCGGGCATGCGGGGTGCCTCATCCGGGCGTCAACCGGGGATGGGCGGTCCCCGCATTTCGGGATACCGATTTCAGTATCCACGATGGAGAAGTCAACGTTCTTCTATATACCTTTTCTGTGACACGTATCTACATGTCGGGCCTGGTAAATTGAATCAAACTGAGAAAACGCCACACCAACCCGGGAATCAGCACCGCGCAGATTGGTCCGGGGCAACCCGGACAATTGGCCCGCGGCCGGAGGGCAAGTGCCCTGTCGCCGGGACAATACTCCTTTCACGGCCACGTCGTCACAACCATGTAGTACGCCCCTTCGTACTCCAGGTGCGGGTGCACCCACGCCTCCCGGTCGGGGCCGTAGGCATCCTGGAGCGCCCGGCTCTCCGCATACGAGACGTTAGCGCCCCCGATGAAGCGCCGATCGCTGGAGCCCCACTCCCACGCCGACGGGTTACGCTCCTCGCCACGGATGACCGCATCGAGCGCCGGGTGGTCGACAAAGTCCTTCTCGGTCAGGCGAACGACCACGTTCTCTCCCGGCTCCACCCTCTCCATGACGTAGAGCATCGGCTGCCCGCCCGAACTCTCGTAGGCGTAGAGTATGAGGGCATCGGCGAGCATGAAGCCGAGCGCGACGGCGACGATGCCGGCAAGAACGCAGGCGAGAATAAGCCCCACCGTTTTGAATTGGTTGCCGGGTTCCGGTTTCCTATCTTCTTCCATTCCTGTTGCACCTGTTTTGACCCGATCTTAGTGGAGTAGAACGCGGGTGGCGTAGTACACTCCGTCGTACTCGAGGTATGGCGCGCCCTTTGTATACACACCACAGGACTCGGTGAGCACGAGGCATTCGACCCCCGTCATCGGGACCGACGCGTATTTCGGCATGTTGGGGTTGCTGTTGGCCTCCCGGATCGCGGAGGCAAGCACCGGGTGCTGCTTGAGATCCCGGTCGGTCAGGTGGATGGCGGGTGCATTCTGCAGATCCTCTTCCCCGACTACTTCCACAGTCAACTCCTGCGGAAGACCATCGATTCCCGTGATCAGGGCAACGAGGGCGGTATATACGAGCACAACCGTCACAACGAGGAGGACGACGCCGATGACGGCGGCAACCCCTACAGCAATCATGCGCTTGTTGTTTCCAGACTCCATATGATCGTCACACCGGAATATTCCATGGGGCCCTAATCTATCGGAACGGGGGGTCCCGCAGGACAGAGCACATCCTTTGAACTGTATATGACGTGCAATGGGGACTCCGACTGCTCGGCGCGCGCACGGGGCTCGATCGGGACGATCCAGAACGTCTCGTTGCCGGAGGCTATGCTCCCGACGAGGACATTTTTCCCGGTCGTCAGGAGGATATCGCTTCCGTCAACGCCGACGATCGTTCCTTCGTAGGTGTTGATACCGTCATCGATCTGCTCGAAACTCATTCCGTGCTGCTCGGCCCGATACGCCGTACCGTGGATAGAAAGCGGGAGTCCATCCCGGATCTCTCGCGAGAGGGCAGCGTGGTCGAACGTCACAACGTCGTACCGCTTGATGCCCTTCGGGATCTGCAGCTCTTCCGGCGCCGGGATCCCGGCGGCCGCGAGATCGGAGACCGACGTGGCGCCCGCGACGAGCACGTTCATAGAGTCGCCGATGACCAGGATCGGTTCGTCGTCGGAACCCGGGGCATTTGCGCCCAGCGCGATCGCCGCTGCGATCAGGCATACCAGGAGAGCGATGCCTACGATGGGGGATCGTTTCATCCCGCTTCATCCTCCGGATCGTCCATGGGGGAGAGGTCGACCTTCTCCTATAAACGATTTCTGTCACAATCATCTACACGTTGGGCCGCTTCGAGCCTGTTTGCTCCCGGAGCGTGGCGCGGCGGGCCGAAGGGCGGTCGTGGTGAAAGAGGGGGGGGTGCCCGAACCCGGGCATGAAGGAGGGTTAGAGGTCGTGCACCGGCACGCACCGGCTGCCCGCATACGGCACGATGGGACCGTGGAGTTCTATCCCGAGCGTCTCACGCAGGACATCCTCGATGGTATCCACGGCCACGAACGCAAGTTCGCGTCTCGCATCCTCGGGCACGTCCACGAGATCCCGCTCGTTCTCTCTCGGGAGGATGACCGTCTTTATCCCGGCCCGGTGTGCCGCAAGGACCTTCTCCTTGATCCCGCCCACCGGCAAGACGGCTCCGGAGAGCGTGACCTCCCCGGTCATGGCAGTCGTCGGGTCGACCGCTTTACCGGTGACGAGGGAAGTGAGAGCTGTAAAGAGCGCAACACCCGCCGAAGGGCCGTCCTTCGGGGTTGCCCCCGCGGGCACGTGGATGTGGATGTCGCTTGCAAAGAAGTCGAACCCGGTCGTGGTGGCTGCGATCCTTGAGCGGATCAGGCTGAGCGATATCTGGGCGGACTCCTTCATCACGTCCCCGAGCTGGCCGGTCAGCGTGAGCCGCCCCTTGCCGGGCATGAACGTACCCTCGATGAAGAGGATATCTCCTCCGACTGGTGTCCAGGCAAGCCCCGTGACGACACCGGGTGGGTTCTCCTTCCGGGCCACGTCCTGCCGGACGGTCTCTCTCCCGAGGATCTCCGGGAGCATATCCGCCGTCACCACGTACGGGAGATCGGCATCCCCCGAGACGACTTTCGTGGAGACGAACCGGGCGATCCGGGCGAGCTGTTTCTTGAGCGCCCGGACTCCTGCTTCGCGGGTGTACCGCTCGATGATCACGACCAGAGCATCGTCCTCTACCTTGAGTTTATCCGCGTCAAGGCCGTGCTCTTCCAGGGTCTCCGGCAGCAGGTGGTCTTTTGCGATCGCGAACTTCTCGTTCTTCGTGTAGCCCGAGATCTCGATCAGCTCCATCCGGTCGAGGAGCGGCGCCGGGATCGTTGCCAGGGTGTTCGCGGTCGCGATGAAGAGCACATCGGAGAGGTCGTAGGGGA
Source organism: Methanoculleus sp. UBA303 (assembly GCA_002501655.1). Classification (GTDB taxonomy): domain Archaea; phylum Halobacteriota; class Methanomicrobia; order Methanomicrobiales; family Methanoculleaceae; genus Methanoculleus. The sequence goes on from DANY01000043.1 coordinate 63,820, forward strand.
CTTCCAGGTAGTGGTCCGCGAACGTGCTGTTCTGTTCGGGGTCGAGGACCTCGAGGAGGGCGCTTGCCGGATCGCCGGCGTTGGAGTAGGCAAGCTTATCGATCTCGTCGAGGATGAAGACGGGATTCTTTGTCCCGGCTTTCTTCATGCACTGGACGATCCGGCCGGGGAGAGACCCGACGTAGGTCCGCCGGTGCCCCCGGATCTCCGCCTCGTCTCTGATGCCGCCAAGGCTGACACGGACATATTTCCGCCCGAGGGCGTCGGCAATGCTCTTGCCGAGGCTCGTCTTCCCGGTGCCGGGCGGACCCGCAAAGAGGAGGATCGAGCCCTGCTTCTCCTCCTTGAGTTTCATGACCGCCAGGTGCTGGACGATCCTCTCCTTGACCTTCTCGAGCCCGTTATGATTGCTCTCGAGAACGCGGCGGGCCTCTGTGATATCGATGCTCTTCTTCTCCTCGACCGTCCAGGGGAGGTCGAGCAGGAGGTCTAAGTAGTTTCTGATCCCCTGGCTCTCGTGGTGCTGGCTGCCGCCGGTCTCAAGTTTTTTGAGCTCCGCGAGCGCCTTCTTCCGGACCTCATCAGGCATCGTCGAGCGCTCGATCCGCTCACGGTAGCCTTCCTCGCCGGATGAGTCTTCGCTCCCATTGAGTTCTTCCTGGATCACCTTCAGCTGTTCCCGGAGCATCGCCTCCCGGTTCGCCTTCCCGACCTTATCGGAGACCTTCCTGGCCACCTCGATCCGGAGATCGATGCTCTCTTTCAGGGTCACCAGGGTCTTGAGGAACGCAGTGTACCGCTCCCGAACAGAGGTGAGCTCCAGGAGGTTCTGCTTCACTGCAACATCTACCGGCATGAACGGCATGACGAACCCTATGATCTGGTCGACGGATTCCATCCTCTCGACGGGGCGGGTGAACTGTTCGGAGCCCTGGAAGTTGCTGCTGATCTCCTCAATGGCCCTTCTGACATCCGCGAGCATCTCAACCCGGGTCTCTTCATCAAGATCCGGCAGGTCCGGGAGCGGTTCGCAGACAGCATAGAACTGTCCGCCCTTCATGGAGAGCGTTACAGCCTTCATCCGGCGGGCTGCCCGCGCAAAGACCAGGAACCCATCGTCCGCAGGCTGTATGTGTGCAATCTCAAGAAGATTTCCTGTCATATAGAGCGCCTCGGCCGATACCTCCGGGGGCTGGGTGCCGCTCTTGACGGTCAGTCCGACCGCATATGCGGACCCGTCGTTCTTCATCGCGGAGAGCAGCGCCTCCCCGGCGGCTGTCTCGACCTGGAACTTCGTCCGGGTTTCCGGGTAGACCACGGTCTCGAAGAGCGGTATGACAATGATCTCTTCGATCGTATCAGGTTGTGGTGAGTGCATGGTGACTCCAATCATTTAGTTCGCGTTTACCTAACATTAGTGCCGGCCAAAAAAATTATCCGACTTTTTTCAGGATCTCAATCAGGAGATCCACTTCTTTCTCATCGAGCGATCGTACCATCTTCTCAACCATCCGGTTCAGAGCATTCTGCTCGGCGTTCGCCATCATCCGTCCTTTCTCGGTCAGGCGGATGTACACGATCCTCCCGTCATCGGGGGATCTCTGCCGGTAGGCACACTCCATCCGGACGAACCTGTTGACCATCTCCGTGATGGTGGGCTTTGAGTTCCTGGTGATCTCGGCAAGTCTGCTGAACGTCACGTCATGGTGCTCGTTGATGGCCTTCAGGTAGGCGATCTGCTTTACTGTTATATCGGCAAGCCCGCACTCGGAGAAGATCTCGGAGGAGCATGCATTCTTGATGGCGATCAGGCGATCAAATACCTCGAACAGATGCTCAACCCTTGCCGGCATAGGTGATTCTTAATTAATTAGGGCAGACCAAACAATAAACGTTGTGGTCAGCATGCCCACTCGCTCCAGGACGTCGACCGATCGCGGACCCCGGCGACAGCGTGATTCACCTCACAAAAGGCTCGCCCCAGGGATAGGATCACTTCAGCACCTTTTCCTGCCCCCGAGGATCAATGACGCTCACGGGACTATGCCCGTGTCTCTCTATCCGACCTCACCTTCCACAATGTCTTCACGGACCCGTCACTGTCATCCGGGACCATCACAACTGCATGGTCGAGCCAGGGTCAACGGAGGCAGGCAGCCACAGAGCGGCTACGGACATCACACACCCCGGGCAAACGCCGGGAAGACCGGAAGGAGAGCCCGCAAGTTTTGATCATATTCCAGGAGTTATAGGCTCAAAAGGCTCACCCAAACTGTTCCGGCGGTATATTACAGGTTCCACAGGAATTTTTCCAGCCTTTCCCGGCGGGATCTGTTCCACAATCGAGACAAGGTAGTCGGGCCTGTGCTCACCGGAGGTTATGCTGCCGAATATGGTGAAGTTGATACTTACTGAGATCGGCTCTGGACAACTCGATATGGGGTGGAGCGAATCCGGGATGATAATGTATGGAAAGTCGTCCGAGGTATTCCCCGCTTCAGAGAGCCGTGAGGATGCCGGCACAAACACGCTCTCCTGTACCTCCTCAAGCGGGATATCTTTTGAGAAACCTCCTGATTTAGCGGCAGAGATATCTGTTAGATCTGTACCGTGCAAACGCAATGCAAGCATCTCTCCATCCTCTGTCATAGCGGGGATAGGTGTACAGTTATCAGAGGTCATTTGCTGGAAATCCTCTTCAGAAAAGATCGGTGACCCCCCGATTGCAGGGATGGGAACAACGATATCTATGATCGGATCTCCCTGGTAATCGGACAATCCGGTAATGGAAACGACGTATGAGTAATGTCCCGAGTAATGCCCCGATACCATCTGAGTCTGATGATAGTGAACGAGAATGTTCCCGCCGATGGCAACAATTGCGATCACGAGAAGTGAGACGCCGATGACTTTGCCTAAAAAGGAGATTATCGAGGGGACCATCTTCCGTTCATCTCCTGAGGTTTACCTCGTAACGTCATCCGCAGGACCGGAAGAGTACATAGTCCAGAGGGGGCGACTCCCACGGCCCGACGGAGGAGAGTCCGCCCGGGGACGTCCATCATATCAGCATGATACCCCCGGGAATGACATAGTAGTCGGCCGGCACCGGAACGAATCCCGACACTGTGCTCGGAACAGCCGTATTCACCGTCGTCGTCCAGGTATTCTCTTTGATCAGACGTTTCATACCCTCACCGCCCCGGTATCTGAGGTCGAACGAGATCGGGGCCGCATCCTCCGGCGACGGGACGAAGCCGTCGAGAAAGATGACGGTGGTGTAGGTCCCGCCCGAGCTCCGGGTGAACTCGGTGACGCTCGCGTTGTCCGGGGTTGCGAGGACCGGCACGAGCAGTCGGGGTTCTTCTTTCGTCTCGAACTCGCCGGTCGGTCTGGAGATATCCTGCGCGTAGTCTTCCGTCGTCGTGAACGCGATCATCTTCCCGTACTCTGTCTCCCGGATCGCCGTCCGCCACCCGGCGGGCTGGAGAACGCTGGACGACTCGAACATTACCAGCTTGCCCTCCGCGTTCGCCGGAACCGGGATCATGATCGTGGCGGTGCCGTTCACGGCAAGACCGGAGAGCCCGGTGATCTCGATCATGTAGGAGTCGTTCGGCATGGTTGTCTCGACGAACCCGACAGCAAGTAAAAGCAGGAAGACCACCACGGCGAGGATGGCGACCGCTATGAGCAGGTTCAGTATAGTTTTCCGGATTTTCTTACGTTGTTCGTCCATCCTCTCACCAAAAGGGGTCTGGTCGACGTTCACGGCCACGTCGTCAGGATCACGTAGTACGCACCCTCGTACTCCATGAGCGGGTACAGCCCCCTCTCCCCTTGGGGACCGTAGGCGTCGTGGAGCGCCTTGCTCTCCGCGTACGAGACTTTAGTTCCTCCGACGACGCGCTGGTCCCGGTAGCCCCACTCCCACGCCGACGGGTTCCGTTCCTCGCCCCGGATGACTGCGGCGAGTGCGGGGTGCCGTTCGAAGTCCTTCTCGGTCAGGGGGACGATCATACTTTCTCCCGGCTCCGTCCTCTCCATGACGTAGAACATCGGCTGCCCGCCCGAGTTCTCGTAGGCATAGAGTATAAGGGCGTCGGCGAGCACGAAGCCGAGGACGACGGCGATGACGCCGGCAAGACCGCAGGCGAGAACGATTCCTGCCGTTTTGAGCCGGTTCCTTGATTTCGGATTCTTATCTTTTTCCATTCCAATAGCACCTGTTTTGACCCGATCTTAGGGGATCAGGATGAGAAAGTAGTAATACGCACCCTCGTATTCGATGTACGGCTGGTTTCTCGCCTCGACATCGGGACCAAACGACTCGATAAGTACTTCCCGTTCCAGGTATGTCACCGGAGCGCTCCCAATCGTTCGCTCGTCGAGGACACCGTACGGTGTGTCTCCCGAATACCAGGCACCGGGACCCCGGTTGTCGCCCCGGATTGCGGAGTCGAGCGCCGGGTGCTGCTCGAAGTCTTTCTCGGTCAGGTGGATGATCGATGCATTTTCCGGCGGCAGTTCGCCCCTGATCTCCCAGACGTCCAATCTCGGGGATCCACCGCTTGCTTCGAGCCAGGTGAAGAGGGCGGTGCACGTGAGCACAACCGTCGCGACGAGGAGGATGACGCCGATGAACGCCAGAACCCCCACGATAACCAAACGTCTGTCATGTTTCGATTTCATGTGACCTCCTTTATCCCTTTCGTCCGATCCTGCCAGAAGGAGAACGCCCCAGATCCTTCCGGCGGCCCCCATTCTTCTTTTCTGACGCATGTTGCCCAGGGTTTCTGTACCACCAAACCACCCGGTAACAATTTAAAAAGGTGGTAGGGGTGAGACTCGCATCGGCTCCCATCAGGAGTGATAGTTCGCAACCGTCCATTTCGTCTCCCGGATTCTCCTTGCGTTGTCGTGATCGGCATCCCCGTGGTAGTCGTCCGATGAAAATTCAGTGGTACTCATCAACTCATTGAAGTAACTGTATGTCACGGTATTCTTGAGGTTGAGGGGAGGAGAAAACGGTTGATACCACTGGTAGGCCCTACGGTAAGACGGGATCGTCCGGTTTTGATCCAGATCCTGATGGCCTGTATCAAAGAGGTGCCCCAGTTCATGGATGCTCACGCACCTGCGGCCGTGTGTGGTACCCAGGTACCAGATGTCGTCAGGGACCATCTGAGCCCAGGCATGCCGATGATGATATGGGTAGTAGCCGTAAGTAGCCCCCTGTGCAGAACCATCTGCATCGTAACCGCCAACATACAGTGCAAGATCCGAGGCCCAGAGATCAAGGTCGCTATCCGGATAGACCGCTTGGACCGCAACAACGGGGTTGTTCGTGATGTTAGAATGGTTTGAGAGTTGAACCCGCCTGGAATCAGTATACGCCATTACACAGAGCGACACCAGGATATCGTCCCGGTCAAACTGCCGGTTCGCTTCGGCTACGATATCCTGAGCGATTGTTTTCCAGTTGTCCTGATCTTGGTAGAACTGGTTATCGGTAACCACCAGCAGATTGACCGTGGCATACTGGTCTTGGAGTTCTATCGCGGAAGACTCCAGATTCTCGGGAACTTCGGTCGGAGTGTATCCTTCCGGTGGTATGAGCGTCCCGTAGTCGATAATAACCGACTTTTCCGGATTTTCAATGTCCCGAGAACTGTAGATAACATGAAGGGGTGACGCTTCTTTCTCTGCGCGCGCTCGCGACTCGACCGGGGTTATCCAGAACGTCTCGTTACCGAGCGTCACGCTCCCGACGAGGGCATTTTCCCCGGTCGTCAGGAGGACATCGCTCCCACCGACGCCGACGATCGCACCATCGTACGAGTCGATGCCGTCGTCGATCTGCTCGAAATCCATCCTGTGTAGTTCGGCCTGGTACTCCTTGCCATGGATCCGGAGCGGAAGTACACTCTGCACCTGCTTGCTCAGTGCAACGTGATCGAACGTCACGAGGTCGTACCGAGTAACGCCCTTCGGGACATTCAGTTCTTCCGGCTCCGGGACCCCGGATGCCCGCATATCGGACACCGATGTAGCACCCGCAACCAGCACATCCATAGAATCACCGATGACCAGGGCCGGCTCGCCGCTGCCCGCGGTAGGGGTTCCTGTTACGTCCTGAGCACTCACCGCAGATACTGCAACCATGCTCACCAGCATCACCGCCAGGAGCACAGAGAATGTCCGTGGCCTAATTTTTTTGTTCATGTGTTTTTTCCTCCAGTTTCTTTCCCCGGAGGCAGGAGAGGCATATCTTCAAGTACGGAGAATCCGTACATCCCTTTGCCTCCGGGCATGCGGGACGTTCACCCATCCGACTCGCTACTGGCCGGGTGGACCCCCCGCGCTTCGGGATACCGGTCCTGGTACCCACATGTGAGAAATCAACGTTCCCCTATAAACGATTTCTGTCGATCCTCTCTACACGTTGAGGCAGTTCGATCCGTTTTGCTCCCGGAAGAACGCCGCAACCGGATGGAAACCCATGTTGCAGTGGAGATTAAAACTTCGCGCGGTAGGGAAAAATGCGGTACCGAGGGCACCGTTCCGATCATAGCAATCGTTCGGCAGTTTACTCCTCCCACCGGGGTGGACACACGTTTATACGTAGGATTTACGGGCTCGCTTCTTCACTTGAAAGCGATTGCAGCACGAAAACAATGCTGAGCCGAACACCGAAAAACGCAGCCGGAGGGGGGACCGGAGCCCAATCCCTACCCCGACCCCCGGGTAAGAGGCACCGCGTTCAGGTGACGCCTCAGACGCTCACCACCGGGTCGGTTTCGAAACGATCGGTCGTCTCGGCGGATTAGCCGACCCAGGATGGTGAGCTGAGACCCCGTTTGCCCGGGGTCGTCCCCTCAACAAAATGCGAGCGGCCTTGCTCCGTTAAATGAGTAACTTCGGAGCATAAGATCCTCCAAGGCAGCCGTGTGATCGGAAAGAGGGGCCGATCCGACCACTCCGAAGTAGGCGATGAAGTAATCGTCGTGCTCCGGGGATAATGGCTTTTCAACAACGGTGAAATAGCCGGATGACGTTTCGCTCTCGAATCTCGTTATGGCAACGGGATCAAAGATCGATCCGCTCTGTGATGGATCAGGCTCTTTGGAGAGGATCAACTCAGAGAAAGAGACGTTCCCGGCTGCCCGGAGGCGGCTGCAGAGGTCCATCTCCGCCTGCAAAAGATCTGCGTTATCGTCGAAGTACCAGTTGACGACCAGATAACGGTCATCCGATCCGGTGTCAGCATACATTGCATAGTTACAATGCCGGGAGAAAACTGGGAACAGGGACGGACACCCCTCTTCGATATCGCCGAGCAGGACGATATCTCCATTAATGGTTCGATTCACGATCATAGAACCGTTTTCCGCATACTCGTACCGGGGCTGGGGGATGTACCATTTCTGCAGGGCTTCGGGGGGAGGATATCCGGGACCGATGGCGAGGAGATCCAGAAGGAGGAGGGTACCAAAAACACCGGTGGTGATCAGGAGGAGAACGATTACAACCCCACCCACCCGGTCGGTTTTCAGGAATGTCATCTGGATCCTCCACAGTGAAGGGGAGAGGTCAGGGCCTCACCCAGGTTGCCATGGCACCCCACCAGTTGCCATAGACTATATTATGGATCTGAGTATCCCACGTATCGTGTACGGACACCCAGTCCTCCGTATAGTCATGATAGCCGGCAGCGGCAACGCTGTGATCGCCATAGGGTCTGTCTCCCCCAACAGGTGTGCCACCGCTCCACATGCTGAGAACAAAAGGCCTCTGTGCATCCACCTCGCTTTTGACTTCATCAAACGTCATCCAGGCATCATCACTTGAATCCATTGAGGAGTATCCATGATTTGCGCACACTTCATCAATGCTGTCATCAATATCCCAGGGCCACGTTGATCCCTCCGTGGTAGTTCCCATTGCTATGGCAAGTTCCTGAATTAATGGAGCTTCTTCTGGGAAATTCGGATATCCATGACTATCCCAATAGCCCAGCACCATGGCGGAAGCCGTTGGAGAACATCCTCGTTGCCACAAGTATGTTGGGACACCATTGACATATCCAGACGTTCCGGTAGCAGATTCCGCAACGGTTGTCGGGCCAGAAGCTCTCATCTGATCATCCAGAGCATCCCAAAGTGCCTTTATCTCATTTTGTTTCGTTTGTTGCTGCCGCATGAACTCGTCTGTTACCGGGATTTTTGTAGGAAATTCATCAATGACCGAGGGTGTTGTGAGATCGATGATGACAGAGTCTTGTTTTATCCCTTCACAATCAGTTAGCGGGAACTCCGCATAGTAGAAAGTTGCACCCAAGTACAGTAATTTTGCATCACCCGGTTTTAATTCGAGTTTTTCAGCGAAGCTATTTGCAAGATCACTCGAACACATCATGAGAGCTGGATACTTATCGGGAGTAAACCCTTTAGAGAACTCAAGAATAGGATAATTATTCCGGGTTGCTGAAATAAGAATATATCCAAAACGTTGTCCGTTGACAAGAATATCAAAGGAATACGCCGATGGAGCCCCTTCAAGATCATAATATGTCGTAGAGAATTCAACATCCCCTTTTTGCCAATTCTCGAAGCCCGGGATATTTCCTGCTATCTCATTGATCTTCAACGAAGCAATGGACGAAGCCGTTTGTACACTTACCGTGCGGTCACATGCCGGTGAAAACTCTGTATTCTGATGTGATCCCACAGTTGTTGTAGCTGCACCTGTGACGGGCAGCAGTGCCGAGACTATCAGCAGAAGCACCAGCAATACTGGCAATATCCTTTTCATACAATTGTACCTCCGTTTTTGTTCCCTGGAAGCAGAAGAAGCACACGTTTAAGTACACAAAACACGTACATCATTTGTCTCCGGGCATGCGGGACGTTCACCCATCCGATTCGCTACTGGCCGGGTGGACCCCCGCGCTTCGGGATACCGGCTCCGGTACCCACAGCTGAGAAATCAACGTCCCCCTATAAATGATTTCTGTCGAACCTCTCTACACGTCGAGGCCGTTCGATCCATTTTGCTCCCGAAAACATCCCGCAATCGACCGGAAACTCACACTGCGCCGACCGATAATAAACCCACGCGGCAAAGGAAAAATCGATACCGGATAATCGTGTCCCTGTCACAGCCACCTATTTTGCAGGAGGGCCCAACACCAGCGCCCACCCTGCGTGACAGGCTCTCTCTGCCATCACACAGTCCAGGCCGCCCTGCTCCGGCACATATCGGACAGTCAACCAATCTCTGACTGGAGAATGTGTAGAGAGGATCGACAGAAAACTTAAGTGAAGGTATTTGAGAAGTTCTCCTGTGGTATGATGACATACAACCGCATCTTTGCACTGGTGCTTGCACTGGTCCTGATTGTGCCGCCGGTTTTTGCCGGGAGCAGCGAATGTGGTATAAACACCGCTCCACAAGAGGGTACCCTGGAAAACGACGCCGGTATTTGTGCTTTCTATTTTATACAGCAAGGAGAGACGAATTACCACAGTGCATATGTGCCTTCCGGGAGCTCAACGCTGTTTGTGAACTTGGACTGGTTCATTCCCCAGCAATCGTTGACGCTGAAGATCATCTCGCCGAGCGGAAGCACGTACGCCTACTACCACGACATCGATCTCGACGGTTACAAGAACGCACAGATTCGCACGTCAATTTCCTCACCGACGGGCGGAACGTGGCGGTTCCAGGTTTACGGGGAAGAAGTCCGGGATACGCAGGATTATTCCTTTGAGGCTGCGGCAGAATAAACCGCATCCTATTTATATTTCCTGCAGCATGATCCTCCTCATGCTGAACCGACTCCCTCTCGCAAGGCTCGGGCTGCCCTTCCTCGTCCTCCTGCTGCTCATCACCCCGGGGAGCGCTGCTGGCACAGAACCAAGCGAATGGGAGTTTCCGGAGACGATACCGGACGATCCGGTCCCTGAGTACATCTGGAATGTGCCGCTCAAACTGGTCCTGCTCGACTTCGTCTTCATGACCGCTCCCCTGCTCTTCCTCCCGATCCAGTTCCTCATATCAGTAACCGTATGGCTCATTCTCGGCCAGAGGTGGATCTCCAGAAAGAATGTTCTCGAACACGACACCCGCCGTGCGGCGTATCTCTGCATCCGGGACAACCCCGGGATCAACCACGCTTCCCTCTCCCGCAGGCTGGGGGTTAACGTCGGAACGCTCCGGTACCACCTTGAAACCCTCTGCGAGACGGGGCAGATACTATCGGAGCACAACCACGGGCTGCTACGATATTACGCAAGCAGTAAGGCGGCCCGTGAGGGAGAGGGCTACCCCATCAACTGGACCCGAAAGCAGATTCTCGGTCTCCTCGTGCAGGACCCGGGAATGACACGGAAAGAAGTCGCATCTGCGCTCGGCATCACCGGTGCATCGGTGACCTGGCATATGGCGCTGCTCGTCCGGGATGGTGCCGTACGGAGCGAGAAGGACGGGAGGATGGTGCGCTACTTTCCCGAGCAGGATTTTGTATCTCGGGCGAACTGGGGCGTGGACGCAACCGGCTAGGTCTTTGTCACCCGGGGGCGAGTTGAACAATCCAGAGATGTTTGAGTTGGAGACGATGAGCGAGTCGAGGATCTGCCGGTTCTGGACGCCCACCTACACTACCCGTAGACCACGGAGTCGGCCGCCGCGATATCCTGCCGCGTGAATACAATCATGCAGTCGGGGAGTTCTGCCCCGGACGCCGGGGGCTCCGTGTCCCGGTGTGGGGTGAGCGTGATGGTGTACCAGTACGCGTCCGGGCCGAACGCCACCTCCTTCACCGGGCGAAATACCCCGCCCGAGACTTCGTAGAGCCTCCCCCGGGTCTCGTTGTAGTGATCCCCGTACGCGTTCGCGCTCAAAAGAAACGTCATACCCCGGTCCCGGAAGGGGATATCCTCCAGAACGATCTCGTCGACCTCCCGTAAGAGGGCGAGGGGGTGCACCCCCTGCACAGGAAACTCAAGTTTTTGCGATTTGGCGGATACGGTTCCGCCCGGTCCCACATACGCCTCGTACGCGTGCTGCTCGCCGCCTTCCTCCCCGTAGAAGTAGAGCCATATCACCCGGACCGCGCCGTCCCCGGCGATGTTGGTCTCCAGTCGCAGCAGTGTCGCCGACTCGTTCTCGACACCGGTCTCCTCGACGGCGATCTCCCAGAGGTTCAGAACGGCCGGATGAAATGCCGGGGATTCGAGACGGGTGATGTTCTCGATACGGGTAACGTCCGGGGCCTCCGGTAAGACGAAGAAGTGCATCCCGGCATATATGATTGTTATCCCCACGATAACGGCAAGGATCGGTCTCATGATTTAGGTCGCTCCGGGTCGACTGTAGAGTTTCATCGCGGCACCAAGATCAGATCGGCTGTTTCTTGCAGTACCGCTCATCCACGAACCGCACGGTGATGCTGCCGAAAAGCAGGGCAAAAAACAGCCACCAGATAAGGGAATCGGCGCGGATGTCGAGGATGTAATCCCGGTAGAAATTGACCCCGAGTAGAACCGTAGCAAGGATGAGCATCAATTTCCAGAGGTACGAGAGGTAGTTGCAGAGCATGACCATCAAAGAGTTTCACCCGGTCGATCCGTGACCCGGCGGCCGGTATCCATGCCGGAGAGTTCAACGTTCTTCCATATACCTTTTATGTGACGCGCCTCCTCATCGGGCCTTCCGGAGAGAACTTCCGACCGAAAACAGCCGCTGTAGGTCGGGAACAGAGCCCGCGCCGAACAGCGGGAGACGAACCGGATACTTACGACCCCGGGTACCGGCACCTCCCGGGGCGCCGACGTGTAGAGGGATTCGAGAGAAAAGGTAAATAGAGTTACAGCCCAGTCTCTGGATGACAATGACCGGCCGGCTTTTCCGGGCCCGAAAAGCACCGGCGGTGCTCTGGGCGGGGGTCTTGCGAGGATAAAGGGATGGTAACGGAATCGACGGTAACAGGGAAGGCGCAGGCACGCCGGATTCCCCGGGGGCACATGACAGCGGAACGGGTCTTCATCGTGGCCAAAAAAGAATTCGCCGACCAGGTCACAGGCTGGCGATTCCTGGTGATTCTCGCCCTGTTCCTCGCCATCGCACTGGCGGGGACGTATAGCGGGGTCGTGAGCTACGAGAGAGAACTGGACAGGTATTCCCAGAAACTGGCGACGATGGACGACCGGTTCGATGAACCGGGGCGAATGGTGATGCCTTGGAAACCGCCGGTCGAGAACGTTTACTGCTCGATGTTCCTCGTGCTGATCTCCTACGGGGGGCTCCTCGCCATCGCCGTCGGGTTCGACCTGGTCTCCGGGGAGAAGGAGTCCCGATCGCTCAAAAGCCTGCTCTCCCACCCGGTCTACCGTGACGAGATCATCAACGGCAAAGCGCTCGGGGGCGTCGCGCTGCTCGTCCTCGTCGTCGGGGGGGTGCTCCTCATCTCCACCGCGCTGCTCCTTGTCTTCTCGTTCGTGCCCTCCCCCGATGATCTATGGATGATCCTGACCTATGCAGGTATCACCCTCCTTCTCCTCGTGACGTTCTTCTCCATCGCGCTTGCCTTCTCCACCCTCTGCCGGGAGAGCGGCAGCGCCCTGCTCCTCGCGGTGGTCGTCTTCATCCTCCTCTCGTCCGTGATCCCCTATACCACCGCGAATATCGGCACGGCACTCATGATGGAGAAGCCCGACCGCGCCGCATACGGAGGGGATACCGGGTCGGAAGGCTACCAGACGGAGATCACGGCGTACTACGAACAGCTAAATTTGATCGCAAGCTTCAGAAACCTCCTCTCCCCCGGAATGGCGGCCGACAACCTGATCCAGGAGATGCGCAACTCCCCATCATCAGGAGCGACGTTTGAAGATACGCTCGGCAAGATATGGTCGAGTGTGGTGGCGCTGACCGTCTACCCTATCGTCTTCTTCGCCATCGCATACACGAGGTTCTTGCGGATGGACATCCGGTGACCGGACGATGGGTCCCGGGGTTCCCCCGCTGCACAGGACGGACCCCGTCGTTCACTTTCAGAAAGACGGCTGCGGACGTGTAGAGAGGTTTGAGAGAAAAGGTAAATACTCCTACGCTGAGGTAGCAGTGCGGGTGCCGGAATTGAGCATTCGCATAAGTCGCGGGGCCACACATCCGCGGTTCACGACAGGATGATGCGCCCCGCATGCCCGGAGGGCGAGAAGAAGGTTGTTATTACCTCTTCTTATAGGTACGTTTTCTCCCCTCCGGCGCCGTGGCAATGGAGGAAACAGAAGATGAAAATAAGAAACGGATCTATCGCGGTCTGGGCAGTGCTGGCACTGGTTGTACTGGCATCCGTCGGTGCGGTCGCCGCAGCCCAGACCGGGAGTCAGGAGAATATTGAAGTCGGAACCGAGGATACCGGCGACATCGGGATTCTGGTCGTAAGAGAACTGGGAACCATGTATACAGACGGCGACGCCGATACGGCACGCGTGATAACAAATGGCCGCATAACCATCCCGGCCGGGTACAACACCTTCAAGGCGAAGTACTACCACTCCAACGACGAACCTCTCGACGGCCAGGGAGCGATCTACCGCCTGACGGTATATGACACCCGGAGTATGGCGCACACAAACCAAACAAAGGTAGATTACGCGACCAGCGGGACAATTGAAGTGAGCTTCGATTCACAGGGCACCGGTGAGGGCTATTACGAACTCTGGTGCGAGACGCACGACTGGTTCGATACGGAAAAAGCATCGGACATAGGGACCGATTACCTCGACTACATCTGAGGAGAGTGCATCCCCGATGCACTTATTTTTGAAACGGTGATCCAGTTGAACGGAAAAGTATTGTGCAGCATCGTCTTGGTGCTGGGCCTTGTCACCCTCCTCGGGTACGGGCTCGTATCGTATGCCGCGGAGGACGTCGTCGTGAACACCACCACCGCCGGGGGCAAGATCGTCTTCCAGGATAACGACTCCCACGGCGTCTATCTCCTCGGCAGAGCCTGGGCCGATTTCGGAAGCAACGCAACGCTCTCAAACGCGACCCCCTCGTTCGAGACAGGGATGGGAAGAAGCGTCTTCCTTGTCATATGCGAAAACGACTGGGGAAATGAACTCGGCGGGACCAGGACGGCTGTCTTTACCCTGACGGTCTGGGACCCCGTAGGGGTGCCGCACAGCACCACCCGGGAGTTTGGGGGAATCTGCTCTGAAACGCTGAGCGTAGATTGCTCCCCGTTTGAACCCGGAGAGGGTCGGTTCGAGGTCACATCGACCATCCGTGAGAAGCGGCTGAACCTCCCGGTGGTCTTCGACCGCTGACACGACGCGGGACCCTGTGTTCCGGCTTCTCGATGGCGCCCGGACGGTAACGGGCGCATCTTTTCGGGAGGCCCGCTCCGGAGGGGAGGGAAACGGGCTGGATACCCGCGACCCCGGGCGGCGGACGTGTAGAGAGATGTGAGAGAAAAGGTAAATAGAGTTATAACCGAGTCTCTGGATGAGAATGCCCGGACGGCGTTTTCGGGCCCGGAAAGAACTGACAGTGTTGATAGGCAGAACAGGTGCGGTTCTGCACGATAATGGAGGGTGACGGTATGACAACAAAATCGACGGCAACGGGGCGGGTGCAGATGCAGGCACATCAGCGTGCAAAAACCCCTGCGGCGGGCAGGAATTCCGCCCGGATATCGATCTCCCGGGGGGTCGCATGACGGCGGAACGGGTCTTCATCGTGGCGCGGAAAGAATTCACCGACCAGATCACGGGCTGGCGGTTCCTGGTGATCCTCGCCCTCTTCCTGAGCCTTGCCCTGATGGGGACATACACCGGGATTGAGTATTACCAGAGCGACCTGACGAGGTATACCGAAGATCTGATCGCAATGGAGACGGCGGATGACGGACCGGAACGAATGATGCCCCCTGTCGCACCGCCGGTCGCGGACATTTACTCCTCGATGTTCGGGATGCTGATCTCCAGCGGGGGCCTCCTTGCCAT
This sequence comes from Methanoculleus sp. UBA303, assembly GCA_002501655.1. GTDB lineage: Archaea > Halobacteriota > Methanomicrobia > Methanomicrobiales > Methanoculleaceae > Methanoculleus. Next base: position 78,837 of record DANY01000043.1, read on the forward strand.
CGCCGTCGGGTTCGACCTAGTCTCAAAGGAGAAGGAGTCCCTGTCGCTCAAAACCCTCCTCGCCCGACCGGTCTACCGCGACGAGATCATCAACGGCAAGGCGCTCGGGGGCGTTGCGCTGCTGGTCCTCGTTGTCGGGAGCGCCCTCCTCCTTTCCACCGCGTTGCTCCTTGTCTTCTCGTTCGTGCCCTCCCCGGGTGAACTCTGGATGATCCTGACCTATGCCGGGGTCACCCTCCTCTTCCTCGTGACGTTCTTCTCCATCGCGCTTGCCCTCTCCACCCTCTGTCGGAAGAGCGGCAACGCACTGCTCCTCGCGCTGGTCGTCTTCATTCTCCTCGTGTTCCTGGCCCCTTACACCACCGCGCAGGTAGGCATGGCCCTCATGATGGAGAAGCCCGATCCAGGGGCATATGGAGGGGATACCTCATCGGAAGGCTACCAGGCGGAGATCACAGCATACGCCGAGCAGATGAAGGTGATCGAGAGCGCTGTCAACCTCCTCTCCCCGCAGATAGCCGTCAACACCCTCATCAACGGGATATCCAGATCCCCGGGGACGACCCTGGAAGATACCCTCGGCAAGATCTGGTCGAGTATTGCGGCCCTGACCATCTACCCCGTCGTCTTCTTCGCTATCGCGTATACGAGGTTCATGCGAATGGACATCCGGTGACCACGCCCCGGAGGGGAGCGGGAGTGTAGTCCCCCCGGCCTCTCATAGCATTCGGGCAGCAATATATGAGAGAGACCGTGCCCGGGCACCGGCTCCTCTTCCTCAACCGATTGCGGGTGGGCTCCGGGGACAAAACAGCTCGAAACGACCCGACGTGTAAAGAATCGTGAGAGAACTCATTTATCTCTGCGGGGTTGAAGGGGCAGAGCGGGAAGACCCCCTGCGCAAGCTGGGGGATGGGAGCGGAGCCCCTTCGTCCGGCGATCCCCCTGCCCCCTCATCCCATA
>DANY01000050.1 GCA_002501655.1 Methanoculleus sp. UBA303
ACGTGGGCGTCGTGGAGCCACGACCGGGCGATCGCCATGTCGTCGCCCTCGACGTTCACGTAGGCGTAGAAGGCGCCGTCCGCCGGAGCAGTGGCGTAACCGAGGTCGCGGAGCGCCGGTATGATGTAGTCGCGCCGGCGCTCGAACTCCTGGCGCATCGCTTCGACGCAGTCCTGGCAGCCTTCGAGCGCGGCGACCGCCCCGAACATCGCAAACGTCGTCGGGTGGGATATGGTGTGCTGCTGCACCTTCTCCATCTGCCGGATGACCGGCCGGGGAGCGACCGCGTAGCCGATCCGCCACCCGGTCATCGCGTAGGCCTTCGAGAACCCGTTGACGGTGATCGTCCGCTCCGCCATATCCCCGAGGGAGGCGATCGATACCGGCTCCTTCCCGTAGACCAGTTTCTCGTAGATCTCATCGGAGAGCGCGAAGAGGTCGTGGTCCTGGCAGATATCGGCGATCAGACGGATTGAGTCTGCATTCAGCACCGCGCCGGAGGGGTTCGATGGGGAGTTAACCACAATCATCCTCGTCCGGGGGCCGACGGCCTCAAGAAGGGTGTCGTCGATCTGGAAGGTCTCAGGGGAGAGGGCGTGATGCCGGACATCCGCGCCCGCGATCCGGGCGCAGGGCTCGTAGGAGACCCAGGAGGGGTCGAGGATGAGCACCTCGTCCCCGGGGTTCAGTACAGCCTCCATCGCCTCGTAAATGGCATCCTTCGCCCCACAGGTGACAATCACCTCATCCTGCTTTGCGGAAAACCCGTTCTCCTGCGTGATCTTCTCGGCGATAGCACCCGTCAGTTCCGGAATGCCGGCGCTCGGCGCGTAGTGGGTCTCCCCGCGACGGAGGGCGTCGATGCATGCATCCTTGATGTGCTGCGGCGTATCGAAGTCCGGCTCCCCGATGGAGAGGCTGATGACGTCGATGCCCTCCTGCGCCATCCGTTTCGCCGCGTTCGATATCTCGATGGTTGCGGAGGGAGGGATGCCCGCAATCTTCTCCGACAGGCTCCTCATCCCAATCGCTGGACCATCTTCACGGCCGACTCGACGGCACGCTTGGCGTAGTCGATACGCTCGGTCGCTTCCATCCGGGTCATCCCCGGCCCGGATATGCCAAGAGAGACGGGTTTGTCGTACTCGAGGGAGAGGTCGATGATCTTCCGGGCGGCATGCTGAACCACGATCTCATCGTGCTGGGTAGCGCCCTCGATGACGCACCCGATGGTGACGACCGCATCGACGTTCCCGGCTTTGAGCATCTTCTTGATGGCAAGCGGCATATCGTAGGCGCCGGGGACGTAGAACGTCTCGGTCACCTCCGCACCGAGGAAGTTCGCGTGTTCCCGGGCCTCGATCTCCATCATATAAGTGATGTCACGGTTGAACTCCGCGACGACAAATCCAAGTTTTATCGTCATTCCAATCAATCCTTGTGGTACTACTCGCACCGGATACTGATAATCCTCACTTTTTGTGTTAGAGGCGTGCGGGCCCGACGTCCTCGAACCCCTGCCGCTGGCCGGTCCCGGCGAGTTTCTCGAGCTCCTTCGGGTAGAGCGCAAGCCGGACGGCGTTCGCGGCATGCTCCCGGGTCCGCTGCTCCATCAGCCAGGCAAGTTCCTTTGCGTCCTTCGCCTCGTCCTCGTGGACGAAGACCTCGATGATGTGTTTATTGGTCAGAAGCTGGCAGAGGATGAGGCCCTGAGAGGCCTCGTGGGCGCAGACCTTGTCCTTCTCGGCTCGCCCGGGCATCCCGAGCGCCATCACGAGGTCGCACCCCCGCTCATCAATCAGCTTCTTGCAGGCCACCGGGAGATCCTTGATGCCGGGGACAACGTAGCGCTCAAGTCCCACGCTCGCGTGCTTGCGGATCTCGTCCGCGGCGATCCTGCCCATGTCGACCCGGGCAAACGTTGTGTCAGCGATCCCGATCTTCATCCGAGAAGCACCCCGGCGGCCGCCTCGACGCCGTCGCCGGCCTCAAATCCGGACTTTTTGAGGGTGAACTGGACGGCCGCGAGGGTAGCGAGGATCTCCTGCGCCCCGACACCGCCCATGGTGCCGATCCGGAAGATCTTGCCCTTGAGGTGGTCCTGGCCACCGGCGATCTCGATCCCGAACTTCTTGACAGTTCCCCGGAGGTCCTTGTCGGTGATGCCGCCCGGGATTCGCATGGCGGTCGCGGTATTCGAGTAGGCGTGGTGTGCATCGAGCGTCGGGAAGAGATCGACGCCCCATCCCTTCGCCGCGGCACGGACGGCGTCGGCCATCCGGCGGTGGCGGGCAATCCTCGCCGGGACGCCTTCTTCCTCGATCATCTTACACGCCTCGTGCAGCGCGAGGAAGAGCGGGACCGCCGGGGTGTAGGGAGTCTCCATCGAGGTACCGCTCCCGCTCTTCCGGTAAGCGGCCATATCGAGGTAGAAGGGGCGCTTCTCCGATATCCGGTCCCAGGCGCGGTCGCCGACAGCGATGGCGGCGAGGCCCGCCGGGGCGGCGAGGCACTTCTGCGAGCCGACGACGGCGATGTCAACCCCCCATCTGTCCATCTGGACGTCGTCGCCGCCGATGGAGGTGACCCCGTCCATGATGAAGAGCGCGTCGTGTTTCCGGGCGAGTTTGCCGACCTCAGGTGCGGGGTTCCTGATACCGGCGCTCGTCTCGTTGTGGACCATGGTGACGACCTCAGCCCCGGCCTCGAGTTCCCGTTCCAGGCCTGCAAGGTCGAGCGGCGTCCCCCATTCCGATTCGAGGGTGGTGACGCTGCCGTAACGCTCTCCGATCTTCGCGAAGCGGTCCCCGAACTTGCCGTTCACGAGCGAGACTATCCGTTTTTCCCGCGCGAAGTTGGCGACGCCAGCCTCCATCCCGGCGCTTCCCGAGCCGCTGATGATGTAGAGTTCATTCTCGGTGCCGAAGAGAGTCTTTAGTATCCTGGCGCAGTCCGCATACGCAGCCCCAAATTCGGGACCGCGGTGGTTGATAGCCTGCCGCGTCATGGCGGCACGTACCCGCTGCGGGATGGGTACCGGCCCGGGGATCATCAGGAGTGGTTCGTGTTCCATGCTAGATCAGTCCATAGCGTCTCATCGGAGACAGACACTGTTCCTGGAAGGAGTTTGGATGTGAATTCATATCAACCTCTCCACCATGCGATACCGGCAGGGAGTCGCTATCAAGTCAACTACCCCCCTAACGCAGGGGGCTTGCAGCTGGGGCCCCTTGCGGGGCACAGGGCTGCACTTTAATCGGTGCGAAGGTTGATGGTTCAAAAGTCGTCCTTATTCGCACGGGCCGGTTGACGCGGCCCCTACCGATTATCCGTGGCACCACGGAATCACCGGCTACCTTTCTCAAATGGTTCAGAGCGCCGTTGACGTCGGCATTGATCAGGGTGCCCAGAGCACT
>DANY01000015.1 GCA_002501655.1 Methanoculleus sp. UBA303
CAAAGTTCATCCCCGATTCGCTCTCCCTTCCTCAGTTCCACCAGAGTATAATGCACCGTCTGCAGGTAAATAGTTGTCGATAAAGTTAGCGCTTATGGGGCTTGCCCCCCTCCCCTGTCTCTCGCAAGGCGGTACCCGAACCCCCCACCCCGCCCGCGCCTGCGGCCTCCTCCCCCGCCCCCGGGGCGGGGGCAGTGCGTGGCGATATCCAGTGGAAATCCGTGTCCGGAGTGGCTCTGGACCCGGTTCTTCCCCGGGTATGTCCCGATGCACTGGACCGTAGTGGCTTGCGCACCTTCGATGTTCGAGCTCCTGCCCTTCGGCCAGTCCCTTATCGCATCCGGGGGGGGGCGGGCTCCCCGCACAAAATCATACCCGTAAGCCCCTCCGGGGGGCCGTGCATGAGGATACCAGGTGGCAACCGGGCCATGGGTGTATGCGAGTAGCGCTACATAACCCGGCCCAAAACCCGGGGCGTCGGCAGGTTCATAAGGATCTCGGGTGGATGCAGGGCCATGGTGGCGAGGGACCCCGTCTGCGGGATGCCGGTGGACCCGGCAAAGGCGGCCTACTCGGTGGAGGTCCGCGGCGGGACCTACTACTTCTCAAGCGAACTCTGCAGGGATACGTTCATCGGGGGCGAGAAGATCGCCTACTTCTCCATGGAGATCGGCATCGAGAGTGATATACCGACCTACAGCGGCGGCCTCGGCGTGCTTGCCGGGGACGTCATCCGTTCGAGCGCCGACCTCCTCATCCCGATGGTCGCGGTGACGCTCGTCAACCGGAAAGGCTACGTGCGGCAGCGCCTGACCCCGGAAGGCGACCAGATCGATCTTCCCGACGAGTGGGACCCCGGAAAGCACATGCGGGAACTCTCCCGGCGGGTGACCGTGCGGATCGGGGACGCGAACGTCGCGATACGGGCCTGGCTCTACGACTACTGGAGCCCCGTCGGCGGCCTCGTGCCGGTGCTCTTCCTCGATACGGACCTTCCCGAGAACGCAGCCGAAGACCGGGGGATAACCGACTACCTCTACGGCGGCGACCAGGAGTACCGGCTGAAGCAGGCGATTGTGCTCGGGATCGGCGGGGCCCGGATGCTCGCCGCCCTGGGTATAAGGGTCGGCAAGTACCATATCAACGAGAGCCACTCAAGCCTCCTCACCCTCGAACTCCTCAGCCGCCCGGGAATGGATGAGGAGAAGGTGCAGACGCACTGTATCTTCACCACCCACACCCCGGTGGCGGTGGCGTTCGAGACGTTCCCACGGGATATGGCAGTCCGCCTGCTCAGGAACGAGGTCCCGTCGGAACTGCTGGGGGAGTACATCGGTGAGGACGGGCTTGCGCTCGCGACCCTCGCGTTCCGCCTGAGCAGGTACGTCAACGGCGTGACGACGGCGCACATGAACTTCTCAAGGCGGCTCTTTCCGGCTTTCCACATCAGGGCGGTGACCAACGGCGTCCACCCACATACGTGGGCGTCAGGGCCGTTCCGGAACCTCTACGACCGCCACATCGCAGGCTGGGCGCAGGAACCGGAACTGCTCGTCAGGGTCGACGAGATCCCGCACGAGGATATCAGGCACGCCCACCAGCAGGCGAAGCAGGCTCTGGTGGACTACGTCGGGGAGATGAACAGTGTGGACCTGGATCCGCTGGCCCTCACGATCGGGTTCGCCCGACGGGCGGCGGCTTACAAACGGTCAACCCTGATCTTCTCGGACCTCGAAAAACTGCGGGAGGCCGGCAGGCGGGGAGCGATCCAGCTCGTCTTCGCCGGGAAGGCCCATCCGGCGGACGCAGTCGGCAAGCAGGAGATCCGCCAGGTCCACGATGCCATGCGCGACCTTGAGGGGGAGGTGAAGGGCGTCTACCTCGAAAACTACACGATGGAGATCGCGGGCCTGATGACCGCGGGGGTGGACGTCTGGCTGAACACGCCCCTGCCGCCCTACGAGGCGAGCGGCACGAGCGGTATGAAGGCCGCCCTCAACGGCGTGGTCAACTTCAGCGTCCTTGACGGGTGGTGGATCGAGGGCTGGATCGAGGGGACGACGGGGTGGGCGATCGGTCCCGGGCCCGATGCGCCGGTGAGCGAGGCCGAACAACGAAGGCGGGAGCTCCAGGACCTCTACAGTAAACTCGAGTACCTTATCATCCCCACCTACTACCTCCGGAAGGACGAGTGGGCGACGATCATGCGGAGCTCGATCGCAAAGATAGCCTACTACTTCAACACCCACCGGATGATGCGGCGCTACGCGACGGAGGCGTATCTGTAAAGGAACCCGGGCCAAAGGGTGGCGAATCTCCCGCCCGGGCTGCCTGTAACGCAAATGTTACGCAATCTCCGGCATTGTTACAGATTTGTAACAATAATTACCTTCACGTAACAGATCTGTAACATTTAAATTCAGCCCCGGAAAATATCCATCTATGTCCAGGGTCGTCCGGATCGACGAGGAGGCGCTGGAGGTTGCCCTCAAGTACGGGAAGAACCTCTCCCTCGGGGTCATGAAGATGGAAGAACTGATCGGAAAGCACGAGAAGGCCCGGCGGGACTACACCGCCATCGAGGAGATGGTCCGCCGGACCATCCGGGAAGAACTCGAGGTCCTGACCGCCCGGTACTGATTCACGCCCGCCCGGAGAGTTCCGTGAGCCCGCGGAGCCAGTCGAACGGGGCATCGGCGAACTCCTCCGGCGTCATGCGCCACTCCCAGTTCCCCTCGGAAGTCGAGGGATAGTTCATCCTTGCCTCCGCCCCAAGCCCGAGGACGTCCTGCATGGGGATGATGCTTGCCCGGGCAACCGATGTCGCCGCGAGAAGGATGAGTTCCCGGTGGACCTCGCTCGCCGCCACCTCCCGCCCGATATAGGCAAAGAACCGCTGCTTATCCTCCTCCGACGCCTCCTCCTCAAACCACCCCCGGGCCGTGTTGTTGTCGTGCGTCCCCGTGTAGCATATAAGGTTTGGGATGTAGTTATGGGGGATGTGAGCGCTTTTCGGGAGCCCCTCACCGAACGCGAAGAGCAGGATCTTCATCCCCGGGAACCCGAACCGATCGAGAAGCCCCTGGACGGCCGGGGTGTTGGCCCCCAGGTCCTCGGCGACGATTGCAGAGCAGGGAAACCGCCGGGCGAGCGCCTCGAAGAAGTCGGCTCCCGGCCCGTCGACCCAGGTGCCGCGCTCAGCCGTCGTGTCGCCCGCCGGGATCTCGTAATAGTCCGCAAACGCCCTGAAATGGTCGATCCGGAAGAGGTCGTAGAGTTCGCCGGCCCGGGCGATTCGGCTCACCCACCAGTCGTAGCGGCGCTCCCGGAGCAGAGGCCAGTTGTAGACCGGGTTCCCCCAGAGTTGCCCGGTCTCGCTGAATACATCCGGTGGCACCCCCGCTATCACGGTGGGGCGGAGGTCGTCGTCCAGTTTGAAGATCCCGGGGTTCTGCCAGAGATCAACGCTGTCGTATGCGACGTAGATCGGTATATCGCCGATGACCTGGATGCCCCGGTCGGTGCAGTGCTGGTGGAGAGCCGACCATTGCCGCCCGGCAATATACTGGAGGAACTTCTCCCTTCTGATCTCGTCGGCAAGGCGCCGGCGCATATCATCGAGGGCCTCCGGTTGTCGGGCCCGGATCTCCTCCGGCCACCGGCTCCACTCCTGTCCGTGGAAGTGATCCTTGAGCGCGACAAAGAGCGCGTGGTCATCCAGCCACCATCTGCTTCTATCGCAGAACTCTTCGTACCTGCGCTCAGGCCCCGAGTGAAGGAACCGCTGGTATGCGACCGAAAAGAGCCGGTCCTTGTACCACGTGGCCGCCTCGTAGGCCACCCGCCCCTCCGGAAATTCGGGCACCGGTTCGAGGTCGGTTCGCCTGAGGAACCCCTCCCGGACGAGCAGGTCCGGGCTGATGAGGAGGGTGTTCATGCCGAACGCCGACGGGCTGTAGTAAGGAGAACTGGCGTGCTCGACCCGTGTCGGGTTGATCGGCAGGATCTGCCAGTAATGCTGCCGGGCCTTCGCCAGCGCCTCGACGAACCGGTATGCCGACGGCCCGAAATCCCCGACGCCGTACGCCGACGGCAGGGACGTGACGTGCAGGAGTATACCGCTTCCCCGTGTCTGGATCATCTTTCATCCCCTGGACTGAACGGTTCGACCATTTGGGGTTACTCCCTATTATAGTCTCGTACCGGCGTCGGACGTCCAGTTGATCCCGTCCGTGAGGCCCCCGGAGGTCGTGACAGGGTGCGGTGTCAGGGCACCGGTCCTCTCCCCTCTACCGCCAGCCCCGCGATATACGCCTCCCGCCGCGCCACGTACGCGGCCGCCTGCTCCCCAAAGGGCACGTACTCCGCGACAGCCCGGCCCTCCCCGGCGAGCCGGAGTTTTGTCTCGTCCGCAAGCCCCATCAGGAACCCGAACTCGACCAGCCCAACCGGACTCTGCGCAAGCCACGCAACCAGGTCAGGATCGTGGGTGCCGGTCGAGAACGCCACACCCCGGTCGAGAAGTCCCGCTGCAAGACCCCGGAAGCGCCGCCGGACCTCTTCGAGATCAACTGCATTCCCTCCGTAGGCTCCCTTCACCAGGCGGGGCCTGATCCCGCTATCGAGGATGCGCTCGAGGTCTTCTGCGGTGCGATCGAGGGAAGTCTGGAGGGCGAGCGTCACCGGGAGCCCCTGTCGTGCGCAGGCGACTGCGGCCTCCACCGTCGTCTCCACAAGGCCCCGGCCCTCCATGTCCACCTCAAACCCCACACCACGTGCATGGGCCTCTCCACAGAGTTGGAGCAGGGATTCATGGGCGGCTTTTTGGTCGACGAGGGCACCGATCGCAGTCATCTTCACCGTGAGGGATGCGTCCAGGGCGCGCTCGTCGATCGCGGCTATGGCGGCGGAAGAGCGCTCCAGGTTCCCCCGGGCCTGCCGCTCGCTCTGGGCATACTCGCCGAGGACATCAAGGATACACCGGATGCCCCGGGCGTTCTGCGCCCTGCACCGCAGGACCGCCGCATCAAGGTCGGGCAGCGTCCAGCGATCAGCCCTGCCGGGCATAGGGGGTGCCTGGCGCGCGCCCACGTCGTTGTTCATCGCCCCGCCTGTACCCGATGATGAACACGAGAACCTCACGGGGGCGAGAGGAGGGCAGGCACCCGGCCCTGCACTCTCTCACCGTGCCGCCACCGCCGCCTCCTCCCGGATGGTGAAGAGGTCGCGCAGGGAGTCCTTGATACAGGCCTCAAAGATGTCGCGCACGTGGGTGTGGGCGATCTCCAGCCAGTCAGCCACGCCATCCAGCGGGACGCTCCTCTCCTCAGCGAGGAAGTAGTCGATGTTCAAGAGGAACGCGTTGTTCTCCGTCGACTCAAGCACGGCATCGGTGAGTTCCACCCGGCAGTTGTCGCGGTTGTCGTGGAACGCGAACTCGCACCCGGTTATGAACCCCACCGGCGCCCTTGGGAGTTCCGGCGGGAGTGTGGGATAGAAGGCAAAGTAGTCCGAGAGCGTCATCTCCCGCTCGGGGACCTCGATGAGGTTGACGTAGCGCAGGTTCATAGTGTTGACGGTATCAGCACTGATGACTTCCCGGAACCGGTCAAACACCCCGTGGATCCTCTCCGAGAAGGCCTCCCAGTGCACATACGGCTTCTGGCAGCTCACCGATAAGAGGCGGGGGCCGACCTGGACCGCACAGCCTTCGTCTTCGGCGAGGAAGATCGACCGCTCGGCAACCAGGAGTTCTTCACGGAGGCCCTCCGGTCCGAGGAGCATGACCACCTCGCGCACGTAGCGCTGGTCGCGTTTCGGGTAGGCATCCTTTACGTGGCTGTAGAGTATGCCGGGGTAGGTCATGTCCCAGGGGATATCCTCGGGGAACCGGAACTCGCATATCACTTCGGCGGCAGGCGGGTTTACGTATTTTCGTACCTTCGTCATGATCTTCTCCCTCAAGGGTGTGTAGGATGGAAGGGGATCACATTAAAGTGACTGCTCCCGGGCGTTCGACCGGGCACCCGCACCATGTTTTATCTCCCGGGTCTGCCATTCCGGTGCGATGAGCGAGACGTTCCGCCAGACTGTCCACCTGCTCATGGGGCTCCTCGGCGCGGGGATCATCCTCCGCCTGAACGACCGGGAGGCATTCATATTCGCAAGCGCCGCGCTCGTCGTCATGTTCCTCCTCTGCGACGCCTTCACCCGCGGCCACGACGTCCCGGTCATCTCGCAGGTATTCGACGAGACCGAGCGGCGGGGGAAGGTGCCGCTCAAAGGCGGTATCGCCTACGCGGCCGGAGCGCTCTTCTGCCTCGCGGTCTTCGGGAGGGAGTATACCGCGGTCGGCCTCGTCACGGTCGGGGTGCTCGACAGTGTCTCGACGCTCGCCGGGCTTCGGTTCGGGCGGCACACCATCCGGGGCAAAAAATCGCTTGAGGGGACACTTGCCGGGATTGCCGCGGCCGCTCTCGCGCTCGCCTTCCTTATCCCCTGGTGGGCGGCCGCAGTCGTGGCGGGCGTCGCCGGCATCGTCGAGGCATACTCGCCGGTCGACGACAACGTGGCCGTCCAGGTCAGTTCGTGTCTGACCCTCGCGCTTATGGGAGCCGGGATGGGAATGTTTTGATGGGGTTAGAAACCTGGGAAGATTCGAGGAATGGCGGACGGGTGTCCAGAGGGTAGTGCTTCAGCAGAGAACTGATAATCGATCTCGGTGGATCCGACCGAAAATTTCCGTTATCGTGCTCTGGTAAAGCCCACCCAATTCCGGCTGTCGTTCATCCCTGATGTTATTGGTGCCGGACCCGGCCTGTCCCTGAGTTCGACCTTTTCTCGC
>DANY01000012.1 GCA_002501655.1 Methanoculleus sp. UBA303
AAATTGCAGCCCTGTGCCCCGCAAGGGGCCCCAGCTGCAAGCCCACTCCGTTAGGGGGGGGTAGTTGACATAAGTTTGAAGCAGGGAGATGATGAGGTGACGGAGAAGAACGAGTGCCGGGAAGATACGCTACCCCTCCCGCCGGAGGTCGAGGAGGCGCTCTGTCGGTGCGGGGGCATCGCAGGGCTGACGGGGAGGCTACCGGGGGACGACGTCCTGGAAAGAGAGAGCGCTCTCCACCGCGCACTCGCCGACCCCCTCCGCCTCAAGATCCTCGCGATGCTTGCCGTGCAGCCGCTCTGCGTCTGCGTCATCAAGGTGGTGCTCGGGATAGCGGATTCAAAGTTATCCTACCACCTCTCCGTCCTGAAGAAGGCCGGGCTGATCATCGGCGAGGCGCAGGGGAACTGGATCATCTACCGGCTGACCACCGAAGGTGAGGCATGGGCACGGCGGTTCATGGGCAACGCCGGAAGGTAAAAATGTCGGAATACCGGGGCCTTATACCCCGAGCCCCTCAAGAAACATCCGGTGCAGGCGTAAGTCCCCGCCGAGCTCCGGGTGGAAGGCGAACGCCATATGCCGGCCGTTCCTGACCGCCACGATCCCCTCCGGGATGCGGGCGAGTACCTCCGTGCCGGGTCCCGCCTCCGTCGCCACCGGGGCCCGGATGAAGACCGCCCGGAACGGCTCGGAGAGACCCTTCACCGCGAGAAGCACCTCCCGGGAGTCGACCTGCCGCCCGAAGGCGTTCCGCGTCACGTGCATCGAGATGAGGTTTAAGGTCCGCACCCGTGGATCGTCAACCCGGTCCGCCGCAAGCACCATACCGGCGCAGGTGGCGAATACCCCGCCCTCGAACTCCGCGAGCGGCTCATAGAGCCCGTTCTTTTCTATCAGCCGGGAGATGGTGGTGGACTCTCCGCCCGGTATAGCGAGGGCGTCGAGGCCTGCGAGGTCTTCCGTGTGCCGAACCGGGATGACCATTGAACCCGGCCGGTCCGCGAGCGCCTGACGGAACGCCGCAATGTGCTCGCTGACATCGCCCTGGAGCGCGAGAACACCGACCTTAACGCCCACGGGTCTGCAGCACCTCATCTTCGCGGAGCATGTGGATATCGAGGCCCTTCATCGCCTCACCGAGACCCTTGCTCACCTCGGCGATGACCTTCGGCTCATCGTAATGGTTCACCGCCTCCACGATCGCCCGGGCGGTCATCTCGGGGTTTGCAGACTTAAAGATCCCCGACCCGACAAAGACGCCGTCGGCCCCAAGCTGCATCATAAGCGCCGCATCGGCGGGCGTCGCGATGCCGCCAGCCGAGAAGTTCACCACCGGGAGCCGGCCGAGGTTTGCGCACTCGATGACGAGTTCCGCCGGCGCCTCGATATCCCGGGCCCGGTCAACGAGTTCCTGGCCGTCCAGCCCTTTCAGCGCCCTGATCCCGCCCATGATCGCCCGCATATGGCGAACCGCTTCCACGACGTTGCCGGTGCCGGCCTCGCCCTTCGTCCGGATCATAGCCGCTCCCTCGTTGACCCGGCGAAGTGCCTCCCCGAGGTTCCGGGCGCCGCAGACGAACGGGACCCCGAACCGGGTCTTATCGATATGGAACTGCTCATCCGCCGGGGTCAGCACCTCGCTCTCGTCGACCATATCCACGCCGAGCGCTTCCAGGATCTGCGCCTCGACAAAGTGGCCGATCCGGGCCTTCCCCATCACCGGGATGGAGACCGCATCGATGATCTCGACGACCTTCTGCGGGTCGGCCATGCGGGCCACGCCCCCGACCGCTCTGATATCGGCAGGGACTCTCTCAAGCGCCATGACGGCGACGGCACCGGCCTCTTCGGCGAGCTCTGCCTGCTCTGCGTTGATAACGTCCATGATGACGCCTCCCTTCTGCATCGACGCAAAGCCGCGCTTGATCAGCTCGGTGCCAAATCTCAGTTCCTCGAGTTTCATTACTCCTATGTATAGCTCATGGACCCCAATAAAAATAGTGCGGCGATCTCCAGGATCGCAAAGATGATCGTCGCCGCCCGGACAGCGCGGACAACCTCAGCGCCCGCCTCCGTAAGCGTCCGCTCCGGGTCCCCAAGCGTGTAGACCCCGGGCTTCTCGAGCCTGACACCGACGCCCCCGGCGATGACGGCCATCGGAATCCCGCCGTTGAACCCGGGGCGCTTTTTTGCATCCCGGCGGAGCGCCGCATACGCCGGGGCAAACCGACCCCTCGCGGCGAAGTAGGCGAGCAGGATGATGCCGGTGATCCGGGCCGGGATGAAGTTCGCGACGTCGTCGGCGCGGGCCGGGAACCACCCGATGCGGAGGCGCTCGTCCCGGTAGCCGAGCATCGCGTCCAGGGTATTGATCGCCCGGAAGGCCGCCGCCCCGGCGAGGCCGAAGACCCCGAAGTAGAAGAGCGGGGAAATGATGCTGTCCACGAGGTTCTCGGTCATCGACTCGTAGGCGGCCGAGAGGACGTGCTCACGCTCGAGGCGCGCCGTATCCCGGCTCACCATCATGCCGACCTGTGAGCGACCCGCATCGATGCCGCCGTCCCCGAGCGCTTGCACCACGGCGGCGGTATGCTCCTCGAGCGCCCGCCAGGCCAGGCAGGCCTTGAGGAGAAAGGGCGCGAGGAGGAGATAGAGATACCACGGGGCGGCGAACTGAACGAGGACGAACGGGGCGGCGAAGAGCGCCACGGTCGCGACGGTCCCCGTGACCCCGGCCGCCCGCTGGATGCGGGCCGGATAGCGGGCCGGAACTCCCCACCACCCGATGAACCGGCCGAGGACCGCCACCGGATGGTACCGGGAGTGCGGGTCGCCGACCAGCCGGTCCACCAGCAGCGACGCGGCGACTACGACCGCTGCCGCAACCATGCGAGGATGACCCCGATGAGCAGCACCGCAAACGCAGCGGCGTTTAAGAGATCAACCCGGTAAGCGAGCCAGAGGCCGTAGAGGACCAGAGCGGCGGCGCCGAGAGCGAGAACCGGAACATAAGGGCGCCATGGGAGCGACACCGCCTGGAAGGGTGCCGTCGTGGAGGCCGGTTCCGGCTCGGGTTCCGGTGCCGCCCGCTCCCTGACGACGACACGGAATTGTGCCCTTCGGGCGCCGTACCCGGCGATGACCTCAACGGAAAAGACCCCGGGGTAGGCGCCCTCCCGGATGGGTATGTGGAACTCCTCATTCTGGTCCACGTAGAGGTTCTCGTGGAAAAAATCGGTGAAGGTCGATGAGTTCGTCGAGGTGAGGGAGATATGGAGCGGCGAGCCGTGGTTGATGATATGGAGGGTGAGGACGCCCCCCGGCATCGTCTCCACCTCACCCGGAACCTCGATAGCGTTGATCCCCCGGCGGTTGAGATGAATCTCCGACATCGGCGATATCAGCCCTCACAGACCGTCTGCGGGAGGAGGTTCGGGATGCCTTCACTGATGGGGTAGTCGACGCGGCAGGCCGCGCACCGGAGGATGCCCTCCAGCACCTCTCCGCCGTTCTCTTCGGTCACGGTCAGCAGGAGATCGCCCTTGCAGACCGGGCAGCAGAGGATCTCAACGAGATCCCGCCTCATAACTCGCCCCGAAGATCGATGATCTGGGACATCTCGGGGCCCGTCGAGATCAGGGTGACAGGCTTGCCGATATCCTTCTCGGCCTGCGCAATGAAGTCCTTCGCCTTCACGGTCAGCCGGTCGTAGTCCGTCGCGCCGAAACAGGCCGGGTCGATCCGGTCGATGCCGGTGATCGCCGCCTGGGTGCACCCGTTGATCATCGCTGAGTAGCGAGCCATCTTCGCGTCCCAGGTGCCGATGCGGCGCTGGCGACGGGTGACGGTGCCGAACTCCTCGATACCGAGCTCATGCGACCGCTCCATCGGCATCTCGGTTGCAAAAGGACCCTCACCGACCCGGGTCGGGTAGGCCTTGAAGACGACGATGACGTCGTCGATCCGGGTCGGGCCGACGCCGTTATCAGCAGCGATCTGCGAGGCGGACGTGTCCTTGCTGGTCACGTAGGGGTAGGTCCCGAAGTAGAGCGATATGCCGAAGCCCTGGGTCCCCTCAAGGAGCACCACCTTATCCTCATCCAGGGCGCAATTGACGTCCTCTGCCACATCGGTGATGTAGTCCGCCAGCTCCGGGACATCTTTCGCCTGCCGGGATGTCCGGAGGACGCGATCCGAGTTGGCCGGTCCGCACCCAGTTCCGGTGCTTCCGATCTTATCCCTGAGATGCTCGCTCGCCCTGTCCCGGGCGATATGTTCCTCTTCGATGACACCGCACCGCCCGTCGACAAAGGTCCTGTCCCGGACACCGAGCAGGTCAACCTCCCGCAGGAAGACCCGGGGGTCGACGAGCACGCCGCTCCCGATCATGAGGGCCGCTTCCGGGTAGACGAACCCCGAGGGGACCATCCTGACACCGTACTCTTTATCTCCGATACAGACAGTGTGCCCTGCGTTCGGGCCGACGCCGCCCCGGGAGATGATGGATGGTCTATCCTGGTGAGCGATGTGGGCTACGATCTTTCCCTTGCCCTCGTCACCAAAGAATCCGCCGACGATAATAGTACAACTCATTGTTCTATCAAGTAGGATGGAGTGATACATGCTGATAAACGTTACAATGTGATACCGGGAGAGCAACCATCCTGCTTAAAGACAACCACGTTCTACCGGTCCCTGCCCCGCTCGCTCCATGCCGTTCCGCGCCCCCGGAGGCGGGCGCCAGACCGGGGTTTCCCGGAACCCGGGCTACAGAAGGTATCCTCTGTGACAGGACGGATCTCCCGTAGGGCGCGGAGCGCCCGGGCAGGTCTCTCCGTCATTTCGTCATTATATGCGGATATCCCGCGTTTCCGGCGGTAGAAGGCCATCGTATATCAACCTTCGTGGCCGCAGATCGTCTAAGGCACGGTTGACATCATGATCTGGACCCCTTCATTTCCACTGGAAACTTCATTTCCTGATAATTCAAGGCCGCCGTATCGAGCTTTTGCCGGGAGCGGCATGCTGATCTGTAATCGGATTTTTTTCCCGGAGCGCGGATGCGAACCCGACGATCTGCCCGGGGTTTGGGGGACGGGATGCGTACCCCGGTATGGGCGCGACGAGATCCCGGGCACTTGGAATCCCTGAATAAATCCACATCTCCAGTGGAAATAAAGGGGTTCCCTGCCCGTCATTCTTCTGTCGGACACCAGACCGACGACAGTTCAGGCAGGGGTGCCGGATAAAAAAGTTTTGATTCTGTCCGGGGACGCGTACGGAGGTGTTTCTATTTCACCGAGTCCAGGAAGGCGCCCATCCGGGAGAGCGCCTCTTTGAGATCGTCCCGCGAGACCGCGTAGGCGCACCGCACGTGCCCGGCACCTGACGGCCCGAGGACGCTTCCCGGGACGACCGCCACATGCTGCTCGCGGAGGAGTGACTCGGCAAACTCGGTATCGGTCATGCCGGTGCTCTCCACCGAGGGGAAGGCGTAGAACGCACCCTTCGGAAGATGGCAGGTAAGACCAAGTTTGTTCAATCCGTCGACGAAGAGGTTCCGCCGGAGCCGGTACTCCCGGACCATGGCATCCTTCTCCGCTTCCCCGATCCGGAGCGCCTCGTAGGCCGCAACCTGCCCCATGACGGGGGCACAGAGCGCGACGTACTGGTGGATCTTCAGGGCCGCCGCTGTGATCGCCGGCGGGGCGCAGAGGTAGCCGATCCGCCACCCGGTCATGGCGAAGGCCTTCGAGAACCCGTTTAAGGTGATCGTCCGGTCGCGGATTTCGGGGATCGTCGCCGGCGCGAAGTGATCGCCATCATAGGTGAGCTCGGCGTAGACCTCGTCGCTGATGAGGAGGAGGTCGTGGTCGACCAGGACGTCGGCGACAGCGCGCCAGTCCGCCTCCTGCATCACCCCGCCGGTGGGGTTGTTCGGAAAGTTCGCTATCAGGGCCTTCGTCCGCGGGGTGATACGTTCCATGAGCGCATCGGCCGTCAGCCGGAACTCGTCCTCCGCCCGGCAGGGGACGGTCACCGGGATCCCGCCAGTGAGGGAGACACAGGGAGTATAGGAGACGTAGCAGGGCTCGGCGATCAGCACTTCGTCGCCCGGGTCCACGACGGCCCGGATGGCGATATCAGCCGCTTCCGAGACGCCGCAGGTCACGATGATCTCCTCATCGGTGTTGTAGTTGACTCCGAACCGGGTATCGAGGTAGCGGCTGATGGCGCCCCGAAGTTGGGGTGTCCCCTTGTTCGAGGTGTAGGCGGTCGATCCCTGCTCGATGGAGTAGATAGACGCCTCACAGACGCACCAGGGGGTCACGAAGTCCGGTTCGCCGACACCCAGGGATATGACGTCCTCCATAGTCTGGGCGATATCAAAGAACCTCCGGATACCCGAAGGGGGTATGGCGCGGGCCCGTGCCGAGACGAAATCCCTCATGAGCCGCACCTCAGAACGAGTAGGGGAGACGCTCAACCTCTTCGCGCCCGGCGAAGGTGGTGCCGTTCTCCTTGTAGGTCTTCATGATGATATGCGTCGCTGTCTCCCGGATCCGGTCCATCGGGGCGATCTGCTCGGCTACGAACCGGGCGATCTCGTGCATGCTCGACCCGGCCACCAGCAGCTGGAGGTCGTAGGTCCCGGTCATCAGCCGGAGCGACCGGACCTGCGGGAACCGGGCGATCCGCTCTGCGATCCGGTCGTAGCCGAAGTCCCGTTCGGGCGAGACCTTCAGCTCGATCACCGCGGCGACGTTGCCGTCGCCGGACCGCTCCCAGTCGACGACCGCTCCATAGCGGCGGATGACGCCAGCCGCTTCCAGCCGGCCGATCCGGTCTTGTGCATCCTGCTCACTCACTTCGGCCAGCACCGCGAGTTCGCTCACCGGGGTACGGCAGTTCTCCTCCAACTCCTGGAGAAGGATACGGTCCTTTTCATCCATAGTTTCACCTGAACATTGCTCTTAAGCGATTGATGTCGAGTTCTTTGAGCCTCTGGTCGACAAGCCTTGGGTCACGCGTGACGACCTCTTCGATCTTACTCGTCGTTGCGTCGAACCACATCTCCTTCGTCCGGCCGTAGCGGCCCCGCGAGACAACACGGGTGTTGATGACGCCGAGCATGTTGAGTTCGGAGATGAGGTCCGTGATCCGGCGGTGCGTCAGGACGTCGAGGTCGATGATCCGGGCGATCTCCTGGTAGACCACCGTCACCTCGCCGCTCGTGAAGATCCGTTTGCCCATCTGTTCGAGGATGAGCATCGCGTAGAGGACCGCCTTGCTCTGGGTCGGGAGGGTGGAGACGCACTCCACCATGCTGTCGGTCTCGATCTTCTCCTGGGCCATCCGAACATGCTTCTCACCCACGCCCGCGGCGTTCTCGCGGTCTGCGAGTTCCCCCGAGACCCGGAGGAGGTCAAGGGCCCGCCGGGCGTCGCCGTGCTCCTGCGCCGCGAGCGCCGCACAGAGCGGGATGACCGCCTCGTCGAGCGCCCCCTCGACAAACGCCATATCGGCCCTCTGCTGGAGGATGTCGCAGAGCTGCGGGGCGTTGTAGGGGGGGAAGACGATCTCCTCCTCAGAGAGCGAAGAGAGGACCCGGGGGTCCAGGAAGTCGGTGAACCGGAGGTCGTTTGAGATCCCGATGATGCTGACCTTCGCGAACTTCAGATCGGAGTTGATCCGGGTGAGGTTGTAGAGGGTGTCGTCGCCGCTCTTCTTGACGAGTTTGTCGATCTCGTCGAGGATGATGACCATGACCCCGCCGCTGCTCTCGAGCTGGTTCTTCAGCTCCATGTAGACCTGGTCAGTCGGCCATCCAGTCATCGGGATGAGGTTCCGGGGGGTGTCGCTCGGGTGCTGGTCGGCGTCGTCGAGGCAGTTTGCAATCTGGGCGAGGACCCGGTACTGGGTATCGATCACTTCACAGTTGAGGTGGACGATCCTGCACTTTGTCCCGGCGAGGGCGCTCGCGTTCTCGAGTTCCGTCCCGACATACCGGACCGAGGCCGTCTTCCCGGTCCCGGTCTTGCCGTAGATGAGGATGTTTGACGGTGTCTCGTTGTTGAGAGCAGGCGCAAGGATCGAGGCGAGCTCATCGATCTGCGGTTTCCGGTGAGGAAGGATGTGGGGACGATAGCTGTGGCGCAGCACTTCCCTGTTCTTAAATATACGCCTATTGGTCAGGTATTTTTTGAATAGTCCCATTGGGTTGGTCTTATCGTCCGACATGGTGTCACCGGAGGGGGTTGCCAGGACAGGAAATTTTCGTGCCGTGAACCCTTAATATGATCGTTTCAAGGGCTGATAACCCCTTCGTTTCCAGTGGAACTCAGGACCGGTCGGCTGTCGGCGGAATACTGGTGAACTGCTCGATAGGTTGCTGGTGAAATTGGGATGACTGATCAGGATGGTAATGATCTCGGGAAGGGGATCCGGGGATCACCCCCACCCCTTTGTTTCGTGTGGAGAGTGATGATGATACACAGGGTGTATCATTCAATCAAAGATGATGATAATAGTCATGTGTACCTCTGCAACTCAAGACATATAATTCTATTGTAATTCTATTGCAGCAGTACTGGATGAAGAAAGAAGAGCACAGAGCTGGAGAAGAGGGATACAGAGTGAGAAGAGAAGAGAACAGGGAACTGGAGAGGAGAGAACAGGAAGTGGGAAGAGAGGGGTACGGCATGAAGAGAACACAGGATAGCGGGACTCACTACCCCGGTGAACCGGATCATATCTCCCCCGGGCACCAGGTTGCTCCCCTGATGGATGAGAGGATCGTCTCATGGATGAGATCGGTTATCCCGGCTGGCTCTCCTCTCCCGCCATCCCGGATCTCTCTTCTTCCTCCACCGAACCCGGTCTCTTACCGTTCTGGATCCCTCTCAACCATCCCCAATGACCTCCGATCGATCAGCCAGGGATCCGGGGCCCCTCCCCTTCGCCGCGTCGATCACCCCTTCCAGCCCCGGAGAACCTCTGGAGTTCCAGTCGAAACAAAGGGGTCGGGGATTGAACTCCTCCAACCGGGGGATACAAAGAAGTAAAATACGCGGTACAGGAGTACTGGAAGATCCTATGGAGAGTAGTCATCTTAAATCCCTCACCGTGACCGGTGCCGTCATCACCGTCTCATCGAGCCGGAGATCTGAGACTGATGCCAGCGGTAAGGCGCTCATCGACCTCCTTTCCGCCGCCGGCATCGAGGTGACCCATTACGTTGTGGTACCCGACGATCTCGCGCGGATCCGCACCGAGGTCTATGTTGCCCTTTCACGTGCAACCTGCGTCATCATCACCGGGGGTACCGGGCTCACGCCCGACGACGTGACCATCGAGGCGGTCGCGCCGCTGCTCGAGAAGAAGATCGACGGGTTCGGCGAACTCTTCCGGCTGAAGAGTTACGAGGAGATCGGGACCGCTGCGATCCTCTCGCGGGCGATCGCCGGTGTCATCGGTGGTCGGGCGGTCTTCTGTATCCCGGGCTCCACGAAGGCGGTCACGCTCGCCGCCCGGGAGATCATCATCCCCGAGATCCGGCACATTCTCACCCACGCGTCGTCGGGTCAGCGGTAGACGTCGAGGAGCGCCACCCGCTCGAGCACCAGGTCGCGGAACCGCGCCTCGCCCACCACCGCGACCTCTTCAGGTGTGATACCGAAGAAGTCCGCGAGACGCGCCCGCTTCGCGGGATCGATTGTCTCCTCCCGGTCCTCATCGACGAACGTCACGAGATCGGCAAGGCGGTCCCGGACGCCCGGTGCCGGGGGACAGACGGCGATGTAGGCCCGATTCTCCCCGGGATGAATCCCGAAGGACGCGGCCACCTGGCACTGTCGGGTTCCCGCAGCGTAGAGGAGCGCTTCCATCTCGATCGAGTTCGCTATCGGCTCGCCTCTGGTCCACGACCGCCAGGCATGCCGGAGCGCCGCTTCCACATGATCGCGGCCTGCCAGGCGGTCGGCGTCGAAGAGGATGATATGGGTCCCGCAAATGCCCGCGATCCGGCGGACCTTCCGGAGGAAAACGACGTTCTCATCGACCGTAAAGATCGCCGGATAGATATCGCACGCTGCTTCTGCCATTTTTTGCTCACCCGAATCGGGAGAGGGTCGCCTGCCCCTCGGCGAGCTCCCCGACCTCGTCCCGCGCGCCTTCGAGTTGTTCGAATATCCTGGCGGCGATCCCCTGCCCGAGAACCTTCCCGACCTTCTCCGGTCCGGCCGCGCGGAGCGCCTCGATCGACCCGAGGTTGTTGTTGAAGAGCCGGCGGGCCCGGACCCGCCCTATTCCGCGGAGCCTGATGAGGGGCAGGAGTTCCTTCTTGATACCATGTTTGGTCCGGAGCTCCATCTCCTCGATCGGGCCCGCGAGGTGCGGGGCAAAGAGCCCGGCGAGTTGCCGGCTCGCGTGGACCAGCCAGGCGACGCTCTCCACCATTCCATAGATGTCGCCCGGGCCGACATTGTAGCGCTCGCATAGAACGTCTTCACCGACCTCGTCCGCCCAGTCGGCGAGGAGGAGCGCTGTCTTGAGACTCCGGTCGAACCCCTCGCCCGCATCCCAGGGGATCTCCATCCAGAGGTCGTCCCGGTGATCGGCGAGGAACCGGTCGAGGATGTACATGTCGTCCCTCCTGACATAGAGCGTCAGCATATCCGGTGTGGAGCAGAGGAGGTGCAGGAGGCCGATATCAGTGTACTTCTTCTGCCTGGCCATCGCCGTCACGATCACCTCAGCGCTCCGGGGGTCGATGTAGAGCCGGGAGACGAGCGACCCGTACTCGGTGGCCTCAAGCCACTCCCCCACCTCGGTGATCATCTCGGCCTCTCGCAGGAACTCGAGCACCCGGTGGACCGCCCGCGAGAGCGCGAGCGGGCTCTCGCCCTGGTGAGCGTAGAACGTTCCGTCCATGAACCCGAGCACCTCGCCTGTCTCGCGGGCGAAGTTGGTCGCAATGAGCGAGAGGATGTGGGTGCAGAGGACCGCTTCGTTCGCGCACCGGCTCCGGACGTCCTCGGCGGGCGCCCCGATGTAGCAGTCGAAGAGTTCATCGACCATCTCCTCGGACTTTGCTATCAGGACCGCCTCGCCGTAAGGGTCGAGGTGCGGCCGCCCGGCCCGCCCGGCCATCTGCCGGTACTCCCGGACCGGTATCGGGACCATTCCTTCCCCGGCGTTGAACCGGAGGTAGTCGCGGACGATCACCCGCCGGGCGGGGAGGTTCAGGCCGGCCGCGAGCGTCGGGGTCGAGGCGATCGCCTTGATCTGTCCCTCCCGGAACCCCTGCTCGACGATCCGGCGCTCCTCCCGCGCGAGTCCCGCGTGGTGGAACGCCGCCCCCTGCGCCACGCAGGCGGCGAGCATCCTCCCCATATCGGTCGCGGCGTTCGAGCGTATCTTATCGGCGTAGCCCGCGAGTGTCGGGTTTGCTAGCTTCAGCCCGGACGCCGCGCGTTTCGCAAACGCCTCGGCGTTTTTGCGGGAACTGACGAAGACCAGGCACTGTCCCCCCTCCGCCACGGTGTCGAGGACGAGGTCCAGGTCCTCGTACTTGCTCCGGCGTTCAACCTCCCGGGTGCTGTCGGCAAACCGGATGCCGTCCTGGAAGAAGACCCCTTCCCGGAGGTCGACCGGCCGCCAGTCACTCTCGACGAGTTCGGCATCCAGCCACCCGGCCAGGTCGCGGGGGTTCCCAATAGTGGCGGAGAGGGCGATGATCTGCATATCTGGGTTTTTGTGCCGGAGTTTTGCTATCAGCATCTCGAGGGTCGCACCCCGGGAGGGGTCATCGATGAGATGGGCCTCGTCGAGGACTAGCAGGGTGATCTCTGCAAGCCACGGTGTCCGGTTCCGCAGGAGCGAGTCCACCTTCTCGCTCGTCGCCACGATGATGTCGTTTCTCCCCAGGTAGTCGTCCCGCCGGTCGAAGTCGCCGGTGGCGATACCGACGCGGAGGCCTTTCCCCGAGAACTCATCGAACTTCTCGCTCGCGAGCGCCCGCAGGGGGACGATATAGAGGCACTTGCCGCCCCTCCCCGCCTGGTGGTGCATCGCCATCTCTGCGACCAGGGTCTTACCGCTCGCTGTCGGGATGGCGATGAGGAGGTTCTTCCCCGAGAAAAGCCCCGCTTCGACGCAGGCTGCCTGCGGCGGGTAGAGTTCCGTGATCCCGCGTTCTGCGTAGCCGGCCACCAGATCCGGCGGGACGGGGAGGTCGGCTATCTCCATGTATACCCCTTCATTTCCACTGCAAACCACGTATCGTGCATATTGTTATGGCCATGGGCAGGATCGGTTCGCCCGCCGTATCAGGAGTAGTACTCCAGCATCGACTGCTTGGCTTCCTTCTTCTTCCGGTCGAGGTACCCGTAGACGTTCTCGTGGGGCACGCCCTGGATCAGCATCTCCACCGCTTTCCTCGCGGTCTCAGCCTGCTCCGGGAGGCCTATGATCGCGACGGTCTTCCCGTGGACTGATATCTCCGTGCTGGTCATATTCTCGATCTGGGCGCGCGACGTCCCCGCCTTGCCTATGATCCGGCCCCGGAGCCGCTCGAGCTGCCGGGCAGTCTCCGAGAGGTCGGCAAGATCGATGACATCAAGCATCATATCCTCGTCCTCGAGAAGCCGGAACGCACGCTCCGGCGAGAACCCACGGTTGATCGCCTGGACGACGCTTGTCGCCGTCATGACGGCGATGGGGTCCTCCCCCTCGATCGTCACCACACCCTCCTCGCTGTCAATCCAGAGGGTTATCCCGGTCTTCTCTTCGATATCGCGTTTCGTGGACCCGCTCTTGCCGATGAGTACACCGATCCTGGCTGTTGAAACTTTCATCTCCTGTGTGGTCATGATTCATCCCTTCTCCCGGTGTTCAGGGCTCCCGGTGTCCGGTGCCGGCGATCGCTCTGAGGACCTCTTCCTCGTCCGGCACATCACAGTAGCGGGAGAAATATCTGTTGAGGTTCTTGATATCCCGGATCAGAAACACGGGCGCCCGCGGGTGATCCGGGGTGACCGCCTGCCCCATATCGATCAGGTATGGTTTCTCGTGATAGAGGATATTGTATTCGGAGAGGTCGGCATGGACCAGGCGCGCCTCCCGGTAGAGCCGTTCCACGTAGTCGAGGATCTGCCGGTATACCGCTCCGTAGTCCTCGATCTCGGCGTTGCGGAGCTGGGGATACGGTGTTTCTCCCTCGCCGAGGAACTCCATCAGGAGGATGTTGCGGTCGAACGCCAGGGGTTCGGGGACCGGGATCCCCACGTCGTGCGCCCGCGCAAGGTTGCTGTACTCCTTCTTCGTCCAGGCGAATATGATGCCCTTGCGCGACCCCCGGACACTCGCGAACCGGCGGTCTCCCGCCAGGTACTCGGTCATCGCCTTGAAGTTCGCCGTCTGGATGCGGTAGATCTTGATGGCGATCCCCCGCCCGTCGTGCTCACCGTAAAAGACGTTCGCCTCTTTTCCGGTGCTGATCGGCCCGCCGATGACCGAGATCAGTTTTTTGTGGACGAGTTTGTAGAGCGCTATGAGGGTGACCTCGTCGAAGACGTCGGCCCGTACCTTCATCAGGTTGGCATCCTTTACCCGGATGCCCATCGCCTCGATATCGCGGTCGAACCGCTCGTGCTCTTCGTCGTGGCCCACGGTTGGATCACCTGCTGCAGACGTAGTCGTGTACGGGGGTGAGGATATCGATGAGGTGGTCGGCGGCCGCCGATTTCAGGTCGAGCGCGTGGATCTCGCCTGCGGCATAGGCCCGCTCAAGGTCTTCATAGACGGCAAACTCCCGGTCCCCGCCGAACTTCGCGGGCCGGCGGATGGTGACCGCCCCGGTTCGGGGGAAGACGTGGTACTGCAGGATCTGGAGCACCGGGTTGTTCTCAACCTCCGGCGGGCAGAACGCCTTCTTCATCTTCTGCCTGATATCCTCTCCGGAATCAGCGACCGATATGACGTTTCCGGCCGACGACGACATCTTCTTCCCGTCGAGGCCGCTGATGATCGGCGTGTGGATGCAGACCGGTGCCGGATACCCGATTGAGGGGAGGTGTTCCCGCGCGAGCATGTGAATCTTTCGCTGGTCGATCCCGCCGACGGCGGCGTCCACCCCGAGGGTGGCGATATCGACCATCTGCATGATCGGGTAGACCATCTGGGAGACCGTCGGGTTCTCCATCTGCCGCCCGACCTCGTCCATGCTCCTCTTCGCCCGGTTGAGGGTGATCGCCTGGGAGAGTTTCAGGACTGCAAGTTCATACTCCGGCGTGAGCTGCACGTCCGACCCGAGGACGTACTTCGCTCCGGTAAGCCCGAGCCCCTCGAAGCAGCGGCGGTTATACTCGGCGATCTCCCGGATCTCCTCCATGGTCCCTTTGCGGTTCAGGAATGCGTGAAGGTCGGCGATGAGCACCGTCACCTCGAACCCAGCCTTCTGCAGGTCCATCAGCTTGTTCACCGTCACCATATGGCCGAGGTGGATCTCCCCGCTCGGCTCGTAGCCGGTGTAGACCCGCTTGACCGGACGGTCGATGAGCGCGCGCAGTTCCTCGTCAGTGACGACCTCTACGGTATTTCGGGTCACCAGTTCGTACGGATCCATGAAAAGAAATGGGTTTGCCGGAGAGTTAATGGTTCTTCCTCCCCGGTCCGGCCGTTCACCCGATGGCGACGAGGCCGAGCGCTTTGTTGGTCATCCGGATGGATTCTTCCGGATCCTTCGCCGTTCCCATCAGGGCACGGATGCAGTCGATGTTCTCGGGGACGACGTCGGCCTCCTGGTGGATGGCCTGGAAACAGTAGAACTCCTTCCCGGCGAGCACCGATACCGACTCCTCGAAGACACCGTTCTCCCAGAGGTCGGTCCTCGGCCGGCCGAGGTCCTGGGTGTACTCCCGGAGCTGGGCGTTACTCTTGATCCCGGTGGCCTTGCGAACGATGCCGATGCGGCTATGGTCCTCAAAGACCTTCAGCACCTCGTCCCGGGTGGTCTCACGCTTGAGGTCCATCTGTATCGAGTGCATGTGCATAAACGTCGTCGGGACGATCATCGCGAGGGTGACGATGTTTATGTGCGGGAGGACGGTCTGGACGTCAGGGCCGTGGTGGCTCGGGATGCTGACCGGGTTAAGGACGATGGCGTCGATTGGTCCCCGCTTGATGTCGTCGGGGTCCGCTCCGCGCCGGACCATCACCGCCCGGACCCGGTCGACGCCGAAGGCCTGGTCCATGGCGTGGATGAGCCGGACAAGCCCGGTGCTGTTGCACGAGACGATCCGGGCGAACTGGTGCCCTTCGGCCTCCCGGTAGTTCGCGTGGGCGTTGAAGGAGAACCCGGCGACCTCGTGATCCTCGCCGCCCTGGAATATTGCCTTCTTGCCGAGGCGCTCATAGATCGGTCGGTTCTTCTCCCCGACACCGCCGGGAGTGGCGTCCACGATGATGTCGGCGGCGAGGAGCATCGTCTCGACGTCGCCTGCGACCTCGATGCCGGCCTTCTCGAACGCCGGCTTCTTCGAGAGGTCAGCGATGTACAGGGGAAATCCGCGCTCTTTTGCTATGTATGCCTCAGCAGAGACGCTCGTCTTCGAGACCCCTATCACTTCCATATCGGGCTGTGCGGCGACCGCATCGGCGACCCGTTTACCGATGGTGCCGTAGCCGTTGATTGCGACTTTGATCATGCATGATGGAATACAGAACAAAAATTAATAAAGGTTGCTGATTTGTGAATAGGGCGGTTATTATGCTTTCTTATGCCGGACGGGAGATCATGGGCGCCCATAATCCCTGTTGCGCCGCGTAATCCCGGCAGATGGGACCTCAAGGTATAACCAGGGGTGGTTTCATGCAGGTCGTCCGGTCGGGTGGGTAACTTTTGCCGGAGGTCTTCCGGCCATCCTCTCCTGCGGGCCGGCCGGCGGCGCGGCAGGGCTTATATCCGGCTAACGCCATGAGCATATCCATGGAGAAGCAGCCTATCCTCGCAACCGGTCGCCTGTACCTGCGGCCGTTCGACATTGCTGACGCCCCCGAGGTGCAGCGGCTTTGCGGAGACTACGCCGTTGCCGCGACGACTCTCCTCCCCTACCCGTACCCGGACGGCCTTGCCGAGATATGGATCGCCTCCCTCCGCGATGACATCGGGCACGGCGACGCCGCGGCCTTCGCCGTCACGCTCGCTCCAGGGGGTAGCCTGATCGGGGGCGTCCGTCTCCGCATCGATGCGGATCACGCCCGCGGCGAGCTCGGGTTCTGGATAGCGAGGCGCTGCTGGGGCCGGGGGTATGCTACCGAGGCGGTGCGGGCGGTGATCGAGTACGGGTTCTCGGTCCTCGGGCTGCACCGGGTCCATGCCATGCACTTCTCCCGGAACCCCGCCTCGGGCCGGGTGATGGAGAAGTGCGGGATGCTCCATGAAGGCTGCTTCCGGGAGCATGTCAGGAAGTGGGGCGTCTACGAGGACGTCGATATCTGGGGGATCCTCCGGGAGCCGGCTCCCCGCGCCGGGACGTATATCCCGCCACCGCTGCGAGGGATATCCCTGTGACCGGACAGCCTATCCTCGTAACCGACCGGCTGCTCCTGCGGCCGTTCACCCTCGCAGATGCCTCCGAGGTGCAGCGGCTCGCCGGCGACTATGAGGTCGCGTCCTGCTCCCTCGAGATCCCCTACCCCTACCCTGACGGTGCAGCGGAGGCCTGGATTGCCACGCACCGTCCCGGGTTTGAGAATGGGATGCATGTTATCTACGCTGTCACCCGGGACGGGGCCGTCGTGGGCGCGGCCGGGCTTGTGGAGGTCAACCGTCGTCACGGGCGGGCGGAGCTCGGCTACTGGGTTGCACGATCCTGCTGGGGCCGGGGGTATGCCACCGAGGCCGCCCGGGCGGTGATCGAGTACGGGTTCTCGGTCCTCGGGCTGCACCGGGTCTACGCCATGCACTTCTCCCGGAATCCGGCGTCGGGCCGGGTGATGGAGAAGTGCGGGATGGTGCATGAGGCGCACCTCCGGGAGCACGCCAGGAAGTGGGGAGTCTTTGAGGACGTCGACGTCCGGGGAGTTCTCCACGACGAGTGGCGGGATCGGTGCACGGGGCCGGCGATCCGGGAGTGCCGGGTACGTTGAACCGATTGGTTCAATCCACTAACTCCTGCCGTACGGGGAATATATCACTCTTCTGGCCGACGGAGTAACGGGGAATGTGGATGGGGTTCGCCCCCCACTCTGTTATTGACCCCTGCCGAAGGCGTCCGCCCGTGCTCGATTTGACCTCTCCACCGGACAGACAGCGGGCGGCTGCCTGTGCGGCAAAGACCGCCCCTATCGCCTGACGAAGACGGCATAGCCCCGGTGCCCGCCCTCGTGGGCGGTCCCGAGGACGAGGACATCCTTTTCCTGGTTCTGCAGCTGACGGGCGTAGGAGGTTGCGTCACGCCGGGTCTCGTAGAGCCTGTCGGCGTAGTACTCTCTCTCATCGATGACCCGCCGCTGCCGTATCTTGATCCATTCTGCTGTCGGGCGCCGTTCCATACGTCATGGTTGCCATGTACGGGCGATAGTTGTTGCGCATCTCTCTCCCCGGCCGGGACGCTGATCGGGATCTGCGATCTTCGCCGGTCTTCTCCTCCTGCCGGTCGCCCCTGCGGCGGTATCGATCGTTACGGCCGGACTGTTGTGGCGGTGACCGCCTCAGCCCTGCGCTTTTTGCCCCGCCCAGTAAGCCTCCGCCTTCTCCTCCATCTCATCGAGCCGGTCGTAGTAGTCGGGAAACTCGTTTAAGTGCGCGAGCGCTATCTTCGCCGTCAGGAAGAGGTCGTCGTCGGTGACGTTCGTCGTCGGGTCGCGGAGGCCGTGCTCGAGTTCCACGACCATGCCGCGCCGGAACTGTTCAACACCGAACTCTTTCCAGGTTATGCCGAGCTGCTCGCCCATCGCCTTTGCTTCTCCGGGGGTTACGTGTGTCCGCACCATGCAGGTTTCCTCAAGCAGGGGATGGCGCTTGAAGGTTATGAGTCTGACGGACCTCCCCTATGGACGAGCCGAAACCTCCTTCTTCCCCCGAAGAGCACCTCATTCCAGGAACTATGATGGAATCTGCTGAAATCCCCGGAGTGGGCACTCCGGCGGCAGGGACGGATGCTCCGGCGCGGGAGGCGAAGAACCCGGTGTTTTCGGCGGGGCTCTCTCTCCTCTTCCCCGGGCTCGGACAGGTCTACAACGGAGAGACGGTGAAGGGTCTTCTGGTGCTCTTCGGGGTGTTCGCGGGGCTTCTCGTGATGCTCATTCCCGGGGTTGCCGCCTGGCTCTTCGGTATCTACGACGCCTGGGTCACGGCGCGGCGGATGAACGCCGGGACCGTCCCGTTCCGGGAGGTGCGTCTGGCGATGGTTATCCTCTTCATGGTCGCCTGGATGGCCGGAGTGCTTGCCTTCCTCGCGCTCCTCGCACTCGCGGCGTTCGCGGCCCTCACCACGGCGATGTAGGGCGGGACGGCGCCAGGTCCGCAACACCGGCGGTTGTAATCCCCGCCTCAGCATGCCGGGTTGCAGGGACCGTCACTGTGGATTGCTCCGGGAAGGAGGTTATTCGGGGGAAACAGGATCAAACAAACTTTATGGCAGTCTTCCTGCCGCGGAAGCCTATCCGAAGGAACCGCCGGATAGCTCCGCGTCAGGCACCTTTATCTCCTCCCGTCACCTGCACACCCGGGGCCGATGGCGCAGGAGAACCGAAGGCGGAGTTACGTGCTGTTCATACTTCCGGCGTTGCTCCTTGCTCATGTCGCGGCGTGCGCCTCTGCCGCCGGGGTGGCCGATCCGGCGGGGGATTTCCCGGACCCTGATATCACCGCCCTCTCCTGCGACGTCCGTGGGGGCGTCCTGTATGTCCGGCTCGACCTTGCCCGGGACCCCGCAGGGAGTTACGGCGGCGCAGTCTTCATCGACGCCGACCGGAACCTTTCGACGGGTTACCGGGAAGGGACCGGCGCGGATTACGTCTACGCCTTCTCCATCATGCCGATCGTTTACGCCGAGCCTGTCGTCTCCGCGACCTTGAACGACGAGCCGGTGAGCGAGGCTACCCTCTCCTGCAGCGCGAACCGGGTGGATATCGCAGTTCCCCTCGAGATACCCGAGAGCGGCGACGCGGCCCCGGATCTCTTTGCCGCCGTCTACACCGGGACGATGGAGGCGCTCGCCTTTGACCGGGCCCCGGATTATGGCGTCATGAACGCCGGGAGCGGTGAAGTGAAGGTCCCGGACGGGGCTGCACGGGTGAGCAGCAAACTTGACGACCGGGCGGGGGATGCTCCGTCCGGTGACGTTACGGTCCTCAGTACGGACGTTCACGACGGCGTGCTCGACATCCTGGTGACCTATGGGACCGCTGTCGAGAGCGGAGGCGGTTATCCGGGAGGGGACCTGAAGGGCTGGGTCCTCATCGACGCGGACCAGAACCTGGCTACAGGGTTCATGAACGCCGAAGAAGCACCGCCGTCGTTCGGGATCGATTACCGCCTGGACTACACGATCGGACCCACGCTCGGAACCGGCGTGAGCCTGGAGAAGACCAGTCCCGGATTCGCGGAAGGGGGCTACGCGGAGACGGTGGGGGTTCCCCTCGGAGTCCCGTACAACGACGCCATGTTCCTCGCTGCTGGCAACCAGGTCTTCTTCCGGATCCCGCTTGCCCTGCTCGGGCCTGACGACGGAAGGACAAGCATCATCCTTGACTCTTTCTCGCTCGACGAGCTGACCACCTCCGGGGCATCGGACCAGGTCCCGGATGCGGGGGTTGGGGCGCTCGATTCCGGGACAGGGGAGGTCCGGCCCCTTCTCTCGTACACCGGGGCCGGACCGGTCCAGACCGCTGACCGCGTGGGCGATTCGGCAGGATTCGGCTACGACGGCGACGACATCGCCTCGGTTGAGACCGGGTATGCAGGAAACGTCTTCCTCGTGAAGGTCACCTATGCGAGCCTTGAGCCGGACGACGGAGCCGTAACCACGGTCTTCTTCGATACCGATCAGGCCGCGGACGGCCTCTTCGAGTCGGCTCTCGTCTACTCTCTCTACAACGGGAGGCTGGGTGCGGTGCTGGTGGGGGATACCGGCGGCGTATTCGGAGCGAAAAGTGCCCGGCACCTCGTCACCATGCAGGGCGACAGTATCTTTGCAAGCGTCCCCCTGGAACTCTTAAGCGACGACGGGAGGATGAACCTTGCCGTCGAGACAGCCCTCGTGCTGAGCAGCGCCGAGATCCCGCTCACCGACCAGGTCCGGGAATGGATGTCGTCCGGATACGAGACGAAATTTGGAACGGGCGAGGTCCATATCAACCCCGACAAGTTCAACAGGACGCTCTACGACAGGGTGCCGGAGACCGGATTCATCTCTGTCAAGCCGTAACTCCGTTCTTCGGGTGATCGTCCCCATCGCCCGCAACCCTTATCCCCGCTCATCCCCTCTACCCCCGCCCATGCAGCGCCAGACCGTCGAGTCCACCAACATCAAGTCCGCCGGTTACGACCCGGAAGATGAAGTTCTGGAGATCGAGTTCCATAGCGGCGGGGTCTACCAGTACGTCGGGGTGCCGCCCACCGTCTACGAGGGGCTTCTTGCGGCCCGGTCGAAGGGCCGGTACTTCGGGGATTTCATCCGGCTGCGCTACCCCTACGAGAAGGTCCGGTGACGGGTGCGGTCTCCGACGGTACCGCCGCAACCACTATCATCACCACCGACCACACCGGCCGGTATGTCCCAACAGTCAGCCGGGCCTACCGGCATCAGGTCGATCGGTTACGACCCCACAACGAAGGCGCTCCTCGTCATCTGCGGGAGCGGGCACGCCTACCGCTATGTCGGCGTCAAAAAAGAGGTCTACGACACCCTCCTCACAGCTCCGTCACGGGAGCAGTTCGTCCGCGAGTCTATCCAGGGCAGGTATCCCCGGGAGAAGTACCCCTGCATGGCGGTGGGAGAGGACATCTGACCCGGGAGCGGCGAAAGGGTAGGTTTATGCCGCTGGTTTGCGTAATCTCGTGAAGAGAATCATCCACTCCAGAGGAGAACCACATGACGACCGCGATTGCCGTTGACCTCGGCGGGACCAACCTCCGCGCTGCCCTGATCGACTCCGACGCGACCATACTGGCTCACGCCACGGTCCTGACGCCGACGACGGGGCCTTCCGGGGAGGCGATCACCGCCGCGATCATCGCCCGGATCGAGGCCCTCCTCGCGTCGCCGGAGGGAAGGAGAGTCACGGCCATCGGCGTCGCGTCGGCCGGTCCCCTGGACCTCGACCGCGGCTGGGTCGTCAACTCCCCGAACATAGCGTTTTCGGTTGTGGAGATCACCCGCCCGCTCCGGGAGCGGTTCGGGTTGCCCGTCACCCTGATCAACGACGCCCGCGCCGGTGTCCTCGGCGAGCGGTGGGCGGGCGCCGCCCGCGGCTCCGATAATGTCGTCTACCTCACCCTCTCCACCGGCATCGGCGGCGGGGCGGTGGTGAACGGCCGTCTCCTCCTCGGGATGGATGGAAACGCCGGGGAGATCGGGCACATCCCCGTCGATACCCGTTACAACCTCACCTGCGGGTGCGGGTACCGGGGCCACTGGGAGGGCTACGCCTCGGCAAAGCATATTCCCCGGTTCTTCACGGTGTGGCGGGAGGAAGCCGACGTCCGGCAGGTCGCCTTTGATGCCGGCTCCACCCGGGCGATCTTCGAGGCGGCCCGGGCAGAGGACCCGGTCGCCCTCGCCTTCATGGAGGCGCTCGGGGAGGTGAACGCCCGGGGGGTCTCGGCGGTCATCGTCGCCTACAACCCCGAGGTGATCGTGCTGGACGGGCCGCTCGCCCGCTACTATGGGGATATCATTATCCGGTACATGGAGCCCTGCATCGACCGCTATCTCACCCTCCCCCGGATCGTTGTCTCCGGTCTCAGGGGGCGCTCGCCGCTCATAGGGGCGGCGGCGTACGCGCTGGAGGCACGGTGACAGGAGGACGGGGAACATGATCGAGATCTACCCGAACCTGTATATCGGGACACAGGAGGACTACGAGGTCGCGGTGGAGACCCACGAGACCTGGTGCGTTGTGCATGCCTGCCGGAGCCCCTACCACTGCCTGGCCGTCACCTACTCGCCCGTCGGCACGGTGCCGCCGGATCACCCCGAACACCTGATCGCCCGGCGGGGGAACCGGCTGATGCTCAATCTTATCGACTCACGGGACCCCGCCGACGTCCCGAAAGAGGCCGTGGACGCGGCCCTGCACTTCATCAACCGGTGCCTCGGGGCGGGCCGGCCGGTGCTGGTCCACTGCGGGTTTGGGGTCTCCCGGTCGGCGGCGATCGGGCTCCTCTACCTTGCGGCCTACACCGACGTCCTGCCGACGGAGAGCCTTGCCGACGCGGAAGCAGCCTATCGCCGGATATACCCACCGTATAAGCCCGGCCGGGGGATCCGGGGCTTCATCGAGGCGCACTGGGACGAGTACGCGAGGAAGAGGGTGGCGGCATGACCGCTACGGCTACCCGGTGAGGAACTCGAAGACGATTTTGCCGCTCCTGACCGGGATCGTCCCGCGCGGCCGAGGACCGGACCCCTATTCTCGCGGAGCAGCCCGACCCCGGCGGGGCGCCGGCCGTCGAGCGCCTGCCCCTCTGGATATAGCCGGCTCTCCGTAACATACTCCTGGAGTCTCCCGCACCGCTCTTGAATGCGCGCCGCGCGCGGGGTGAAAGTGTGACATTCTCCACGGGCTTGCGGCCCGGGGGGTTCCAGATTCATCGGCCTCTGCCGTACGCCGTTGACTCACGCGAAGGCGCGAAGTCCGGGTGAACATTCTCCTCCCCTTCGCGTGAGACCCTCTTCCTATCCAAAAAATCCGAATGTTATCAGAATCGCGGCATCTCCCACGCCTGCCACTTCGTCCGCCCGCGTACGATGAGGAACGCCGCCGGCAGGATGAGAAGAAGGCTCGAAAACGCGTACAGGGGGTCGAGGATCGACGCGAAGATGAGCAGGAGGAGTGCCGGGCTCGTCGCAAGCACGTAGCGGAGGAAGACCCCGGCGTGGTAGAGCATCACGTTTGGGTAGAGGCCGGTGAGGTAGACCGTCACCGCGAGGGTGTAGGCCGAGACCGAGAGGAACGCGGCGAGGGCCGGGAGGAAGGTCCCCGCCCCGCCGGCGGTCGCCGCCGCGAACACGAGCACCGCGACCGGGAGGAGGTTTGCGATGCCGTAACTCTTCAGTTTGCTGTCGATCACCTCGGAGACCTCCACCGGCAGGAAGGCGTAGGACGTGAAGGAGTCGAACTCGGTCAGCCAGTTGTAGATGGTGGCCGATATCACCCCGAGGAGGACCGCAAAGACCACCAGCGGATCGATCCCCGGGATGAACCGGATCAGGACCCCGAGGCAGATCCAGACGAGGCCGAGGGGGAGGAGGAACGAGAAGATCACCTTCCCGGCGCCGCCTTCGCTCCGCAGCAGGTCGAGGGCGTCCTTGGCGATGAAGTGCGCGCTCCCGAGGGCGTGGAGCCTCCCGGCGAGGGGGTCGAGGCTGTTCCTGAACCGCTTTGTCCGGTCCGGGTAGTCGACGGTGACGAAGAGCACTGAGACGGCCGCCGGGACCAGGATGAGGAGGAGCGAGAGCGCGAGCGGTCCCGGGCCCGGGTCGACGAAGATGGCGTACGGGGGGAGGACGGCGGGGAGAGCGATCATCCCGGTGCGGTACCCCGCTATCGCGAGCACCGCGAGCGGCGCAACGGTTCCGGCAAGCAGCGCGACAGAGCGTGCGTAGAGGGTAGAGAGGAAGCAGACGACGGAGAGCCCGAGGAGGAAGGCGAGCGAGAGAGAGACGAACGCAAGGAGGGCGTAGCCGGGATCGAGGGAGATGAACGGCGTTGCCGCGGCGAACCCGACCGTGAAGGGGAGGACGTAGAGCAGTATGTAGTAGACGGTATCCTTCACGAGGAATGCGGCGAAGATCCGCTGCTCCGAGACCGGGAGGCTCCGGGAGGCGTAGGCGATGAGGCTTGCCTGCCCGAACCGGCGGTTCATGAACTCCCGTCCCATGAGGCCGAACGACCCCACCATCACGCCCATGAGCAGGAAGAGGGCGTGCGCGAGGAGCGCGACCGCGGCGTACGGCAGCACGTCCAAGAAGAGCGGGAGGGTGAGCGACCCGAGGAAGGCAAAGATTGCGACGACCGCCGGGAAGAGCGCGAACCCGACACTCCCGAAGATTGTCGAGTGGACCCGCCATTCCTCCTTCATCATCGCGAGGAAGAGGTCAGGCACCGGCGTCACCCCGCACCAGGTCGAGGAAGAAGGACTCCAGGTGCCTGCCGGACCCGGCGAGGTCGTCGACCCGGCCAGTGTGAAGGAGCCTGCCGTTGTGGATGATCCCGATCCGGTCGCAGATCTCGGCGGCGATATCGAGGATATGGGTGGAGAAGAAGACGGTCGCGCCGTCCCGGACGTACTCCTGCAGGAAGTCCTTGACCGTCCGCTGCATGATGGGGTCCAGGTTGATCAGCGGCTCGTCGATGAGGGCGAGCCGGGGTTCGTGGAGGAAGGCCTGCGCGAACATCAGTTTCTGCCGGGTCCCCCGCGAGAGGTCCTTGCAGAGGACGTCCCGTTTGTCCCCGAACTCCAGCAGGTCGAACCAGCGGTCGCACCGTTCGTCGACGGCATCAAGGTTCCGGATGCGGGCCACGAAACGGAGGTACTCCTCCGCGGTGAGGAAACTCGGCGGCGTCTCCTGCTCGGGGATGATCCCGACGAGCCTCCGGACACCGACGGGGTCTTTTGCCACATCGAGCCCCATCACCCGGGCCGACCCGGAGGTCGGCCGGACCTGCCCCGTCAGCATCCGGATCGTCGTCGTCTTGCCCGAACCGTTCGGCCCGAGCAGGCCGAAGAGTTCCCCTTCCGCGACCGAGAACGATACCCCGTTCACCGCGGTGACACTGCCGTATTCCTTCGTGAGGTCGTTTGCCTCGATCATCTGCCGCACTCCAGTCACGCTCCCACCGGGTCTTTTCGTGAAGGAACATCGGCAACAGGTGCGCATAACACCTTTCTATTCTCTCAGGCAGGTTATCAGGGGTATCCGTCGAAACCATCCCTGCAATCTTTCTCTCTCCCGAAAGGAGCCGCGCGCCCAGCAGGTCCTGCCGGCGAACGACCGCGGCCACCCCCGCGCGACAGAAGCACTTATCTGGTGCGAAAGGTAATGCCGGTCGCGATGAAGACGGAGATACCCTATGACCGGTTCGCCCACGTCCCGGAGCGGATCTTCGGGCTGGTCGACCTCGCGTACAACCTCTGGTGGAGCTGGCACTCCTCGGCGACCGTGCTCTTCAAACTGCTGAACCGGGCGGAGTGGAAGATGAGCCGTCACAACCCCGTCAGGATGCTCCTTGATACCCCGCCCCGGTTCTTCGAGCGGGCGGCGAACAACCCGGAGTACCTCCGCCGCTACGATATCATCATGTTCCGGTTCCGGGAGTATATGGAGCCGAGGACGAGCTGGTTTGCGCAGCACTACCCCGGGCGGGTGCCGCTGACGATCGCCTACCTCTCCAGCGAGTTCGGGCTGCACCACTCGCTCCCGTTCTATGCGGGAGGGCTCGGCATCCTTGCGGGTGACCACATCAAAGCATCGAGCGACCTCGGCGTGCCGATGGTCGCCGTCGGGTTCATGTACGCCGAAGGATACCTCCACCAGCACATGGAGGGGAACGGGTGGCAGAAGAACGTCGCGGAGGTTCTGGATCGCGACGCCGCGCCGGTTCTCCGGGTGCTCGACGACGACGGCAGGCACCTCGTTGTGCAGGTCCCCCTGATCGATCCCCCGATCTACGTCGCGGTCTGGAAGGTGCAGGTGGGGCGTGTCCCCCTCTACCTCCTCGACACCCATATCGATGAGAACCTCCCCGAGAACCGGAGCATATCCCACCGCCTGTACTTAAAGGAACTCGAGTGCCGGCTCCGGCAGGAGATCGTGCTCGGTATCGGTGGGCGGAAGGTCCTCCACGCCCTCGGTGTGGATTACTCGGCGATGCATTTAAACGAGGGTCACTCGGCGTTCGGCATTCTCGAACGGCTTCGGGAGCGGCTCGTGGCGGGAATGCCCCGCGGAGAAGCGTTTGAGAGGGTCCGGGGCACCTCGGTCTTCACCACCCATACCCCTGTGGCGGCCGCCCACGACGTCTTCCCCGAAGACCTGATGGCGAAGTACTTCCGCAGTTACTGCCCGTCGCTCGATCTCGACTGGGACGAGTTCATGGCGCTCGGGGGAGACCCGCATAACCCGGGCGCCGGGTTCAACATGACCGCCTTTGCCCTCCGGATGAGCCTCTTCCATAACGGCGTCTCGCAGAGGCACGGCGAGGTCGCCCGGGAGATGTGGCAGCCCCTCTGGCCCGACCTCCCTGTTGAGGACGTCCCGATCGACGCTATCACGAACGGCGTCCACATGCCCTCGTGGCTGAACCACCGGATCGAGGCGCTCTTCGACCGCTACATGGACGTGGTCTATCCAAACTGGCGGGAGGACTACGACAACCCGATCATCTGGGAGGTGGTCGACGAGATACCGGACGATGAACTCTGGAGCGAGCATCAGTGGCTGAAGATGAAACTCTTTGCCCGGCTCAGGGAGCGAAAACGCCTGAAATGGGCGGGACACCGGGAAGAGCCCGCGAACCTGGCCGCCGAGGGGCTGATGCTCGATACATCGGCGTTGACGATCGGGTTTGCCCGCCGGTTCGCCGAGTACAAGCGGGCTGACCTCATCTTCGAGGACCTGGACCGGCTCGACGGAATCGTGAACAACCGCTGGAGGCCGGTGCAGTTCATCTTCGCCGGAAAGGCTCACCCGGCCGACGAGAAGGGCAAGCGCATCCTCCAGGAGATCTACCAGTACTCCCAGGACCCCCGGTTCGGGGGCCGGATCTCCTTCATCGAGGACTACGGTGAGCAGCTTGCGCGCTACATGGTCCACGGCGTGGATGTCTGGATGAACACCCCGGTCCCGCTCATGGAGGCGAGCGGCACGAGCGGCATGAAGGCAGGGATGAACGGCGTGCTGAACCTCTCGGTCCTGGACGGCTGGTGGGTCGAGGGCTACAACGGCAGAAACGGCTGGGGGTTTGAGGGCCATGCCCCCTACGCCGGGAATAACCGGGTGGACGCAGAGACGCTCTACGACCTTATCGAGAACGAGATCGCCCCGCTCTACTACTCACGGACGATGGACAACGTCCCGCACAAGTGGGTCCGGATGATGAAGGAATCAATAAAGAGCGTCGCCCCTGAGTACTGCTCCCTCCGGATGCTCAAGGATTACGTCACCAGGTATTACCCCTCGGTCTGCATGTACGCGGCCGAGCCGGGGAAGCCGATGGCCGGCACTGAGGGGGTCTGCCCCCGATAAACCGGTTCCGACAGGTTCATGAGGAATTGAGGGGCTACGTACGGACGTATGGTGTCCCGCCCGATCGTGGTCCGGCCAGAAGAGAGGGATGATTACCCGGCGGTCCATGACCTGATCCGGCGTGCCTCCGGGATCTGTAGCGAGGATCGGGGGGGATGACGGAAGGCCGGCGCATCGTCCGGATAGCGGTGCTCTCTGTCGTTATCGCGACCATGCTCGGGGCGGCGCTCGCTGTCTTCCCGTCGGCGACACCGGCTGCCGTGCTCCTCCTCCTTGCGGTCGGCCTCGTCGCCGGGATCTTCGGCGGGCTGATCGGCGTCGGGGGGGCGACGATCATGCTCCCGATCCTGTACTTCTACCTCGGCTTCTCGGAGCCGGTCGCCGTCGGGACCGGGCTCTTTGTGGTCATCTTCACATCGCTCTCCGGCGCCTCCGGCCACCTGGTGCGGGGGAACCTTGACCGGCGGGTGGCAGCCCGGATCGCCGCCGGCGGGCTTGCCGGTGTCCTCATCGGATCATGGCTCTTCTCCTTCCTGGTCGGCCACACCCGCGTGCTTGGCCTCGTCCTGGGGCTGGTCTTCCTCGCCCCGTCCCTCGGTATGATCCGCGAGGGGCTCAGGCCGGGGACTCGCCCGGAGCCGGAGTGCATCGGGGGTACCCTTCCCGGTCACCTCCTCTTCGGCACCGGAGTCGGTATACTGACCGGGGTCACCGGGCTTGGCGGTGGCTACGCCCTCGTCCCCGGGCTCCTCTACATCTTCGGCGCGCCGGTCTGTGTCACGATGGGGACGTCGCTTGCATCCATGATCCCGATGGCGATTGTGGGCGGCGTGATCAAACTCGCGGAGGGCTACGTCGCCGTCGGGGCGGGGTTGATCCTCGCGGCCGGGTCGATCGCCGGCGCCCAGGTGGGGGCCGCGACGGTCGGGCGGTTCCGGCCGGCGACTCTGAAACTGGTCTTCGGCCTCTACTTCCTCTACGCCGCAGCCCGGTTCATCGCCGGGTTCTTTGGAATCGGCCTGCCGTAACGGCGCGAAAGTGAGTGTTACCGCCGGTCACCGCCGACGGCGAGGAGGCGTGCGAAGGTGCCGGTTAAGATTGGGCGCTGCCCTCTGTGGGGCATCTCATACAAAACCATTCCGGAATACACTCTCCCCTGAACGAAACAGTTAACGTTTTTTAACGGCGCATAGCAAATACCTCTACCAGATGCCCACTGTCTGAGGTTCCGGCATGGAGTGGAAGGATGTTGTCCCCGTCATCGCGGGCGGGCTTGTGATCCTGGTCGTCGCTCTCGTAGTGAAACCCGCACTCCTCGGGGAGCCTATCGCCTCCCCCGGACCGGCACCGGTCATATACCTGCCGCCCGCGCCCCTGCCGGCGGCAACGCCTTTCCCGGAGGACGGCGAGGCATACACCCGGACGTTCCGCTGGACGGCGATCGACGGCGGCGTCCAGACGACAACGGTCCAGGTCCCGGAGGCGCTCTTTCTTGAGCATCGAGAGACCCCGCGGTTCGCCGATCCGCTCGCCTGGGGACGGTACGCCCTCGCCGAAGAGGATCGGCCGGTCCTCGAAGACCTCGCCCGCCGGATAGCCCCCGCCACCGGCAACCCCGAGGAGGAGTACCTCCGGATGATGAACGTCGTCTTCTTCGTCCAGCAGATCCCGTATGAACCCGATAACAGCACGGACTCCTATGTTGAAGGGGCCCTCCCCCGCTATGCCCGGCCCGTAAAGGGCGACGTTGAATACCCGAAATACCCCGCCGAGATGCTCGTCGACGGGAAGGGGGACTGCGAGGACTCTGCGATCCTGCTCTCGGGGCTCCTCGATGTTCTCGGCTACGATACGGTGCTGCTCAGGTACTCGGACCACATGGCTCTCGGCATCCGGATGGAGGGGTTCAATCCCTACTACGCGAAGTATACGCCGAAGTATTTCGATTATGGAGGAAAGCACTACTACTACGTGGAGGGGACGAGCTTTTATGGGGGGAAGGTCTCGGCCGATTCCCCGGTAATCCGGGGGAAGCCGTTCCCCATCGGGGATACCCAGGATGGATCAATCCAGAGCGTGAAGTCGGAGACACCGAAGATCATCCCCCTCCGCTCCATCCCCGCGCCCATTGAGTACCGCATCCGTCCGGCCCGCCTGCCGGCTGGAGGAGCGTGAGGGGCGTGGACCTGAAGGCCGTAAAACTCCCGAAGATCGCCATCGGCTGGAGGAGGGCGCTCATCGCCGCCGGGGTGGCGGCGGCCGCTCTCCTCCTCGTCTTCGTCGGATGGACGCTCTTCATCGACTACACCGAGGAGAGGCAGGTTGCGGTCTTCGGCAGTCATGTGGCGGCATCGGAGGCTGACCTCTTCCTGATCTCCGGGAAGGTCTCCTCCCACATGAGATCCCGCCCGGAATATCCGTCGGTTGCCGAATCCGATGCCGTCATGCGGGAGTTTGCAGCCCTTGCAGAGTACGGCAGGGGGGTCACGGCCTACCACCGGCAGATCGTCGGAGCCGACGAGGTCCCGGAAGCCTACGTCGAGGCGCAGTCGGCCTATATCCGGGCGCTCGACCACCTGAACCGCGCGTTCTCGCTCTGGTCGTCGGCCGCGGGCGCCTACGATGCGAAGGCGTATGCCGCGGCAGGAGACCACCTTGCCGGGGCCGACCGGGCATGGAAGGATTACGCCGCCGCGATCAATGAGTACGACAGGGAGCTCCGGATAGCAGAAGAAGGGGGAGAGATTCCTCCCGCCTAAACGAGGTACTTCTCCGGGACGAAGACAGAGATCTCAAGCGACTTTAAGGACCCTGAACGGACGATGAAGTAGTAGTCCCTGTAGCCCTCGAGGATGACGAACCGCTCTTTCTTCTCCCCGAACTTCCCGCCCGAGTACGGGAATTCGTTGCGGGAGTAGTGGACGGTCTCGACGATCCGGTTGGGGTCGTCTTTTTCGTAGACCTTGATCTCGAGCCAGGGGAAATCGTTCATCGGGGTTGCGCTCACGCTGAAGGCCCAGTAGGGGAAGGGGATATGGTAGGCTTCGGTGGCAAGAACGCCGGGAGGGCCGTTGCTCGTCGCCGTCGCGTACTCGATCAGGCCTTCGGCAACCCGGAGGTCGTTTGGCTGCGTCGTCATCGCGATTGTGGGTGTCGGGGTCGGTATATGGTAGGTCCGCGGGTCGACGAACCCGACGCTCCGCGGCGCCGTTCCCGCCCGGACGGGTGCGGCCGGTGTGGGGGCCGGGAAGCCTGCACCCACCGCCGGCGGCGGTGACGGTGACGGGGCGGGGGAGACCGGCTGCGCCTCTGCGCTCTCCTCCGGCGCCATGCAGCCACCGGCGAGGACGGCCGCCGCTAGAAGGATCAGGAGCAGGATAAGGCGCCCTTGCATGCTGATCTCTTGTTGTGCGGCGCTATTAGTAATTACCCATCCGCACCGCCCCGGGAGGGGCGCAAGGCCGTATCAGTGGCTGGGTACAAAAAAGGTCAGTTCCGGGACGGGGGGACGGCTCACGTCCCCTCGTAGGCTTCCATGGCAAGGCCCGTGAACTTCTCGCCCGACCGGTCAAACTCCTTCTCGACCTCGGCGATGCCGGCCGGATCACCCAGTTTCAGCAGGGCTGCGGCGGTCAGGGCCCGGCAGCATTCGGACCCGCTGGTCCGAAGCACGGCGACCAGTGGGTCGACCGCCCGGGGATCGCCGATCTCGGCGAGCGCCCAGACCGTCGGGTTCGTGATTGCATCATCCGCAGTCTTCACGACCCCTATGAGCGGCTCCACCGCTTCAGCCCCGGTCCGGGCGAGCGCCATCGCCACGACCCACCGTGCATCGCTGTCGGCGGCGAGCAGGGCCTGCACCAGCGGCCCGACCGCCGGCGCCCCGATGGCCCCGAGGGCGCCGATCGCCTGCAAGCTCGTGTAGGTGTCGCCGTTGAGCATGACATGCATCAGCTCCCGGACTTTTGCGGTGTCTTCCTCCCGTACCTCTCTCCTCTCGATGGTCTTCTGCATCTCTTCACCTCCTGGTACGGATGGGGGGTATCTCGGGAAACAATAAACCTTTACAAACCCGAATTGCCGCGCGGTACTGCCGGGCATAGGTTCTTATACCTCCTGAGAGGCCGCTACGTCGGTGGGTGATGCCCGCCCCTCCGTCCGGTCACGCTCACGCCTCCGGTGCTCGACCTCCGCCTGCCCTCGCAGCCTCGCGGCGCTCATGCTCCTGCCCTGCGGCCCGTCGCACCCTTCTGGGCACGCGTCGCCACCGCCATCATACCGAGCACCCTGCCGTCTTTACCCACGATCGGGGTCCCCAGGAGATCCGCCCGGAACTTCTCGCCGCTGTTCCCGATGCCGGTAAGTTCACCGTGCCAGATTCCGCCGTTGAGAACCGTCTGGATGATCTCCCGGATCTCATCCGGGCGCTCCCAGAACCTGGCAAAGTGCGACCCCTGCACCTCCTCTGCGGTCGGGTAGTCCCAGAGGGTCAGGTAGGCAGCGTTCGCGTAGGTCACCATCCCGTCCGGGGCGAGGAGGGCAACCGCCCGCCGGGTGGAGGCTATCGCCCGGTCCTTGATGAGGAGTTCCTGCTCCCGCCGCCGCAGGTCGGCGATATCCGCAACGAGGAGTCGGTAAGCCCGCGCCTCTTCGGTGATATCCTCGCAGGCGACGTACTGTGTCCCGTCGCAGAGGGTGACGGCGCGGGAGAGGACCATCTTCTTCTTCCCGTCCCGGTCTCGGATGGTGAACGTCCGGGGCCTGATCTGGCCCGGGACCGACCGCTCGAGATCCGAATGCCAGGCATCGATGACTTCCTGCCGGTAACCATCGTCGGGAACGATCTGCCGGACCCATTCGGCGGATGTGGTCGCGCTGCCCGGCTCGTAGCCGAAGATCTCGACGAATCGCCGATTGGTGTAGGCGAACCGTCTGTCGCGGTCGATGAGTGCGACCCCGAAGGGGGACGAATCAACCATGCCCCGGAACCGTGCCTCGCTCAGTTGGAGCCGCTCGGCGGTCTGCCGCCGGGCAAGCGCGATGGAGACCTGCCGGATGAATGACTCCACCGTCTCCCGGTTGTCGAGCTCCCTTTCCGGGGTGAGAAAGATGCTTACGATACCGAAGATCTCGTTCCGCCAGACCAGCCCCATGACGCACAACTTTGTGATGTCGAACCGGTCGAGGATCGCTTCGCAGACCTCCTCCGGGATCGCCCGAAAGCAGACCTCGTAGAACGACAAGGAGGACGGTTCTGGGCGCAGCACGAATTCCTGGAGGCCACGCATCGTGAGAGGGGTCTGGTGATAGGGAGCTTCAAAGGCGGTGACGACCGGGAGAACCATGCCGACGGGATCATGCCCCAGGAGATCCGTGAGATCTTCCCGGAACCTCTCGCCCGTGACCGCCCGGATGATGAACTGCCGCTCGATCTCGTCGTAGGAGAGGATCTGGGCGTATGCCTCCGTGGTGAGTTCGGTGATCCGGTCAAGGGTGTACCGGTAGATGTCCTCCACCGGCGGCAGGTCGACGAGGTCGAGCGCTGTCCGGGCGAGGAACATTGTGTTCTTGATATACCGTTTCCGATCGGTGATATCCTCAAGCACGATCGTGCACCCCTTCGCCCCATCCTCGAACGTCGTCGGGATCGCCTGCATCTGGTAGAAGGACTCGCTGCCGTCGTCCTGCCGGTGGCAGATATCGGTGATCACCTGCTCCTGTTCGAGGTTCTCGACGACGGCGAGGGCTTCGGGGGTAGAGACGATTGGAATGGCCGCCTCCAGTATGTTCTGCCCGACGATCTCCTCTTTTGCGCGGCGAAACCGCCTGAAGCACTGCTCGTTGGCCTGAACGATCGTGAGGTCGGCATCAAGGACCAGGATCAGGTTCTTCGTGAAACAGAGGAACGCCGAGAGGGGTACGCGCTGCGCGAGAGAGTAGACTTTGGCGTTGCCGACGAGCCGGGACTCGACCTGGCCCGCCGCCTGCATCACCTCGAGGTGCTTCGAGACCGAGTTCCGGTTTACTCCGAGGGCCTTCGCGATCTCGGTGATCGTCATGCCCTTCGGCCGGAACTTGAGGGTCCGCAGGGTTCTCCCCGGGATATCCTGCTCCGGTTGCTGCATAACCACACCCGGATGTGACTCTCCCGTAGGGTATATAATAGCTCCTCTCCGCGGAGAGACTATCCCTTCAGAGGAGCGGCGGCCCTTCTCTTCACGGTGCGAAACGGCGGTTTTGGT
Organism: Methanoculleus sp. UBA303; assembly: GCA_002501655.1. Taxonomy (GTDB): domain Archaea; phylum Halobacteriota; class Methanomicrobia; order Methanomicrobiales; family Methanoculleaceae; genus Methanoculleus. The sequence goes on from DANY01000012.1 coordinate 33,725, forward strand.
GCAGGAATGCCCCTCCCGCGCCGGCATGCCGGGGACGGTGGTACACGGATTATATGGGCAGAACACCCACCATGTACACAGCAGGCCGGCAAACCGGGGGCACCAGTTCAATGGAGAATAACGAACTTGTCAGCATATCACAGGGAGCGCTCGCGATCATGAATCCCACGACGCCGGAGAAGGTGCTCGCCGCCGGGCGGGCGGCGGGGCTCCGGGAGGGGTCCCGCGTCGTAGAGGCGGGGTGCGGGAACGGGACGATCCTCGCGCTCTGGGGTCGTGAGTATGGTATATCCGGGGTCGGCGTCGAGGCCCGGGAGGATGCCTGCGGCCGGGCGGAGCAGACGTTCCGGGCGGCAGGGCTCGGCGACCGGATTGCCGTCCGGTGCATGGACGCCCGTGAGTACGTCCCCGACGAGCCGTTCGACTGCGCTGCAGCGATCGGGGCCTCCCACATCTGGGGTGGGTTTGCGGCGACGCTCGACGCCCTCCTCGGCATGGTCACGGACGAGGGGACCATCGTCATCGGCGATCGTTGCTGGCGGTCCGACCGCACCCCGCCCGAGTTCGCTCGCGAGTGGCCCGACGTCCTGACCGAGTACGAGATCCTCGGCACCGCCCGGGAGGCCGGGCTCGACGTTGCCGCCGTCATCCGGGCCGATGGGAATGACTGGGACCGCTACGAGTCGGGTATATGGCAGTCAGTCCTCTCCTGGCTCGGCGACAACCCCGGCCACCCCGAGCGCGACTTCATGATCGACTACCTTCACCGCCTCCAGGACGAGTACTTCGGCTACAGCCGCGAGCACATGGGCTGGGCGATCTTCGTCCTGGTGCCCGGGTTCTGGTAGGCGGCCGCAAAACCCTTATCACCTGCCCGCCGGAAGGCTCCCGGCATGGAGGTCTCTGTCGGCACGAGCGGCTGGGCGTACGCGTGGAACCGGGGAGGCAGCCTCGCCTGGTTCGTGGAGCATTCCGGCCTCGACGCCATCGAGTTGAACGTGAGTTTCTACGGGTTCCCGTCGGAGAAATCAGTCCGTTCGTGGGTCAGTGCGGGATCGGGGCTGCGGTGGAGTGTCAAGGTGAACCGGTCGGTCACTCACCGGCACCGGTTCAACGAGAAGGCGGTCCCTGTCTGGGAGCGGTTCCGCGAGAGGTTCCTTCCCCTCGACGGCCTCGTCGACTTCTATCTCTTTCAGGCCCCACCGGCGTTCACGGACGTCGACCGCATCCTCGCGTTTGCAGAGGCGATCGATCTCGGGGCGCGGTGTGCGGTGGAGGTCCGGAATCCGGGCGTGCTCGGGGACGACGGGGCGTGCCGGCGGCTCCGGGAGGCTGCCGTCCTGGTCTCGGTCGATTCTCCCGACTTCCGGGAACGGGTATTCCCCGGCGATCTCGTCTACCTTCGGATGCACGGGCGGGAGGGTTGGTACCAGCACGACTATACGGAGAGCGAGCTTGCGGGTATCAGGGATGAGATCGCCAGCATAGACCCGGAGCGGGCGTATATCTTCTTTAACAACAACCACGCCATGCTCGAGAATGCCCGGGCGATGCTGCGCCTCTTTGGGCGGGAGATGGCTGGCTGACGGCAGAGAACAATTGTCTGCCTCCTATGCCGTCAATATCTCGTTTATTTCTTCATCCTGAGCCGTAGTGCAGGAACCGTTCCGGAAAACGCCGGGCTGTTCAAATCTTTTTCGGTAAATTACGGCGAAAATGGGGATTGATGGGTGATCTGAAATAGAATCGTATAAATATCGTATGCATCATCTAATAGTTTGGGGAACTATTACCCCGGTGACATGAGAGAACTGTAGACACGAGTGGAGCGCATCCCTGTGGGAGGTGCTCGCACTCACTCGTCGCGTGCGGCGTTTAGCACGTTTGGGCGGCCGGGTGGGTCTCCACCCCCCGCACCACCTCTTGCGCTGGTGCGCCCTCTTTTCCGCTCCGATAAGCACAACTCGACCTCATCATCCACAAACCGGAGGGGAATGTCCTGTTCCTGCGCGATTCGCCGCAAGGCCGTCGTACTCGGGTTTCTCCGCAATCAGGCGGCCGCTCGCGGTCGAGGTCTTCACCCGGACGGGATACTCCCTGCCGCCGACGTCGACCGGCCGGTTCTTCTCCCCGGGCGCCGGGGTGACGAAGACGTCCGCCACCCGTTCCGGGATGCTCCCTGCCCCCCGACGCTGACCGGCAACCCGGCTAGATATAGAGCGCCTGGAGGGCGACGACCTCAGCGCTGTCTTTCGCCCGTGCGTAGTCCTCCAGGGGGTCGGCGTTCACCTCAAGGAACCGCAGGCCCCACCCGAATGGAGCGAGGATGGTCCGGGCCTGCTCCTTCTCACCGAGGATGTAGAGCGCCGCGGCCATCGCCTCCACCGACGTCAGCCGGAACGGCCGGCCGAAGTTCACCGGGTTTGCGGCCACGAGGAAGGGGAGTGCCCGGCGGTTGCGCCAGGAGGCGACGGCCCCGGTGTCGAGCACCTCCCACGAGCAGTCGAGCGCCGTTATCGAGGGGAGGCACCGGTCGGCGGGGGAGACCGCCTGCTCCGCGGTCGGGTCGAGGAGGAGGGTCGAGCGGGGGATTTTTGCGACGGCGGTGACGATCCTCGCAAGCCCGCGCTGTGCGAGTTTCTTTGCCGTGCACTTTCGGGGGTCGCAGGTGTTGTCCCGATAGGCGTAGAGCGGTATCATCAGTCTTGTTATGGTACGCCGCCGAGATCCTATCAATGTACGTGCTCATCGCTCCCTGTATCCAGAACCCCGCCTGTCGTGCCCGCGGAATAACGACCGATGAGGACCTCCGCCAGTTCCAGCGGGCCATCGAGCGCTGCCGGCGCTTCTCGATCGATATGGTCCCGCTCCCCTGCCCGGAGACGATCTACCTCGGGTCCGACCGGCCCCCGGGCTCGTTCCTCGACCGCCTCGCGACGCCCGGATTTGCGGCGCTCCTCGACCGGCTCGAGGCGGAGGTCCGCGCCATCATCAGGGAGCGGGGAGAGCCGCCGCTTGCGATCGTCGGCGTGGACTCCTCCCCCGCCTGCGGGGTGACGGCCACCTACTACTCGTCCGTCAAACAGCCCGGGCGCGGGGCGTTCCTCGCCCGGTTCCCGGAGATCCCGGCAATCGACGTGAAGGAGTTTGCCTGCCACCGCATATACCTCGCCGCCCCGCTCTTCTCTGAGGCGGAACGGGCCTACAACCTTCTCCTCCACGACTTACTCGAACGGCACCTCTTCGACGTCTACCTCCCCCAGGAAGTGGGGGACACAAGCAACACCCGGTGCCGGGAGGAGCACCAGGCTATCTTCGCGCAGCACCTCCTGGCGCTCCAGGAAGCCGATATCGTTGTCGGGGTCATCGACGGCGCGGACGCCGATTCGGGGACATCCTGGGAGATGGGGTATGCGTATGCCCTCGGCCGCCGGATCGTCGCGCTCCGCACCGACTTCCGGATCGCCGGGCACCATGAGCTGGTCAACCTGATGCTCGAAGAATCGGCCACGGTCGTCACGGCGAAGGAGGACCTCCCGGGGGTGCTCGGGTCGCTCCTCGCGGCGCCAGGGTGACCGCCGGCCGTCACCTGATCGTCGAGAGGACGTTCCTCTCACCCTCGCGGGTGCAAGGCCACGCTATCCGCCACCGCCCGGATGAAGTGGCCGCGAGGCTCCTGTTACATCGGGGTGTGGTTCGATTGATGGAAGATAGGTGCTGTTTTCTCATCCAGGGGCGTCCCTTGCGGAATCGTTTAAAAAATGAGGGTATATTGTCGGGTGTGTGGTAACCATACGGTGTCTGCAGGCGATACCGGGACGGTTGTGCCTCCCGCCCCGGTGCCCCATCCAACCGTGTGCCAGTATGAGTGTTTAGAGAGGTGTGCCTGGTTTTTACACCGGGGCAGTTCCCCGGTGTGGACGTTAACCTTGACGTTGGTGCAGTCAGCGTGGTGAATGTTCCGTTCACCGATCCCAGCCGATCTCTTGCCGGTCCGGGCCACATGTGCCCGTGTGGCCCAGATCGTCGACAGAGATTCCCCGTCTCTGCCGACTCTGGGGGATCATGAGTTGATCGATATCGTATATATCTTTTTTGGCTAATGCCTTGCATTGGGGTGTGGCATTATGCGTGGCAATGGAGTATGCAACACTGCAAAACCCTATATCCCCCGGCGCGAAACTCTATTTGCACATGGATCCCACTACCGACGCACTCTCTCTCCTGCTCAGCACATTAAAAGAGCATCCGCGAGGCATGTCGGTCTCCGACCTTGCTGCCGCCGTTGGTATCAATCGGAACACCGTCTCCCGCTACCTTGACGTCCTCCTCGTATCGGGCCAGGTGGAGATGGAGACCTACGGGAAGGCCAAGGTCTTCTACCTCTCGCAGAGGGTCCCCATCGCCGCCATGCTCAACTTCTCGTCGGATCTCGTGCTGGTCCTCGACCGCGATCGCCGGATCGTCCAGGCAAACGATGCGGTCTGCACGTTTGCGGGGAGAGAGCGGGACGATATCATCGGGAACGGCATCGAGGCATCACCGCTCGCCGCGTTCGACCACCCGCTGATACGGAGCCGGATCACCGATGCCCTCAACGGGCGTGAGGTCACAGAAGAACTCCGGTTCCTGCGGCACGACGAGGAACTCTTCTTCCGGATCAAGTTTCTTCCCACCGTCTTCAACGACGGGGCCCCGGGAGTCACCATCATCCTCGAGGATATCACCGAGGGCCGGCGGGCGGAGGAGGCCCTGCGCGAGAGCGAGTTGCTCTTCCGGAGCCTCGTCGAGAACATCAGCGACCTGATCCTGAACGTTGACGAGACCTGCACGTTCACCTACGTTAGCCCAAAAAGCCGGGAGATCCTCGGTTACGCACCCGAAGAGATGCTTGGGAAGACGCCCTGCGACTTCATGGTCCCGGAGAAGGCGGACCGGGTCAGGGAAGAGTTTACGGCGCTCTTCGCCGATCCGGAGCCGAGGGTCCTCTTTGAGTGGACGATGCTCCACCGGGACGGGAGCACCGTCATCCTCGATGTGAGCGGGACGCCGGTCTACGACATGATCGGCGACTTTACCGGCTACCGCGTGGTCTGCCGTGACGTCACCGAACGGGTCCGGGCTGTAAAGAGGGTGGCCCAGTGGAAGTCGTTCCTCTACTCGGTCGTCAACAACGTCCCGAGCATGGTCTTCGTCCGGGAGGTGGATGGGAACACGTTCGTCTTCTCGAACCGGGCCGCCGAGTCCTTCCTTGGAATGACACAGGAGGAGATGGCAGGAAAGCGGGCCGCCGACCTCTTCCCGCCGGAGATGGCGGCCTTCTTCGCCGACGGCGGCCAGGAGATGCTGGAGATGTCGGCCGGCCGGGAAGAGAATGTCCACCTCCCGACGGGGGAGAGCATCTCCATGAAGAAGATTCCCATCTTCAACTCCCGGGGCGTGCTCCGATACATGCTCGGGATCGCCGAGGATGTCACCGACCGCGCCGCCGCCGAAGACCTCCTGGTTGCGGAGCGCGACCGGGCGCAGGGCTACCTGGATGCGGCCGGCGTGATGATCGCGGTGATCGGGGCGGACGGGACCATCAACCTCGTCAACCGGCGGGGGAGCGAGATCCTGGGGTATGCCGAGGAAGACCTCGCCGGGAAGAACTGGTTTGCGACGGTCGTCCCGGAGCGCCTGCGCGATCGGCTCGGCCAGAACTATCTCCGCCTCGTGGCCGGGGAGTTTGAGCCGCCCGCCTTCGAGGAGAGTCCGGTCGTAACCCGGGACGGCCGGGAACAGTTGATCCTCTGGCACAACGCCCTCCTTCGGGATGCGGACGGCAACGTTGTGGCTATGGTGAGCTCCGGCGAGGTGGTCGCGGAGTAGCCGGTACAGCGGTACGGGAACTCTGGTAGTTCCGGCCGCATCTCGTGCGGTTTCGGGTGTCATCCCTTAAATACGCCGTAGGGCACATACAGTACTGGTGACAACCTTGGTAGACATCATCTCCCTTGTTCTTATCGCTGTCGTGGTGCTGATCGTCATCGGCATCGCGGTCGCCCTGATTGGTATCTACAACCGGTTCTTCTCCCTCAAAAACTCTGCCGAAGCGACGATCGGGCAGGTGAAGGTCGCGATGAAGAAGCGGCTGGACATGATCGAGCAGCTCCTCGGTGCGGTGAAGAGCTACGCGGCCTTCGAGAAGGAGACCCTGACCGGGGTGACCGCGATGCGGGCCCGCATCGGCAGCGCCGGTCCCGGTGACTTAAACGAACTCGAACGCGAGTCCCGGTCGGTCCTCGGGCGGCTGCTCGCCGTCGCCGAGAACTATCCCGACCTCAAGACCTCCCGGACTGTGCAGGACCTGATGGGTGCGGTCAGGGGGGTCGAGGACGAGATCGCCCGGCACCGCTACACCTACAATAACATCGCTCAGCAGTACAACACCATGACCGATACAATCCCCTCGAACCTGGTCGCCGGCGCCATGGGCTTTACGAAACTGCAGTACCTGGAGTTCGGCGAGGAGATCGAGCGGGTCCCGACGATAGCGTTCTGATAGACCATGCGCATGACTGAACGGCAGCAGATCCTCATCCTTGTTGCCATCACCCTGCTCGTCGGGGTGCTGGCAGTCGCCGGAGCGACCGCGCTCCCCGGCCTCTTCCAGGGAAACCTGGATGTCCAGCACTACGACGCCGTCTTCTTCGAGAACGGGACCCTGGTCGAGCGGTATACCTATGACGTCCACGCAGCGGGGGAGTACCGGATGCTCTTCCGCTACTGGGACGCGCCGCTCACCTTCGCCGCCATCGACCGGCCGCACATCGAGTTCCTGGGTATGACCGCCCCGCCCGGGACCGTCGGCTACGTCAAGGACTCCGGGGTCCCTGCGCTCCTCATCTTCCTCGTCGTCGGTATCCGCCCGGGACCGTCGGCTACGTCAAGGACTCCGGGGGCGAAGTCCGGACGGCCGCCGGGACCGCGAGCCCGGAAGACCTCGCGGTTATCCGGGATCTCGCGCTCGAGAACGAGGTAGGCCTCTTTAACCCCGGCTACTTCACCCCGGGCACCTACACGGTGGAGTACCGCTACCGGGTCCGCCCACCTGTCGAGTACGACAATCAGTGGGCGCACCTGAACCTGAAACTCGTGGACGAGCACGTCCCTTACCGGGATCTCCGGATCACCCTCCCGTTCGCTGGGGATATCGAAGAAGTCTACACGCATCCCCCGACCCTCAATGTCGAGCGGACGGCGGACGCCGTCGTCATAACGGGAAGTGCATCCCAGGATGATGCGCTGAACGTTGAGATGGTCCTCAATCCCGCGTTCACCAAGAAGGTCGGCGGCTTTGGGACGTTCGTCCCGGACGTGCGGCAGAAGGCGGCCGATGCCAACCGCTGGCCCGCAATCCTCTACGGGGCGGCGAGTATCCTCTACGATCTTGCGACCCTTCTCGTCCTCGCGATGCCGTTTGTCCTCCTCGGCGTCTATCTCCGCTACGGCAGGGAGAAACCGTTTACGGTGCCGGAGTATCTGAGTTTCACGCCGAATCCAGGCCTCAAGCCCTGGCAGGTGAACCTCCTCTTCAAGGGCGACGCCCTTGAGTTCGACGACAACGGGTTCTACGCGACGGTGCTTGACCTCCACCGGCAGGGGAAGATCGTGGTGACCGAGAAGCCGGACGGTAAGGGTGTTACGGTCCGGATAGTCTCCGGGGAGTCTGCCGACCCCTACGAGCAGCGGGTGCTCAATTTCCTTGCGAACATCGCGGACGACCACGTCGTGGATACCGCCGAACTGGAAACATTCGCCGAGACCGCCCGGCGGAGCCCCGGCTACCAGCACCGGATCCTGCAGTACCAGCAGTCGCTTGCCGCTCTCTCCCGGGATGTGGATACGACGCTTGCCCGGCAGTACGTCAGGGACGGCCGGGGGCTCATCCTCCCGCTCATATTCCTCGGCGCCATCCCCTGCGGGCTTGCGATCCTCGCGTTCATATTCGCGCCGGGTGCGGCCTACCTCCTCATCCCGGCCGGCGTCCTCTCCTTCATCGTCGCGGTCCAGGTCGGGATCGCGGCCCTCTTCCCCTCGACACTGTTTGGGGTCTGGAAGGGCGACCACTACAAGGAGAAACTCGAGTGGGACGCGTTCGCCTACTTCCTCTCGGACCTTGCCCTTATCCGGCAGTACTCCCCCGCCGACCTCTCGATGTGGGGGGAGTGGCTGGTCTACGGGACCGCGCTCGGCCTCGGTGATAAGGTAGAGCAGGCGATGAAGAACTTAAATATCAGCCTCCCGGACGTCGGGGTGCCGCTCTACTCGAACATGCCGGTGATCTTTGCGCCGATCGTTCTCTACTCCCCGCCGTCCTCGGGCGGGTCCGGTGGGTTCGGCGGCGGCGGGTCCTTCGGCGGCGGTGGCGGCTTCGGCGGCGGCGGCGTCGGGGGAAGGTAATACCCTTTTTTAGGTTTTTTGGCCACTGCTGAAACCCTGTTCCGGTCTTTCCCTGCCCCGATGAGGGTGGTACTGGACCCGGCTTGTCCCTGGGATCGGTCTTTTCCTTCGGCATGTCTCCCGGCAGTGGACCGTGGTGGCTATCGCGTCTGGGGGTGGGGACAGGGGAGGAGGAGACCCCCTCCCCGTCTGCCCCTCCCCCAATGTGATATCCGGTGGAAAGCCGTGCTCGGAGCAGGTGGAGTTCGAGCCTCGCCAGGTGCGCAGGCCGGGGGAAAGCCATGTGCCGGAGTGCCCCATGAGTGCGACCATCGAGAGCCAACAGGTTGGGATTCAACAAAGCCCCTTTTTGGCCACTTCCCCTGCTCTCCCCGGAATGAGTTACAGGTCGGCTCCGGAACACCCGGAGGCTGGCGAACCGGCACCTTGAATGCATAGGTCCGGATTATTTCGTAGTTAAAGCAACCTACTTACCTCCGGCGGGAGAATTATCGTCGTTGATGCCTATGACGGGATCCTATCCGAACTATCTGATCATCGTCCTCACACTCCTCGGGGCGGTCGTTGCCTGCGGGTGCATGGCTGCCGGGGGGGAGGACGGCCCTGCCGACCGCATATCCGGGAACGGGACGGTCACCTACGTCGATCTCGAAGGCGGGTTCTACGGTATCGTCGCGGATGACGGCGAGCGTTACCTCCCGCGAAACCTCCCGGCAGACTTCCGGGCCGACGGCCTCCGGGTCACGTTCGTCGTCGATATCGCGAACGAGACGGCGACCATCCAGCAATGGGGAGCGCCGGTCGATATCGTCAGCATAGAGAAGGGCGACACCCGCCGCACGGTTGCGACGAACGGAACGGTCACCTACATCGACCTTGAAGGCGGATTTTATGGTATCATCGCGGAAGACGGCATGAACTACCTTCCCGTGAACCTCCCGGAGGAGTACCGGATCGACGGTCTTTCCGTGCAGTTCTGTGCCGATCTGGAAGAAGACACTCTGGGATTCCATATGTGGGGAACCCAGGTGAAGATCCGGACCATCGAACCCATCGGCGGCGTCCGGCTCGTCTCCGGGAACGGGACCATCACCTACATCGACCTCGAGGGCGGGTTCTACGACATCGTCGCCGACGACGGGAGACGCTTTCTCCCGCTCGGCCTGGATGAGGCATGGCTGGTCGACGGCCTGAACGTGACGTTCGTCGCAGAGGTGAAGGAGGATGTCATGACCGTCGAGCAGGAGGGAACCCCGGTTGAGGTTCTTGCCATCGATAGGGCAGGAAACGCGACGTTCGTCGCGGCAAACGGGACGGTCACTTACATCGATCTCGAGGGCGGGTTCTACGGCATTATCGCCGATGACGGCGGGCGCTACCTCCCGCTCGGGCTTGAGGAGCGCTACCGCGTCGACGGGATGCGGATCACCTTCGCCGGGAAGATCGCGCGCGATACCGTGACCATCCAGCAGTGGGGGGTTCCGGTCGATATCATCGCTATCCCATGGGCCTGTTCAAGTTGTGGCGGAAGTGTCGGCATGGCCGACCCGGCCGCGGTCTGGTGCCTGGAGCAGGGCCACACCTACGAGACCCGGAAGAACCCCGACGGCAGCGAGTACGGTGTCTGCATCTTTGCAAACGGCACCGCGGTCGATGCCTGGGACTGCTACCGGCAGAACCACTAACACTCTTTTTGGAAGGCCGGAGCCCGGCATAAAACCGATCGTTTTTCCCTCCGGGCACCAAGAGCAGTATGGCCATCAGCCCTGCGGCACTCGTGCCGGGTTGGAGGCCTGGAATGGATGTTATGGTCGGCGAACGGAAGAACGTGGTGATCGTGGCGGCAGAAGAAGATCGGCGTCGGACCGGGGTGCGGGGATGGAGAAGAGTAACGCTGTCGCCGGCCTGATGGGGGTCCTCCGCGACGGTGAGAGCACTGACCGGATGGCGGCGGCAGAGGCCCTCGCCGCCCTCGGCCCGGCCGCCTTCCCGGGGCTTCTCTCCGCGCTCGGTGACCCCAACCCCCGCCTCCGGATGTGGGCGGCCTACACCCTCGGGATCATCGGGGACACAACAGCGGTCCCGGCGCTCATCTCGGCGCTCGAGGACGGCGACCCGGGCGTCGCGAAGTGGGCGGCCGCCGCCCTCCGCCGTATCCGGGACGCGGCCGGTGGCTGCGGCTGCCGGTCCTGCTGAATTCCCTTACCGGCGCCTGCCGGCGAGGATGACGGCGAGACCGAGCGCCCCGACGACTGCAGCGACCGGGAGCGGCGCCGCGGTCGGCGTGGGGGTTGCCGGCGCCGTCGTCGCGGTCGCATTCGGCGTGGCTGTCTCTGTGGTCGTCACCGTCACTGTTGCGGTCGCCGTCACGGTCGTCGGTGCCACGGTTACCGTCGGCGTGGCCGTCGCGGTCACGGCAGGCGTCGGCGTCCCGGTCTCGACACCGACCCGATTCCCGACCGTGAACGTTACGGGCTCCGAGTTGGGGGCGTAGGCGTCGAAGGCTTCCGGCGTCCTCCACTCGGCCCGGACGGTGTAGGTCCCCGGATCACGGAGGCCGGAGAGCGGGATTGCGCCGGGCCTGCCGGGGTCGTCGGTGTAGAACCGGGTCGAACTGACGTTCAATCCGGCGAAGTTAAGCCCGCTGATGACGGTGCTCTCCGCGCCGCCCGGATGGGTGAGCACGATATCGACCGTCGCCGGGTAGACACCGCCAGCCTGGTAGATGGCCCCGACGTCGGGGGAGGCTATCCGGAACGCTATCCGGGTGTTCTCGGAGACGGAGAGTCCGGCCAGGGGCTCGTTGTGGTAGGGGTTTGCGAGCACAACGTCAAGGAAGACCCGTGGTTCGCGGATCATAACGAGCGCCGTCGTGCCGTCAGTGGGGTTGAAGGCGTAGTAGGTCCCGTACTCGTGGCCCACGAGCAGGTCCTGCACCTCGAAGTTGGTGTCGTCGACGACCGGGATACTCTTTATGAGCGATTTTCTGGGGTTGTCGTCCTGATACTTCTGGAGCGCCACAACAGGGTTATCCGTGGTCGCGTTGCGGAGTTGCGAGAGGTTGAGCCCCTCTTCGTAGACGAAGATCGTGTCGTAGGGCTGGATGTCGCTGATCGCCGGGCCGCGGGCCTCTGCCTGCCCCGCACAGAGGGCGAGGAAGCAGACGGCCAGGAGGAGGACCGGGAGACCTCGCCTGCGGATCCAATCTGGTGCCATGGTATCCCGTGTGCTGATCCTGTAGATATAGGTTGGTGCAGCCCCGGGCCCCGCCCGCCCCTGGCGTATGGGTGCGGTGAGCCCGACCTGATGGCACTTGCCGTGGTGAGACGGCCCGTTCCGACTCCCGCCACTCCAGTCCCGTGCGATTTCAATTCCGCACGCTTAAATAATTTCTTCTCCCAGGTTTGAGGATGAAAAAGGTCGCCTTCATCGTTGCGTCACTCCTCGTCTTCTTCGCGGTCCTGGCGATCCCCATCGACCCTGCCCTCCTTGCGCCTGAGGCGAAGTCCGTTGCGGCAGTGACCGTCCTTATGATCCTCTTCTGGGTTTCGGGTGTCATCCCCCTGGAGGCGACCGCCCTGCTCCCGCTGGTCCTCTTCCCGGCACTCGGGGTTCTCTCCCCGGTGGAGGTGGCGGTCTCCTACGGCAACGAGGTGATCTTCCTCTTCCTCGGCGGGTTTATCATAGCGATGTCGATGCAACGGTGGGGTCTGCACAGGCGCATCGCCCTCCATATCATCCGGGTTGTGGGGACGAGCCCGAAACGCCTGGTGCTCGGGTTCATGGTCGCCACAGCGTTCCTCTCGATGTGGATCTCGAACACCGCCACCACGATGATGATGATCCCGATCGCGGTCGCGATCATCCTGACGATCATCCCCGGGACCGACCGGGCGCTCGAGAGCCTCAACGGAGAAGAGCAGGCGCTCGCCCGGTGCCTGGTCATATCCATTCCCTACGCCGCGAGTATCGGGGGCATCGCCACGATCATCGGCACGCCCCCAAACGGTATATTCATATCCCAGCTCGCGACGATCTTTCCTGCCGCGCCCGCCATCGACTTCTTCACCTGGATGAAGTTCGGCGTCCCGTTCGCCGCCGTATTCCTCTTCCTCGCCTGGGTCTGGCTTACCTTCGTCCCCTATCGCCGGATGGCGGCAACCCTCCCGAGCGCCCGGGGGATCATCCGGGAGGAACTCGCGAAACTCGGATCTGTATCAACGGGGGAACGGTGGACGCTCATTGTCTTCGCCCTGACTGCTCTTGCCTGGATATTTGCGCAGACAAAGGAGATTGGCGGTATCATCATACCGGGCCTCGACATCTTCTTCCCGGGTATCAAAGACTCCACCATCGCTATCTTTGGGGCACTCCTCCTCTTTGTCCTCCCGGTCGACCGGAAGGAGGGCATCTTCACCATGGACTGGGAGTGGGCGGTGAAGATACCGTGGGGCATCCTGCTCCTCTTCGGCGGTGGCATCGCCCTCTCGAACGGGTTCATCCAGAGCGGGCTTGCCGCGACGATCGTCGAGTCCCTCACCCTTATTCATGGGCTCCCGATCGTCATCCTGGTCCTCGTGGTGGCTCTGGCGGTCTCGTTTGCGACCGAGATCACCTCGAACACCGCCATGGCCGCCGTCCTGATGCCGATCATGGCGGCCACGGCCCTCAGCGTGGGCGTCAATCCGATCATACTGATGATGACTGCGGCGGTCTGCGCCTCGATGGCGTTCATGCTCCCGGTCGCCACCCCCCCAAACGCCGTCGCCTACGGGAGCGGCTACGTCACCGCGAGAGACCTTCTCGGGTCCGGCTGGGGGCTCAACCTCATCGGCGTCGCGCTCTGGGTGTTCTTCCTCTTCACGGTCGTCCTCTGGGCGCTCGGGATCTCCCCGGACCTTCCCGCCTGGGCGATCTGAGCCCCGGCACCTTTTTTTACCCCGGGGGTCCATCACGGCCGGATGGCAGACGACCGGTATCATGACCGGGTGGTGGAGACGCTTACCCGTCCGGATCTCGACGCGCTCATCGACGAACGGGTCCGCTCGACCGTCCTGTACGCGAACGAACATTCTCCCTTCTACCGCCGGTGGTTTGAGCGGCACAACGTCCGCCCGGAGGCGATCCGGGAGCACGAGGACCTCCGCGACCTCCCCATTATTTCCGGGGCGACGATCCGGCGCTACCAGCCCCCGCAGACCACCGAGTTCTGCTTTAAGAGCGTCCCCTGGGAGGCGGTCTTCACGGTCAACGAGACCTCCGGGACGAGCGGGGTCCCGAAGAGTTTCTTCCTCACCTGGGAGGACTGGGAGCGGTATGCCGGGAAGTACGCCCGGCTCTTCGTCTCGCAGGGGTTTTTGCCCGGCGACCGGGTGGTGGTCTGCACCTCCTACGGTATGAACGTCGGTGCAAACACCATGACGCTTGCCGCCCGGGAGATCGGGGTGACGGTCATCCCGGAGGGGAAGTGCACCTTCCCGGTCCGGGTGATGACGCACTACCGCCCGACGGCCGTGATCGGGAGCGTCTTCAAACTCCTCCGGCTCGCCCGCCGCATGGAGGCGGAAGGGATCCCGCCGCGGGAGGTCGGCGTCACGCGCCTCGTCGTCGGCGGCGAGAGCTTCGCCCCGGAGTCCCGGAGTTACCTGGAGGAGGTCTGGGGCTGCCCGGTCTATAACACCTACGGGAGCACCGAGGGAACGATGTGCGGCGAGTGCACGCGCCAAGCCGGGCTCCACGTCCCCGAGGACCTGGTCCACTTCGACCTCTACGATCCCCGGATGGAACGGTTCGTCCGGGACGGTGAGACCGGCCGGCTGGTCTATACGACGCTTCTTGCGCCCGGCTGGAAGGCAGGGACACTTCTCATCAACTACGATACGGAGGATACCTGTTCGGTCGTCTCCCGGGAGCGGTGCCGGTGCGGGCGGACGCATATGCGGATCGACTACCCCCGGCGTGAGGCGGAGACGTTCCGGATCGGGGAGGCCCTGCTCACCCGGGTGGATGTGGAGGCAGCGGTCTTTGAGCCCGGGAACATGCCCTACCTGAACGGGGAGTACGAGGCGTTCATCTACGGCGGCGACGAGGTGGGGGAGACTATCCTCCGGGTGAGCATGGAGTGCCCCGACCCCGCCCGGGTCGACCCGGCGGCCGTCGAGGAGACGTTCCTTGCCGCTCTCTTCAGGTCCGCCCCGGGTCTTCTGGCGGCGTACGAGGACGGGTCCCTCCGTATCCTCTGCAACATCACACCGCCGGGTGGGCTCGAACTTCACCGGGTACCCGGTCGCCCGAAGCGGATCGTGGACCGGCGGTAGGGTACGGGAAGTATGAAGGGGTACTGTTATGGTGGGGGATCGAGGTAGCGAAATGAATAATAGGGTGGATGAGAGAGACTCATGCGAGAGCGATGGCTAAGAAAAGGATCTATAACCCTGTCACGGGGAAGTACTACGAGTTAAGACAACGATCGTCTGTCAACGGCGAGGCAGGGCAGATCAAGGGATTATGGAGCTCCAAAAGGAAGGCGGAAAAGAGAGCCTGAGGGGGAGTCGTAATCGCCCAACACACCTGGTGTATCGACACGAATATCCTTGCCCCCTGGGTGATGCACAAGAGCGGTATTTTAACTCTCTTTTGTGATCGCTACGGGTTATCCGAAGAGTTCAGAGAGGTCTATCTGACCAGGTACTCGCCGTCAATCTCACTTATCGATGAGATTGTCTCACAACGGCATGGAAATCCGGCATGCGCCTATTATATCTCCTATCTGGCTCTGAACGAGCTTTTTTCTGCAATAAGGGATGAACTGCGAACAATAATCCTTTTCAAAAACGGCCTGCCCATCTCCCGCTGGCGTGACGGGAGAAACTTTCCTGATATCCCTGAAGAGTGTATGGAAGTCATCTATGCGAGGATCCAGAGTACGTTTGATCTGTTATTTGAGAACGGGGCAATTGTACCACTCTCTGATGAGCCTGAAGAGAATGGGGATAACTTCTCTGAGATATTTGCGTGGCTGATCTTGAGCAATAAGGGGATTGAAACCCAGGATGCAATACTGTTAACAACTGCAATTCTCGTCAAAGCAGAGTATTTCGTCACCAAAGATGACAAACTGCGCAGAGAGGTAAGAGATACCCTTAAGCAGAGGTATAATGTCGAGTTGATTCAGCCAGGATATGCGCTGAGCAAATTAAAAAGTATGAGAAAGAGAGGGAGCTTCTATACAAAACATCTTCCTTGCCGTTGACTGGTGCATCGATTCTCAATTACCGGCACTCTCAACGGAGGAGATCATCGATCGTGTTTCGCACCGCCCGGGAGTTTGCATCCCCGGGCACGGCTTTTCCCGGGTATCTCCACGCACCGTCCTTCCCCCGGAGGGAGGGGGGAGGAGGGCTCTGGGTGGGAGGGGACGAAGGCCAGATATGGTCCGTTCGTTTGGAATCACTGCACCAGTATCCTGGGCCGCTACCATAATCCCCCGTGAATCCCTCATGAGTAGTGTTCGTGTCCCTACCGCCGCCGCGCCAGCCATCCGGCCACACCGGCCGCGAGGGTCGCCGTCATCGGAACCAGCGGTCCCGCGGTGGTCGGCGTGGGGCTCGTCGCCGGAACCGTCGTCGGCGCTGTGGTGACAGACGTCGTCGCCGTCTCCGCCGGGGTGGCCACCGCCGCCTCTGTGACCGTGAAGGCGGTGCTTGCTGCGGCGTCGCCTTCGACCCACTCCACGGTCACGGTATACTCGCCGGGTTGAAGCCCGGTGGTATCCGCCGCAAACGACCATGTGTTCGCGGTGGTGTCCCCCTCCTCTACGACAACCGTTCCCGATGCGCCTGCCGCTCCGGCCGGTGCGGACTTGTTCGCGGGCCCGAACCCGACCGGCGTCGCCGTGACGGTCAGGTGGTTGCCGGGTGCAATATTCGTCGTCCCGCTGATGGTGACCGTCTTCCCGGCCGGGACGCTCCCGATATCATCGATGGTCATCTCCTCTGCGGCGGCGGTGCCGCAGATCCATGCCGCGAGCACGAGTGCGGCCGCAACTCCGGCAAATTTCCTGACGTTCATCTCATCCTGCCTTGCACCTTTCTCCCCGCCCGAGAGGATAAAAATATCCGTCCCGATCCCTCCCACTTCCGGGGACAAGCTACTTACCTTCGGCCTCCATGACAGGGACGATCGGTACGGAGGAAGTTTCTTGACGGAGATGCAGCACGTGCCTGGAGTTGACCGCGGCAGGGTGATCCTCTACGCCCTGAGCACCTGCGGCTGGTGTGCCAGGACAAAAGAGTTCCTTGCCGACCTCGGCGTCGGGTTCTCGTATGTCTACGTGGACCTGCTCGCGGGCGAGGAGCGCGACCGTATAGTCCGGGAGGTCGAACGGTGGAACCCGCGGCTCTCGTTTCCGACCGTCGTCATCGACGACGCAAAAGTGATCGTGGGGTTCCAGGAAGGCGAGATCCGGGAGGCGGTCGGTGCCTGACACGGTGAGCGACGGTGAGATTGACCGCTTTGTGCGCGATCTCGATCGGGAGGCGGAGGGCGGCGGCTATCATCTCAACCCGGATCGGGAGTTCACCAGGGGCCTCGTCCGGGGCCTGCTTACGAACCAGGGGCGCTACGGCTACATATCCTGCCCCTGCCGGCTCGCCTCCGGGAACCGGGAGGACGACCTCGATATCATCTGCCCCTGTGACTACCGGGACCCTGATCTCTTTGCCTATGGCGCCTGCTACTGCGCCCTCTACGTCACTGCCGACGTGGAGGCCGGGATGCGTGCCGTCGGCCCCGTCCCGGAACGACGGCCGCCGCCGGAGGAGCGGGAGCGGCAGAAGGAGGAGCGTACCAGGGTCGGCCCGGCCCCGGGAGGCCTGAAGTATCCGGTCTGGCGGTGCCGGGTCTGCGGCTACCTCTGTGCGCGGGGCGAGCCGCCCGAGACCTGCCCCATCTGCCGGGTGCCTCGCGACCGGTTCGAGCGGTTCATGTAGCCGGCCGGGACGGCAGGCGGCCCGTTTTGCCGAAGGGCTCACGGAAGGCCGGCAGGCCGGATCCAGAGGTGTCATATACCGGGCCGGCAATTCTCCTGTATGCCGCGAGTGAGGATCAACGACGGAGACCTGATCTCCGGGACCGGTGTGGAAGGGGGCCGGAAGAAGAAGCGCGACGAGAGCCCGGCACCTCTCCCGGAGAAACCCGCGGAGAAGGAACCGGCGCCCATCAAGGAAGAGGCGAACCCAAAGAAGCCCCGGCAGGGGCGGCCCCTCTTCGGGGATGCCGCCGGCGCCGACATATTTTACACAAGAAAGTAGGTCACTCCAGCACCCGTATATCCGCGGCGGAGGCAACCACCACCTCCCGCTTCCCGCGGTAGGTCTGCACGACCCCGTAGAGCGTTACGCTCTCGTTCTCGCCGATCTCGAGCGCGGCAGCCACGTTCTCCGGCAGGAAGACGGTGGTCCCGTTGACGGTGAGGATCCGGTGCCCGCCGGTCGATGTCTTTTTGACCTCCTCGACCCTTCCCTCGAGGAGGACCAGCACCCCGTCCGGGACCTCTTCGGAGTAGGGAGTCGCCACCAGCGGCCGGGCGACGGCGTCGAAGAGGAGGTGCGCCGCAAGCACGATCCCGACGACGCATACGAGCACGGCGAGGGCCGTTTTCTCCTGCCGCTCCAGCATAGATATCCTATAGGCTCCCGGGGTTATAACTTCCGTCACTTTGATATGTTAACGCCGTTAACATATCCCTATGGATGATGTGAACCTTCCCCCGTCCTCCCGAAAGATCCTCCTGCTGCTCGAGGACGGGGGCGCCCTGACCCACAAGGAGCTCGTCCGTCTCAGCAGCCTGGCCCCCCGCACCGTCCGCTACGCCTTGAAAAGGCTCAAAGACAACGATATGATCGTGGAGAAGTTCAACTTCCGCGACGCCCGGCAGATCCTCTACGAGTACAAAGACTCCCCGATGGTGTCAGCACCATGACCGAACTCCCTCCCTGCGACATCATGCGCTGCGACACCCTCGCGCGGAGGCTGCTCCCCCAGATGCGGGCCGAGATGGTCTACCGCCTGGTGAACGAGCGCGGCATCAGCCAGAGCGAGGCCTCCAAACGCCTCGGTATCAGCCGGGCCGCGATATCCCAGTACATGAGCCGGAAACGCGGATTTACACGGCAGGACTTTCCCGGTGACCTCGAGGTGGTCATCGAGCGGTGGGTCTCCGCCATCGTCTCGGGCGAAGGAACGATCACCATCTGCGACGTCTGTCACTCGGCCGATCTTGCCGGAAGACGGTGAGGTTTCAGGTTCGCCCCCGCCGGTAGGCGTAGAGCCCGAGAAGCCCGGCGAGTATGCACGCCGCTGCCACGATTTTGAGCCGGTCCGGCCCGGTAGCGCTCCCCGTCCCGCCCGCACCCGAGGCATCCCAGTCGTCCTCGAAGACCCGGGTGTAGTAGGCAGCGATATCGGGGTGCTCGATGATAACGCCCGCTTCCCGGTTGAATGCCGGTGAGTTGGCGTTCCAGTTGATGCTGCTGACGAGGACCGCCCGGCCGTCGACGATGACGCCCTTGTTGTGAATCTTCGCGAGGTTGTTCGCGTCCAGGTCGACGAGCCGCGCCTCGAGCGGCAGCCCTTCGGCCGCGGCGATCCGGTTGATGATCGCGACCATCTCGTCGTTGTCCGCGTCGCCCTCGGTGTTGAACCAGAAGGCATCGAGGAGCACCCGCACCGCAACCCCTCGCCGGGAGGCGTTGATCGCGGTCACGAGGAAGGGATTGAGGTCGCACCCGGTCTCGTTTGTTATGTAGGCCTGCTCGATAGCGATGCTCTTCTCCGCCCCCTCGATCAGCCGGATGATGAGGGCGCTCGTGTCGGGGGAGAGTACCGGGGTTACCCGCGCTCCCTCCGCCCGGCAGGGGGCGAACTCCACTGTGTAGGCGGGCGCGTAGGGTACGTGGACCCCGGCCGCCGTACCCTCGAACGGGATGATATCCCCGCCCCGGGCATCGGAGAGGAAGATCTCCCGGAAGTAGGCCGCGAGTCCCGGGTCCTCAAGGCACGCCCCCCACCCGCGGTTGCCCTGCAGCCCCGGCGCCGGGTAGCCGCCAGGCTTGAAGTTCTCGCTCCCGATAAGGACCGTCTCCCCATCGATGATGCTATACTTCGCATGGTCGTAGCGGTACTTCGCGTGGGCTGCATCGGTCGTCGTCATCGAGAGGACCACGATACCGCTCCGGTTGAGGCTCCCGGCTATCGCCCGCTCCTCCGGCGGTATGCCGCCCACCGGCCCGCCCTCGAGGAGGACGGTCACGGCCGCGCCGCGCTCGCGGGCACGGATGAGGTCGGCCGCCATAGCGGGGTCGGTGAACTCGTAGACGTTTACGAGGACCTCGCGCTCTGCGGACGCGACGGCCGCCGAGAAGACACTATACGAGCAGTCCGGGGCGGCGAATGCTGTCACCGCGACGTCTTCGAAGGTCGCGGGGGAGAAGCGCGACTGGCCGATGAAGAGCGGGCGCGGGTCCCAGGCGCCCTCCTCGAGGTAGTGGACCTGCCCTTCCCGGGGATGGACGTCGGCGGGCCAGGCAACCTGCTGGACGAGGGTCGTCCCCCGGTAGAGGAGGAGTTTGTCGGCCTGGTTCGCCATCAGGAGGTTCCCGCTCGGTATAACGTCCGGCACGGTCGGTGTCCGCCCTTCGATCTCGAAGTCGGGCAGGTAGCCGTGGGTCTGCTCGAACGCGGGCCCGCTCTTCGCGACCACCAGTCGCCCGTCGATCCGCGTCCCCGGCGGAAACCGGAACCCGCCTTTGCCGTCCGAGAGGACGAACCCGTCGAGCAGCCCCTCCCCTTCGAGCACCAGGTACTCGTCAGGGTCGCCGGGCCGGTAGGGGTCCGGGCAGAACTCGGTGATCAGGATGCCGCCGGCTGTGCCGGCAATGAGGCAGAGGAGCAGGGTGACAGCGGCGATCCGGCGCATACGCAGGGTTATGTATCCTCCGGATAAAGAGCAAACGATATGACAACGCTTGCACCCCCGCTCGTCGTCAAGGTGGGCGGAAGCCTCTTTGACCGGGTCGTCCCCCTGCTCGGCATATTTCAGGAGGTTGGCCGCCCGGTGCTGATCGTCCCCGGCGGCGGGAAGTTCGCCGACCTGGTCCGGCGTCTTGCCGTCTCCGATACCGCCGCCCACTGGATGGCGGTCGCCGGCATGGAGCAGTTCGGGTGGTACATCGCCTCGCACGGCGTCCCGGCAGTCTCCGGGCTCACGCTTCCGGAGGAGGTGACGGTCCTCCTCCCCTACTGCGCCATGCGGGAGAGCGATCCCCTCCCCCACTCCTGGAACGTCACCTCCGACACCATCGCCGCCTGGGTCGCAGACAGGCTCTCGACCGATCTCCTCCTCCTCAAATCGGTCGACGGCATCCACCACCACCGCAAGCTCGTCTCCAGGGTCGAGGATCCCTCCCTCATCGCCGACGAGGTCGACCCCGCGTTCATCCGGTTCGCCTTCGAGCACGGCATCCGTGCCCGGGTGATCAACGGCAGGCACGACGACCGGGTCCGCCGGGCTCTCCAGGACGAGGCCGTCACCGGGACTCTCGTCGACCCGAGATTTTAATTGTTGTAGAGGCGATATGATAAGCTAACTTTCGAGGAAACCACGATGACAGCGAGAGATCGATGTACCTCCTGCAACGCCACGCTGGCCGAGACCGGCTCTACCGGGTTCCCGTGCCCGGCGTGCGCGCACGAGATCAACAGGTGCTACCGGTGCAGGG
This sequence comes from Methanoculleus sp. UBA303, assembly GCA_002501655.1. Lineage (GTDB taxonomy): Archaea > Halobacteriota > Methanomicrobia > Methanomicrobiales > Methanoculleaceae > Methanoculleus. The sequence continues at coordinate 54,949 of DANY01000012.1, forward strand.
AGCAGAGCATAGCCTATACATGTCCGAAGTGCGGGTTCCGGGGGCCATAACCGATGGGAAACGTAGCCATTATCATGAAGATAATGCCCGAGTCCCCTGACGTCAACCTTGAAGCGCTTAAATCCGCAATCAAAGCGGCCGTTCCGGTGAGCGATATCAGAGAAGAGCCGATAGGCTTTGGCCTCGTGGCACTGAAAGCCGCCATCGTCGTCCCCGACAAAGCCGGGGCTCCCGATGAGGTTGAAGCAGCGCTCCAGAATCTTGAAGGTGTCGGCAGCGCCGAGATCACTGAATCCACACTCGTATAAGTGGATTCCCATACCCACTTTTTCGCTCTAACGGGCTTCTTCCAGCCGTTCCATCACTTCGGCGGTGACCCTGCGGATCTTTTTGACCGACTCCGCAAACCCGGTGACCTCGTCCTCTTTGAGGCTGATCGGAAGCGGGAAGACGCCGTTCCGGTTGAGGCGGGCGGGCACGCCAATGCAGACGTCGCCGATCCCATGGACCTCGCTTGTGATGTAACTTGAGACGGTGAGGATCCGGTTCTCGTCCCCGAGGATAGTCCGGACGAGGGTTGCAATTGCTTCTCCTGGCCCGTAGACGGTAGAGCCTTTATCCCTGATGATCGCCTCGCCGCTCGTTCTGACCGTATCGATCATCTCCTGCGCGGGCAGTCCTGAGAAGGTAGGCAGGTTGTGGATCTGGATGCCGCCGATCGTCGTCGCCGACCAGAGCGGGACCATGCTCTCGCCGTGCTCGCCGATGATGCGGGTATGCACCTCACTGACGTGGACCCGGAAGTACCGGGCGATCAGTGATTTTAAGCGCATCGAGTCGAGGTGCGTCCCGAGGCCGAAGACCTGTTGCGGCTGGAACCCCGAATACTTCAGGGCAACGGCTGTCATGACGTCGACGGGGTTTGTCACCAGAAAGAGGATGGCATCGGGCGAAGACCGGCTGACGGTCTCGGCGGTCTCGGCGATGATCTTCGCGTTCTCGAAGGCGAGGTCGTTCCTGTCCTGACCGGGCCGACGAGGCACTCCCGCTGTGCATATGATGATATCTGAGCCTTCTGCGTCGGCAAGACGGGTGCTGTACGAGAGCCTGACGTGGGTTCCTCGCGCGGCAAACGAATCGGAAAGGTCACGGCAGCAGCCCGCAAGAAAATCTTCGCGTCCGGGCCTCCCGACGAGCAGCATTTCGCTGACGTACGGGATCTCGGATATGGTGTGGGCCGCAAATGTGCCGACGTTCCCTGTAGCCCCAAGAATCGTTACTTTTGCCATGGAGATCGCCGTTGGGAACACGTCCTCGGTCGACCGTGCGCACAAGCATTCACCGCTGCATCCCTCCTCCACCCCGCAACCCCATGGGCGCCGAACGTCCACGGTAAGTCTGCTCCCTTCCGGGCCTGAACCGGTACCCGTGGCAAAAGGCCGCCGCCCCCTCCGGGACTTTGGTACCTCTCCGCCGACCTCATGGGACGAGGCTTCTCCGTCGGGACGCAGCAGATCCTGCAGGCCGCTGCGGCCTTCCTCAGACTTCGCCCCCCGCTGACGGCGGTTTCGGGTGACAGGTGACGCCGAGCCACCCAGGCTAGTCCCCGTATATACTGTGGTCTATGGGATAAAAAGAGCTCCGCCCACCCGGGTCTGCCAGGCCCTGGTGAGCTGGCTGACCTTCCCGGCGTCCGCCTTCTCGAAGAGGTCCAGGGCGGCAAGGTCGACCTCCGGCGGGAGGACGGCCGGGAGCAGCCGGAGGTCGCCCTGGTAGACCTCGATCTCCTGCGCGCCGGCGGCGGTGGCGACCGGAAGCGGGTCTCGCGCGACCTCTCGTCGCCGGAGGTCGTCGTACGATCGGTGCATCGTTACCTCCCCGATATCGAGGAACTCCCGGTTCACCTGGAGGTTGCAGGCGGTCCAGTAGGCGGCCGCGTACCAGGCGTCGTTACAGATCACGCGGGGGACGCCCGCCCGGGCTGCGGCGAGCCCGAGGGTGCCGGCGCCCGAGCAGGCGTCTACGAATGTCCGGGGCCGGCGGCGCCTGATCTCCCGTTCGAGGGAGAGGATCTTTTGATCGCGGTCCCGGGGGAACTCGACGTGCAGTGCCGACTGCTGCTTGTAGACGACGACCGGCCCTCTGAGGGTGGGAAAGACGTCGGCCCGGACGTCGCACCCGGCAAGCAGGGTGTGGGTCATTGGTTCCGCGTCGGTATCCCTGACTCCCGGCGTCCCGGCGCCTGCCCGGACGACCCCCCGGACCTCCGGAACCTCGGCGACCAGGCGCGCCGCCGCCCGCTCCTCGACCGACCGGGAGAGGAGGAGGAGTGATCCGGGCGGGAGGTAGGGGGCTCTCCGCATCGCAGACCCGGGGTGGACGAGCGGCGTCCCGGCGGCGGCGAGGGGTTCGGTCCCGGCGAGGTCGCCCTCTTCCGCCATGATCCGGTAGATGTGGGCAAAGACCTCGTCGATGAACCGTTTCCCGCAGGAGGGGCAGGGCTCTGCTGTATCGATATCGGGCGGGGAGCTCTGTTTGTCGTAGACGAGCCCCATGCAGTCGGGACAGGGGGCGAAGCGCTCCGGGAGTTCCGTAAGAAGTGCGCGGGCTTCCGTGACGCAGTCGTCACCGCAGACCGGACAGTGCATATCGATGGGTTGGGGGCCGGGGTATATAGGCGTTTCATGCCGCCTGCGGCGGGACTAAAAGCCCTTCCCGGAGCCAGCCCCAGGCGTCACGGAGACGGCTCTCCGGGAAGTAGCGCACATCGATCGCGAAGAACCCGACAAAGAGCCCCGGCAGGTGGTTCATCCACTCCCGCCACCGCTCGCCGCCGACGACGGCGATCCGGTCGACCCTCTCGATCCCGGGCCACCGCTTGAAGGCGTCCCAGGGTTCCCCCGGCCTCCAGCTCCGGAAGTTCTCGATCTTTAAGAGGATCCGGACGTTCTTGTGGTCTTTCATTGCTCGTTCGAGCTCTGGGAGCAGAATGGTGGCATAATCGCTCTCGCTCAGTTTTCCATCGAACCGGAAACCGACGATACTCCCTGTACTCTCCTTCATCCGGTCAAGCATGGGTGCCCCTTTAACTCCTGGGGAGAAAAGGCTATGGCTGTTTGGCCGGGTCCTCGGTTCAGGTCAACCTTCGCACGAATTGAATTGGACCGATGCACTGCCCGGCGCGACGCGCAAGCAGTCCTGGAACAAGCCAGTTTTCTCGATATAGGTGGATTTTCTCCTCAGACCGTTCTGGGATGGATTCATCGGGGTGGGGTTCATCTCGCCGTCGGCGTGAAGTGGGGTGAGATGGTGTCTGCACACCAGGACCTGAGCGATTTCTCCCGCCCGCCTTTCATCCCGGCATCCGGAGCGCAAAGATGATTGCTGCAACTCCTCCGATGATGGCGAGGACCGCGAGGACCACGACCAGGGCGAGGGCGGCGATGAACGGGTTTGCGATCAGGATGAGCCCGAAGATGATGCTCACGATACCGAGGATCCCGGCTCCCCAGCCGGCGCCGGAGAGCCCCCTTGCCAGCTGGACGGCCCCGATGATCAGCCCCTCCACACCGATGATGATGGCGAGGAGTGTCGGGAGGAGGATGGTGCTGTAGAGGGGGTAGGCCAGAAACAGGATACCGAGGGCAAGGGCGACGATACCCTGGAGCAGCACGAGCCACCGGGGCAGGGAAGCCGGTTTAGTGAGCCCGGGCGTGCCGGCCTCAAATGTTGCGTTTACCATAACGCCACCACGGGGAGGGGCCCTGTTCTGGTATATGCGTATGCCTCCCCGGTGGCAGGCCCCCTTATAGCGATGGCCGGGCAGACGGGTGCGGAGGTGCTCTTCGATCCTAAACCCGGGGCGTTCCGGTGCACGTATGCCGAGCCGCCCGGCACAGGTAGTTATATATGCGCGCCTGCTCTCCCTGCGCCCTGCAAGGGCGAGGCACATGTTCCTCTCGGCGATGCTCATCCGGCTTCGCCAGGCCGTAAGGGCGGTGTTGTTTCTCTTCGCTACGCTCCTTCCCGTCGTTCTTGGCCCGGTCCCCGGTATCCCAACGGTGCAGTGCTCGGACCGATCTCGTCCACCATTATTCTCCAGGCAATGCCGATCGTCGGCCTCTACTCGAGCACCGTGATCGGCTGGATCCTGCGGTGGGACAGGGGTCTATCCCTCCTCTTCATCACCATCGGGTGGGTCGCCGTCACGGTCTTCCTCATACTCGTCGCGCTCGGGTTTGTGCATCTGTTCGCCTGACGGACCCCGACAGGTAAACGAATATACTCCCGTAGGGAGATAGGATGGCTATGCCCGGTTCCGGCAGGGAGGCAACGCAGTGAATCTGGAATTTCTGCCCGCGATCATCCTGATCCTCAACAGCATATTCGCCGTCACCGTCGTCTTCTTCGAGCGGAGAAACCCGACGGCGGCTCTGGCCTGGCTGGTGGTCCTCTTCTCCTTGCCGTCGGTCGGCTTTGTGCTCTACCTGCTCTTCGGGCAGAACTACACCCGGCAGAGGATGTTCGTCATCAAGGAGAAGGAGGATCGGCGTTTCCTCCGGGAGGCTTTTGAGGAGCAGCACCGTGAGTTCACCGGCCGCCGCTACCGGTTCACCACCTCGGAGGCAGCAGAGTTTCGTGATACGATCGTTCTCCTTCTCCGGAACAACCGGGCGTTCCTGACCGAGGAGAACCGGGTCGATATCTATACCCGGGGTGACGAGAAGTTCGACGCCCTCTTTGCCGCGATCCGGGGGGCACGCGACCACATCCACCTGGAGTACTTCATCCTCAACAACGACGAACTCGGGCGGGCGGTCATCCACGCCCTCGCCGAGAAGGCACGGGAAGGCGTCGAGGTCCGCCTCCTCTTCGATGCGATGGGGACCCGGGCCGGGGGCGGGTCGCGGAAGGCCTTCTCTGAACTGACCGACGCCGGCGGGAAGATCGGTGTCTTCTTCCCCTCGGTCTACCGGGTCAACTACCGCAACCACCGAAAGATCGCGGTCATCGACGGGGTGACCGGGTTCATCGGCGGGTTCAACATCGGGGACGACTACCTGGGGAAAGGGCCGCTCGGCCCGTGGCGCGACACGGCCTTCCAGGTCACCGGAAAGGCCGTCCAGCTCCTCCAGCTCCGGTTCTTCCTTGACTGGCATTACGTGACCGACGAGTACCCGGGGCTCGCGCCCCGCTACTTCCCCGATCCCGGCACTCCCGGCACAACTCCGATCCAGATCGTCTCCGGCGGCCCGGACACCCGGTGGAACGCCATAAAAGAGGGCTACATCAAACTGATCAACTCGGCCCGGGAGTCGGTCTCCATCCAGACGCCCTATTTCATACCTGATGAGAGCGTTACCGACGCCCTCCGGCTTGCGGCGCTCTCCGGTGTCGACGTCCGGATCATGATACCCTGCAAGCCCGACCACCCGTTCGTCTATTGGGCGACGCTCTCGTTCGTCGGCGACCTCCTCGACGCCGGGGTGCGGGCCTACACCTACGATGCCGGGTTTCTCCACGCAAAGACGATCGTCGTCGACGGGAAGGCGGGGTCGGTCGGGAGCGCGAACTGGGACGTCCGGAGTTTCCGGCTGAACTTTGAGGCGAACGCCTTCTTCTACGATGCGGCGGTCGGGGCCGATCTGGCACGGCGTTTTGAGGAGGACCTGGATGTCTGCACCGAGATCACGCCGGAGCGCTACCGGGCGCGATCCCGCTGGATCCGGGTCAAGGAATCAATCTCCCGGCTCTTCTCGCCCCTCGGGTGAGGGGTCTCACCCGTTCAGCCGGGTCCGGACGAACCTCTTAATCCGGGGGAGGTCCTGCTCCCACCGGGCCTGGAGGATGGGGACGGCGTAGGGGAGATGGTGCGGGAGGACTGCGGTCCCCATCATGGCCTTCTCGACGAGCGGCCGCTCGCGGCCGATGACGACCGTTTTTCTCTTGCGGATGGCGTCCAGGAGCTCTTCCACGGTATCGGCCTCAGCGCAGGTGACGACCCCGCCGAGCTCGTGGAGGAGGTGACCGTCGGTCCCGCCGGTTCGCCCGAGGCTGTGGGCGACCGCGAGTCCGGCCGCCTTCAGGTTGTGGGACCGGGCCATACCGCCGCAGATCACCTCGAGGGCGTCGAGGCGGGAGAAGACCTCTTCACCGATGCACTTGCCGGCGATGCACCGCTGGACTCCCCGGTTCAGGAAGGCGTAACCGCAGGGGTGCGCCTCGGCGGCGACGCAGGAGTAGTCCTCCCGGCGATCGAGGATATCCGCGGTGTCAAGGCGTATCGCGGTGAACGGACCGTTCCTCCGGTTCTTCTCGATGTGGCGCCGGTAGAAGTCCTGGAGGTCTGCGGCCGAGTAGAAGTAGAAGAGAACGTGCGGACCGTCGTTGGCGCTGACCTCGATCCCGGGGATGAGGGGGACGTGGATCTTCTGCCGCTCTGCCTCGGCTACGCCGCTTGTCTGGTTGTGGTCGGTGATCGCAAGCCCGATTCCCCGCCGGGCCGCGAGTTTCAGCGCGTCCCGCACACGGGTGGCGGAGTCGGAGTGCCGGGTATGGAAGTGCAGGTCAGCAGGGAGCAGCCCGAGCCGCCGGATTGTTTCCGGCAGGGGTTTTTCGAATACGATGTCTTTATAATAGTGCATGGGATCGCTGTCTGTCTGATCACCGGTAGGTTGCCGGGGCTGAAAAAGGGTTCCTTGTCACCTCGTGCCCCTTCGACCCTGCTCCCATAGTCGGTCAAGGGCCGTCGCCGGGTGGTTGCTCTCGCGGTCACTCTCCCCGGAGTTCTTCATGGACCATCTTTCTCGTGAGTTCCTCCTTTGAGAACTCCGAGAGGTAACGGTTCCCGGCGAGTGCCACGGCGACTGCCCCGACGAGGACGAAGATCATATCGAGCATGGTGTCGTCGAGGCCGTGCTGGAGGGTTGTCCCGAGGAAGGTGTCGAACAACCACTCGTAGATCTCCCAGAACCCCTCCATCGCCATCGCGGCGATGATGATGAACCCGACGATCATCCGCCGGGAGAGGTTCAGCCTGCTGAACCGGTCGAGGAGTAGGACGACGACGAAGGCGAGCACCGAGACGGTTATCCCGGAGATGAGGTGGGCGACCTTGTCGTAATAAGGGTAGTATATGTCGTAGTACCCCAGGACTCCGCCGGCTATGTGGAGGTAGAGCGAGAGGGCTATGAGGAGGTTGACCTGCCAGGGAAGTACGATGCTCCACCGGCGGGTGATGATGGCGGGAACCATCGTTAAGCCGAGCGCGAGGATGCCGCCGAAGACCTGTGAGTAATCCTCGAGTGAGAATGCGATGAGGATGTTCACAACGATGAGGGACTGGAAGAGGTAGGCGAGGTAGAGGCCGGCGGGTCTCTTCATCTCGAATGGGCAAGGAGACCCCCTGCGCAAGCGGGGGGAGGAATTGCCCGGGCCAGCCCCGTACACTTTCGCGCTGCATGGTTATTCTTAATAACCGGTGAGAAACAGAGAATATCCCCATGGCACTGCGAGTCGTCAGCAACTCTCTCCGTCTTCCCAAGAAGACGTTCCAGATTATCGACACGCTCGCGTACCATGCCAAGAGCCTGTATAACGTGGGGCTGTACAACGTCCGGCAGCACTCTGCAACGCACCGAGAAAACCGCGCGATCCTGCAGGGGATCCGCCCGGCTCTCACCTCCGGGGTTGAGGTGTTGGTTGGATCCTA
>DANY01000020.1 GCA_002501655.1 Methanoculleus sp. UBA303
ATGACAGCCAGAATAGGGCTTCAACAGAGCCCGATAATGCAAATCTTCTCCCCAGGTTATTGTTTGTCATGAACGCGGGTTGGTGCGCAACGTAATCCGGTCGGATCCTCTGAGATCAATTATCAGGTATATGCTGGAGCACTACCGACGCGTGCATCGGTTCTCGGTCCCTCAACAGAAGAGAGAAGCGGTCGGGTTTCGCACAATTCGGAAGGCCGGAGGCCAGGTGGGGTGGGTGGGACGGAGCGTAGCGCCTTATGCGGGGAGGGGCAGGCCCTCTCCCCCCGTGGCGATATCAACCACGGTCCAGTGCACGGGGAGATCCCAGAAAAATCCGGATCCGGCACCCGCCTCATCGGGGGCGGGGCCGAACACCAGGCTGAGTCCGGGAGAGCCCCGAATGGGGTGACGCTCTCCCCCTCCGGGACGGGCCCGGAGGTGCGCGGCCCCGGGCGGCGCGGGCATCCGGGTTCCGGGATGGTTTACTCTTTTTGCCGGAGGAAAAGCGGCAATTTCGCTCGAGGTCCGCGGAGATTGTGCGTAACGTATAGAAATAATTATCCCTGAAGAAATGAACACTCGTTCATCGCCTATCGGAGAACCGATTATGCTGAAAACTCTTATTATCGGAATGACACTTCTCGTCCTCTGCGCAGGCATACCTGCCGTGGCCGCAGATATTGGAGGAGATCAGGGATGGTATCGCGTCCACTGCAACATCGACGGTGCCGACGTCTATTTTGACGGAACCTACATGGGCACCACGTACAATGGAATACTCGATGTCCCGGTCTACACCACCGGCACGCCCTACAGCACCGTCAGGGTCGAACGGAGCGGTTACCAGACATACACGGGAAAACTGCCCGGAGAACCTGTGAAGGGTGATATCGCGGACGTTTACGTGACACTGCAGCCGGTCGAGACCGTCGGTTCGATCTACGTCACGTCGAACCCCTCGGGTGCGGCAATCTACCTGAACGGAAACTACCGGGGAGTGGCGCCGCTCACGATCAAGGACCTCGTCCCCGGCACCTACACCCTCGAGGCCGACCGCTCGGGCTACTACTCCGACCGGACCACCGTCACGGTCAAGGCCGGAAAGCAGTCCGATGCCCAGTTCACCCTGACGCCTATCCAGCAGTACGGGTCGGTCAGCATCAACTCGAACCCCTCCGGTGCATTCGTCTACATGGACGGGGTCTACAAGGGTCGGACGCCCCTGACGCTTTCAAGCGTCTCGGCAAAGTCCCACAACATCGAGCTCGACCTCAACGGCTATTACGACTGGAAGACGACCGTATCCGTGACCTCCGGCGTGACCCGTTACGTCAACGCCCAGATGGCAGCCGTTCCCCCCGCGACCACAGGGGCTATCGACGTCGTCTCATCCCCGGCAGGCGCGAACGTCTACCTTGACGGCAATCTTCAGGGGCAGACCCTCTCGGGAGGAGTGTTTACGGTCTCGAACGTCGGGGTCGGCACCCATACCGTGAAGGTCGGCCTTGGCGGGTACCAGGACTACACGACGTCGGTCGACGTAAGGGGAGCAACGACAAGTTATGTCAGCGCGGCCCTCCAGCCCGCCCCGGTAGGCGCAACAGGCTCTATTGCGGTCGCCTCCTCTCCCTCCGGCGCCGAGATCTACATCGACAACGCCTATAAAGGCATAACCCCGCTGACCGTTGACGGCGTCGCCGCCGGCACCCATGCGGTCAGGGTGGCGCTCGCCGGGTACAGTGACTGGTCGACCAGCCTCCAGGTCGGCGCCGGGAGCACCGCCTCGGCCTCGGCCTCGCTCTCGGCCACGCCGACCCCGACAGCGGCGAAGGCGGGCATGGCACCCTTCGCCGTTGTAGGGGCGCTCGCCGTCCTCGGGTTCGCCGCTGCTCTGCGGAAGCGGGACTGAACGGTCCCGGATCCCGTCTCTTTTTTGGCACAAAGCGGGGGAGGCGCCAGGTGCGCATCTCCTGGAGGTTATTCCGGATCGACCGTACCGGGATGCCCCTATGCTCGGGCTCCATATTACCTAAAGTAATAATCAACACCTATAAATATTCCAAAAATGAATATACGTTCATGGAAAAGTCCCTCAACCTCATCAACGCCCGGATACGCGACGGTACTGCACGAGTTGTTACCGCCGATGAGATGCCGGGCATTGTCGACGAGTTAGGAGAGGAAGGGGCACTGGAGGAGGTCGACGTCGTCACGACCGGGACGTTTGGGGCAATGTGCTCCTCCGGTGCGTTCTTCAACTTCGGGCACGCCGACCCCCCCATCAGGATGGAACACGTCTGGCTCAATGACGTGGAAGCATACGCAGGGATAGCAGCGGTCGACGCCTACCTCGGCGCAACCCAGGAAGCCGACGCTAAGGACCGTGTCTACGGGGGCGCCCACGTCCTCGAAGAGCTCGTCGCAGGGGGCACCGTCGAATTGCGGGCGACCTCCCATGGGACCGACTGCTATCCGCGCCGGAGCATCACCACGGAACTGCTGCTTGAGGACATGAACCAGGCAATCATGGTGAACCCCCGGAACTCCTACCAGCGCTACAACGCGGCGACGAACACCACCGACCGGACGCTCTACACCTACATGGGCAGCCTCCTCCCGCGGTGCGGCAACGTCTCCTACTCAGGCGCAGGAACCCTCTCGCCGCTCGCAAACGACCCCGGTTTCCGGGTCATCGGGGGCGGCGTCCCGATCTTCCTTGCCGGCGCGGAGGGTATGGTCGTCGGCGAGGGCACCCAGCACTCGGCAGGCGGCGGCTTTGGGACGCTGATGGTGACCGGGGACATGAAGCAGATGCGGCAGGAATTCCTGCGCGCGGCGGTGATGAACGGCTACGGCGTGACACTGTATATCGGCGTCGGGGTTCCTATACCGGTGCTCGATACCGGGATCGTCCGGAGCACCGCGGTGCGGGACGAGGATATCCTGACCGAGATCATCGATTACGGCACCCCCCGGCGGGACCGGCCCTCGATGGCGACGGTCAGTTACGCCGACCTCAGGAGTGGATCCGTCGAGATCGGCGGGGAGACGGTCCGGACGTCGTCGCTCTCGAGTTACCGGCGGGCACGGGCGGTGGCGCTCGAACTCAAGGACCGGGTAGAGCGGGGGAAGATGGAGCTTGCGCTCCCCACCCGGCGGCTTGACCCGACAAAGCGTGCAAAGCCCATGCGGGAGACGGCCGTCACCCCCCGCGTCCGCGATATCATGAACCGGCAGGTGATCAGCATCACCGAGGACGAGGAGATCCGTGTGGCGGCAAAGCGGCTCCTCAAGGACGAGACGAACCACCTCCCGGTCCTGGACGGCAACGGCACGCTCGTAGGGATCATCACCACCTACGATGTCTCAAAGGCGGTGGTGACCGACGGGAGGCTGCGGCAGGTGAAAGACATCATGACCCGGAAGGTGATCAAGACGACCCCCGACGAGCCGGTGGATATCGCCGCCCAGAAATTGGAACGCAACAACATCAGCGCGCTCCCGGTGGTGGACACGACGAACCGGGTGGTCGGCATCCTCTCGGCGATCGATCTCGGTAAACTCTTCGGCGGGAGGCGGCGGCGATGAAACTCTTCCTGGCATTCACCCGGAGGGGGCAGCACGACCCGGGAAGGGAGCCGGTGATCGCCCGGGTGGTGAAGGAGACCGGCGTCCTCATCAACGTGGAGAAGGCCAACATCGACTCGATGGCCGGCGAGGTGCTGATCGACGTCCCCGATAAGGACGCGGACCTGGTCCGGCGACACCTCGAGGAGATGGGGGTCGCGGTCAGTGTGATGGAGAATGCCATCGCTCTCGATGAGACGGAGTGCATCGACTGCGGGGCCTGCATCAGTGTCTGCCCCCAGGGTGTCTTCTCCTTCGACGAAGAGTGGCGTCTCCGGGTAAACTCTGAGCGGTGCGTCCTCTGCGGCAAATGCATCCGGGCATGCCCTCATTCGGCTCTCTCGCAACAGGGATGATCCGGGAGCACTTCGAGTTCCGGCAGACGATCGCCACGATCCTTGCCGACGACCCCCGGCATATTGCTGCAGCCAGATCCGGCATGATGGCCGCCCGGCAGGAGGTCGAGCGGCAGATCGCTCTTGACCCCTATTTTTCTGCGACACTTGAGCCGTATACCCCGGAGAACCCGGGCAGGGCTGTCGGTCGCATGGCACGGGCTGCTGGAGAGGCCGGTGTCGGGCCCATGGCGGCGGTGGCGGGCGCCATAGCCTGGGCAGGGGTGGAGGCGATGGTTGAGGCCGGCGCGCCGTTCGGCCTCGTCGATAACGGGGGGGATATTGCTCTTGTGAGCGACCGTGAGGTGAAGATAGGCGTCTTCGCGGGAGGGTCCTCCCTGAGTGGCCGTATAGCGTTTTTGCTCCCGCCAGAAGAAGAGATCCTCGGTATATGCACCTCATCGGCGACGGTGGGTCCGTCCATCAGCTTCGGCATCGCCGACGCCGTGACGGTCTTCTCCCCCGACGTCGCTGCCGCGGACGCCTGGGCGACGGCGATCTGCAACCGGATCACGGCAGACGATACGTCCGTCCTCGACGCCCTCCCCGGGACCGGCATCCAGGGTGTGCTTGCGATCGTCGGGGACGTGGCGATCCGCTGGGGAGACCTCCCGCGGATCGTCCAGGCGAAGGTCGACGAACGGCTGATCACCGCCGGAAGATCGCCTGTCTAGTGCATCGATTCTCAATATGTAGTACAACCGGAGAGCACCATCGGATCTCGCACACCTGCTTCAGGAAGTCATACTCCGGGGTACGCCCTGGCACGGCTTCCTCCCGGCTATC
>DANY01000007.1 GCA_002501655.1 Methanoculleus sp. UBA303
CCAACCCCTAAACCCCCACCCCCAGCTCCTCCGACCCCGTGATCGCCCGGACAATCCCGGCAACGATCGCCCGCTCCTCCGGCTGCAGCCTCGTGTAGTACAGCCTCGTATCCTTCGTCTCGACGATTGCCACGGCATCCGTGACCGGCTTCAAAAACCCCTCATACCCGGCGCCCCCGGATAGAACGATCTCGCGAACGGCGCTCCCGACCGTGGAGACCTGCCCCGCCCCGGCGAGCCGCTTCAGGAACCCCGCCGTCATCCTCCGTGCCGTTGCCGGGTCCAGGCGGCCCGCGTGCGCATACGCCGCCCGGATCAGGGAGAGGCCGTTTGCCCGGTTCCCGGCCAGCAGCTCCTCCCGCGCGAGATCGAGCGCGAGCTGCACGAACCGCGCTAGCCGGTCAGGGTCGTGGAGTTGTCCCCCGGCCTCCTGCAGCGCCGCCAGAGCATCCTCCCGCCTCCCGGCCGCGACCCGGTCCGGCAGGGCAACGCCTTCCATAACGCCCGGCACTCCCCGGTACGTTGTATCGACGGCCACCGGATGCTCATGCCAGACCTCCAGAAATCCGATGAGGGCAAACACCCGGTCCCGGCCGGCCGGCTTCCGCATCGCCCGCCACAGCGCAAAAAGCCGATCCCGGGCCTCATAGATTGTCCTCTTCTTCATCGGGCGGGAGACGACGTAGCCCTCGGCCTCCAGCCTCCGGAGCTGCACGTTCACCGTCGCCAGGTTCAGCCGGGCATGCTGTGCGACGTCTTTGGGCGTGAGCGGGGTCTCTGCGGTGAGGATCGTATCGAGAATGAGCCGCCGCTGCCCCGGAAGCCTCCGGAACACCTCCTGGTAGTAGGGCGTCTGCTCGTCCGCCAGCCTGAAGAAGGCCTCCGCCACCTCGCCTGCCCCGCACTGCGAGAGGATCTCGTACAGCCGGACCACCAGCCCCGGGTTGCCGCCGATGAGGTGCCAGAGGGCCTCGATGCCGGGCTCGTAGTCACCGAAGTTCTTGATGAAGGCAGTATTGCCGTCGACCTCCGCGACCCTCTGCATGAACTCTTTCGACTCGGCGCAGTCGAGTTCCCGGAGGTGAAAGACCCGGAAGAAGTTGTAAAACGGTTCCTCATGGTCGAGGACCCCGGGGAAGAGCGACGGTGCCGACGCAATGACCGAAAGGTTATCTGCCCGCTGGAAGACCGACCGCAGCGCCCGGACCTCGGGCCTGTCCATCTGGGAAAAGACCTCGTGGATGTTCTCGACGAATACCACGACCTGCCTCTCTCCGGCCGATGCGGTGATCCTCTCGACCGCGGCCTCGCGGACCAGCAGGTCGTCCTCGAGTGCGGTCACATCCCCGGTCTCGACCCCCATCCCCGCGAGCACCCGGAGAAAGAAGTCGGATGCCCTGAATATCGAGTACTCCTCCCCAGCAAGATGTACAGGGATCACCCGGCCGGAGAGTTCGTCGCGTATCCTCCGGCAGAGCAGGCTCATCAGGTGAGACTTCCCGGCGCCCCGGGGCCCGACCAGGAGGAAGAATCGCGGCGTTTTGCTCGCGGACGCCCGGTCCGTTTCGTCGAACAGGCTCTCCAGGAGCTCCTGCCGGCCGACAAGAAGGTGCTCGAGCGTCTTCCCCTCAAGGGCCGCGGGGAAGTAGCGGTAACACCTACCAGGTGCCGGCATAATAGATCCTCCACCAGTCCCGGAGCATCTTCGAATAGAACCGCAACTCGCCAGGAGTTTCCGAGGCGACGTAGAAGTCGTGGTTCAGTTGTGCCAGAAGCGCTCTAAACGCATCCTCGCTCTCCGATCCGGTGCTCTGCCGAAAGATCTCATAGGCAACCCCCGTAGGCAGGAACTCCGCGAGACTCACCCTGCTTAAGATGGCGCGGGCGGCCTTCGCCTCCTGCCCGGAGTAGGTCGTCTGGAGACGGCGCGAGTAGTGCTCAAAGTAGTGGCGCCCCTCGCTGCCGAGGATCCTCCTGTTGTAGACCCTCTCGACCAGCGCCGGAGAGGGCGCCCCTCCGGAGATCTCCACCTCTTCCTTCAGGCCGGAGAGGACGATCATGATGAAGTAGGGGATGTAGGGCTCGCCCACGCAGTCGAGAACCGCTCGCCCGATCTCCGGAGAATACTCCCACCCTTCCTCCCGGAAGACACGTTCGACGACGGAGAGTGCGACATCTTCGCTGAACCCCCCGATGGTGACTCTCCGGAAGTCGTTTATGACCGGGGTTCCGCCGATATGGTAGACGACGTGGTCGATGCTGACCGAGCCCCCGACGATGAACCTCACCCCGGGCGAGACCTGCCGTAGCCGCCGGAACCACAGCAGGAACTTCCTCGCATCGTCCTCCCCCATATTCTGTATGGCAACCGGAAACTCGTCGAGGATGATGCAGACCGGCCCGGTGAGCCCTGCAAAGATCTCGTCCACCTTCTTTGCCTTCTCGTGCCAGTCGTCTGAGAACTCCGCTCTCAGCCGGCCCCGGAGCTTTGCCCTGAAGGCCGGGGTCTCGATCTCATCGATGTTCTCCTGCACCAGGGCAAACGCCTTCCCGAGCGCCGAGGAGATCCGGGCCTTAGCGCTCGCTCCCTCGCACTCGACGAGCGCCGTGACGAGATCGGTGATGAACTCCCCCGGCGAGTTTACGCTCTCGACCTCAAGGAATACGCACGATTGGCGTTTGCTTGCGAGGTCTCTCTCGATCTTTCGCATGATCGAGGTCTTGCCGAACCGCCGGGGGGCGACGAGCATGACGTGGTCGTTCTTGATGGTGCTCAGGATGAACGCGGTCTCGCGCTCGCGGTCGACGAAGTCATCTCCTGTTGCGGGGCTTCCTACGGGCAGCATGTACGACACCTGACAGATCAGTTATATAACGAATCTGTTATATAACAGATTCGTTATTCCTCGGGTCGGCCTGCTCCCCGGGGAGCCGGCACCATCTCTATGCCGGTATATACGCGAGCGGCACCTGGACAGGAGACCGGAAGAATAACAGTGGACCGCGACAGCAGGCGACCCCGGGAGCGGAGGCGATCGTTCTCCAGGAGAAGTGCCGGAACGGTTGATAGAAACGCCTTACGGTACGCCGAGATGCAACTCACGGAAAAACACTGTCAAAAGAACAACATGGACCGAGCGGGAATTGAACCCGCGGCCTCTTCCATGCCAAGGAAGCGATCTACCCCTGATCTATCGGCCCCTGTTACCCTACAATGTTGATCGCGATCACTTAAAAAGGATTGGGGCCGGCCGCTCCCCTATACCTCGCGAGCAAGGCCCGAAAGCCGGGAGAGCACCCGCTCCCGCGCATCGTCCATGTTCGGGCGCGCGACGACGGCGCCCTGCCTGATGCAGGGGACGAGGAGTGGCACCCCGCCCTCCGGCGCAGGAGCCCCGAGGGGCAGCGTGACCCGCCGGCCGGGCATCTCGTAGACCTGTTTAACGCCGCTCCGCTTCCCCCGCTTCGCGTATGGCCGCCCCTCGATATCGACGATGTCCATAGCAAAGTCGATCACCGGCGCGTTTGCTATAGCGCCCCCGATGCCGAATGCGTCGGCGACGTCGCGGTAGGCGACGACATCCTCACGCGAGAGCCCGCCCGAGAGGAAGATCTTCACGTCCGGGTAGCCGTGGACGTCGAGTTCCCAGCGCACCTCCTCGACGATCGCCCGCATATCCCCCCGCCGGGACCGCGGCGTATCCAGCCGGACGGCAGTCGCACCGCACGCCGCCGCCCGGACCGCCTCGACCTTCTCGTCGGAGAGCGTATCGCAGAGCATGATCCGCGGCACCTCCGGGCCCGCCTCCCGTGCAAACGCCTGCCAGGCATCCTCAGGCCGCGGGTAGCACATAACGAACGCGTGCGGCATCGTCCCCGCGAGCGGGATCCCCTCCGGCGCACAGGTGTTGCTCGCAGCGTCCACCCCGCCGATCCAGGCCGCCCGCTCGATCATCGCCGCGATCGCCGGGTGCTGGCGGCGCGAGCCGAAGGAGAAGACCGGGCGGTCCCGTGCGGCCAGCTTCATATGCGCAGCCGCGGACGCCACCCCCGAGGCGTGGCAGAGGAACCCGAGGATGGCGGTCTCGTAGACCGCAAAGTCCCGGTAGCGCCCCGACACCCGGAGGACCGGCTCGTTTTTGGAGAAGATCGAACCCTCCGGCATGGCATCCACGTCCACCGGGACGCCCTCGAGCAGCCGGACAACGTCGTCAAGGCCGCAGAAGACCCCCCACGGGTCGGGGAGCCCTGCCGCCGTCACCTCCATCGTGACATGCGGGTTGACGCCGTCCTTCTCCATGACGTCCACGACGCGCTGGAAGTAGATATCCGTGCACCGCCCGTCCCGGATGGCGTCCTCCCCGACAATCTCAAACCTGCCCATGCCCATTCCGGTTGTCGCCGGAGGTGTAAACCCTTACGAACCGATCCTGCAGCACCATATAGATGGGATTTTCCGGTCGGACACCAACCCTCTACACAGCATGTCACACGGACGAGCGTATGCCGCTACGGCCCTCCCGGCCGGCCGGGAGGGCGTGCACCGCCGGGCGGGGTGCGTATAGTGCTCGGGATCATCGGGGGCACAAGCCTCCTCTTCGCCGACCTGCCGCCGCTTGAGAAGAAGACCGTCGCCACGCCCTACGGGAAGGCCGAGGTCCACACCGGAGCCTTCGCCCTCCTCCTGCGCCACCAGCACAACCTCCCCCCACACCGCATCAACTACCGGGCGTGCCTCGCCGCGCTCGCCATCCTCGGGGTGGACGATATCATAGCGTTCGGCTCCGCCGGCTCCCTGAAGTCGGAGATCCCGCCGGGCTCGCTTGTTATCCCCACTGACTACCTGAGCGTCACCGACATCCCGTCCATCCACGAGTGCACCATCGACCATATCCGGCCGGAACTGGACGCGGATCTCGTCCGCACCCTCGGGGAACTGGTGCCGGAGGCCCGGATGGGCGGCGTCTACGCCCAGACCCGGGGGCCGCGGATAGAGACGGTCGCCGAAGTCCGGGCGCTCGCCAAAGTCGCGGACGTCGTCGGCATGACGGTCGCAAGCGAGGCGACGCTCGCACTGGAACTCGGCATGCGGTTTGCCGCCGTCTGCACCGTGGACAACTACGCGAACGGCCTCGGGGAAGAGACCCTGACCTACGAACATATCCTTGAGACCTCCCGGGCGAACTGCCGGAGGACCGAGAAGATTCTAGAGAGTATTGTGGAGCGTCTTGCATGAACGACATATTCACCGCCCGGGGATCGGTCCTGATCGCCGGGGCCACCATCAACGGATCGACTGTGGACATCGCTATCGACGAGACAGGAACGATTGCGGGGATCGGGGAGGGCATCCGGCGCGAGTATGACGCCGATGTCGTCATCGACGGCTCCGACCGGCTTGCCGTCCCGGGCCTGGTCAACACCCACACCCACGCTGCAATGACCCTGCTCCGGGGCTACGGGGACGATATGCCGCTGCAGGAGTGGCTCTCGCAGAAGATATGGCCGCTCGAAGCCCATCTCTCCGGCGACGACGTCTACTGGGGGACGAAACTCGCGTGCCTTGAGATGATCAAGAGCGGCACGGTCGCGTTCAACGACATGTACTTCTTCATGGACCGGGCGGCGCAGGCGGTCGACGATATGGGTCTCCGGGCGACGCTCGCCTATGGGTTCATCGACCTCGGGAACGCCGAGAAGCGGGAGGCCGAGATCCGGGCGACAGAAGCCCTCGTCTCCCACGTGAAGTCGCTTGGAAACCCGCGCATCAAGGCGGCCGTCGGCCCCCACTCGATCTACACCGTCTCCCCCGAAGGCCTGCGCTGGTGCGCCAACTTCGCAGAAGAGCAGGGGATCGGCATCCACGTCCACCTCTCCGAGACCGAAAAGGAGGTCGTCGACTGCGTCGCGCAGTTCGGCAAACGCCCCGCGGCCCTCCTCGATGACTGCGGGTGCCTTACTCCCAGAACCGTCGCCGCGCACTGCTGCTGGCTCGACGAGGCCGAGTGCCGGCTCCTCGGCGAGCGGGGCGTCTCTGCCTCCCACAACCCGGCGAGCAACATGAAACTCGCCGTCAACCGGGCCATGCCCTACCACTGGCTGAAGCAGCACGGGGCGAACGTCTGCCTCGGGACCGACGGCTGCGCCTCGAACAACAGCCTCGACCTCATGGAGGAGATGAAGTTCGCCGCCCTCCTGCAGAAGTTCGCCTGGAACTCGCCGACCCTGCTCCCCGCAGGCGAAGCGGTCGCGATGGCTACGAGAGCGGGCGCCCGGGCGCTCGGGACCGGCCCCGGGACCCTGACCACGGGAGCGCCGGCCGACATTGTCCTCCTCGACGCCCGGGCGACCTGCAACACCCCCCTCCACCACACCGACTCAAACATCGTCTACGCCTGCAACGGCGGCGCGGTCATGACCGTCCTCTGCCAGGGCAGGGTCCTGATGCACGAGCGGACGGTGCCGGGAGAAGAGGAGATCGTCCGGGAAGCCGCCGCCGCGGCCCGGGCGCTGGTCGGTCGGGCTCGCGAGGCCTGAATCCTTTTTTGCCAGAAGAGGGGCTGCAGGGGTTCCTTCTCCCCGCCGGGTAGCCCCTCTTCCCGGCACATACGACCCGCATAGGGCTCAAGCCGGGCGGCATCGCGTTCACCGGCCGTAGGTCCCTACGAGCACCCCTTCAGCGACGGTGTAGTTCTGTATCTCCGCCTCAAGGACCGCCCGGTCGACGGTTGCCGGGAGGTCCGGGGTCGCGTTGAGAGCGTAGAGGTGGAAGACGTAGTGGTGCGCCGGACCCCGGGGAGGGCAGGGTCCGGTGTAGCCGGTGGTGCCGAGACTGTTGTTCCCCTGGTGCATGCCCCTGGGGAGGTCCCGCTCACGGGGCAGTCCTTCCGCAAGGCCGCTCTCTTCCGGGGAGATGTTGTAGATGACCCAGTGGGTGAAGTTCCCTCCCGGCGCGTCGGGGTCGTCCACGATCAGGGCAAGGCTCTCCGTCTCCTCAGGCACACCGCTCCAGGAGAGCGGGGGCGATATGTTGTCTCCGTCACATGTATACCGGACGGGGATCGACGTGCCGTTCGCAAAGGCGCTGGAGTTCATCTCGATCAGGGGCGACGCATTCCCCGCCTCTCCCATCAGGGTGGAGTAGCGTGGTGCATAGGTTGGGTACCCGGTCGGCGCGTAGGTTGGATACCCGGTCGGTGCATAGGTTGGATGCCCGGTCGGCGCGTAGGTTGGATACCCGGTCGGTGCATAGGTTGGATGCCCGGTCGGTGCGTAAGTGGGGTACCCGGTCGGCGCGTAGGTTGGATACCCGGTCGGTGCGTAAGTGGGGTACCCGGTCGGTGCGTAGGTGGGCTGCGCTCCCCCGCCGATGCTGGCAGAGTAGATGTTCCAGGCCCCGTCGTTGTTGCCCATCCAGACTATCCTGCCGTTGGATATATCCGGGAACATCTGTTCCGCGCTATCGGATGTGATCTGTCTTTCCTGCCCGCTCTGGATATCATAGAGATAGATATCGCCGTTTCCATTCCGGTAGTCGGTCCAGACAACATAGTTACCGTCGACGGCGGGATTGGCCGGCATGGCTCCCTCACCCGCGATCTGCTGCACCTTCTCAGTGGTGGTATCCAGCATATATAGGACTGGTGACCGGGCCTTTTCAACAACCCAGACGATCCATCTCCCGTCGCTCGAAACTGCGGGAGGGCTTGACACGTTGCCTGACGCGACATACCGCATCAGATCCCCCTTGGTGAGTGAAACCCAGCACAGGTCAGCGTGACCACTGGCTCTACGGTCGTCGAGCCAGGTTATGAAACCTCCACCGGCAGTCGGGAAGATCTGGTTGATTGAAGCATTCTCGAGAAGCGAACCGGTGTGCCCGTTAGCGATGTTATACCAGTAGATCTCGCCCCTTCCGGTTGCCATATCCAAATTCACCCAGCCGACGAAGTTGCCTGATATTGACGGAAGCGCCTGGTAGACCGGATCGTTCGTGAGCGGCGTCACCGAACCCCTCGCGGTATCATAGAGGTAGATATCGGATGACATCGTCGCGGCGTTCAGGCCAGTCCAGACGACATAGTTTCCTGAAACATCCACCTGCCGCATGGACACCACCGCATAGGTGCTGTTCCCCGGGATCGCCATGCTCCGCCCGGATGCAGCATCGTAGACCTGCACCGACATGGTACTGTTGTCAAGCCAGACAATGGTGTTGCCCGAGATTGCAGGAAACCCCTTGTCCCCCGGCCCGCTCGTGATCGCGGTCGCCCCGGATGGCGTCTGTGTCGGTCCCGGTCCTGGCAATACCTGTGTCGGTCCCGGACCCGGTGGAAATAGTTGAGCCGAAACCACACCCGCGACGAGCACAACAGCGGCGACCATAACAGCCGCAACTGCTATTTTACCCATGAGTCGTTTCATACCTGATACCTCCTGGTATCGTACATGCACCTCGCCGGCCCTCGTGCGGGGGCGAGGCTCCGGCATGAGGGCGTATGCGTCCGGGTTCCCTTACGGCGTAGAACGGTGAAGTCTGGGGTATGGCCAGTGGCGGAGCGTTGCGCACGCCCCCGAGGGCTGATAAGCAGGGTAGATACGGAGGGAAGGGTTCTCTACAGGGTGCACATCCTGACCCTACACCCCCACGCTGGAGCCGGATAGTGATCTCGACATAAATACGTTGGCCCGGGGCCTGGCCGCACCGGAGGGAGACATCACCCCCCCGGTCTCCCGCCGTTATGGTGAGGTTAAACCGCTCTTCAGCCCCGGTATTCCCAACCGGTGCCCCGCTCACGCCAACCGGCATCCTGAATCAGCCCGGTTGTGGCGCAGACCTGCGTCTCCTCCCGCAGGAGAGATGATGCGCCCCCTGGCAGTCTCACCCCGGGGCAAAAAAGAGAGCGCCGGTTACGCGGTCTCGATCTTTGATGCATGCTCGAGACTGAGTTCCTCGATTGCCATCTCCTGCATCTTAAACTTCATGACCTTCCCCGAGACCGTCATCGGGAACTCATCGACAAACTTGACATACCGCGGTATCTTAAAATGCGCTATCCTGCCGCGGCAGAACTCCTTCACCTCGTTCTCGGTGAGTTTTGCCCCGTTCTCCGTCTTGATCCAGGCCATCAACTCCTCGCCGTACTTCTTGTCCGGCACGCCGATAACGTAGGCGTCGGATATCTTCGGGTGGTTGTGGAGAAACTCCTCAATCTCACGCGGGTAGATGTTCTCGCCGCCGCGGATCACCATATCCTTCAAACGCCCGACGATCTTGACGTAGTCCTCCTCGTCCATCACCCCGAGGTCCCCGGTGTGGTTCCAGCCGTTCTCGTCGATCGTCGCCCGCGTGGCGTTTGGGTTGTTGTAGTAACATCGCATCACGCAGTAACCGCGGGCGCAGATCTCGCCGGTCTCCCCGCGGGGAAGGATCCGCTTTGTGTTCGGGTCGATGATCTTGATCTCGGTGTGGGGGAACGGTCTCCCGACAGTGGAGACCCGCCGCTCGAGCGGATCATCGATCGTGGTCATCGTGACGCCGGGCGAGGTTTCCGTCTGCCCGTAGACGATCACGATGTCCGACATATGCATCTCCCGGTTGACCTCCCGCATCACCTCGGTCGGGCAGGGCGACCCGGCCATGATACCGGTGCGGAGCGTATCAAGCCGGTATTTCGGGAAGTCCGGGTGACAGAGTTCGGCGATGAACATTGTGGGCACGCCGTGGAGCGCCGTGCACCGCTCTTCCTGCACCGCAGTGAGGACCGCTTCGGCGTTGAAGACCGGTGAAGGCAGGATCATCGCGGCGCCGTGGGTGACGCAGGCCATGTTGGAGAGGACCATACCGAAACAGTGGTAAAAGGGCACCGGGATGCAGAGCCGGTCTTTGTGGGTGAATCTCATCCCCTCGCCGATGATGAAACCGTTGTTCAATATGTTGTGGTGGGTCAGGACAACCCCCTTCGGGAACCCGGTGGTCCCGCTGGTGTACTGGATGTTGACCGCGTCGTCGAAGTCGAGCGACTCCTCACGCTCCCGGAGCTCGTCGGGGCTGATGAGCGCGGCCTTTGCCAGGAGGTCGTCCCAGGTGTACATGCCGTTGTAAGGGATGTCGCCGAGGAAGACGACGTTCTTTAAGAACGGGAACCTGTCGCAGTTGATCCGGCCCGGCTTTGCCTCGAACGCCTCAGGGCAGGACTCGTAGAACATGCCGACGTAATCGGACGTCTTGAACCGCCCCTGGAGGAGGACCGTCTGGACTTCGGACTGCTTGAGAGCGTACTCAAACTCGTACGTCCTGTATGCCGGGTTGATGTTCACCATGATGGCGCCGATCTTCGCGGTGGCGAACTGGACGAGTATCCACTCCGCATAGTTCAGCGCCCATATGGCGACCCGGTCTCCACGCTCTACATCAAGCGCCATGAGGGCGCGCGCAAGGGTGTTGACATGCTCGAGAAACTCAGCATACGTCCACCGTATATTCTGGTGGACTGAGATGAGTGCGTCGCTATCCGGATGCGCCGCTGCTATTCGGTTCAGCATCTCGCCGATGGTGATGCCGATCAGAGGTTTTTGCGAGTTCCCACACGCGTAACTGCCCTCAACCATTCTATATAAATGGGTGTCGGTACCGTTATATGATTACTGGTTTCTCCCAGCGCAACCCTTATACTGCATGGCGTCAACGATATAGAGAGTGGGGTCGTGGCCAAGCCCGGAATGGCGACGGGCTCCAGCGGTCTTTGCACGTGATGAACAATGGGTCTCCTGATTGAAAGATGATGACCCGTTGGAGCACTGATGCATGTCGGAGAGACCCGTCGATCGTGAGTTCAAATCTCACCGACCCCACATTCTCGTAAACCGGCCTTTCCTCTGATGTATACCGAAGACCGCAAGGTTTGCCCCGGTCCGGTTATTCTGTACTCTTCTTCAGCCGCCCGGCCGGCCCGGTGCCGATAGGTGAGCGCCGATATTGCCGTCGCTCTCGATGCAGGCCACCCACACCTCTTCGACCCCGCCGTCTTCGATCACCGCGAGCGCGCCCGGAGAACTCCCCACAGAGATGGATACTGTCTCGCGCCCGGCCGGGTCGTCCCCGGGGCATGATATCCCTCTTTTTCCCGCTCTCCTCGAAAAAAACCCGCTCCCTGAGCGGTTTTACGGGACAACCCGGGAGATCTTTAATAGATGTCTCACCAATATTTGTGCACTATCTGAGGGCATTTGTATGTATCTCATCGGTGAAGCATTGGTTGGAGACGGCGCAGAACTTGCGCATATAGATCTGATAATGGGGAACAAAGAGGGCGCGGTAGGACAGGCGTTTGCGAACTCGATCTCGCAGCTCTCGAAGGGCCACACGCCGCTCCTTGCGGTCATCAGGCCGAACCTGCCGACGAAGCCCTCGACGCTCGTCATACCGAAGGTCACCCTGAAGAAGGAGTACCAGGTGAACCAGATGTTCGGGCCCGTGCAGGCAGCGGTGGCGAAGGCCGTCGCCGACTCGGTCGAGGAGGGCGTCTTTGAGGGGGTCGATATCGAGGACACCGTCATCATGGCCAGCGTCTTCGTCCACCCCACCGCAGAGGACTACAACAAGATTTACCGGTTCAACTACGGCGCGATGAAACTCGCGCTCCGCCGGGCTCTTGACCGGTTCCCCGACGTCGATACGCTCATGCACGAGAAAGACCGGGCGGCCCACGCGGTCATGGGATTCAAGGTCCAGCGCCTCTGGAACCCGCCGTACCTGCAGGTCGCTATGGACCTCGTGGACAAGAACCACATGAGGAGGGTCCTTGAGTCGCTGCCCCAGAACGACCACCTGATCATCGAGGCCGGGACGCCCCTGATCAAGAAGTTCGGCCTCTCGATCATATCCGAGATCCGGGAACTCCGCCCGAACGCGTTCATCGTCGCCGACTTAAAGACGCTCGATACCGGGAACCTCGAGGCCCGGATGACCGCCGACGCCGGTGCCGATGCTGTCGTGATATCCGGTCTTGCGCCCCTCTCTACCATCGAGAAGGCGATCGAAGACACCCGGAAGACCGGCATCTACACCGTGGTGGACATGCTCAACGTCAAAGACCCGCGGGCCGTCGTCGAGCAGCTCAAGGTGAAGCCGGACGTCGTTGAACTCCACCGGGGCATCGACGTCGAGGAGACCGCGTACGCCTGGGGAGACATCGCGGCGATCAAGAAGGCGGGCGGTAAGCGGCTGCTGGTCGCGACGGCGGGCGGCATCAGGCAGCACGTCGTGAAGGATGCGCTCCATGCCGGCGCCGATATCCTCGTCGTCGGCCGGGCCATCACCGCGAGCAAGAACATCCAGGACGCGGCAGAAGAGTTCCTCAAGGAACTCGACACCGAAGAGATCGACCAGTTCAGGATCATGACCGACTTCTAAGTCGGCCAGTATCCTTTTTTTTGCCCGGGACCGGGGGTGAGCCCGGCCCGGGTGTTATCGTAAGGGAAGGGGCTCCTGCGTGAGCCGGCAGGCTCCCCGGTATATGGTTCTGCGTGTCCTGGAAGCGCCCGTGAACCAGCCCGCACGGGACTGGTGAGGGCATCCCGAACACCCACGCATCACCGGGTCTCTCCTCAGAAAGCCTCACCCCGGGGCGCGGGCAGCCGTGACGATTATCCGGCGGACAGCGGTTGAACGGGTGCATGCAGGCGAACCGCCCCGTCCTGGAGGATGTGCGTGGCTTAAGGCCCGATCCAGGGGAGGTTCTCGTCCTGTTCGCGGCCAGGATAGCGGAAACCTCATGTTCGGGCGTACCGCGGGTTTGGAATGCAGGTCCGTGTTCTCCTCCTGGCCGACACACCGTCAGGCTGTTCTGGTCATTGCGGGATCAGGGGCAGAGAATGCGGACGTTCTACGGGATACCTTAAATTGTGCTAAATTTTAAATTTAACTATGCCTTTTCCAGGCCCGACGACAGGGCGATCTATGGTTGATAAGGGGGCACCTGTTCATGAGGCGGATGAAGGAGGGGTGGGTTACAGAAGGCTGAACCGGAAGTGCATGCTCTCGATGTACATCGGTTATGCCATATCCTACACAATACTGCTGGGAGTATGTTTCCTCCTGAGATCCTACTCGCAGGGGTTCTTGGGCCCTTACTATGATTTTGTTCAATACGCCTGCCTGGCGGTCCTGGCGATCGCCCTGGTTTATATGGTGGCGGCCCCGCCGGTCTACTATGCCCGGTACAGGTACCAGATCACTGAGGACAAGGTGGATGTGCGCTATGG
This sequence comes from Methanoculleus sp. UBA303, assembly GCA_002501655.1. Taxonomy (GTDB): domain Archaea; phylum Halobacteriota; class Methanomicrobia; order Methanomicrobiales; family Methanoculleaceae; genus Methanoculleus. Next base: position 13,267 of record DANY01000007.1, read on the forward strand.
GATTCTCGTGATACGACACATCCTGGTACCGATCGAGAGGGTGCACCAGGTGGAAGTCACCAGGGGCCCGATCGACAACATGCTCGGCCTTGGGGATGTCACCATAACCACCGCGGGGGGAGATGCGACCATCAATTACCTGGAGATCGAAGAGGCAGAGAAGGTAGCCGACCGGCTTAACAACCTGATCGGCAGGATGCTCCAGGATCGGAAGTCACCTGCCCCGACCTCCCTGCCAGGACCTGCAAACGACTGATCGAGACCCCGGAGAAGGAGGTAAGAGATTGCAGCAGCAATACGGGCTATGCGAAGATGCAGATGGCTCCCTGGCCCGCCCGAGTAGCGGGGATGAGCACAACCATTCCGGAACAAACCCAAGACCGTTCTGTATCGACCCGGCCAGGCCGGAGAACCGGCCGCGGGTCGGCAGTACGAACAAGACCGTCCTGAACGGAAGAGCAGAAGTGGCGACCTCTCAGGTTCTCCTTACCCAGGTGAGATAAAAGTGCCCAACGAAAAGGTCAGGTGTCACCCAACCGTCATCCTGGAGAAATCACTCAAGGCGTTCTCTTCAGCGGTGATGTTTTTGATTCTCCTCTTTGTAGCGATCGATAGCAGCGCGATTGTGACCGTACTTGCGCTCTTTCTTGTCGCACTCCTGCTCTTCAACTACAGGCAGTGGAAGAGAACGACCATCCAGTTCAACGAAAGGGATGTCGTGGTAGAGAGGGACACCCTCTTTAAAATGAAGAAGACCCTCCCCTACTCAAAAATAGCGTCGGTCAACGTGAACCGGGACATATCGAACAGGCTGTTCGGGACATCGAAGTTGCTGATCAACATTAACTCGGGGAGCAGCGCCACGGTTCCGGAAGCAGTCCTGACGTTCAAGCAGGATATAGCGGACGAAATACGATCCGGGATGTCGCGGCGGCTGTATGACCATACTATCTCCCCGGAGGAGGATGAGACCATTGAGTCTGTGGCATCGTTCTCCCCGATGGACGTGGTCATACACGGTCTGTTCAGTGTTTCAACCTACCAGACCATACTGGGCTCTGCGTTCCTGGCCTATTCTCTGTTTGAACTGTATGTATCCACAGTGGCAGGGTTCCAGGTGGGCGGTAAGGCGCTGGTTCCCCTGCTGATGTTCGTTGCAGTCCAGATAGCGCCTTCGGTCTCGCTCATATTCCGTTACTACAACTACAAGGTGTATCGCAGGGGCGACACGATATACCTGCAGCATGGTCTGGTTAGGACGTACAAAACATCCTTCAACGTCTCAAGGATCAATGCCGTCCGTGTCAAAAGCACGCTTGCGGCCCGGCTTCTGCACAGGTCGTGCATAGAGGCTGAAGTAGTAGGGCTGGTATCGGAGGGCGGAGGAAGTTCGCGCCCGGTTCTCTGCCTTCTCAAAGACGATGCGACACAGCAGAAGATTCTCCGGGAACTGGTGCCGGAGTTCGTTTACGAACGCAATCCAAACAGGCAGCCCGAAGGCGCAAAGAGCGTGCTCTTGATAAGAGCCGCCATAGCGTCCCTGGTAGTGGCTGCGGTGATGTTCTACCCTTCGGTGTATGTCTACCGCGAGGCTGCAGCCCTGATCGGGGTTGTTGGTGTCCTGGGCGTGGCCTTGCAGTATGTGCTGCCCCTGGTTACGGCACTGGCAATCCTCGCGATAATCTACGCTGCGTATGTCTCCTACAGGGTCGCGGAGTTCGGCACCGGTGAAGACCTCTTCACATTCGTGAACGGTGCCGTCGACCGCGAGACTGTCGTCATGAACTACGATAAGGTGCAGATGGTCCGGATCGAGAAGGGTCCGATTGCAAGGATCTTCAACGTAGCCAGAGGAAGCGTGTACATGCTCTCCTCTACCGGGAGTGCGAGCATATCTTCGGGGTATTTCCCCGAAAACCGCCTCGCCGCCGTAGGCGAGATTGTAATGGAGCGGATCGCGAGCGGGGAGTACGATTACCGGGAGAATAGTATCTGACCGCGATCCATCGGTTCAAAGCCATGAAAGAGGGAGAAAATGGAAGGAACAGACCTGGCTGTTCGCCTCCTTCCCGGGTAAGGTTTCAGATGCATGGGGCGGGTGACAGAGCCGCAGAGTCACTATCCCCATAGACCCGGAATAATAGGAGGATAAAATGCATGGACCGTCAAGCGATTGCGAGATCAAACGGAAAATGAAAAGATCGCTTCGGTTCTCCCTCCTTAAGCGGCGATCTCTGCACTGATGCCGAAAGCGTCGGAGATCTCGCCGAGAACCGCCTCTTCCGGCTCGCTAATAGCAACGCCATGCTCCTTTGCTGCTTCGGCAACCTTCCGGCCTATCGCCAGCGACCACTTTTTGTAAGCCATTGCCTCGTCGGGAGGTACTCTGGACAGGGCTGAGGAAGCAGATTTTGCCGCCTTGATGGTTGTATTCCTGTAGCCCGTCTGGTCGTGCTTCATCAGGTCCTGTTGCTCTTTAATCAACTCCTTTCCCTTTGATTGCATCTCGGCCGATATGAGGCCGACCAGAGCACTGCCGCTTTCGGCTGCCAGGTGTGTGGGTTCCTGTACCATGGCTTTCATTTCGCCCCACGCACCCAGGACCGATGGTGCTGCGACAATAACCGCCATTGAGATCGCGTACGGTAAACTGACGAGGTTTCTCCATTCGTCATCTGTAAATTGCGCCCTCAGTTCCATATGCATTACCGGTGGTCTGTATCCGGCATGTATTATAAGATGATTTCTATGAAATCTGCAATGCCGGGAAGATGGTGGCTGTCGAGCATTACTTTTCCGGGATATCCGTAATTTTGATATAAGATAAGCTCTGGTAGCCGGGTTAAGAATGAAACTCATACAAATTGTAGGCATGCTTGTCGGCGCCTTTATTGCATTTCTTGGTCTGCTCTGGTTTCTGCAGGGTCTAGCGATAATCCAGATGCGCCCGATTCTCTGCGTCGCGAATTGCGGACCGATCGTGGGCAGTAGCCGGGGTGATTGCTTTCATCATCGGGCTTCTACCTAGAGCCCGTTGGGGATCTCTCGAAATTATCCGAAAATGATCGTAGACGTCGACGACGAAATCCGAATACCTCCTTCCTCTGTTACTTACATCAACGAGTGACCCAGATAAATCAGATCTGTGAGGATATGGGGCTCTCATCATCCAGCGTGGTCCTTCTACTATTTTGAATACTTTTTCATCCAGTTCTATGGCTGCATATCTTCTCGTTCTTGAACGGCGCCGTCGACAGCGAGACCGTCGTGATGAGAGCTACGGCAAGGTGTAGATGGTCCGGATCGTGGAAGGCCCGGTCGCCCGGCTCTTCGGCGTCGCGAGGGCGAGGGTGTACCTCCTCTCCTCGACCAGGGGGACGAGCGTTTCGTCGGGCTACTTCCCCGCGAGCCGGCTCCGCGCCATTGGAGAGATCGTGATGGAGCGGATCGCGAGCGGAGAGTACGATTATCGGAAGAATAGTATCTGAGCGGGGTGAGCGGGGGAAGGCCCCGGCTGTGAGAGATGTCGAATCCGGGAAGAGGAATTAGCTCGATCGATATGAGAAAAAGGGTGGCAGGTCAGGGCTCACCGGTAGACCGGGCCCATTAAAGTGTGATCGCCTGCCTAGAGAGCTCTTCCAGTCTGCTGAATCTTCCTGTCTTCTGAAGTATCTCCTGCATCTCCGGGGTCAACTGGAGAACAAGTTCTGCATTATATGCGCCGCTCGGTTTCATCTCTACGGGAGATTGGAATATCTGTTGGGCTGCGATAGCATACGACCGCGATCTGGCAGCGGGCGATCCGTCTCTGACCGCCGGATCGACATTGGTCGTAAAGATCGAGACGGTATCGTCGCCGTTATAGACGACCTCGAAGATCCGGAACTGCTGGGGGAACTCCCGCAGTGACGCGGTTTCAACCTGCCAGAAACCGAGCTCAGGGCGGTCAGCATCCGGAGATTTGATAGGGATCACGGTATTTTGATGGCGATGCCCCGAGATCCATACCATGAGATTTGGATAGGTCTGAAGTTTGGCTATCAGATCAACATCAGATACCGCAGCGTACTGACTCCATTTCATCAACGAACTCAGACCGGCTTCGTCCTCTTGGATGACTATCGGGATGTGTGCTGCGATGATCATAAGTTTTCCTTCAGCCTGACCACTCTCGAGTTCTTGTACCAGCCAGTCGTACCGTTCCTGATCGATAGAACCAAATCCGGAGCTGCCTTCACCGGGATCATCGTCCCTCTGGGTATCATCAAGCACAATGACCTTTATCGGAATATCTGATCTCGGTTCGAATGAATAACAGGCAAATCCCGTTGTTCTATCGGACTGGCTGAATCCATGCCCTTCTGGGCTTGAAGAGGAGTCTAAAAATTCACCGATCAACTCTGTTCTCGAGAGGGAACTGCGATTTTGATCGGCCGGGACCGTTGGGGGACCATCAGGGAAGTCGGTGACAGGGCCTGCACCGATAATGTCACCATAGGGTGTCCGACCATCGATTGCTCCCATATAGAAGCCACGGCTTTTCAACTGGCGCGGGTCGGAGAAGATATTACCCAATTCGAGTACGGCGTTACCGGTCAAGGCACTGTTGACGTGATCATCCACAGGGAAGAGACCCATCCAGAAGTGATCGTGATTGCCGAGAACCTGATACCATCTGATCGATTCATCAAGCCCTGCTGCTTTGTATGGGTCCTGGTAATCGTTGAGAGGGCCGGGGATTGGATCGTCCTTGTCACCCGAATCGGGGTTGACCATCCTGCCGTCAAGCACATCGATATACCATCGCAGTTCGTTGTACTGGCCGCTGTTAATTGCATCACCAAGGAATATGCCGAAGTCAAATGGATTCTCTTTATGAAGGGCGTTCACCGTCTGGACTGCTGCGTCGAAGACATGGGTGGTATACAGCATAGCCGGAGAGTATCCTGAAATTACACCCCATTTATAGCCATAATAGACCACTTGAGCAGGAGACTCTTTGTCGGTGATATGGATATCGCTCATGGCAAAGAAGGTCAAAAGTTTCTCTGTATTGGTATCTGATCCAGGGGTGTATCCATCCGGCATGAGGTCCAGTCTCTTCTCATAATCCAGCCCCTCGCCAAACTCCCAGACCCCATATCCATACTCTGAAAAGCTTGCGACCTGATCCGGATTCAGGGCAGGCGACGTCGAAGGGACGGGGACGGGAAGAACAGTTCTGTTAAGTGTTGTCAGGACCAGAGAATCTATTGGATAATCCGGTTCTCCCTCCTCAGGGAGTTGGGAGCCGGGAGCAGTACATCCTGCTGCAGTGATGAACACCACGAACAGAAGAGCCAGTATGGCGCCAGTTTTAGAAGCGTACATATTTTTCTTTGGATCAAATTGAATATAAGGCTTTTTACGGGAGAGCACCAGATCGTCAGATGTATATACCGGCAATGACGGGATACGACAGTACGGATAACAATACTCCTTTTCGTCCTGCAGCTGCGCCCATTCATAACGAGGCTCACAAAAGTCCGACACCCTGTGTCGCGAATTGGGAACCTATCGTGGGCGGATCCCAGTTCTGGGCGGCAGCCGGGGCGATTATGTTCATTATCGGGGTTGGTGTCGTTTTCTTCAGTGCGAGGCGCGGCGGGAAATAAACGAGTAATTGGCCCCCCGGCGAACTCCCGCCACGAGTACGGCGCCCGCTATCGGGCTGATGCCGAAGCCGGGGGACCGGGCTGGAACGGTTCACCCGAAAGGGCTAATGTCTCAGGAGTAGTAATACCGTCATAGAGGACTCCGGTGCACCCCATCATCCACGAGAAGATCCCCGATCTCGCCGGCATCGCGGCACGCCACCGCGTCAGAAGGCTCGGCATCTTCGGTTCGGCGGCAGGGGACCGGTTCGACCCGGCATCGACCTCGTCGTCGAGTTCGAACCGATGACCCCGGTGGAGCATGCACGGGCTTACTTCGGTCTCGCCGAAGATCTGGCCCGGGCCTTCGGCCGCAAGATCGATCTGGTTGAACTGTCTGCGGTGCGAAACCCGATCTTCCGCCAGGCGGTGGAAGAGACCTCGAGGGAGATCTATGCCGTCGCGTGAGGGGGGAGGGCATTTCCCAGACCGACGTAGAAGGATGGACCTGATGCAAAAACATCAGGGATAGTTACGAGGAGAAATCGGCACATTCCTTGGACCGTAGTCTAAGGGCAAGATTAAACATTCCCTGCACTAAAGAGAAGATTATATTCCTTCATTGCAGATATGGATAAAAGCATATCTGCAGGATAGTTCCCATGGCAATCAACTTCGAAGAAAACGAAGAGATTATTTTTCAACTTATCTCAGAGCTTGAAACTATTGGTGGTTTTGATATACCAACTACCATGGATGAAAGAAGAGAGATTGCCCGTTTTATCCTCAAAGTTATCGATGAAGATCTGGAAGCAACGCTGGTCGAAGAGACAGATATCTGAATACGAAATCCATGACACACATGAATAAAAATAAGTTGTCTGAAGCCACCTTTGAAAGGTTGACGGCCCTAAAATCCTATAAACTAATATCTGTTAAGAAGCGCAGACTAAGAGCGACTGGAAGGGGTTTTAACTTTCTCAAAAGTGAAAATAAACAGTACTATCTTGGTAAGATACTCTTAACAGATAAATATCGACGTACAAAACATCCTGATGTCTTCCTCGCCTGTTACAGAGAGTTTGTTACGACATCAGAAGAGAAGAGAGCAAGCATAAGAAAGTCTATTTTTAGCGGAAGGGGAGATGAGGATGAAGATCTTTCCGAGGAGGATTTCACATCCTATAGGGAGTTCATAGAAAACGTTGCCAAAAGATGTGGAAGAGCAGATGATATCGTAGGGAAGGTTTGTGATCTGGCCTTGAGAAACACAATTGTCGGCACTATCGCCCCAATCGATTTGCCGGTCGAAGAGTTATCCCAAATCGTTGCAGAATTCGATGCTCTTGAGAAATTTTTCTTAACAAGTGATCCCGGAAAAACGGATTTAGAGGCCAACTCTGAAGGAATCACAACGTTAGTCATAGACAATATGTTAGAATTGCATTTAGAGGATGTAGTTCGGCGAAATTTTCATCAACTGTTCCCGGATTTAGAGATTGTTGATAAGAACCAGCATTATCGTACAAGAGATGGCACCTATATCGATATCTTCTGTAAGCATAAGCAGGATGACAAATATACCGTCATTGAATTAAAAAGGGACAAACCGCCCTCCAATGCATTAGTCCAACTCTTGGACTACATGAATCAGATAATGGAGGAGTTTGATACTAAGAAAGTAGCAGGGATTCTCATATGCAAGGAAATAGATCGGCGAACCAAGTCTGCATTAGGTGCAATCCAAGGCAGTCTGCCCGAAGACAGCAACATCTCTGTAATTGAGTTCAACTTAAAAATGGAGTATAGTTGTATGTGATTTTGGAGGAGAGCACCATATTATCGACTGCTGTGACTCAATTTATCCATAAATATGGGTAAGCACCGCAGGTGTGACGGAGACAGGGGAGGGGGCATGCCCCCTCCCCGTCAGCCCCTCCCCCATGGCGATATCCCCACGGTCCACTGTATTGGGACACGTAAATAGCATCGGACGATAGTGTGCCCCTATTTCATCATCAAAAGAACAAGTCACGGTAGCCTGCACGGGCAGACCATACGCTCTGCATGCATGTTCTGCTGCGACCGGGATCCCCAATCCACCCCGGAATCTGCAAAATGAAATTTTTAAGCCGGGTAACCCCCCGGCCCTCACGCCCTCTCTTCCACCCGGATCTTCAGCCCCTCGTTGTCCACCTCGGTCGCGATCGCGACCCGGAGGCCGGCCTTTGCCAAAATCGCCGCCACCTCATCCTCCGGGCGGTCGGTGACGACCGCGATCGAGGGCCCGACCGAGCTCATTCCGACGAACTCAAGGCCGGCGTCCCGGAGCGCCGCCATGTAGCGGTAGATCTCAAACCCGTGATGCTCCACCTCGGCCCGCTTCGAGCCCCGGAACTCGATCTCCCAGATGACATCGCCGATTTTTTCGAGATCCCCGCGCTGGAGCGCCGGGATGAGGTCCATCAGGACGAGGTAGGACTTCAGTTCGCGGTCGCGGTAGTCCAGGGTCCGGGCCTTGTTCATCAGCAGGTCGAACTCCTTCTCCCCCGCCGACGAGATATCGGAAGATGGAATGGCGATGTAGACGTTTTTACCCTCGGCGAACGCGTGCCGGTAGACGAGCGCCAGGTCGTCGCCCATCACCACCATACCGCCGTGGGTGCTCGCGGCAGGCCCGACGCCGGTCTCGAACCCGAACGCGACGTTCCCGGCCTCCGTCTCCTCGACGAAGTTGCAGCCGAGGAGGAGACGGAGCTGGTCGCTCGTCAGCGGCGAGCCCACGGCGGCGTTGAGGGCGTTAGCGACCGCGATCAGTATGGTGCTCGTGGACCCGAGCCCGACGTGCTCGTACATGTGGTCGCGCGCGCGGATCTGGAATCCTCCCGTGTAGCCGACGACCTGCCGGAAGGCCTCCACGAAGTGGCGGAGGATCGGTTCGCGGGAGTAGTCGATCTCGATGCCTGACTCCGTACACGCGACCTCGGCGGTGCAGTAGACCCCGATGGCAAAGCCGATGCCGCCCCCGCCGGGGTGGTCCGGGGAGAACCGGTTCATGTCAAGCACGGTGAGGTGAATCCGTGCGGGAGCGCGGACGACGACGGTGCCGGCAACCGGTGTGAGCCGGTAGTCTTTCTGGAGGCCGCACGGCCGGATATGCTCGCCGGGGGAGAAGGAGGTGAACTCGTACTCGACGAGGTCTAAGTCCCCTCCGCGGATCTTCATGATGGCCATTTTGTCACTTCGTTTCAGCGTGTGCGGTCAAAGAAGATATCCTTTCCAGATGCCCGGAGCGGGATGCCGTAGGCGACGCCGCATCCTTCCAGCCATCCGAGCGAGAGCGCGCCGACACCGACCGAGTACATGACCCGGTTGTCGACGTTGTGGATGCTCGCGGTTTTGACCGCGGAGCCGACTGCAATCCCGAGATCCGCCATCCTGACGGCACAGTTTGGACCGCCAAACGGTGTGGGCTGCATCCCTCGCTCGCGCTGTGCATCAAGCATCTCCGCGCAGGTTGCGTAGCCGCACGCCCCGCAGTCGAGGCCCACGGCATCGGCGAGGAGCGATCCGATGAGGAGGCAGGCGTCGCTTGCGGCGACATTGCCCGCGTCCCTGATGAAGAACGCGGCGTTGTGCCGCTCACCATACTCACGCATCGCCTCTGCGAGCACGCTCCGCTCGTCTCCGACGACGATCATCGTCTTGATCACATCGATGCCCCGTGCCTTCGGGGCGGTGCGCGCGGAGAGCGCCATCAGCCGGGCGACCGTCTCTACGGCGTCTGATTCAAAGACCATGGGAATACGTGGCACCGGCCGGTGATAAGGGTATGCCCGGCCGGGGGCGGCGATACATTTTTCCGGAAACCCCTCCGAAGGAAGGGTTGCCATGGCATCGGAGAAGAACAACGAGTTGGCCACCTTCGGGGCAGGGTGCTTCTGGGGCGTCGAGGAGATGTTCCGGCACGTGCCGGGCATCGTGGATACGGCGGTGGGGTTCATGGGCGGCACCCTCGCAAACCCGACCTACCCGGATGTCTGCACCGGGAGGACCGGGCACGCGGAGGTCGTGCAGGTGACCTACGACCCGGGGCAGGTCTCATACCGCAACCTCCTCGGCGTCTTCTGGAGCGTCCACGACCCGACGACGCCGAACAGGCAGGGGCCCGACATCGGGGCGCAGTATCGGTCGGTGATCTTCTACCACACCCAGGAGCAGGAGGAGGCGGCACGGGCGTCGAAAGCGGAGATGGAGCACTCAGGGAGGTTCAGGCGCCCCATCGTCACCGCGATCGAGCCCGCGGGGACGTTCTGGCGGGCCGAGGAGTACCACCAGCAGTACTTCACGAAACGCGGGGGCGGGCAGTGCCGGACGGTGTGGTAGGGGGCGTGAACGGGGATAAATTCAGGCTGCGGTTGGTGGTTTGGACTACCTACTCTCCGTTCTTATGAGGCGTCGGGTTCCACAATAAATGCCCTTAAAGGTCTGTTCGTTTAGATTCTTGCGACCCCTTACACGGCTTCCCAGTGGATATCGCCACGCACTGCCCCCCCCTGGGGGCGGGGGAGGAGGCCGGAGGCCGGGCGGAGTGGGGCGGTTCCGTCAGGAACCAGAGCTTGAGAAGACCATAGGTCTTCGAGTGGGGATTACATGCCTCCTTATGGGATGGAGACAGGGGAGGGGGGAGCATCCCCCCTCCCCGTCAGCCCCACCCTCAATGGTGATATCCACTGGGAAGCCGTGTAAGGGATGTGCGAGGTGTGAGATCCATTGACCCCTCCAAAGCGATAAACGACGCGTACACCAGAGGTGCGGAGCTTGAGCACCGGAGGTACGCAGTCCCCACGGTCCACTGCATCGGGCTTGTTCTCATTCCCACAGTTCCAAGAATAGTGGATAACGACAGCACAAGGGGCAAGAGTTCAAGAACTCATTGGATTTCGAATGATAGAATCGCGGAAAATAAGAGCCAGCGCCTCTGCCAGCACCGAAAACCCCTTCTCACCCTTTCCTCGCAGAAACCCCGGTCTTAAACCCGATCCCCTCGAACGAGGCGATACAGCGGTCGCCCGAGTAGACGTCCACAACGTATACGGACGTCCTCTCCGTCTCCGAGATCCTGCGGGCGACCGCTTCGAGCGTGCCGTTCGTCGGCGGAGAAATGTAGCGGATATAGGCGGAGAGCCCAATCTGGTCAACCCCGTCCAGGTTTCCGGCGATGCCGAAGGCGTGGTCCGCAAGGGCGAAGATCGCGCCCCCGTGAGTCGTGCCGTGGGCGTTCTCCATGCCCTCCGTCTGCATGGCCACCCTGACGCAGCCGTCGGTCGCCTCCGTGACCTCTAGCCCGAGCAGGCGTGCAAACCCGCAGGCGTCGAACCGGCGCACCACATCAGCACAGGTCTCGGGGATGGGTCTTCTGCTCCTCATGCCAGGACAGAGCGGCCTACTTGTACTCCCGCTGCGAGTAGGTGGCGCCGCCGGCTTCGCCACCGCGGAGAACGATATACAGCCATTCCGATATCGACTTCAGCGTCCCGAACTGCTGGTAGCGCCGCATCGAGAACCCGACCGCGAGATCGGGGTCAAGGTAGACCTTCCCGAGTTTACGCATCCGTTGCGCGATCTCGAGGTCGTCCCCGGCGTCGATGCAACGGTACATCCCCGCCCTGACGAACGCCTCACGGTCGAAGGCCGTGTTGCACCCGAGCGTGAAGTAGATCGTCCGGGTGTGGTAGCCAAGGCGCGAGAAGGTATTTGCGCCAAAAAGAGAGAGTTGGTTCCGGAGACCGCCCTCGATAGGGTAGACCGTGCCGTAGAGCTGCACTATATCCCTCTCCGCAAAGTTTCTCGCGATCCTCTCCACCCAATCACGGGGGAGGATACAGTCGGCATCCGTTGTGGCGACGATATCTCCCCTGGCCGCCATCGCCCCGTCGTTTCGTGCCCCGCCCACCCGTTTGCTCTTCTGTATAAAGACGCTGTCCGCCAGGGGTTCCGCAAGCTCCCGGGTCCGGTCCTTTGAGTCCCCGTCGACGACGATGATCTCGTAGGTCTCCCGCGGCACCGTCTGGTCGGCGAGAGATTGCAGGCAGCGCTCGATGTTCTGTTCTTCGTTGTAGGTCGGAACGACGACGGAGATCAACCCTCGATCAACTCCCGGTATAGTTGTTGATGCCGTTTTGCTATAAGCGTGATGTCGTATTTCTCCGTCGAGGCGCGGGCCTTCGCGGCGCAGCGGTGCAGGGCCGCATCGTCGTTCATGATGTCCCGCGCCTCGTCGACCTCGCAGAAGAAGAGGACCGAGTCCCCGAATATCTCCCGAAACTCGAATATATCCCGGGCGATGACCGGGAGGCCTGCCGAGAGGGCCTCGACGATCACGAGGCCGAACGTCTCGGCGTGGGACGGCATAAAGAAGATGTCCGCCCCGCTGTATGCCCGGGATATGTCGTCGATGACACCGGTGAATATGACGTTCTCGTGGGAATGGGTCTTCTGCAACTGGATCTTCGCGTAATCCTTCGAGAGTGTCCCATACGGGAACCCGCCCACCCAGACCCAGGTCATATCGGGGTGCTGGTCGGCGAGCTTGAAGAAGTCGTAGATGCCCTTCCGGGGAGTCTGCTGGCCGACGGAGAGGACCACTCTTTGGCCCGGGTCGATATCATACTCATCGCGGAACGACTTCCTCTTCTTCTTGTCCCGCTTGAAGTACGCCCGGTCGATACCGTTCGGGATGAGGGTCTTTGGGACGTCGGGGACGAGCTGTTCGGTCTCACGGTGGCAGGGCTCCGATATCGTTATGATGTGGTCAAACTGCCGGTAAATTTTGGGGTATATCGTATTGATCCTCTTCGAGAAGGCGACGTTCCCCTCGTTTACCCGGGGGGTCGAGTGGGCTGTCAGCACCTTCACGCCCTCGGTGAACTTCAGGTGGTACATCGCCCAGGGCCCGAAGGTGTGGTAGTGGGTCAGGTCGAAGTCGCCGTGATACAGGTTGCGGGAGACCTCCATATCGGGGAGCAGGGCGAGGTGGTTATACAGCGTCCTTGCGGCCGTTGCGCACCCGATGTAGCGCAGGAAGCGAAAGTCCTCGACGAATATGTTGACCTTCATTCATCAGCCCTCACGAAGTCGATCGCGCTCCTGATACAGCCGTCCATATTGATGTATTCAAATCGGGAGAACCGCCCGACGAGGTCGATGCCCCGCTCCCGGCAGAACCCCCTGACGATCTCGATGTTTTTGAGGTATTCCGTGTCGTAGACGACGTAAGCGAATTTGTGCCGCGCGATGCCGGTGTAGACGACCCGATCCCGCGAGGGGATGATCCCGGCGGAGACGAGTGAACGGACGGTATGCTCGATCACATCGGCATCCGTCATCCGGGAGACCGCATCACCGTCGTTGTAGGTGATCTCGGCGAGGATCGAGGAGTGATCCTTTGGGGCGACTTTTGTACTGTAGTTTGAGGGGAACGATATCCGGTTGAAGAGGCCGGTCTCCGGGTCAGGGACGTAGAGCCACGATATATCGGGGACTTCACCCGCGAGGCCGATGAAGACCGAGCAGAGCGAGTTGTACCGGAGGGCGTCGCACGCCTTCTGCACGTCGGCCGGGACGTCTGAAAGACAGGGGAGCAGGTTCTGGAGGGGAATCGTCGATATAAGGCGGTCTGCATGGACGGTCTCTCTGCCGTCGCTGACGGCAAACCCACCGTCCTCATCCCGGATGGACGCGACAGAGAACCCGGTCCGGATGGAGGGGAGCACCGGCTCGGCAATCCCGCGGACAACCGCCTCGATACCGCCCGTCACCGGGTAGGAGAAGACTGCCTGGTGGACGTAGCCCTCGGTCTCGATCCCGATGGCCGATTTGATGATATCCTCGACCGGCGGGCGGGGAATACGCCCCTCCACCCAGTGGTGCGACATCCGGTTGGCCGGGTAGTTCCAGATCTTCTCGTTGTAGGGGACCATGTAGCACTCGGCGATGCCCCGGCCGAACGTGTAGGTGATCCATTCGGCAAAGTTTGTGGGCGGCGGGATCTCGCCCTTCTCGACGGTGATGAGGTTCTTTATGAACTCGTTGATGCAGAAGAAGCGGTCCTCCGCGGGCAGATCCGCAAGACCGTTCTCGAAGGGGTATTTGACGTAGCGGCCCTTGTACAGGATCTTCGTATTCCGCTTCCGCCGGTCGGCGTTCCCGCCGAGGACCGAGAGCATGAAGGAGAGGACCTCAGTATCGCGGGAGAATATGATATGCGAGCCGCCGACATCAAACGTGAAACCCGCTTCGGTCTGCGAGCGGCAGAGGCCCCCGATCTTCTCACTCTGTTCAAGGACGGTCACGTCGTCGCCCTTTTCGTGGAGTAGGCGGGCCAGCGTAATCCCGGTGAGACCGCCACCCAGTACCGCCGATTTCACATTCATACGTTTAATGCCGAAGCCATATATGGTTGACCATCCGCTTTCCCGCGGTTGCCGCATATTGGCGTGAAAACCGGGGGTAATCAGGCCGGGAACGCGGGGTGCGACACAGCCGCCCGGCAGGGGTTCCTAAGGGTTGCGCAGTTTCCCGACGAACTCCCGCACGTCCCCTGCGTAGAGGAGAGGCTCCTCCCAGGCCGCGAAGTGTCCGCCGCGAGGGAGCTCGGTGAAGTGCTCAAGGTTCACCCTGCGCTCGGCCCATTCACGGGGCAGCGGAGCGTCCCGGGGAGGGTGGGCGACGGCTGCCGGAACCGGGGTGCGCTGCCAGGGATGGGAAGGAGCGTGAGCGTCGAGGTAGTACCTGCGGAGAGACGAGCCGATCGTCTGCGTGACCCAGTAGATCGTGATGTTCGTGAGCAGCTCGTCCCGGCTGAACCGCGTCTCAAACTCCTCGCCGGTCGTGCCCGAGGCCATGAAACTCATGATCCAAGCCGCGAGGCCTGCCGGCGAATCGGCCAGTCCGTAGGCGAGGCTCTGCGGTTTGGTCGACTGGACCATGTTGAAGGCGCCTTCGTTCATCCACCATTGCCCAATGTAGTTCGCGAATTCGATCTCGGGCTCGGTAAGGGTCGAAAAATCCGTCGTCTGGTCCGGGTAGCCGACATCGGTCAGGTGGATGCCGATCAGGGCGTCGGCGTGGCGGTCGGCGAGGGATTGGGCGATCAGGGTCCCGGCGTCGCCGCCGGCCGCGACGAATTTCCCGTATCCCAGCCCGTCTATCATCAGTCCGGCGAAGAGATCGGCGATGTCGTCGGTGGTCATGGGCTTTCGGTCGGAGAACCCCTGTCCGGGGATGGACGGGACGACCACATCGAGTCAACTACCCCCCCCTAACGGAGGGGGCTTGCAGCTGGGGCCCCTTGCGGGGCACAGGGCTGCACTTTCATCGGTGCGAAGGTTGATGGTTCAAAAGATGTCCTTATTCGCACGGGCCGGTTCACGCGGCCCCTACCGATTATCCGTGGCACCACGGAATCACCGGCTACCTTTCTCAGGTGGTTCAG